>NZ_JBITHV010000007.1:0-601652 GCF_044458365.1 Kribbella sp. NPDC050470 | reverse complement strand
CCCAAACCGAGATCGAAACCGACGACCTACCCGCACTCACCGCCTAACCTCACCCCAGGATCACGCAGCACTACACCACTTCCAGGGGCTTGACCCCGGCCGGTCACGTCCGTTGGACGAGCCTCCGGCGAGAGCCGCGGAGGGTGCTGTGATTCGGCGACTGACAGTTGCTGCTGAGCAAGGCGGCAGGTGAGGAGAGTGGTCGTGTCATCCGTTCGGGTTGTTGTGTGCCGACGGGCAGGTCGTCCGTCGGGCACATCCACGCGGGACAGCGGCCGGCGGCCGCCGGCGAGCAGTCTGGGCGACGGTGGCGTTCAGCCTGAGCCAGATCCGGCGCCCGCCGGAGGCGGTGGAAGGACAGCCGCCGCTGGCGGTCCTACCAGTCGAGGGCGGGGGTGGTTGTGGTGAGTGAGGAGAAGTTGTTCGGGGTGCAGCGGCGGGAGCGGTTGATGGGTGAGCTGCGGCGGCATGGGGCGATTCGGGTGCGGGAGTTTGCGGGGCTGCTCGGGGTGAGTGAGTTGACCGTACGGCGGGATATCGCGGCGCTGGCGGCGCAGAACCTGCTGACCAAGGTGCACGGTGGGGCGACGCTGCCCACGGATCTCGGGCCGGCGACACAGATTCGGCGGCGGGGTACTGGGCCGCCGCGGTTCACGATCGGGATGGTGGTGCCGTCGCTGGACTACTACTGGCCGGCGATCGTGTCCGGTGCACGCTCGGCGGCCGCGGCTCAGGACGTCCAGGTCCAGCTGCGCGGGTCGACGTACGACTGGGCCGAGGACCAGCGGCAGATCACCCGGCTGATCGAGTCGCAGCAGGTGCAAGGCCTGCTGCTCGCGCCGAATCTGGACGGTGACGACGTCGGGGAGATGATCCAGTGGATCGGCGACCTGCCGGTCCCGGTGGTCCTGGTCGAGCGGCACCCGCCACGCTGGACGCCGACGAAGCGCCAGTTGGAGTGGGTTCGCAGCGACCACGCGCTCGGACTGGAGATCGCCGTACGGCACCTGCATGAGCACGGGCACCGCAGCATCGGCCTGGTGCTGTCCAAGGGCAGCCCGACGTCAATGCACCTCGAGCGCGGCTGGGAGCTGGTCTGCGCGGAACTCGGCATCTCCCCCGACCTGATCATCCGCGAGTCGATCCGGATGGTCGAACCCGGCTACCGCGAGACGATCGCCCAACTGCTGGAACGCTGCCGCGCCGCCGGTGCGACGGCCCTCGTCGTGCACTCCGACCCGGACGCGATGTCGATCGCCCAGTACTGCACCGAGCGCGGCATCACCATCCCGGACGACCTCGCGATCGTCGCGTACGACGACGAGGTCGCCCGACTCGCCGAGCCGGCCATGACCGCGATCCGGCCGCCGAAGCCGATGGTCGGACGGACCGCGGTCGAGCTGATGGTGGCCCGGCTGATCGAGGGCAACCGGCGCCCGGCCCAGCGGATCCTGGTCACTCCCGAGCTGATCATCCGCGACTCGTCGATTCCGCTTCGCGTCCGCTAGCGCCGCTTTCCGGCAACTCCCCGGCCGCTCGCGGGCGCGTAACCGCGGAGGAAGACCCGCACGCCGGCCCGGACGATCCGGTCCAGATCCGCCTCCCGGTTCGCGCCGGCTCCGTGGTGGAACGGCACTGCCCCTTGCACCAGGAGCATGAGGTGGGTCGCGGCCAGCTCCGCGGCGGCCTTCGGCTCTTCCGAGGGGTCGAGGGTCAGCAGGCCGCGATCGGCTATCGCACCCAAACACCCGGCGAGTGCCGCGACCACTCGCCGCGGTCCGGCCTGCTGCCAGGCCTCGACCGCCGCCGGCGGGATGTGGTCGAGGTCGGCGTTGACGTGCCGCACCAGCGCGAAGTGACTCTGGTAGCCGGTCATCGGCCTGGCCAGGTCCCGGCCGAACGCCTCGAGGTCGTCCTCGAGGTCGACGATCTTGCCGAGGTGCCGCTCGATGATCGCGATCTGGGTGTCGGCGACCCGGGTCGCGCTGTCCTGGATCACGGCCTCGAAAAGCTTGGCCTTGTTGCCGAAGTGGGCGTAGATCGTCCGCGTGGACACCGCCGCAGCCGCGGCGATCGCGTCCATCCCGGCCCGCGCGTACCCGTCCCGGGCGAACTCCTCGAGCGCGCCGTCGAGGATCGCCCGCCGCTTGTCCGATCTGCCGGTCACCGAAACTTCCTCTCCGCCGGAATACAACCAGCGTTTTACTAGTTGCCATCTACGTAGTACTTTAGCCGAGATGCACACCCTCGAAGGGAGCGACAGCAGATGTCCTTCACCCAGGACGAGATCGAGTACATGCACACCCAGCCGGTCGGCCGCATCGCGACCGTCGCCTCCGACGGCCAGCCGGACGCGGTCCCGGTCGGCATCGAGTACGACGGGACGTACTTCTACCTGAGCGGCGGACACCACCCGGAGAAGACCAGGAAGTACCTGAACGTCGGCGCCGGCAACACCAAGGTGGCGCTGCTGTGGGACGACGTGGTCACCACGTCGCCGTGGACACCGCGGTTCCTCCGGGTCTACGGCACGGCTGACTTCGTCGAGCACACCGGCATGTTCGGGACCGGCAAGTACCTGCGGGTCACGCCCACGGTGTCATGGAGCTGGAACCTCGAGGCCCTGCCGTTCGACGGCTCCAACGACCGCGAGTTCGAGCCGAGGCGGACGGTCCACAACGTCCGTACGGCGGCCTGACGCCGCTGCCTCACGTGTCCAGACGCAGGTAGTCGACCCAGCCGTCCTCCCACTCGACGCGAACGGCGCGGCCCTCGCCGGACACGTGGGGCGCCTGGTCGGGCGGTCCACCCAGACCGACGACGGCCACGTACAGCACCCCGGCCTCCGGCTGCACCCGGGCACAAGGGATCGCGGTGTGGGTGCCTACCGGACTGGCATCGGTCAGCCGCCGTACGTCGTACTCGAAAACGTTGCTGCTGGCAACGCATGACACGAGACCGTCGGACGCGACCTTGGCTTTGTTGCCCTCGAGCGTGTCGAGCGGCGGCTCGTCGGCGGACAGCGGCCAGCCGCTGAACTCGAGCCGCCACGAGGGATCCACGTCACCCTCGACGACCACGGCCCGCACCTCGTGGCTGCCGCGCAGTACAGAACCAACCACCAGCCGCGGGCCCTCGACCACACTGCCGCCGCGACCCGAGCCGTGCTCGGGCCCGTGGTCCTCGTCGGTCCGCACCCAGTGCGCGGACGTCACCGAAACACCAGAGCGCACCGTGGTGAACCCGTTGCGATGGCTCGGGCCGAACTCGGGATGCACGAGAGCCACGCTGTTCTCGATCGCACCCGACCACGCCTCCCGGTCGAGCGGCGGCATGGTGTGGGTCGAGTAGCCGAGCCGCGCGTAAAGCGGCGAGTCGGCCCGCTGGTCGCCCGGGACCGAGTGATCGGTGCCGTGGTTGGCGATCCGGACGACGCCGTCGGCCTTCGTGCCGCTGACGATCCACCCCGGCTCCGCGATCTCGAGCGTGAAGTCGCCGGTCTCGACCGGCAGCGGTTCCTCGGTCGCGGTCCACACCGGATGATCGGCCGGCAACATCAGGCCGAGCATGCCTTTGACTGCCCAGTACGGCGATCCCGGCCCGGAGTACGACTGCGCGATCCGCGGCCACTCGCCGTACCAGCCAAGGTTCAGCAGACCCCGGTCGTCCGGCACACCGTGATCGAGGAAGTGCGCGAGCATCCCGGAGGCCGCGCGCCGCAGCAGCCCCGGAGGTACGTCGGTCGCACCCGTGACAGCCCCCATCCACAAGGGAGCAGCCGCCGCGAACCGGTACGTCAGACTGCGGCCCTGGACCAACGGCGAGCCGTTGCCGCCGATCAGGTGGACGGCGGTCTCGACGTACTGCGCAAGTCGTTCACGCCACGCGGACACCAGCTTCGGGTCGGCCGACGGATCCATGGTTGCCCAGAGCAAGGGATAGACGTGCAGCGCCCACCCGTTGTAGTGATCGAACGCGCGCTCCGGCCCGTCGGCGTACCAGCCGTGGTCGCGGTACAGCGACTCGTGCACCGCCAGCCCGCTCTCGATATCGGCGCTCGACCACGGGCCGCCCACCGATTTGAGGAACGTCTCGACGACGATCTGGAACCAGACCCAGTTGATCGGCGGGTACTCCTCGCCGACCACGGTCCCCAACCAGTCCACGATCCGCTCGCGGTCGGCCTCGCCGAGGCGGTCCCACAACCAGGGCCGGCTGAGATGCAGACCGAGTGCGATCGAGCACGCCTCTACCTTCGCCTGCCCGAGCCGGTCCGGACGCGGCCAGGCATGCGGCGAGGCCGGGTCGGTGCCGGCGCGCAGACCGGCGGCGTACCACTCGGCGACCCCGTGCGGATCGTTGCCGTGCTCACCGTGCAACCGGATCGCGGCCAGCAGGAACGACCGCGCGAACGCCTCCAGCGAATCGCTGTCGGGACCGTACGCACTCGGCTGGCCGGGCAACTCGATGCGCGCGTGATCCGGCGACGCCCACGGGCGCAGCGCCAGCAACAGCCCGTCCGCGGTCGCCGCCCAGGACTCCCGGGTCATGCCGGTGTACGGCGCGTCAGTCACGGTCGCTCTCCTCTGCGGACGGTCAGGCGGAAGGATTTGCCCGGGCAGTCGACGACCAGCCGGTGCACGGTCGGGCCCCACACGCGTTCGAGCAGCGCGTCGTCGACTGCCCGCTCCTCAAGGTGTCCGGCGCCCAGGTCGGCGTTCCAGGTCAGTTCTGCGCAGCCGCCGCCCAACGTGTTGATCGTCAACCGGCCGGCGTCGTGGCTGATCGGCGTACCGGCGATGACGAAGTGCTCGGCGGCCGACCCTTCCCACTCGTCGGCGATCGTGATCGCGCCGTCCGCCACAGTCGCGACGCGGCGGCAGCGTGGCGCCTCCGGATACGCATGCGTGAGGTCGAGCGCCAGCGAGTTCTCCCGTACGACGAGATCCGTCGCTCGGTGTTCCGGGCCGGGCTGCTGCTCGTGGCCGCTGATCACCGGCACGTTGTGCCAGCCGCTCTGGACCACCCACTGCTCGTAGCGCCGATCGGAGAACGACAGCGCCGTGTACGTCGGCTGGCCCAAGTCGATCAGCACCGGTGTGGAGTCGAGGGCCACGATGAACGAGCCGACGTCGTTGTGGTTGTGGTTCTCATCGTTGTGCCCGCCCTTGATCGCCAGGGTCAGACCACCGTTGTCGCGGGCAACAAACAGTTGCACGTCCGGAAGCCACGTCGACTTCGGAAGCGGCAGGTCGGCCTTGCCGGCGTTCCACCAGGTGTCGTCGGTGAGCCCCAGCACCGCGCGCCCGAGCCCGGCGGCCGGAGCGATCGGCAGGTCGCGGTGCGCGGCGGCGGCTTGTGCCATCGCCTCGGCGTCCTGGTGGTAGCGGGCCCAGCGATGGAGGACATGCCACGGCTGGTTCGGGTCGGGACGGGCGGAACCGTCTGCGACGTTGACGTACCAGCCGTCGCCGAGCGCGACCCGCTGCGGATAGCGGACCATCTCCGCTAGCGGCGTACAGGACCATGGTGCGAACGCGCCGTCGGTGACGCGGTCGAGGAGGTCGAGGGCCAGCGCGAGTCGGGCCGGGCCGTTCCACCAGTAGGCGTAGCCCTCGTCGCAGCCGCCGTCGGCCGGCATCGCGTCGAGATAGCGGCTGAGACCGTCGACCACGAGGTCGGTGACTTCCAGCTGGACCTGCGGGTCGTCCTCGAGGAACAACGCGACGGCGAGGACGTGGCCGTGGATCCACGGGTTCCAGTTGTGCAGGCGTCCGTCGAGACCGAGCCAGTGCCAGCGACGGTCGGTGCGGAACGGTTGGGTGACTCGGTGCCGCGTCTCCCGCCGCATCCGCCGACGCAGGCCGGGCACTCTCTCGTCCAGTGCGGGTCCGAGGACGAGGTCGGCCCAGGCGAGGATCTCTGCGGTCTCAGCTGCGCCTAGGTCCAGGTACGGCTCGTCGGGATCGCCGACCACCTCGCTGCGGGCGGTCGCGAAGGACTCGTGCGCCGCCCAGCACCAGGTGGTCTGCTCACAGAGCAACATCAGTCCGTCGGCGGCTGCGTCGACGTATGCCTGGTCTGCTGTGAGTGCGGCCGCCAGGACGGCGGTCGACGTACGGCGGCGGAGCTCACCGGCGGGGTCTTCGTAGGCCGTGCGTACGCCGTCGCGCCAGTAGCGCGCGTAGTCGGACAGCAGCGTCTGCGGCCAGGGGCGGGCGCGATCCACGTCTGCGTCGTCGAGGATCGCCTGGGTGAGTTCCGGCGGCCGGTCACCCCACACCTCTCGCCGCGTGAGGTCAGCCACCCCGGACCGCGCCCGTGCCGCCCTGACCGCCTCCTCACGCCCTACACCCCCCACCGCAGCCCACCGCTCCACCAACCTCACCCCACCCACCCTACGAGCAAACGCTTCCCCATCAGCCAGTCGGCATGACCGCCGCTCGCGACCAGCTGCTTCGCTGACGCCAGTGGGCGCGGTGGCTGGGGTTGTGGCGGTCGCCGTACTGGGTGTGGGTGCGGTGGTTCGGCTGGATGGGTCTGAGCCGCCGGTGGCGACTGCGACGCCTGCACCTGTGCCGGCGGTGGGTACGAGCGCTCAGGAGCGTGCGGATCGGCTGGCTCGGCAGTTGGCGGCGCTCGAGGCGCAACGGCGGGCCGCTGCGGCTGCGCTCGACGCCCGGCTGGACGCGATCGAGACGAAGGTCGCAGGAGACGGTCTGATCGTTCAGCGGCAGTCGCGAGCTGTCCGGATCCTTTTCGAGGAAGGGGTGTTCTCGCGCGGCGGTGAGCTCACGCCGGCCGGGCGGGACGACTTGGTTGTGCTCGGCAAGCGGCTGAAGGGCCTCGACGCCGCGATCACGGTCATTGGCCACTCGGTCGTCGTACCGGGGAGCAGCTCGTCGGGTGGCTCCCGTACGGCGTTGCTCCGGGCACGGACCGCGACCCAGCAGCTCAGCCAGGCGTCCGGGTTGCCGCTCACCGCCTTCACGCTGCAGTCGGGCGACCAGCGCGTCGCACCGTTCCATACGGCGGCACAGAACCGGACCGTCAGCCTGCTGCTCGCGCCTCGGGGGTAGTCGGGTGACCGAGCGGTAGTGCCATGATGTCCGGCATGGAGCTGAAGCTGTCGGCGTCGTACGACGCCACACCCGAGGAAGTGTTCGCGATCGTCACGGACGCCACCTTCCGCGAGCAGGCGTGCCAGAAGACCAAGGCGCTGTCGTACTCCGTCGAGGTGACCGAGTCCGGCGGCGACACGATCGTCAAGGTGCAGCGCGAGATGCCGTCGGATGACGTGCCGGACATCGCCCGGAAGTTCGTCGGCCAGACCCTGACCGTCGTACAGACCGAGACCTGGCACCCGGCCGCCGCCGACGGGTCCCGCAAGGCCGACGTCAGCGGCGAGATCAGCAACACGCCGGTCACCCTGAAGGGCAACGCCGAGATCACCCCCACCGGCGCGAGCACGGTGCAGGCGATCGACCTGGACGTGAAGGTCGCCGTCCCGCTGATCGGCAAGAAGATCGAGCCCTTCGTGGTCGGCGCCATCCGCTCCGGCCTGCAGAAGGAGCACGAGCTCGCGCGGGACTGGACCCACTGAGCCTCGATCCGTGATCCCGGCCCGCGGCCGGGGTCACGGATCGAGGCGGTGTGTCGCTCCGCTGATGGGCTCACCTGCGGTGGCAACCTGAAGGGAAGTGTTGCTCCGGAGGTGAGCCCGTCATGCGGAAGAAGCGTCAGCGCGCGGAACCGGCCGGCGAGGACTCGCAGTACTGCGTGTTCTGCGCGACCGTGATGCCGTTCGAGCGGATCGAAGCCGCCGACCACCTGGTCGACGAGCCCGACGAGTGGATCTGCGTCAAGTGCGGATCCGCCCTCCTGGTCGACCCGCCCCTGCAGGAGCTCAACCGCACCGCCTAGAGCGGTGGTCCGAACACGCACACCACCGGCCTGGCGTGTGCGGGGTCGAACGCCAGCGCCGGACCAACCGCCGCTGGGCCGCGGGCTTCCTGGAGTTGCTCTGGGACCAGTACGACGGAGCGCCCACCGGCCCGGAGGTCTCGCCCTCAATCAACAACCTCCCGGGTCAGTACACCTAGTCGAAAACCAGCGTCCTGAGGGCCACGTGGCCTTCCTCGTCGATCACGTAGTGGGCGTGGCCTTCGTGGTCGACGGCGACGCCTTCGACCCGGCGGATGTCGCCGAAGTGGTGAACGACCTTGGCGCTGACCACGCCGCCGGCGCTGTCGTCCGGGAGCTCGAACCGGACGTGCTCGGAGGCGGCGTTGGCGCCCTCCGGGTGGTCCTCGAGGACGGTGGCCGACTTGCCGGACGCGTCCAGGTCGCCGATCACCGCGTCGAAGCGGTCGCCGCCATGGGTGTCGAGACCGCGGAACCCGGCCGGCGCATCGACGCTGCCGACATCGCCGAGCACCCAGACGTTGCCACACCGCGGTACGGCGTTCGGGTCGTCGAAGAGCTCCTCGACGTTCTCGAGCTCGACCAGGATCGGGTGGCCGTCGGCGGTCACCGGGTAGCGCAGGCCGAGCAGCAGCCGGCCGTCGGCGCGGAACTCGGCGGCCTCGATGTTGACCGGGCGGTCGGTCGGGAGGACGGTCCCGGCCCAGCGCTTGGCCTTCTGCTCACCGATCGCGATGGTGGCATCGACGTACGCCTGGCGCTCGAGCTCGCCCATCGGCAGCAGCTCGACGTCGGCCAGGGCGTCGTTGATCGCCCGGTGCAGCGTGAACCGCAGCCTGACGACCTCCAGCGTCGCGCGGCCACCGGTGTCGACCGCGTCCGCCAGCGACTGCTCGCTGACCCGGGCGATCCAGGAACGCTTGGCCGCGAGCGGTCCCGCCTTCTTCCCGAACTGCGAGCCGACGACGTAGACGTAGCCGTCCCGCGAGGCGCACGCCTCGGCGTCCTCGGTCTTGCCCGCGTGCACCCCGGCGTCCGCGAACACACGCATCGCCGACCACTCGTCGTCGAGCGGCGCCCCGGCGGTGTGGACGAGCAGCGCCAGCGCGTCCTCGGCGGTCGCCTCGTCCAGCACCGTCACGAACGCGCGGTCCCAGCCGTGGCGGTCGAGGACGTCCGGCCCGAACACACGGCAGAGGTCGGACGCTTCGTTGGGCTCGAGGTGCAGGTCGGTTTCATGCATACCCGGGAAACGTCGCAACGGGCCCACCTACTCCCGATCCCGCCGATTCCCGGGTAAACCCCGACCTTCCCTGATCAACCCTGATGCGGGTACCGGTAGTCGGTCGGCGGGGCGAAGGTCTCCTTCATCGAGCGCGGGCTGGCCCAGCGGATCAGGTTCCACATCGACCCGGCCTTGTCGTTCGTCCCCGACGCCCGCGACCCACCGAACGGCTGCTGCCCGACCACCGCACCGGTCGGCTTGTCGTTCACGTAGAAGTTCCCAGCCGCAAACCGCAGGTAGTCACTGGCCGCAGCCACCGCATGCCGGTCCTGCGCGATCACAGCACCCGTCAGCCCGTACGGCGCCGCGCTCTCCATCTGCTGCAGCACCGTGTCGTAGTCGGCGTCGTCGTACACGTGCACGCCGAGGATCGGGCCGAAGTACTCGGTGGTGAAGATCTCGTCGGTCGGGTCGTCGGACACGATCAGCGTCGGCCGGACGAAGTACCCCTCGCTGTCGTCGTAGGTGCCACCGGCAACCACCTCGAGCCCGTCGGCCCGCCGGGCCCGGTCCAGCGCCACCTTGTGCTTGGCGAACGCCCGCTCGTCGATCACCGCACCGATGAAGTTCGACAGGTCGGTCACATCACCCATCGTGAGCGACTCGGTCTCGGCCACGATGTCGTCCCGGATCCGGTCCCACACACTGCGCGCGACGTACGACCGAGACGCCGCCGAGCACTTCTGACCCTGGTACTCGAACGCACCCCGCACCATCGCGGTCTTCAGCACCGCCGGATCCGCCGACGGATGCGCCAGGATGAAGTCCTTGCCACCGGTCTCACCGACCAGCCGCGGATAGGTCTTGTACGACGCGATGTTCGCACCCACCGCCGACCACAACGACTGGAACGTCTTCGTCGACCCGGTGAAGTGAATCCCGGCCAGATCCGGATGCGTCAGCGCAGCCTTGGACACCTCGATACCGTCACCGGTCACCAGGTTGATCACACCCGCCGGCAGCCCCGCCGCCTCCAGCAGCCGCATCGTCCAGTGCGCCGCGAACTGCTGAGTCGGCGACGGCTTCCACACCACCGTGTTCCCCATCAACGCCGGCGCGGTCGGCAGGTTGCCCGCGATCGCGGTGAAGTTGAACGGCGTGATCGCGTAGACGAACCCCTCCAGCGGCCGGTAGTCGACCCGGTTCCACACCCCCGGCGACGAGATCGGCTGGTCACTCACGATCTGCCGCGCGAACGCCACGTTGAACCGGAGGAAGTCGATCAGCTCACACGCGGCGTCGATCTCGGCCTGCTGCACCGTCTTGGACTGACCCAGCATCGTCGCCGCGTTCAGCGTGTCGCGCCACGGGCCGGCCAGCAGATCGGCCGCCTTCAAGAAGATCGCCGCCCGGTCGTCGAACGACAACGCACGCCACGACTTCGCCGCGCCCAGCGCCGCGATCACAGCCTCCCGGCCGTCCGCCTCGGTCGCATTACCCAGCGTGCCGAGCACATGCCGGTGCTTGTGCGGCTGCACCACCTCGATCGGCGCACCACCACCGACCCGCTGCTCACCACCGATCGTGCAGGTCAGGTCGATCGCCCCCGCCGCAGTGAACTCCTTGAGCTTCGCCTCCAGACTCGCCCGCTCCGACGATCCAGGCGCATACCCCTTGACGGGCTCGTTGGCGGGAGTAGGTACAGCGGTGACGGCATCCATCGTGCGGTGCTCCTCGATCAGGGTTGTGGATCGTGCTGGTACGCCGGTGCGGGTGGGCGGCGCGCTCGCTGGTGACACCAGCATGGTGCCATGACTCACCACCGGAAACGAACCTGACCAGCAACCTGACCACAAGCCCGACTGGTCCGCTCGGCGACCGGCCACTCATTTGTAGCATACGTTTCACGCCAACAAGTGCTCGCCCGGCGTCGGCCGATGAGACGGTAGGTTCGGCTGCATGGGTGGGGTCGGGCATTTCGTGAGCGCTGACGCGCAGGCGGCGTACCTGCGCTTGTACGACGTGACGCTGATGGAGATTCCGGGTCAGCAGGAGTCCCTCGAGGTGAGTACGACGTACGGGCGGGTGCCCGGGCTGCCGGACAGGCTCGGGTCGCGCTACCTGCAGTGGGTTGCCGGACGGGTGCCGATCGAGCAGCCGGCCGGGCGCCTGGTGATGGCGGGCTTGCGCGACTACCGGATGAAGCCGGCCGAGTTCCCCGAGCAGTTCAACGAGCGGTTGCTCGAGCTCCTCGCCGGCTCAGGACACTAGCTAGGCGCGCCAGGGCATGTGCTGGAGGGTCCAGGTGTTGCCGTCGGGGTCCTTGAACCAGGCGTAGTAGACGCCGCCGAGGTCCTCGGTCTCGCCGACGTCGACACCGCGCCCGATCAGCTCCTGGCGAGCCGCCTCGATGTCCTTGACGACCAGGTGCAGGGCCCGCAGCGAGCCCGGCTCCATGTCGGCCATCGGCAGGCCTTGCAGAAGGCTGATCGAGCAGTACGAGCCCGGCGGCGTCAGCTGGACGACGCGGACGCCGTCCGCCGGGGAGACGTCCACGTCGACGTGGAACCCGCACTGCTCGGAGTAGAACCGCTTCGCCCGGTCGATGTCCGACACCGGCACCGGGATCAGCTCGAGCAGGAACGCACCAGGGCGGACCGGCGCGGCGGTCGGGTCGGCCGGGATCTCGGAGGCGTCCTGGGGAATCTCGGTCGTGGTCGGCGGAGGAGTCGGCAGGTCCGGAGGCTGATCGCTCATGCCTTCACCTCGACCGCCCGCCGGCTGTGGCCGGCACGCTCCTGGCCACGCTCGGTCATGCCGACTTCTTCGTGGTCTTCTTGGCGGTCTTCTTCGCCGGGGCCTTCTTCGCAGCCGCGGCCTTCTTGGCCGGTGCCTTCTTGGCGGCCGCCTTCTTCGCCGGGGCCTTCTTGGCCGGCGCATCGGCCTCACCACCACCGGCTCGGCGCGCCTTCGCGGCCTCGACCGAGGCGCGCAGCGCGGCGACCAGGTCGACGACCTCGGCGCCCTCCGGCTCCTCCTCCTCGGTCTCCGGCAGCGGCACCCCGGCCGCCTTCGCCTCGACCACCTTCTCCAGCGCCACGCGGTACTCGTCGTGGTACTGGTCCGGGTCGAACTCGCCACGCAGCGTGTCGATGTACGACGCCGCCATCGCCTTCTCCTGGGACCGGATCTCGACGTCCTCGGCCGGCGCCGCGAAGGACGCGTCCCGGACCTCGTCCGGCCACAGCATGACCTGCAGCACCAGGATGTCGCCGACCGTCCGGAGCAGCCCGAGGCTCTCCCGGGACCGCAGCGCGACCTTCACCAGCGCGTACAGCTCGGAGCCGTCGAGGGCGTCCCGGAGCAGCACGTACGGCTTGGCGCCCGGCCCGCCGTCGGCCTGCAGGTAGTAGGACTTGCCCAGGTACAGCGGGTCGACCTGGTCCGACGGCACGAACTCCAGCACGTCGATGACCTTCTTGCTGGACAGCGGCAGGTCGGCGAAGTCGTCCGCCTCCAGCACGATCATCCGGCCGTCCGGCATCTCGTAGCCCTTGGCGATGTCGGAGTACGGCACCTCCTCGCCGTCGATCGAGCAGACCCGCTTGTACTTGATCCGGCCACCGTCGGAGACGTGCACCTGGCGGAAGGAGATGTCCTTCTCCTCGGTCGCCGAGAACACCTTGATGGGGATCGTCACCATCCCGAACGAGATGGCACCTTTCCAGATCGCCTGCATCGCCACCAACTCCCCTTGGTCAGCTCGAGCCGTTCAGCCCGCCGCGCGGCCCCTCCGCCGCCAGCAGATCGGGAATCTCCTGCGTCGCGTACCACATCAGGTCTTCACCCTCGCACGAATCGAGGGCGAACACCGCGTCGTCGTCACCGCTCTGGGCCGCGTCCCACAGGTCGGCGGCCTTCCCGACCACCGCCGCCGCGTCGGGCGCGTCCATGTGCACCGCGGCCACCGTGGACCACGGAACCACCACGTTCAGCTCGAGCCGGGCGTCGCCCAGCTCGACCGTGCCGTCCGCCGGCGGGATCGCGCTCACCTCACACGCGATCACCACCCGTCTGCGGGCAGTGCCCGGATCGGCGGCCAGCAGTCCCACCGAAGCCCGGGCCGCCTGCGCCATCGCGGCGTACTCGAGCTCCTCGTCGTCGCCCTCGGCGTACCACTCCCGCAGCGCCGGGGTGACCGCGTACGCCGTCAGCGGCGGCGGGCCGAACTCGCCGGCGTGGTAGGCGTCGTCGAGCCGCCGCAGCGTGGATGGGAGGTAGATCCTCATGAGCCCGCCTTCTTCGTTGTGCCGCGCTTCCGGCCACGGGAGGCCCGGCTCCGGCTGCCCTTGGTGGTCTCCAGCAACTCGTCCAGCGCATCGGTCACACATTGGGCGAAAACGGCCAGGTCGGGCATCGCGGTGCGGTCCGCGTTCAGCCCGAACGACACCTTCCCGTCGTACGACGTGACGCCGACGGACAACCCCTGTCCGGGCATCAGCGGGACCACCGGGTACGACGCCAGCATCGGCGCACCCTGCGCGTACAGCGGGAACTGCGGACCCGGCACGTTGGTGATCACCACGTCATCGATCGGCCGGACCGTCGTGGTCGCGACCCGGGCGGCGAGCGCGTGCAGCGTGGTCGGCGCGAACCCGGCGATGCCGACCAGCGACCGGGCGCTGACCGCGCGGCCGGTGTCCTTGTGAACCTTGGTCTGGTACGAGATCTGGTGCAGCCGCATGACCGGGGAGTTCTCGCCGACCGGGAGGGTCACGGTCGAGGCGATCACGCTGGACCCGAGCGAGGTCGGCTCCTCGTCCTCGTCGTCGCGGATGCTGACCGGGACCACGGCCCGCACGCTGCGGGTCGGCCCGACGCCCTCACCGCGGGTCATCATCCAGGCTCGGAACGCACCCGCGACCACGGCCAGGACCACGTCGTTCACCGTCCCGCCGTGCAGTGCGCGGACGGTCCGGTAGTCCTCCAGGTCGGTCTGCACGGTGGTGAACCGGCGCTGGCCGGAGGTCTTCACGTGCAGTGAGCTCTCCTGTGCGTGCCGCTGCGCAGCGAGAGAGCCGACCACGCCGCCGAGCACCTCGCGGACCGAGGTGGACCCGGTCAGGCTGGCCATCTCGGCCCGGGCCAGCTCCAGCACGGCGGTCGGGTGCCGCGTGGCGTCCGCGAACACGCCGGCCAGCAACTCCAGCGCGGATGGCGGGTGGGCCGGCTGCCAGGTGTCGGTCGGGGTGTCCCGCGGGTGCGCGGTGGCGTCCAGCACGACCTGGCCGATGTCGACCGTACTGTTGCCGTCGACAAGGGCCTGGTGGGACTTGGAGATGATCGCGAACCGGTCGCCCTGCAGGCCCTCGACCAGGTACATCTCCCACAGCGGGCGGGCCCGGTCCAGTCGGCGGGACATGATCCGGGCGACCAGTTCCAGCAGCTGGGCGTGCGTCCCCGGGCGCGGCAGGGCGGAGCGCCGTACGTGGAAGGTGATGTCGAACTCTTCGTCGTCCACCCAGACCGGGCCGGCGAACCGGCCCGGCACCTGCTGGACCCGCTGCCGGTACCGCGGAACGAAGGCGATCCGGTCCCGGATCAGGGCGACCAGGCTCTCGTAGTCGAACCCGTCGTCCCCGTGCACCGGCGGCTCGAAGATGTCGACCGTCCCGACGTGCATCGGGGTGGCCGGCGACTCGGCCTTGAGGAAGGTGAGGTCCAGCGACGTCAACCGGTCCGGCATCGGGTCACCTTCCTCTCAGTCGATCAGCTTGTCTGGTCACCCTAGCCCGCCCCACCGACAGTGGGCTGCGACACTGGCCGTACGGGAACACTGAGCTATTGGTGTTCGTCAGGCAAGAGGGTGTGTCCGCACCCCGAGAACTGAACAGATCCCTCGAAAGGCCCCTCGACCGATGCGTACGACGCTCACTCGCGGCACCGCCACCGCTCTCCTCCCCGCCCTGGCCATGCTGGTCCTGGCCGGCTGCGGGAACGAAACCGACAGCGGCGCGAGTCCGAGCACGACCCCGTCGGCGACCGCTCCCTCCAGTACCCCCACCGACCTGCCGACGATGACCCAGACGCCGGGCAAGCCGAACCCGAGCAGCCCGTCGAACACCGCCGACCCGTCCGGTGAGCAGGCCGACGTCACCATCAACGTCACCGTTGCCAACGGCAAGGTCAACCCGAGCGGCGCGAGCATCAAGGTCAAGGCCGGTCAGACCGTCCTGGTCACCGCGATCAGCGACGCGCCGGACGAGCTGCACATCCACGGCTACGACAAGGAGCTCCCGCTGACCCCGGGCAAGCCCGCCTCGGTCAAGTTCACCGCGAACATGAAGGGCACCTTCGAGATCGAGACCCACGAAAGCGGCAAGCTCGTCGCCAAGCTCGTCGTCTCGTGACCACTCCTCTTCTGCTCCCGCTGCACGGGATCGGTGGCCGGCAGGACCTGCCGATCCCGTTCGGGCTGGCCGTGGGCGGCGCCGCGGTCGCGATCGCGCTGTCGTTCGTCGTCCTCGCGCTGGCCTGGCGGAACCCGAAGTACCGCGGCGACGCCTCCGGAAAGCCGTTGCCGGCCGCAATCACGCGGACCGTCGACGCGAGCTGGTTCCGCTGGATCGTCCGGCTGGTCGGCCTGGCCATCTTCGGCTACGCGATGGTCGCGCTGCTGTTCGGCGTGGACCGGCTGACCAACCCGATCTTCGGCTTCATCTACATCCTGGTCTGGGTCGGCCTGGTGCCGATCTCGCTGCTGCTCGGCCCGGTCTGGCGGACCCTGAACCCGCTGCGCACCGTCCACCTGCTGCTGTGCAAGGTCCTCCGCCAGCCCCCGTCGAAGGGCCTGCTCCGGCTCCCGCCCTGGCTCGGCCTCTGGCCGGCGACACTGGGCATTTTCGCCTTCACCTGGCTCGAGCTCGTCGCCCCGGACCGGGCCACCATCCCGGTGCTGCAGGCCTGGATGGCGCTGTACGTCGTGATCATGCTGTTCGGCGCGATCCTGTTCGGCGACCGCTGGTTCTCGACCGGCGACCCGTTCGAGGTCTACGCCTCGCTGATGGCCCGGTTGTCGCCGTGGGGCCGCCGTACCGACGGACTGTTGGTGGTCCGCCGCCCGCTGGAGAACCTGGACGGCCTGAAGCCGCTGCCCGGTCTCGTCGGCATGGTGTCCGCCCTCCTCGGCTCGACGGCGTACGACGGTTTCTCGAACTCGTCGGCCTGGATCGGCTGGGCGCAGAACACCGACTACTCGATGACGCTGCTCGGCACGCTGGCGCTGATCGGGTTCATTCTGTTCGTGCTGGTCACGTACTCCGGCGCCACGCTGCTGGCCGGGCGGCTGTCGCACAGCTCGCGCCGGGCGCTCCCCAGGCTGTTCGCGCACTCCGTCGTACCGATCGCCCTCGGGTACGTCGTCGCGCACTACCTGACCCTGTTCATCCTCGAGGGGCAGCGGACGCTCATCTACCTGAGTGACCCGCTCAGCAACGGGGCGAACGTGTTCGGCACCGGGTTGCTCGCGGTGAACACCGGCATTACCAACCACAGCGGGACGATCGCGGTCCTCCAGGTGCTGGCGGTGGTCTGCGGTCACCTAGCGGGCGTGATCTCGGCCCACGACCGCGCCGTCGCGCTCTTCCCACGCAACAAGGCGCTGGCCGGTCAGGTGCCGCTGCTCGTCGTCATGGTCGGCTACACCACGGGCGGTCTGCTCCTACTGTTTTCCACGTGATGTACACGGTTGCCGAGCGCGAGGCACTGCGGGACGCGCTGGTGGCAGCGGCCCGGGCCGACGAGCGTGTCGCCGGTGCTGCGCTGACTGGCTCGGCTGCGCTGGGTGCTGAGGACGAGTGGTCCGATGTGGACCTCGCTCTTGGGCTGACCGCCGGCGCTTCGCAGGACGCCGTACTGGCTGACTGGACCGACCGGATGTACGCGTCGTACGGCGCTGTGCACCACACGGACGTGTGGTCGCGGGACACCGTCTATCGGGTGTTCCTGCTTGAGTCCACGTTGCAGGTGGACATTGCGTTCGCGCCGGCGGGCTCGTTCGGGGCAGTCGGGCCTGGCTTCCGCCTGCTGTTCGGTGAGGCTGTGGACCAGTCGCCGTGGGGCCACCCCGCTGCGGTGGATCTGGTCGGTATGGCGTGGCTGTACGCGTTGCATGCGCGCTCCAGCATCGCGCGGGGCAAGGCGTGGCAGGCGGAGTACATGATCAGCGGCGTGCGGGACCACGTGCTGATGCTGGCTTGCCTGCGGCACGGTGTCCCGCACTCGCAGGGGCGTGGCCTTCACCTGTTGCCCTCCGCCACCACTGCTCCGGTGGAGGCGACGCTGGTGCGGTCGCTGGAGCCTGCTGAGCTGCAGCGTGCGTTTCGAGCGAGTGTCGACGTACTGCTGACTGAGGCGGCGTACGTCGACGCCGAGTTGGCTGTCAGGCTCGATCGGCCGTTACGGGCGCTGGTTTAGGGAGACTGCGGCTGGTGACCGCGAGGACGATGAACGCGATCATGCCGAGGATCAGGTGCGAGTTGCCGGGGATGGACTGCCAGAACGTCCAGTCCAGCTCGCGGTCGTCGCGGAATGGCACCCACCAGATCGACCGCAGCACGAACAGGCCGTAGAACAGCACACCGGTCACCACGGCCGGGTTGAGACCCCAGACCCGGTTGACCGCGCGGATCAGGCTCACACCGAGCGGGATGATCCACACCCAGTGGTGGCTCCAAGTCACCGGCGACGCGTACAGGACGGCCAGCGCCATCACGGCGATCGCGGTGACCCGCTCGTCGGCGAGCCAGTACCGCCGGGCCATCCACAGCACCAGCAGGCCGAACACGGCCGACAACAGGAACCACGTGGGCTGCACCCAGCCCGCGTCGTTCCCCAGCCGGTGCAGGAAGCCGTTGAACGACTGGTTGCCGCTGTAGGCGAGACCGCCGACCCGGTTGGCGTCGAGGATCACCTCGGTCCAGTACCGCCAGGACTGGTTCGGCACGATCGCGAACCCGACCGCCATCGTCGCCAGCAGACCCAGTACGGCGTTCCGCAGCGCCCGCCACTGCTTCGTGACCACGAGCAGCGCCAGCAACGGCAGCGGGGTCAGCTTGACGCCGATCGCCACACCGAGCCAGAACCCACGCAGCCGCGCGTCCTGCGGCCGCACCAGGTCCAGCAGGATCATTGCGGTCAGCAACAGGTTGATCTGGCCGAACTGGATCGTCTGCCAGACCGGCTCGAGCAGCAGCGACAGCGCAGTGAGCGCGACCAGCACGGCGGTGCGCTTGCGCTGGTTGAAGAACGACCAGGCCGTCTTCGGCAGGCTCGTCCGCCACAGCGCGGTGATGCACAGCACCGACAGCGTGGTCCACACGACCAGCGCGGCACTCCACGGTACGGCGGCCAGCGGCACCATCGCGATCGCCGCGAACGGCGGGTAGGTGAACGGCAGGCCTGAGCCCGGCAGCTTGGCGTCGTACAGCGAACCGCCGTCGAGCAGCACCGATCCGCCCATCCGGTACACGCGGAGGTCGATCATGCCGCCGAACAGGCCGTACGCCCAGGCGCCCAGCGCCACCAGAGCGGCGCAGGCGACCACCCCGATGACGATGCGGCGAGAGACGAGCGGGCGGGACGCAGGGGAGGAGGTGGACATCACGGTCACGTCAGGTCGACTCCGAACAGGGATTGCAGCGCACTCAGGGTGTCGTCGTACGAGGTGTGCAGGACGGCGGTCATGCCGAGGGCCTTCGCGCCCTCGACGTTGAGCTCGAGGTCGTCGACGAAGACGCACTGCTCGGGCTTCAGGTCCAGCCGGCGGGCGGCCAGCAGGAAGATCTCCGGCTCGGGTTTGCGCAGCCCGACCTCACCGGAGATGACGATGTCGTCGAACATGCCGTCCCAGGCGTCGCGCGGGTAGGTGTTGCCCCAGGAGTTCGACAGCAGGGCGGTCCGGATGCCGTGCTGGCGGGCCCGGCGGACCAGCGCGGACATCGCCGGCTGGTGCTCGAAGTGCGCGAACATCCGCTCGATCAGGCCCTCCGCGGGGACCGGCGAACCGTCTTGGCGGACCAGGATCGAGGCGAGCTTGCGCTCGAAGTCGGGGACCGCGAGCTGGCCGCGCTCGAGCGCGTGGATCGGGTTCAGCTCGGCCTCCGCCACCGCCTCGGCCGGGTTCCCGGCGGGCAGCCAGGCCATCACGGCCTGCACGTACGAGTCGAAGTCGAACCCGTCCACCTCGGCCCACCGGCGCAGCGCATCCTCCAGCCCGGAAGTGAGCACACCGCCCCAGTCCACCAGCAACCCGCGCGGCACACCCGCCTCCACCAACATGCCCGCAAGCCTACTCAGCACAAACCCGAGCTAACCCTCGCGGCCCTCCCCCTAACTCCCCGTAACCACCCCGCTGCCCAACCGATGGCAGCTTCCTCCACCCCACCCACCAGGCGTCACCGGCTGCGGTCGCCTGCCTCCGACCTCCCGCACCCCGCAGGGGTGCGAATCAGTGGTTGTACTCGATGGTCAGGTCGCCGGAGGAGGTCTTGGCGTCGATGGTGCGGGTGGCGGACGGGTCGCTGCGGATGTCGGCGGTCTCGTCCCCTGAGGAGGTGTCGGTGTCGAGCTTGTACGTCTCGGTCCCGGACGGGATCCGGATCGTCACATCGCCCGAGCTCGACTCGGCGTCCACCGACTGCGGCGCGGAGATGAAGTCCAGCTCGGTGCTCCCCGAACTGCTCTGCGTGCTCACCGTGGTCGCGCTCAGCCCCCGCGCCTCGAGATCGCCCGAGCTCGACTCCAGCCACAGCGATCCCCCGACGTCGTCCGCCTCGATGCTGCCCGAGCTCGACTTCAGGTTCGCCCCGCCTGGCAGCCCGGACACCCTGATGTCGCCGCTGGAGCTCTCGACGGTCAGCTTGACGTCCTTGGGCACGGTCAGGACGTAGTTCGTGTCGCACCCGAACGACAGGAACCCGCAGCCGCTGTCCCGCAGCTGCAACTTCCCGTCCTCGTAGTCCTCCTTCGGGTCCGACCCGAACACGTTGCGCTCGAACGTCCGCTCGACCTTCACGTCCGGCCCGTCCCCGGACCGCACCTCGACGTCCACCGAGGTCGTCTGGATCGTCAGCGAGTCCCCCTCGACCGGGTAGCTGTCCTGGGTCGTCTTGCTCTCCTCGGTCAGCCCGGTCAGCGCCCAGTACACGCCACCCAGAATGAGCGCCACCGAGATGGCGATCCCGTACCGCCGCTCGGTACTCATCGTGCCGGCCGGCCGGCCCTGAACCTCGGACATACGTTCCCCTAGGTGCGTCGGCTACTCCCCAAACACTGGCACATCCCCACGTCGCTGTCGGTGGGGTTTCCCCCCAATTCCCCACCGAGCCAACCCTGACCCGCCTTCCGTCACAGGTCTTTGGTCACCGTGTTCGCCAGCTGCTGGAGGGACTTGCGGAGCTTGCTGGACTTGGCGGCCTCGGCGAGGCTGCGACCGTGGGAGATCGCGGCATCCACCGCCGGCTGGTCGAAGGGGAGCTGCGCGGCTGCCTCGACCCCCGCGTACCGCCCGAGCGCCTCCGCGATCGCATCGGACGGTGAACTGCCGAGCGGACCCGACCGGACCCGGTTCACCACCACCCGTGTGCTGACCGACGGCACGACCGACCGCAGCTCGTGGATCGCCCGGATCAACCGCGTGAGGCCGACCGGGTCCGCCGTACCGACGACGACCACCTCGTCGGCCTCCTCGAGCGTCGCCAGTGTCGCGCCGTTGCGCCGGGGCGCCAGCGAGTCGAACGAGATCTCCTCGTCGCTCTCGATGCAGAACCCGACGTCCACGACTGTGCACGGCGCGAGCATCCGCGCAGTCGACCAGACCGATTCGATCGCCGCCGGCCGCAGCTCCGTCCAGCGGTCCGCCCGGCTCAGCCCGGTCAGCGCCAGCAGATGCGGCTCGACCTGCCGCGCATGTTTCGCCAGCATCGCCATGTCCAGCGCACCACTCGCCGCCGACCGCGCCGCGGCCGCCAGCCCCGAGGTCTCATCGAGCATCCCGAGATGCTGCGCGACCGTCCCGCCGTACACGTCGGCATCGGCCAGCAACGTCGGCACGCCCTTTACTGCAAGCTCACACGCGAGCCCAACGGCGACCGTCGTACGCCCCGGAGCACCAGTCGGCCCCCAGACCGCGATCATCCGGCCGCTGCCCTGGTTGTAGACCGGCGGCGGCTGGCCCATCGTCTCCGGCGTCGTCGGCACGAACCCACCGGCGAAGTGCGACACCGACATCGGCGGACCCGACTCGACCGCGTCGGTGATCGCCCGGCCGAGATCCTCCGGACTGACATCGGCCGGCAGGATGCGCTCGATCCCCATCCGGCTCAGCCTGTCCTCGGTGCCGAAGGGTTCGCCGTTCTCGGTCGGGTCCACGAGCGCGACCACCGCGATCCGGCGCGCATGCAGCGCGGCGACCGCGTCGGACGTGAGCCTGGGCAGATCGTCCGCGAGCAGGACCGCCCGCGCCTGCCCACTCGCGGCTGCCGCCATCACGTCGGCAATGTCGACACATCGCCGTACCACTCGAATCCCGGGCGCACGCTCGGCCCGCCGTACGACGTCTGCCTCCCACGGAGCCCCGGTCACGGCCAGGAGGACTGGTACCGACATCAGTTGCCTCGCCTGACGAGGACCGGCTCCCCCGTGCTCATCGCGGACAACGCGGCCGGCAGTCGTTGCAGGTCGTCGGGCGCCAGCCCGACCAGGACCTGCCGTCGGGCCGACCCACCCGCCACGCCCTTCACCGCGTCGGCCTGGAGCACCCGGACCTTTGCCCAGAGCAACTTCGCCTGCGACGCGTCCTTCGGGACCACCCAGATGTCGACGTCGTCACCGGCCGCGATGTCCGACGGCAGGCGCCCGGTCGCGACCGACAGCGGCAACTCGGTGCGGTCGTTGTCCGACTCGGAGACGGCCGCTTCCCGGGGCACGAACTCGCCCACGTCGACCGCGCGGCTGACGACGAGCCCCTTCAGATCGGCGTCGGCAGCGACATACCTCCCCGCGTCCTCGCCGTTGGTGAAGCGGACCCGCGCGGTCGTGAGGTCGTCGCCGGTCAGCTTGGTCCCGGCCGGCAGGTCCCGTTTGGCCGCCCAGATCGTGGTGGTGTCGTCGGCGGACGAGAGCAGCTTGGCGCCGGCCAGCGCGGTGATCGCGACCAGCAGCACGCCGAGCACGAGCCGGCCATCCTTCCACCGGGCCCGCCGGTTGCGCTGCGCGGGG
Source organism: Kribbella sp. NPDC050470 (assembly GCF_044458365.1). NCBI lineage: Bacteria > Bacillati > Actinomycetota > Actinomycetes > Propionibacteriales > Kribbellaceae > Kribbella > Kribbella sp. NPDC050470. The sequence goes on along the minus strand of NZ_JBITHV010000007.1, from coordinate 579,226 downwards.
ACGGACGACGCCCCGAACCCGGTACCGCGCACTGCTGTGTCGACCACGTCGAACTCCCCAGTCAATCGATCGCCATCTGAGCCGACATTCTGCCGTGTCCGGGCACCACACCGTGAACGGCTATCCACAGGCTGTCAGCCTGGGGACAAACGGGATCGTCCGATCGCCAACCATGGCAAACTGAAGGAACCAGCCACTACGTGAAGGAGCAGACCGGATGCCGACTCCGCGCTTCCTCCAGCTCGCCGACGTCGCCGAGGTGCTCAACATCTCCGCGAACCAGGTGTACGCCCTGGTCCGCCGCGGTGACATCCCCGCGGTGAAGATCGGCGGGCGCGGGCAGTGGCGGGTCGAGGCGAGTGAGCTGGAGAAGTACATCGAGCGGCTCTACACCGAGACTCGCGAGTTCATCGACGCGCACCCGTTCGGCGAGGACGCCGAGCAGTCGGAGGACGTGCACAACTAGGGAGCGCTCGGGCTAGCGGCGTCGTACCGCACAGAGCGCCTGGGTCGGCACCAGGCGCACGTTGTAGACCTCGGTCCGCCGCCGCGGCGCGTCCAGCGGATGCTCCGCGAGCTCCAGGAAGTCCGCCCCGACCCGGTCGATCGTCCCGGTGACGGGCGCCCCGCCGCAGAACAGCGTCACCGGTGAGCGGTCGCGCGCGATCCCGCGCAGCAGGTGCGTCAGGCCGAGCTTCCCCGCCACCGCGCCGACTGCCGGCTCGGCCCACGGCCCCAGCCGATGTACGGCGACCAGCGCGGCAACCGGGATCAGCCACTCCTCGGCGCGCTCGGCCTCGATCAGCAGGCAGTCCTTCCCGACCCGGGTGAGTTGACCCTGCACGGGCTCGGCGTTCGTCAGCTCCACCCGTACGACGGTGTCGACGGCGCCTCGCAGCCGGTCGAGCACGGTGATCTTGCCGACCTCAGCGCGGATCCGGTCCGCCACTTCGCCGTACAGATCCTCCGCCTGGAGCGCGTCGAACTGCGACTCCAGGTCCGCGAACAACGCATCCCACCGCATGGCGGCGAACCTACCCGATCCTGCTCACCTTCCGTGCGCCAAGCCGACGCTGCGTGACATTTCCACTTGCGAACCGGCATCACTACCGGTCTATAGTGGTCAAGCAGACGCAAACTTACGCAAACTCATAGATCAGAGGCTAAGTGGGGTGAACGCGATGATCCGAGGACTGAAGGGCCTGCTCGCCCTGGCGACGCTGGCCGCCCTCGGCCTGGCATTGCGCTGGATAACGGCCGGTTCGTACGGCGCAGCCACCAGCCACGACCTCGACTCACTGACCGTCCTGGCGGTCGCCACAGTCGCCTGGATCGCCTACGCCTGGCTCGCCCTGGCGGTCACGACAACCGCTCTGGAACAGCTTCCAGGCGTCCTCGGCGCCGCCGCCTCCGCCCTCGCCGCCCTAATCACCACCCGGACCGCCCGGACCCTCCTCCGCACCACCCTCGGTCTGGCCGCCGCGACCCCCTTGACCCTCACCACCGCCCACGCCACGCCGGCCGACGCCCCCATCAACCGCCCCTGGACCGAGCCCCGCTCCACCCTGCAGCCCACCACCGAGCACCCACCAACCAACGAACCCCGCTCCACCCTGCTGACCGGCACCACACCGAACGCAAGCACCTGGCGCACCACCGAGCCGCCGTCCACCGTCCGCCTGACCGGCTCGGCCCTATCCACCACCCACACGCAGGCTGCTAGGCCGCAGGACGTCGTGCCGCGGGATGCTCACGCGCCGCACGACCTACGGCGGGACGGTCGGACCGAGGGGGTTGTACCACTTGAGCCGCGCCGCCCTGCGCCGCAGCCGCAGACCGCCGCTCCCGACCCCAACCCGTCAGCCAAACGGACTGGCACCAACACCGGCGCGCCAGCCGACTCCCTGCCTCAGCCCGGTGCCGCGGCTAACTCCCGGTCCCAGGCCGGGGCGCCGGCTGACTCCCAGCCCCAGACCGGTGGGCCGGCTGAGGCTCGGGGTCGCCGGGGTGTGGCGGGGGATGGGCGGGTGCGGGTGGGGGTGCCGGATCGGCCTACTGCGGGGGCTGCGGTTCGGTATACGGATGTGCGGTCGGGGCAGCCGGTGCGGGTGCCTCGCCGGGTGGTCGTGAAACCCGGCGACACGCTCTGGAGCATCGCCGCGACCGAGCTCGGCCCGCAAGCGACCCCGCAGGACATCGCCTCTCGTTGGCCGGCCTGGTACGCCGCCAACCGCCAGCTGATCGGGCCCGACCCCGACCTGATTCGTCCCGGCCAGGTGCTGCGTATCCCGCCGCCCGCGACCGGCAACCCCGTGCCGCCCACCCACCAGGAGAAGTGACATGAGCCAGCAAAACCTCCCCGCGGCCCCCACCCAACGCCCGGACCAGACCGGTCCGACGCTGGCCCCAGTCCCACCTCTCACCGAGGCCGCCGACTCCCACTCGAGCCTGTCCGACGTGGCAACCCCACGCCTCCGCGCGGTTGACGTCGACCCGTCGCAGCACGCCGTACCGGCAACCGTCCGCCACGCCGGCACCATGCCCACCAACACCCTCGCCCTCCGCCACCAAGCCCTCAAACGCGTCGGCATCGCCCCCACAACCCCCAACGACCCAAGCCCCCTGCCGGATGTTCGGGTTTGGGGTGGGCGGTTGGCTCAGGCGGTTTCTGAGGTGTTGGCTGGGGATCGGCCGATTTCTCAGTTGGTGCGGTTCACGGATGATGTGGTGTTCGCTGAGCTGAATCGGCGGGTTCGGGTGCTGGGGATGACGACCACGGCGACCGGGCGTGGGGCCAAGGAGCGGAGTGCGGTTCGGTCGGTCCGGGTTTGTTGTCCGGCGACGGACGTTGCCGAGGTGGCTGCCCACGTTCGGCATGGTCATCGGTCCCGTGCGATCGCACTCCGCCTCGAGATCCGCCGCAACCGCTGGGTCTGCACCGCCCTGGAACTCGGCTGAGGGTGCGGGTCGGCGATCGTCAGCTGCGTTTCCACAGGGATCGGATGCGTGTCCACAGGGTGGCGTGGGGCTGCGGTGGGCAGACGGCAGCGGGCAGAGGTGTGAACCGCAGCGTGCCAACCCGTGTGGTTGACGACGCGACCAGAGGCCGCTCGGCGCTGTGGCGCGCGAGCGGTGCGGAGACTGGCGGAGGTGTGGGGCGGGTCGCCCCGGCGCGTTGACCGGCGGCGGCGAGTTCCTTCGCTGCTTGCTGCGCTATCGACTCGCTGGGTGGGACCGGCTGGGCCGGCGGCACCCCAGTGGTCGCCGGGCAGCCGGTTGTCTGGTGGGCTGGAATCAGCGCGGTGTTCTCTGGCATTCGTTCCCCCGAACGACGAAGACCGATCCGATCGATCGATTCGGCCAACGTACGCCGCCAGCTGCCGCAACCGGATGACAGCAGCAGCACGATCGGATTGCTGTGCTCAGTCGGCGGTTGCCTCGGCGATCGACCGGGGTGGATGGACCTTGGCGAAGCTCAGGTTGCCGGCGGGCATCATCCAGGTCATCACCGTGACAGCCAGGCGGCCCGCTCGGACTGCGGGGTCGGCTTCGGCGTAGGTTCGGGCGGTTTCCTGGTCCACGGACCAGACGGAGAAGCCTCGGTAGCGTTCGTCGTCCTGGTCGGTGAGCGGGCCGCGGGCGAGGACCAGGCCACGCTCTTGCATATCCGCGCCGTGGGCCAGGTGGCGGTCCTGGAGGGCGGTCGCGTCCGCGTCGGTCATCGCGGGCGCGTCCGGCCGGAGCGTCAGCAGGATCACGGTGTACCGGTCGAACTGCATGCGCCGACGCTAGCTGAACGGCGTGCACGTGTGGAATTGTCGGTGGCGGGTTACAGACTGAGGTCGTGACTGAGTTCGAGCCGTATCGGGAGCGCCCCGCGCGGGTGCCGGGCGCGGCTTTGTGGACGCGTACGGCGGAAGGCGGCGAGTACCGCGTTCTCCCGGACGGCTGCATGGACCTGCTCCTGATGGACGACCAACTGGTCATCGCGGGCCCGGACAGCCGCGCGTGGATCGGCTCGGCGGAGGCGGGGACTCGGTACGCCGGGATCCGGTTCGCACCGGGGACGGCTCCGCGATTCCTCGGCGTACCGGCGAAGGAGCTCCTCAACGAACGCGTGCCGCTCGTCGATCTCTGGTCACCAACGCGGAGCCGGCGACTGGCGGATCAGGTGCGACTGGCCGAGATCCCGGCGTTGGCGCTGGAGCTGGCGGTGGCGGACCTGATCGAGGAGCCGCCGGATCGCTTGATCACACAGGTACTGCGGGCCGTCCGAAGCGGGATGCTTCGCGGCGGAGCCGGCGTGCTCTCGTTGGCCGGGAGCGTCGGGCTGAGCGAGCGCCAGCTGCACCGGCGGTGCCTGCATGCGTTCGGCTACGGGCCGAAGATGCTCGACCGCGTGCTGCGGATGAACATCGCGCTCGACCACGCGCGGACCGGGCTCGCGCTCGCGGACGTCGCCGTACTCACCGGGTACGCCGACCAAGCCCACTTCACGCGGGACGTCAAAGCGCTGACTGGTCTGCCGCCACGCCTGCTCCTCAGCTAGGGCGTGTCACCATAGCTGCTTGTGAGTGAGACGCTGCGACACAACCCACTCAACGCGGTGACCGAGACCGTCGAGCGCGTGTCCTACGCGGACGGACGCACGGCAGTCCGGAAGGTACTGCGGAAGCCGACAACGTCAACCGGGCCGTGGGCCGCATCGGACGACCCGCGGCACTGGAACTACTGGCGTCGCGAGGTCGAGGTCTATCGCGACGACGAACTCCGCAAGCAACTCGCCGCCGCCGGCCTGGTCCTGCCCGAGGCGGAGGTTGTCGATCTCCCGAACGAAGCAGGGGAACCCAGGGCAGTGCTGATGATGGAGGACATCCAAGGGACGCCCGGGACCGAGCTGACGCTGGCCGGGCATGCCGCGTTGGCGCGTGCTGTGGGGCGGTGGCAGGGGCGGCCGCCAACCCACCGGCCGTGGACGTCGATCGGCTTCCTGCGGGACTACTCGACGACGCGGGACGTGCCGATGGACCTGGCCGACGACGATGCGGCCTGGCAGCAGCCGTTGGTCGCAGACACCTGGCCGGACCGACTGCGCGAGAGCTGGCGACACCTGCTTGCCCATCGCAACGAACTGCTCGAGCTGACCGAGCGGTTGCCGCGGGCCCGTTGCCACCTCGATCTCTGGGTGTCCAACGTCATCCAGCGGCCGACCGGCGAGCTTGCGTTGCTCGACTGGGCGTTCATGGGCGACGGCGCGCTGGGTGAGGACATCGGCAACCACATCCCGGATGCCGTGTTCGACTTGTTCTGGCCGGCCGAACGACTGCCCGAGCTTGCCGAGACGTGCATCGACAACTATCTGGAGGGCCTGCGTGAAGCCGGCTGGCGAGGCGAACCCGATCTGGTTCGCCTCGCCGTGATGGCGTCCGGCGTCAAGTACGCCTGGCTTCTCCCCCGCCTGCTCGCCACCGCCTCCGACGCGTCCCACAATGCCTACCACCAGCAAGCCGACAGCCACCACCTCTTCCAGCAACGCGGCCAGGCGCTGGCCTTCGTCGCCGACTGGTGCGCCGAAGCACTCAAAGCACGACGGTGAATCCACCCGGCTGGACGAGAACACTGCCGGTCCCACCAGCCAACTGGCGCCGCGAGTGCAGAGTGCCCTGAGCCGTGTAGCTGTACGCGATGGCGCCCGGCTGGCTGCGCACAGAGAACGTCCGCGGATGCGGGTCGACGCTGGACAGCAGCACGGCGGAGCCGAGCTGCAGCGTGCTGATGCTGGGGATGAGCAGCAGCGCGTCGATCTGAGCCGTGCCGGTAGTGGCAACCGCCTCGAGGCTCGTCGCGTACGGCGGAAGCGGTCGACCCAACGTGATCGGCTGCAGCACACCCGGGGCCGCGGAGATGCCTTGCGGCCCAGGAGCGCTGTGGTCGATCTCTCCCAGGGTGGACGAGCCGGACGTCCAGCTCGTCGTACCGGGGTCGAGCAGGTTGACGACCGGGAGCACCAAACGCAGTTGCGGCGACGGCTCCAACGTCCAGACAGCCGATGATCCGGAGGTCAGCGCAACGTAGGAACCGTTGCTCCACTGGGATTCGCCGGTCCACGCGGACGGCGGAGTGACGACATTGCCGCCGGAGGCGGACTCACCTTCGACGACCTGCAGGCCCGAGCGGGCAAGCGGCCCGGCACCCAACTGCTGGGCGAGGGCGGCGAGGGCGGGGTTGGCGTCGAGGGCCAGCATCGAGAGCTGGCCGTGGATGGTGGACTCGGCGCCGGAGTTGCGGTTGATCACGCCGTCGCCCGAGATCCCGTCGTACGTGCGCCCGGTCGCAGCGTCGTACATCGCCTCGCCGGCACGGTTCGCGCCGAAGTACCAGGCGGCGACGAACGCAGCGACCTGCCGAGTCCCAGCCAGTCCGACAGCCAGCAAGCCCTGCAGTCGAGCGTCGACGCCATAAGCGATCTGGGTACGGTCGATCGGCGCCGGCAGCCAGCCATTGTCCGGCCCGCCCGCGGTCAGCAGCAGCGGAGTGAACCCAGCCGTGTCCCCGATCGCGGGCCCGACCGGAGTGCCCACGACGGACGCGGCAGCAGCCAACGCTGACGGCATCTGCACGCCCCACGCATGCCAGACCGCGATCGACTCACCCCAAGGCAGCAGCGCCCGGAACGGCCACTCGCGCGACGACCCGGCACTCAGTGCAGCGATCCCCGAAGCGAACTGCGTCAGCGCCCTCCGAGCCCGCGCAGACCCACCAGCACGCACGTACGCCGCCAACCCGAGCACGGCCTCCGACGTCGCGTCAGCACCGTTCACGATCAGCCACGCAGGGACCCGGCGACCGTCGACGATGTGCCACTCGCCGTACCGAACCAGCACCTGCCGCACCAACGCGGCCAGCGCCAACTCGAGCCGATCCCGAAGGAACTCGGCAAACCCGCGGTCCACCCGGCGGAAGGCGGCGTACCCCTCCCCCAGCGCCCAGACCGTACGAGCGAGCCAGTACGACGGCCCGGAGTCCGACGGATCCGGAAGCTCGACCGGCTCCGCGCTGGGGTTGAGCCTCCCGTCCGGCTGCATCCACAGAACGACGTTGCCGTTGGGCGACTGCAGGTAGGTGAGACCCCGGAGCAGATCCCGGGCAACGTCGAGCCGACCACTGCGCAGGTAGACCACGGCCGCACGCGAGATGTCGTCCGCGTTGAACGCACCCTGACTGTAGGTGTCGGTCACCGGGTCGTAGGTCCCACCGCCGATCCGCTTGTACGAGCCGTCGGCTTGCCGATCCGCGTAGGTCCACAGGACGCCCAACGGCCCCGAGCCGTAAGTGCTGTGACCAGGTGCGGCCGGCGGCGTCACCGTCGTACGCAGGTAGTCGAGATGCGCGAGGTTGGTCAACCGGCCCGTGGCCGAGGCAGGCGACGTGACCGCAGACGCAGCGCCCAGAGCGAGGGCGCCGCCGAGGACGGTTCGGCGGCGGATCCTCATGACACCCGATCCAATCTGGCCACGCCGATGGCGGCGTCGGCCATTCCGTAGAAGACGTAGTGCACTCCGTCGACCTCCTCGATGGCGGTCGGGAACACCACGTTCCCGACGGTCCCGATCCGCTCCTCGTCGGTCTCCGGCACGAGCATCGGCTCCTCGGTCCGGGCGATCACCTTGGTCACGTCGGTGGCGTCGAGCAGCAGCGCGCCGGCCGCGTAGCTGACCTTCTGCGTGGTGGGGTCGAAGCCTTGCGGCTGCTCGCCGGTCACCCCGTGGTGAATCACGAGCCAGCCCTCGGGCACTCGCAGCGGCGCCGGGCCGGCGCCGATCTTGAGCTCCTCGAAGGGGTACTCCGACATCGCGACGAGCCGGTGGTTGCGCAGGTGCACGAGGTTGCGCACATCGCGCTCGACGTCGGCGACCGGCACGAACGAGACCCAGATCCCGGGCCGGTCGTCCTTGATGCCGGCCGGAAGGTGGACCCCTTCGCCTTCGCGGAACCAGCCAAGATCCCACATCGGCCGGTGCAGCATCGCGTACGACGGCTCACCGTCCGGGCCGGTGACCGGTTCGGGGAAGAACACGGTGTCCTTGTTGGGGAACAGGTTCAGGTCGGTGTCGAGGTCGGGCTGGTACTCGAAGTGCAGCGGCCCGAGCCGTTCCCAGGAGCGCAGGTCGACCGAGGTGGCCAGCGCGGGTTTGGGGCCGAGCGGGCCGTAAGCGACGTACGTCATCACGTGGGTGCCGAGCGACGGGATCCAGGTCACCCGCGGGTCCTCGACGCCGGCGTTGTTCAGCCCGCGCTCCCAGCCCTCGTCCGGGGCGAGTACGACGCCTTCGCGCCGGATGCCGACCGGGACGCCGTCGGCCAGCTCGACCTCGGCCAGGCCGACCCGGGACACGTTGCCCGGAGCAACCAGCCGGGGCAGCAGGTACAGCGTGCCGTCCGGGGTGTGGCCGGTGGCCGGGTTCAGCACCCCTTCGGCCTCGAGCTCGTTGCCCGGCTCGGGCGTCATCAGCACGCCGACACGAGTAAGGGTGTAAGGAACAGTCACAACAAAGCCTTTCAGGATTAGCCTTTGACGCCGGACGAGAGGTTCGTGGAGATGAACCGGCGCTGGAAGATCAGGAACAACGTCACCGCGGGCGCGGCCAGCACGCACGCCCCGGCGAGCACCGCGCCGAACGGGTTCGCGGCCCGCGACGACACCGTGGTCAGGTAGTTCGACAACGAGACCGCCAGCGGTTGCAGGTCCTGCTGCTTGGTGATCAGGAACGGCCAGAGGAACTCGTTCCACGGCCCGATGAAGGTCAGCAGCACACCAGTCAGCAGCGCGGGTTTCACCAACGGGATCGCCACCCGCCACAGGATGCCCAGCTCGCCGGCGCCGTCGATCCGGGCCGCGTCGAAGAGCTCCTGCGGAAGCTGGAGGAAGTACTGCCGGAACACGAACACCGCGGTGGAGTTGATCGCGAAAGGCAGGATCATGCCGAGGTAGGAGTCGGCCAGCCCGTAGCTGCGCACGATCAGCACGTACAGCGGAATCGTCAGCAGCTGGAACGGCACCACCTGGACCAGCAGCATCAGGTTGAACACCAGCCCGCGACCGCGGAACCGCAACCGCGCGAGCGCGTACCCGGCGAGCACACCGAACACCAGCGTCCCGAAGATCACCCCGCCGGTGAAGATCCCCGAGTTGATCAGCGACCGGCCGAGGTTGATCTCGTTGTTGATCTCCACGTAGTTGTGGCCGGTCAGGTTCCCCGGCGACGGGAACGCCCCACTGACCGATGGATCCGGCTCGGCCTGCAGCGATCCGATCAGCATGTAGTAGAAGGGGAACAGGAACACGAACGCGCCGGCGAGCAGCGCGACGAACCGCAGCCGCATCAGTCCTCCCTCCCCACGAAGCGCCGTTCGATCAGCGCCAGGATCAGTACGCCGATCACGAGCAGCACCCCGATCGCGGCCCCGAGGTCCGGGTTCCCCTGCTCGATGCCCTTCTGGTACATCACCAGCACCGGTGACGCCGACGCCCCGTCCGGACCGCCACCGCCGGTCAGCAGGTACGGCTCGGTGAACAGGTTCGCCCCGGTCACCGTCGCCAGCAGTACGACGAGGGTCGTCGCCGGCCGCACGCCGGGCACGGTCACGTTCAGGAACGACTTCCACCGGCCGGCGCCGTCCATCGACGCCGCCTCGTACAGGTCCTTCGACACGTTCTGCAACGCCGCCAGGTACAGCAGGATGAAGAACCCGAGCTGTTTCCAGGTCACGTAGACCGCGATGGTCGGCATCGCCAGCGCCGAGTTCACCAGCCAGGACGGGTCCGGCGCGAGCGGCCCGAGGATCGAGTTCACCAGCCCGTTCGAGTTGAACAGGAACAGCCAGACCCCGACCACCGCGACGCTCGCGGTCACGTACGGGACGTAGTACGAGACCCGGAAGAACGTCCGCCACCGGATCGCCCCGTTCAACGCGGTCGCCAGTCCGAGCGCCAGCACCACGGTCAGCGGCACGTTGATCACCAGGAAGATGGCCACGTTGACGAAGGAACGCCGTACCGCGGGATCCGAGAGCACCGTGACGAAGTTGTCGAACCCGACGAACGGCCGTTCCACGATCGCGCCCGGCGCGGTGAAGAAGTAGTCGTGGAACGCCATGTACACCGCGAACCCGAGCGGGTAGGCGAACACGGCCGCCAGGAACACGACGTACGGCGTGACGAAGGCGGTCCCGGCCGGATGCTCACCGAGGATCCGGCCGAGGATCCCACCCCGGGCGCCGGGCCGCCGCCCTGCGCCGGTCGAGGCCAGTCGGGTCATGACTGCGCGGCGAGCTGATCGACCTTCTGCGCCGCGCCGTCCAGCGCCGCACCCGGGTCCTCCTGGCCGAAGATGACCGACTTGGAGTAGGCGTCCCGGAAGGTCTGCCAGATGGTGATCGAGTTCGGCACGTTCGGCACCTCGACGGTGCGGGCCGCCTGGTCCGCGAACGTCTTGTAGTCCGGGTTCTTGGCGAAGTAGTCCGCGTACGCCGACGCCACGTCCTTGCGCAGCGGCATCTGGCCGGTCGCCTCGAGGAACTTGCCGTCCTGCTCCTGGCTGGTGGCGAACTTCAGCACCTCCCACGCGGTGCCGCGGTTCTTGCAGGCCGAGTACATCCCCACGTTCTTCGCGTCCGAGAAGGTGTGGATCTCGTTCGCCGGCTTGCCGCCCGAGGTCGGCACCGGGACCACGCCCCAGTCGACCTTGCCCTTGTACGTCGCGATCGCCCACGGACCCACCACGGCCATCGCGGCGGTGCCGTCCACGAACGCGTCACCGGTGTACTTCTCCTGCGACGCCAGCTTGTCGGCGTACATGGTCCGCCAGAACTGCGCGACCTTCTTGCCCTCGTCGGAGTTGAACGTCGCCTTGCCGTCGGCGACCAGCTGCTTGCCGCCGCTCTCGGCCGCGTACAGCGGGTAGAAGTCGAACCAGGACTGGAAGAACTCGTTGCTCGGCGCCGGGTAGATGGCGAACTTCGCGGCCTTCGCGGCGACCAGCTTGCGCGAGGTGTCGAGGAACTCGTCGTACGTCGCCAGCGGCGGCTTCGCGGTGTCGATCCCGGCCTTGGCGAACGCCTTCTTGTTGTAGAAGATCATCACCGGGTTCGACTTCCACGGCAGCTGGTAGTACTTGCCGTCGGTCGACTTGTACTGCTGGGCCACGTCACCGGAACGGTCCTCGATGTACGACTTGCCGTCGCTGAACGTGTCCAGCGGCACCAGGCCGCCCTGCTTCTGGAACTGCGAGACCGAGGCCGGCGAGGTGTTGAAGATCAGGCACGGCGCGTTGCCGGCCGTGATCGCGGCCCCGATCACCTCCTCGGAGCTCTTCCCGGTCGGGATCTCCTGGGCGGTCACCTTCTGGTCCGGGTGCGCGGTGTTCCAGGCCGTGACCATCTGCTTGCCCCAGGCCACTTCTTCCTTGTTGTTCGAGTACCAGATGGTGATCGGCCCGGTGGCCTTGGCCGCGGCGTCGGCGTCACCAGCGCCGCCCCCGCCGTCGCCACACGCGGCGAGCGAGCCGGCCAGTACCAGGGCCAGCAGTCCTGCTTGCAACTTCATGGTTCCTCCAAGTGCGCCAGGGGATAGCGCTATGCGGGGGGTGGTGCGGCGGTGGAGCGCCGTACGACGAGCTCGGCGGGCGCCAGCTCGGCATCAGGTACGTCGGACTCGCCGTCGACGACCTGGTTGAGGGTCTGGGCGGCCGCCTCGCCGAAGCGGAACGGGTCGGCGCGCACGGTGGTCAGGCCGGGGTGGACGTACTCGGCCAGTTCGCTGTCGTCGAAGCCGGCGATGCTCAGGTCGTCCGGGACGGTCAGCCCGGCTGCCTGGGCGGCACCGAGGCCGGCGATCGCCATCCGGTCGTTCGCGTAGACGATCGCGGTCGGCGGCTCGGGCAGCGCGAGCAGCCGCCGGGTGGCCTCGATCCCGGCCGCGGCGGTGAAGTCTCCGGTCTCGATCGCGGCCGGCTGCAGCCCGGCGTCGGCCAGGGCCGCCACGAAGGCGGTCGACCGCGCGGTCGCGTGCACGAAGGCGGGCGGGCCCGCGACGTGCGCGATCCGGGTGTGGCCGAGCGCGACGAGGTGCTCGACGACCGCGCGGGTGCCCGGGCGGTCGTCCAGGACGACGGCCGGGAACGGCGACGTGCCGTCCGGCCGGTTCAGGGTCACCGCGGGCATCCCGAGCTCGACCAGCAGGTCGATCCGGGGGTCCTCGTGCCGGAGGTCGGACAGGAAGACGCCGTCGACGCGGCCGTCTTGGGCCAGCCGCCGGTACCCGGCCTCCTCTTCCTCGCCGGCTGTGACGACCTGCAGGACCAGGGCCTGCCCGCGGGTGGACAGCACACTCTCGACACCGGCAATGAAGGCGGAGAAGAACGGGTCCGAGGACAGCACATCCGGGTCCCGGGTGATCACCAGGCCGAGCGCGAACGCCTTCGAGACCGACAGCGACCGGGCCCGGTTGCTCGGCCGCCAGCCCAGCTCGTCGGCCGCGGCGAGGATCTTGTCGACGGTCGCCTGGGCCAGTCCGGGCCGCCCGTTGAGCGCGAACGACACCGCGCCCTTGGACACACCTGCCCGGCTCGCCACATCGGCGATCGTCGGCCGCTGCTTGCTCATCACACCTCGCTCGACACGCTTTAAACCGGTTTAGACGACATCTAAACCGGTTAAAACGCCGGACGTCAAGATCTCAGCGATGGTTGTGATGTGGTTCAGGGCGCAGCGCGGCGGGAGGTAGCCGGCGGTCAACGCGCGGCGTCGAGGTACCTGCGGTAGCCGGCGAAGGAGCGCACGACCTCGTCGGCGGTCGACTGGGCGGTGAGCGCGCCGACGCCTTGGCCTGCGTAGATGGACGCGCGTGCCGGGTCGGCGGAGCGGACCCCGGTCACGTAGTCGTCGTGGCCGGCGTCGTCGGCCTTGAGCTCCTCCTCGCGACCTTCCCACGAGTCGAAGTAGGCGTTCCGGAGCGCCCGGCCGCCGAACTCGTCCGGCCACCCCGCCCGTGAGGCCGCGTCGAACACGGTGCCGTACACCGTGTCGGTCTCGTCCGCCTCGATCACCCGCGCCCGCACCGAGTCCGGCGTCAGGGCCTCGGCACAGGTGAGGAACGCCGTACCGACCCAACCGCCGGCCGCCCCAGCAGCCAGTACGGCGGCCAGCCCGCGCGGACCGGAGATGCCTCCGGCCGCGAGCACCGGGAGGTTGGTGAGGTCGAGAATCGCTTGCAGCAAAGGAAGTGTGGCGACCGCGTTGCGCCCGTGACCGCCGGCCTCAGCGCCACGGGCGACGATCGCATCCACCCCGGCGTCGATCGCCTCCCGCGCGTCGGCCACCGTCCCGGCCTGCATCGCGACGACGATGCCTTCCTCGTGCAGCGCCCCGACGTACGGCGCATAGTCGCCGAAGCTGAGCGACACGAGGGCAGGCTTGAGCTCGAGCACGGCGTCGAGGTGCTCCGGGTGATCCTTGACGGACCACGCCATCAGGCCGACGCCGTACGGCTTGCCGCCCTCAGCCGCGACCGCGCCCTCGGCCCGGATCCAGTCGGCGCTCACCGCGGACCCGGCGCCGAGCATCCCCAGCCCACCGGCTGCGGAGATCGCGGCGGTCAGCCGACCGCCGCTCACGTTCGCCATCGGCGCACCCACCAGCGGAACGGACAATCCAAACTTCTCCGTCAGCCACATCCCCCCACACCACCACATCCCCCACTCCCTGGCCATGACGCGCCGCACAGCCGGAGCTCGGACAACGCAAAGGGACCTCGGACATCTGGTCAGATGTCCGAGGTCCCCAGTAGGTGAACTCAGAACTTGTAGACGTCCGACTGCGGGTCGCCGTGGCAGCGCTTGTACTTCTTGCCGGAGCCGCACGGGCAGGCCACGTTGCGCGGGGTGCCGGCGTACATCAGGCCGTTCTCGTCGGCGCCGTCCTGGTGGACCGCGACCTCCTCGTCACCGTCGATCGTCGGCGCCGAGTAGGACAGCCGCTGCGGGCGGCTGTCGCCGGTCAGGCCCTTGGCGCGCAGCCGCGGGATGTCGCGCGGACGCGGCGTGTCCTGCGGCCGCTCCTCGCCCTGGTCCCGGCCGGGGAACTCCGCCACCGGCGCGCCCGGGGTGAGGATGTCCTCGATCCGGCGCCCCTCGAGGCTCTCGGCCTCCGGGGCCTGGGTGGCGGCCTCGGCCTGAATCGCCTCGACGTTGACCTCGACGTTGAAGATGAAGGCGACCGACTCCTCCTTGATCGACTCCATCATCGCCGCGAACATGTCGTAGCCCTCGCGCTGGTACTCGACCAGCGGGTCGCGCTGCGCCATCGCGCGCAGGCCGATGCCCTCGCGCAGGTAGTCCATCTCGTACAGGTGCTCGCGCCACTTGCGGTCCAGCACGCTCAGCACGACCTGGCGCTCCAGCTCGCGCATCGCGTCCGAGCTCAGCGACTCCTCGCGCCGGTCGTACGCCGCCTTGGCGTCGGCGACGAACGCCTCGATCAGGAAGTCCTGGGTCAGGCCGGCCTTGTCGCCACCGGCCTCCTCGACCAGCTGCTCCTCGGTCAGCTCGGTCGAGTACAGCGTCTTCATCGCGGTGAACAGCGCGTCCAGGTCCCAGTCCTCGGCGAACCCGTCCGCGGTCGCGCCCTGCACGTAGCCGGTGACGGTCTCCTCGAGCATGTCCTGCACCTGGTCACGCAGGTCGGCGCCCTCGAGCACCCGGCGGCGCTCGTCGTACACGACGTGGCGCTGGCGGTTCATCACGTCGTCGTACTTGAGGATGTTCTTCCGGGTCTCGAAGTTCTGCGCCTCGACCTGGGACTGCGCCGACGCGATCGCCTTGGTGACGACCTTGTTCTCCAGCGGCTGGCTGTCGTCGTTGTTGCGCGACATCGCCCAGTCGACCATCTCGCGCTTGAACAGCCGCATCAGGTCGTCCTCCAGGGACAGGTAGAACCGGGACTTGCCCGGGTCGCCCTGCCGGCCGGACCGGCCGCGCAGCTGGTTGTCGATCCGGCGGGACTCGTGCCGCTCGGTGCCGAGCACGTACAGGCCGCCGGCCTCGCGGACCTCTTCCTGCTCGTCCTTGACCTGCTTCTCGAACTGCTCGAGGACGGTCGGGTACTCCGTCTCGTACTCCTCGATCGCCTCGGCCGGGTCGATGCCGCGGGCGCGCAGCTCCTTGTCGGCCAGGAACTCGGGGTTGCCGCCGAGGATGATGTCGGTACCGCGGCCGGCCATGTTGGTGGCCACCGTGACCGCGCCCTTGCGGCCGGCCTCGGCGACGATCGCCGCCTCCCGCGCGTGCTGCTTCGCGTTCAGCACCTCGTGCGCGATGTTCTCCTTGCGGAGCTGGGTGGACAGCCGCTCGGACTTCTCCACGCTGGTGGTGCCGACCAGGATCGGCTGGCCGGTCCGGTGCACCTCGACGATGTCCTTGACCACCGCGTCGAACTTGGCGTCCTCGGTGCGGAAGATCAGGTCCCGCTCGTCGGCGCGGATCATCGGCTTGTTGGTCGGGATCGGCACGACGCCGAGGCCGTAGATCTTCTGGAACTCGGCCGCCTCCGTCATCGCCGTACCGGTCATGCCGGCCAGCTTCTCGTAGAGGCGGAAGTAGTTCTGCAGCGTGATCGTCGCCAACGTCTGGTACTCCTCCTTGATCTCGACGCCTTCCTTGGCCTCGATCGCCTGGTGGAGTCCCTCGTTGTAGCGACGGCCGTGCAGCGTCCGGCCGGTGTGCTCGTCGACGATCAGCACCTCGTTGTCGACGACCACGTAGTCCTTGTCGCGGCGGAACAGGTCCTTCGCCTTCAGCGCGTTGTTCAGGTAGCTGATCAGCGGGGTGTTGGCCGACTCGTACAGGTTGTCGATGCCGAGCCGGTCCTCGACCTTCTCGATCCCGCGCTCGAGGATCGCGACGGTGCGCTTCTTCTCGTCCACCTCGTAGTCGGCGACCGGGCGCTGCTCCTCCGGCACCTTGTCGTCGGCGATCCGGGGCTTCAGCGTGGAAGCGATCCGGGCCATCTCGACGTACCAGCGCTGGGAGTCCTCGGCCGGGCCGGAGATGATCAGCGGGGTCCGCGCCTCGTCGACCAGGATCGAGTCCACCTCGTCCACGATCGCGTAGTTGTGCTCGCGCTGGACGCAGTCGTCGATGCTCTGCGCCATGTTGTCGCGCAGGTAGTCGAAGCCGAACTCGTTGTTGGTGCCGTAGGTGATGTCCTTGGCGTAGGCGACCCGGCGCTCGGCCGGCGTCATCTGCGGCAGGATCACGCCGTAGTCGAGGCCGAGGAAGTGGTACACCCGGCCCATCCACTCGGCCTGGTACTTGGCCAGGTAGTCGTTCACCGTGACCACGTGCACGCCCTTGCCGGACAGGGCGTTCAGGTACGTCGGCAGCGTGCCGACCAGCGTCTTGCCCTCACCGGTCTTCATCTCGGCGATGTTGCCCAGGTGCAGCGCGGCGCCGCCCATGATCTGGACGTCGTAGTGCCGCTGGTGCAGGGTCCGCTTGGCCGCCTCCCGGACGACCGCGAACGCCTCCGGCAGCAGCGCGTCGAGCGACTCCCCGTTCTCGTGCCGCTGCTTGAACTCCGCGGTCTGACCGCGGAGCTCCTCGTCGGACATCCCGACGAAGTCGTCCTCGATCGAGTTGACCATCTTCGCGATGCCCTGGAGCTGACGCAGGATCTTGCCCTCGCCGATCCGCAGGACCTTGTCGATCACCTTCATGGTGGGGAGTTCTCTCCTTGCTGCTGAAGCCTCGTTGCGGCCGACGCCGACAGGGCACGGCCGACCCGACGGGAAGGGCGTGCGTCCCCCATCGTACGGGGCCAGGTGTGCCAAGCCACGCCCGCAGCGTGCCTCAGGCCCCAACGGACCCACGCTCGGCCGCGCCGGAAAGTTCCCGGCCGCGCCGTCAGTATCCTCGCTGTGCTAACTCCTTCCCCGCCCCACCGCCCCGGTCAGGGCGTCACTCAGCGCTGGCGACAGGTCACCGCCACCGGCCACCTTGACCTGGTCCAGCCCCAGGAACCCCGCGAGCTGGACCAGCTCGGCGGCCAGCTCGTCCGCGGTCTCCACCGGCGCCTTCGGCTCGGCGTGCGCCGACTGGACCAGCAGCACCCCGGCGGCCCGGTCGGACTTCAGGTCCACGCGGGCGACCAGCCGGTCCCCGAGCAGGAAGGGCAGCACGTAGTACCCGTAGATGCGTTTCTCGGCCGGCACGTAGATCTCGATCCGGTACCGGAAGTCGAACAGGACCTCGGTCCGGGTCCGCTCGAACACCAGCGAGTCGAACGGGCTGACCAGCGCCCGGGCGTTGACCCGCCGCGGCAGCCGCGCGTCTCGGTGCAGGTACGCCTGCCGCTTCCAGCCGTCGATCTGGACCGGGATCAGCTCACCTTCCTCGACGAGCTCCTGGATCGCCAGCGCTGTCGGCTCCGGTGCCGTCCGGAAATAGTCCTTCAGACACTGCGCGGTCGACACCCCGTGCGCCCGCGCCGCGATCGACACCAGCCCGCGGTGCGCCTCGTCCAACGACGGCGTCGGAGTGTCCAGCACGGCGCTCGGCAGCACCCGCTCGGGTATGTCGTACATCCGCTCGAACTGCTGGTTGCGCCGGGCGACCGTGATCTCGCCGGCGAAGAAGAGGAACTCCAGGGCCCGCTTCACGTCGGACCAGTTCCAGCCCCAGTTCTCCTTCGAGCGCTCGACGTCGTCGTCGATCTCGCGCGCCGTCAGCGGACCGTGGTCGCGGACGTCGGCCAGCACCTGCTTGACCAGGTCAGGTCGCTCCTTCGCGATCGACCGTGGCCCACCCCAGGCCTCGGTCGCGGCGCGGGCCATCCGCCAGCGCATCAGCGAGTGGGTCTCGACCGGGATCAGCGACGCCTCGTGGGCCCAGTACTCCACGAGGCGGCGGGGCGCCTTTCCGGAGGCGCGGTCGAGCAGGTCGCGCGGGTACGGACCGAGGCGGGAGTACAGCGGCAGGTACTGCGCGCGGCTGACGACGTTCACCGAGTCGATCTGGATCAGCCCGATCCGGCCGAGCACACGAGCCAGCGCCCGCATGTCCGGCACGCCCTTCGGCCGCGGGTCCATGAACCCCTGAGCCGCCAGCGCCACCCGCCGAGCCTGAGCCGTCGACAACACCTGTGTACTCACGGCAGCGATTCTGCCGGGGCCCACCGACAATTACCGCCGGTCGCCGTCAACGGTGTCCTGGACCCGGATGATCAGCACGATCTCGGCCACCTGCGGCGGGATCGGCCACGGGAACAGGCCGCGCGCGGCCAGATCCTCCAGAGAGCGGAACGGGCCGCGGTGGGTCCGGTCGGCGGCGATCAGCGCGGCGTGCTCGGCGGAGACGCCGGGCAGCGTCCGCAGGACCGCCTCGGGCGCATCGTTGATGTCGATCAGCCCGCCGTCCTCGAACTGGTTCGGCAGGTCGGGGCGCCCGATCCCGAGCTGGCGGGCGATCACCGGGTGCTCGGCTGCGAGTTGACGCCCGTACTGCCGGCGCGTCTCGTCCCCCGGAGCCTGCCGGGTCTGCCTCGGCACGATCACCGCCAGGTGCACTGCGCAGACCAGCGCGGAGACGATCACCAGCGTGACGCCGAGACCGTCCTTGGTGCCGGTGATCTCGTCGCTGCTCGTGTCGATCATCAGGGCGCCGGCGATCGTCGCACCCAGATACCCCGCGGCTGCCAGCCCGAGACGGGTACTGCGTCGCCGGACCGCCACGACGCCCATCGCCGGACCACCCAGCAGCCCGACCGTCAGAATCGGGACCGCCGCGACCAGGAACTTCAGCACCCAGTCCCGCAACTGCAACCCCTCCCCGTGCGGCGCCGACGGAACGAACGGCGCGGCGGGAGTGGGCGACCACGGCGCGGGGTCGGCTGCGGGTGGGGCGGGGACGGGTGGGGCGGGGACGGGGGCGGTGAGAGTGGGATCGTTTTGAAGGATCCGCTGGTGAAGGTCTTGGAGGGGGCGGCTCGGGTCCACGCCGTGGGTGGTGACCAACAGGCTGCGAATCTCGCGGTAGGCGGCCAGGGCCTCGGCCTGGCGGCCGGCGCGGTACAGGGCAAGCATCTGCACGCCGCGCAGTCGCTCGCGCAGCGGGAACTCGGCAACCAGGCGGGACAGCTCCGGCAGCAGGCTCTGCAGGTGCCCCTGTTCGAGCTCCACCTCGGCCCACTCCTCCACAGCCGCGGCGCGGTCGTCAGCGAGCCGAGCGCGGGTGGCCTCGAAGTACACGCCGGTCAGGCCGGCCAACGGCTCCGCCTGCCACAACGACAGCGCTGTCTGAAGCTCCGCTGCGGTCTCCGCCAGGCGCCCCTCGGCACGCAGCCGGCCTGCCGTGCGGACGTGCTGGCTGAACAGGTCGACGTCGGAGTCGCCAGGTGCGACGGCGAGCCGGTAGCCGCCATCGGTCAGGGTCAGCAGCCGGCCGGACGATCTCGGTTCCCGCTCCGGCTCCAGCACCCGGCGCAGGCCGGCGACGTACTTCTGTACGACGTTCGGGCCGTTCTCCGGCGGGTCGTCGCCCCAGACGAGATCGATGATCCGGCTCGGTGGGACCGGCCGGTTGGCGGAGAGCAGAAGACTCGCCAGTACGGCGCGCTGCTTGGCCGGACCGAGATCCAGCTCGCGCGACCCACGATGGGCTCGCACCGGTCCGAGCAGCGTAAACCGGACAGAGTCGCTCACCGCCCCTGGCACTGGTCTGCACCCTCCCGATCCGCTCAGACCGAGCTGCCCTCAGCCCGACGGCAGTCTATCCAGCAGCGGGTCGGCAGGCGGACCGCAGTCGCGCGCAGTCGAACCGCCGCGGGACGGCAGTGCGCGCACGCAGGCTCTTGGACGAACGAGAACGAGCCCCGGCCGCTGGGCCGGCGTACCGAAAGGTGAGTCCGAGCCATGTCCTTCCCCTGGATCCGCACCGCCGCGGCGGTCGCCATGATCGCGCTGGTCACCACCAGTTGCGGCCCCGGCGCCGACTCCGCCGGCGACAACAAGCCTGCCGCCACCGCCGCGGCGACGGCGCCTCCCACCAGCCCGGTCGCGTCGCCGACCGCAGCAGGGCTGGAGAACCTGCCGGTCCGGACGATCATGCAGAAGACCCGGGCTGCGTCGCTGGCGGCGACCAACCTGCGGATGCGCGGCACCATCGACGACACCAGCGGGCCGATGACCTTCGACATCACCCTGACCAAAGGCGGCGGCGAGGGCAACTTCACCGTCGCGGGCGCGTCGTACCGGGTCCGTGCGATCGGCAAGACCGTCTACCTGCAGTTGTCCGAGTCGGCGATCCGCGCGCAGGCGAAGGCCGAGAAGAGCAGCCCGGCCGAGACCGCGCGGACCGTCCGGCTGCTGAAGAACAAGTGGATCAAGTTGTCGAAGGTCGACAAGGACACCCAGGACATGGTCGACCTGGTCACCCCCGGCAGGTTCTTCGCGACGGTCTTCGGCGAGGACGACACGGCCACGGCCGCCCTGCCCCGCAAGGTCACGGCGCGGATGGTCGACGGTGTCCGGTGCGTCGGGCTCACCGACGACGGCGCCGCGCTGTGGATCGACACCGAGACCGCCCGGGTGATCCGGATGACCGATGGCAAGAACCAGTTCAGCTTCAGCGCCTACGGCACGGCGCCGACGCCGAAGGCTCCCGCGAAGAGCCAGGTGCTCGACGGCAAGGCGATGGGGCTCTGACCGGCACGCCGGCCGGATCGGGGGACCGGCCGGCGGCCATAACTCGGGAGTTACCGCAAGTGGGAGGTGCGCTACGAACGGTGTTCGGGAGACGCTCCAGAGAGGCCGCGCCGCCCGCGTGGCCCCTATCAACCTGGAGTGAGGCATGACAGGAAGAGTGCAGTTGGTCCGAGCCGCCCTGGCGGCCGGTGTGCTGGCCGTGGCGTCCCTCGGTGCGGTGGCCGTAGCCGGCTCCGCGTCGGCCGCGCAGTCGCCGGACGGGCCGAAGACCCGGATCGTCGGCGGCACGGTCGCCAAGACCGCGGACACCCCCTGGGCGATTGCCCTCAACAACAGCGGCTCGCCGTCGCCGAGCGGCCAGTGGTGCGGGTCGACGCTGGTCGCCGCGAACAAGATCGTCACCGCCGCGCACTGCGCGCAGGAGGCGGCCGGCACCTACACGGCGATCCAGGGCCGGGACGTGCTGACCGAGTCCGGTGGCAAGGAGTCGAAGATCAGCAGCATCTGGGTGGACCCGGCGTACGGCAAGGAGCCTGGTCATGATGTCGCCGTGATGACGCTGGCCACGCCGTTCGACGGTGTGCCGACGCTGGCGCTGGAGACCGACAAGGCGGCGGACGCGGCGGGTGCGGCGTCGGTCGTGTACGGCTGGGGTGAGACCGAGGGCACCGGGCCGGCGGACACCTTCCAGAAGGTCGACGTGCCGGTGCTGGGTGACGCGTACTGCGAGCAGGCGTACGCGAGCGAGGGGTACACCGCGGACGGCGAGATCTGCGCCGGGTTCGAGGACGGCGGCAAGGACTCCTGCCAGGGTGACTCCGGCGGTCCGCTGGTCCTCAACGGCCGGCTCTTCGGCGTCGTCTCCTGGGGCGTGGGCTGCGCCGACGCCGGCGACCCGGGCGTCTACGCGGAGGTAGCCACCTACGCAGCCGCCCTCCAGGCCCAGATCGACGGGTAGCAGAGACCTTCGCAGGGGAAGGATGAGGGGCCGGGCAGCTGCCCGGCCCCTCGTGATGTGCTCCTCCCGCGTGCTGTCGGCCTCAGACGGCCAGACGGATGACGCCGTAGTCGTAGCCGCGGCGGCGGTAGACGACGCTGGGCTGGTTCTCGTCGGCGTCGACGAAGAGGTAGAAGTCGTGTCCGACCAGTTCGAGCTCGTAGAGCGCCTGGTCCAGGGACATCGGCTTGGCGGTGTGGGTCTTCTCGCGCATCACCAAAGGACCGTCACCGGTGACCGTGAGCGATCCGAACTTGTACGTCGCCACCTCGTCCTCGGCGGCTGGTTCCTCCACTGGAGTGGTGTCGGTGAGTGGCTGTTTCGCGTTCACGTGCCGAAGGCCCTCCGGCGTACGCTCACCACGGTGCACCCGGCGGCGGTCGGCCGCCTTGCGGACCTGCGCCCGCAACCGGTCCAGGCAGACGTCGAACGCCGCCGCCTTGGTCTCGCCGGTCGCTTCGGCGCGGACCACCGGTCCCTTCGTGTACATGGTGAGCTCGACACGCATCGCCCGATCGTGCTGTCGCGGGTTCTTCTCCTGGCTGACTTCTACCTCGCACCGCAGTACCCGGTGATCGACCTTCTCGATCCGCTCGAGTTTTTCCTCGACGTACTGCCGGAAGCGGTCACTGACCTCGCAGTGATGACCCTTGACAACGACGTCCACGGAAACCTCCATCGATCGGCGACTTCTTCTTACGTCTCCGGACCCCCGTACCTCGTGTGACGGTGCCCGAAACGAGAACACCCGCTGTGGAACCGGTCGGACTCCGCAGTGAGGATTCCGGCTGATCCGGACCTGCACCACATCCCTGCCCGACAGTCCCTAGCGGGTGTCATAGGCCAACGCTAGTCGGCTTCGGCGAAAACCGGTAGGGAAGTTCTCATGAACCAGACGGCCGGCGCCGGCGGGTCGCGGCCAGCACCGCACAGCCGAGCACCGGAATTCCGGTGGATTCCAAGGCCCGGCCCGCCTCGGCCAGCGTGGAACCGGTGGTGATCACGTCGTCGACCAGCAGGACCGGCTGATCCGTCAGCGTTTCAGCCCAGCGCGAACGAGCCGCGAAAGCCCCGTCCAGGTTGGCGGTACGGCGTTCCGCGGACAACCCGGCCTGGTCGTCGAGACGTCGTACGACGGTCAGCGCGGCAGCCGGCCGGGCGTCGATTCCCTGTCGCCGAAGGGATCGCGCGGCGGCGCGGGTGATCCGGCGCAGTGGGTCGTGCCCACGCTGCCGGACCGTCGACCTGGCCGACGGAACCGGGCACAGCCACACGGCACGCCGATCCCCGAGAGCAGCGCGTACGGCGGCTGCCAGCACCGCGCCGAGTGGACGGGCCAGCGCGTACCGAGCCTCCTCCTTGTGCGCAATGATCAACTTGCGCAACTCATCGGCGTACGGCGCACTCGCGGTGGGCGGAGGCAGTCCGGCCGGCCGCGGGTCCGGCCAAGCACGGAACGGAGTCACCGAAGTCAGTAGCTCCCGGCAACGACCACACAGAGTGACTCCCGGCCGGTCGCAGCCCGCGCACCGCCCACCCAGCACGAGATCCACGAACGCGTCCCGGACCGGCACCGCTCAACGATCCGCGACAGCACGCCCGCTCGCAACCGGGACAGGCCGAGCCTGTGGACAACTCAGCCCGGGTAGGTCGGCACGATCGGGGCCGCGTTGGCATCGTTGTCCATGTCGACCCAGGTGAGATCGCGGGTCTGCCAGTGCAGCTGGCCCTTCACGTCCTCGACCACCGGCAGGGTGTCCTTGTTCAGGTTCGACGCGAGCAGCGCGGTCTCGAACCCGGACGACGCCCCGGGCAGCAACTGCCGGCCGGAGCCGTCGGTGTTGACCAGCCACGGCTGCCGGATGTTGCCGACGTCGGGCGACGTGCCGGCGACCAGGATGCCCAGCTTGTTCCAGGCCGCATCCGTGATGGCGGAGAGCGGCAACTGAAGCTGGCGGAGCTGCCCGAGGAGGAGCTTGCCGCCGCTGGCGGTCTGGATCGTCCCGGTCTGCACGTAGTTCTGGCCGGTGGTCTTGGACCGCATCACCAGCAGCGCCCGGACGCCGTCCGGAGCCATCCGCAACGCGATCGGCGCGTCGCCGTGGAAGCTGGTGATCACGTCGGCGATCGCGGTGCCGTCGCGGTTGCGGACCCGGAGCCGTGGCGCCGCGCCGTCGGCGCGGTCGAGGATCCAGAGGTTGTCCTGGTTGTCGAAGCTGGGCCGCAGCACCCGGCCCTGGGTCTGGATCTTCCGGACCTGGTCGGACTTGTCGTTCTCGGTGGACTCCAGCCGGGCGTACGCCACCACCTTGTCGCCGTCGTCGGTGGTCACGATCGCGCCGGAGTCCCCGCGCAGGCTGACTGCGAACGACTCGGCCTGGTAGTCGTACAGCTTGCTGCTGGTCAGCGGCCGGGCGGCGATGTCGGACGCCCCGTCCAGCCCCTCGATCCGCTGGATCCGGCCGGAGCGGACGCCGTACAGCTCGGTCATCGCGCCGTCGGGCACCTGCGGGTCGTAGTTCCCGAAGTTGGAGAACGGCAGCACGTCCGGCTCGTCGGGCAGCAGCGGCGCGCCGCTGACCGTGATCTTGACCCGCAGGTTGACCTGGTTGAGGGTCCAGACGATCTGGGCCGCGAGCAGTCGCCGTTCGGTGTCCCGCAGCGAGGCGGCCGCCTCGTTCAAGGCCACCGTCGCGACGCCGAACTCGACCGGCACGGAGACCTGGACCGCTGTCCCCGGTGGAGCCAGCGAGATGGCGCCGTTGCCGAGGCGTTTGGTCGGGCCCTTGAGCAGTTCCTGGATCAGCTGGGTGGCGCCCTGTCCGGCCGACAGGTTCACCGGCAGGTAGACCGGGTCGGGGACGAGCATGTCCTTGCCCGGGTTGAAGAAGTAGAGGTTGCGCGGGGCAAGTTTCGGGTCGAGCTGGTTGCTGCTCAGGTACACCCCCGGCGGCGGTGTCGAGACCCGCCACTGGCCGTCCACCTTGACCAGCTTGAAGGTGAAGTCGACCGAGGCGTCGACCTTCGCCGGGGTCCAGGACCCGCGGTCGTCGATGGTGGCGATCATGCCGGCCCGCAACCGGACCTGGTCGCCAGAACTGGTGACCGCGTCACGGGCCTGCTGGTACACCACCGTCTGCGACTCCGGCTTCCAGGCGGCCGCTGCCTCCGGGGTCAGGTACTGCCGGGCCACGTCGAAGGCACGGGAGTCCGACATCGCCTCCAGGAAGCCGTTGACCAGCTGCAGCGGCTGGGCGTCCGCCCGCGGCGGCTTGGCCTCCACGCCGACGCCGCCGAAGTCCGGCGCCAGGCCCTCCCGGCCGGCGTTGCGGATGGTGCCCTTGGTCGGCACCGTCGCGCAGCCGGTGGCCAGCAGCAGGAACGCCAGGATCACTGCAAGCAGCTTCCGCCTCACCGCTCCTCACCACCGGTCAGTTTCTGGTACGGCGCTCCCACGTCGACGAGGGACTTCTCCGTCACCACCCGGCTGGCGTCGGCCGGGCGGGCCGGCAGCGGCGATCCGGACAGCGTGACGTCCGGCCGCCGCGGCAGCGTCAGCCGGAAGTAGGCGCCGTCACCGGGCGACCCCCAGGCGTCCAGCCGGCCGCCGTGCAGCCGGGCGTCCTCCAACGCGATGGACAGGCCGAGCCCGGTGCCGCCGGTGGTCCGGGCCCGGGCCGGGTCGGCCCGCCAGAACCGGCTGAACACCATCTCGGCCTCCTCGGCCCGGAAGCCCACGCCGTGGTCGCGGACCGCGACGGCGGCCGCGTCGTCGTCGTACGCCGTGCTGATCCGGATCGGCAGGCCCTCGCTGTGCTCGATCGCGTTGCCGATCAGGTTGCGCAGGATCCGCTCGATCCGGCGCGAGTCGACCTGGGCCCGGCACGGCTCCGGCATGTCCAGCTGGACCTCGCAGCCCTTGCGCTCCAGCAGGGTCTCGTGGTTCTCCAGCACCCGGTTGACGATGTCGCGCAGGTCCACGTCCTCCAGGTCGAGGGCGGCCGCGCCGGCGTCGAACCGGCTGATCTCGAGCAGGTCGGCGAGCAGTTCCTCGAACCGGTTGAGCTCGTTCTGCAGGAGCTCGACCGAGCGCCGGCTGATCGGGTCGAACTGGTCCCGGCTCTCGTGCAGCAGGTCGGCGGCCATCCGGACCGTGGTCAGCGGGGTGCGCAGCTCGTGCGAGACGTCGGAGACGAACCGGCGCTGCAGCCGGGACAGCTCCTCGAGCCGGCGGATCTGCCGTTGCAGGTTGCCGGCCATCTTGTTGAAGGAGACCGCCAGCCGGGCCAGGTCGTCGGTGCCGCGAACCTGCATCCGCTCCTCGAGCTTGCCGGCCGCCAGCCGCTCCGCGATCCGCCGCGCCATCCGGACCGGCGTGACCACCTGGCGGGTGACCAGCCAGGCGACCGCTCCGAGCAGGACGACGAGCAGCAGGCCGGCCGTGACCAGCGCGCGCTGGACGACGTCCAGCGTCTCCTGCTGCGGGGTGAGCGGGAAGAGGAAGTAGACGGCGTACCGCTCGGTCGGCGCGGTCGGGACCCGGAGCTGGGACCCGATCACCAGGCCGGGCACGCTGGGCCCGTCGCGGTAGTTGATGACCGTGTAGGTGTCCCAGAGCTTGGTGTCGTCGCTCATCACCGAGGACGCCAGCTCGGTCGGGATCGAGTCGCTGTCGACGAGGCCGGTGTAGCGGATCGCGTTGGTCGAGGACAAGTCGCCGGGCACCAGCAGGACGTCGTACAGGCCCGGGCGGTTGGTGCCGAGGACCAGCTCGGACAGCTGCTGGTTGATCGAGTTCGGGTCGGCCGCGTCGATCGTGTTGGACAGCGAGGCGAGCTGCGCGATCGCCTCCGCCTGGGCGCTGGTACGGCGGGACTCCAGCACGCCGTCGGTGACCTGGCTCATCATCACCCAGCCGACCAGGATCAGCACGACGGTCGACATCAGGAGGGTGCCGGTGACGATCCGGGCCTGGATGGACCGGCGCCAGATGTCCGGCCAGTGCTTCGGGTGCGTGCGCCACAGCGGCTGCGGGTAGGCAGGCCAATCGGCCACGGCGGCGGTGAGCTCGAGCTCCGTCCCGCGGTTCTCCGCCGTCTCCTGCTCGACCGGTGTCGGTTGCTGCTGCTCCGGACCGGGCGTGGCGGCCGGGGCGTCGGCGGCCGCCTGCGACTCTTGGTCGCGTCCGTACTCGATCAGTCCGCACCCGCCTTGTAGCCGACACCGCGGACCGTGACCACGATCTCGGGGTGCTCGGGGTCCTTCTCGATCTTGGAGCGCAGCCGCTGGACGTGCACGTTGACCAGCCGGGTGTCGGCCGCGTGCCGGTAGCCCCAGACCTGCTCCAGCAGCACCTCGCGGGTGAACACCTGCCAGGGCTTGGAGGCCAGGCAGACCAGCAGGTCGAACTCGAGCGGGGTCAGCTGGATCGTCTCACCGGCCCGCTTCACCGAGTGCCCGGCCACGTCGATGGTCAGGTCGCCGATGGTCAGCGACTCCGGACCGGGCTCGTCCATCCGGCGCAGCCGGGCCCGGATCCGGGCCACCAGCTCCTTCGGCTTGAACGGCTTCACCACGTAGTCGTCGGCGCCGGACTCCAGGCCCAGCACGACGTCCACAGTGTCGCTCTTCGCGGTCAGCATCACGATCGGGACGCCGGACTCGGCCCGGATCGCCCGGCAGACGTCGATCCCGTCCATCCCGGGCAGCATCAGGTCGAGCAGCAGCAGGTCCGGTTTGAACTCACGGAACGCCGGTACCGCTTTGTCACCGGTCGCGCACAGATAGGTGTCGTAGCCTTCGTTGCGCAGCACGATGCTGAGCATCTCCGACAACGCCGTGTCGTCGTCGACGATGAGGATGCGACCCCGCATCGTCCGGTTACCGTCTGCCACGCCCAGCTCCTTGCCGTCCGATCGTTGTGCGCCCAGCGGATGCTGACCGTACGCACTACGGATAGTGTCCCATTCCCCGGGTAGTGCACACGCCGGATCGCCGAGTGACCCCGAGTTGGGCTGTGATCATGGTGCACAGCCCTGGCCCGGGACAACCTATGGACTACACGGTTCAGCCCGGCCCGCGGTTCGACGGAGGGAGGTGACAGGTGACGGACATCAGCATGCACGAGGACCCGGCGGCGGAGCCACTGCGGCCGTGGCTGCCCGCGGACCTGCTCGACAACGCCGCCCGGACCATCTCCGACAACAAGACGATCATGCTGGGCCTCCCGGTGCTCGCCGCCGTCGCCCTGCTCGCGGTCCAGGCTGTGCTGACCGAGATCGCCGTACCGGGCGGGATCAGTGGGTTCTTCGGGGCCGAGGACCCGTTCCAGCAGGCCGGTGCGGCGCTGCTGCTCACGTACGGTGTCCAGCTGGTGCTGTTCACCGTCGTGTCGAGCATGCTGGCCGGCATCATCGCGCTGGCCGCCGTACGGAGCCAGCTGGCGCATGGGGTCGGGCCTCTCGAGCTGCTGCGGCTGGTCCGGCCCGCGCTGCCCGCACTGGCCGCGGTCGGGCTGGTGCAGTCGCTGTCGTTCATCATCCTGATCGGCGGCTGGGGCCTGGCGGTCGTCGGCGTCGGTTCCGGGGCCGAGTCCGCGGTGTCGTCCGACGTGGCCGGCGCGGTGGCGATCGTGATGATGCTGCTCGGCGCGGTGCTCGTGCTGATCTTCGGCATCCGGCTGCTGCTGGCCGGGACCGTCGTACTGATGGAGGGCCGGCACGCGCCGGACATCGGGCTGCACATCCCGGCGCGGGTGGGCATCTGGGGTGCGCTGAAGCGGTCCTGGCGGCTGGTGAAGGGCAAGTTCTGGCGGGTGTTCGGCATCCTGCTGTTCGCCGGGCTGGTGGTGAACATCGTCAGCTACGCGCTGCAGTTCGGGGTGACCACGCTCGTGATGACGGTCGGCACCTGGGCCGACGGCAGTGAGAGCAGCAGTGCGACGATCGCCGCGGTCGTGCTCGGCGTGGCCGCCGGGCTGGCGACCGCGATCACGCTGATCGCCAGCCTGGCCTTCATGTCCGCCGTCCAGGCCCTGATCTACCTGGACCTCCGGGTACGGCGGGAGGGCCTCGACCTGTGGATGCGGCCGGTGCTGCGCCCGGTTCAGGGCCCGGTTCAGGGACCTGGAGGTACGTCGTGATCATCCTGGAGCCCCCGATCGACATCGGCCGGGACCAGGCCGCCGCCGAGGCGGCCGAGGAGCTGTCCAAGTCGGCGTACCGGCAGTCCGGCGACTCGCTGATCGAGCGGGCGCTCGGCAAGGTGATGGAGTGGATCGCCGACCTGATGGACAGCCTGTCCGGGACCTCTCCCGGCGGTCACGCCGGTCTGTTCATGCTGATCGGACTGATCATCCTGATCGCGATCGTGGTGCTCTGGCGGGCCGGCGTGCTGCGGACCAGCTACCGCATCAAGGGCCAGGCGGTCTTCGACACGGCCAGGCCGCGCCGTGCGGCCGAGTACCGAGCGCAGGCGGAGCAGGAAGCCGCTGGTGGGGACTACGCACTCGCCATCCGCAGCCGGTTCCGTGCCTGTGTGGCGGAGTTGACCGAGCGAACCATTCTGGACGAGCGGGCGGGGCGGACTGCGTACGAGGTGGTGGCCGACGCGGGCCGCGCCGTACCGTCTCTGCAAGACCCGTTGCAGCCCGCGGCGCTGGCGTTCACCGAGGTTGTCTACGGCAACCGTCCTGGTACGCCGGAGCGGTATGCACCAGTGGTGACAGCTGACAACGCGGCCCGAACCGCCAAGGCGTTGGTGCAAGCGTGAGCACTGTGGTCGGGAGAAGTGCCGGTGAGAGCTGGCGGGTGCTGCGGGTGCCGCTGCTCGTCACCGGCCTGATCGTGCTGGCGGCGATCGTCCTCCTGATCGCGACCGCCGCGCGCACCTCCGGACCGTTCAGCCCGGACTCCACCGAGCAGAACGGAGCACGCGCCCTCGCGGCGCTCCTGGAGAAGCACGGCGTCAACGTGCAGGGCACCGAGGACCTGGAGGACGCACTCGCTCCGGGAGCCGGCAAGACCTTGCTGATCGGGCCGATGGGCCAGCTGGATCGCTCCGACTGGGAGCGAATCGCCCACGCGGGCTGGAGCCACATCGTCCTCATCCGTCCCGGCTCCCGCGCTCTGGAGGCCCTGGCGCCTGGTGTCCTGGACGCCGGTCAGACCCTGTCGTCCGGCAGCCGTGCTCCGGACTGCGACCTGCCTGCCGCAGTCAAGGCCGGCACGGCGACCGTCAGCGGCTCCACCTACTCCGCTCCCTCCACAGCCCAGGCCTGCTACGGCGACGGCATCTCGAACACGGTGATCCGGTTGGAGACCGACAACGGGATCGTCGACGTGGTGGGGTCGCAGCGCTCGTTCACCAACGACCAGCTCGCGGACGACGGCAACGCTGCGCTCGCACTCAACCTGATCGGCACCCACCAGGACCTGACCTGGTACCTGCCGCAGTGGGAGTCCACCGGGTACGACGAACCCGACGAGGACGCGCCGCCACTCATCCCGCCGGACGTCCGGTACATCGGGTGGGCGCTGGCGTTCGCCGTACTCGTCGTAGCGCTTTGGCGTGGCCGGCGGCTCGGTCCGGTGGTTGCCGAGCGGCTCCCGGTCATCGTGCATGCTGCAGAGACCACTGAGGGCAGGGCGCGGCTCTACCGGCGCTCACGCGCCCGAGACCGGGCTGCGGCCGCACTGCGCGAGTCGGCGCTCGGCAAGCTGCACAAGGCGCACGGGATCCCGCGGCGCGCCGACCCGTCAGCTGTCGTCGCGACGGTTGCCGCACGCACCGGCCGGGATCCGGCCATGCTGTACGAGCTGCTCTACGGCCTCCCACCGCTGAGCGACGCCGCCCTGATGTCCTTGTCCTACGAACTCGACGTACTGACGCAGGAGGTACGACACCCGTGACGACTACCGAGGTCACCGCCGAGCAGGCCAGGCAGGCACTGGTCGCCTTGCGGACCGAGATCGGCAAGGCGGTGGTCGGCCAGGACACCGCGGTGACGGCGCTCGTGCTCGCTCTGCTCTGCCGCGGCCACGTGCTGCTCGAAGGCGTCCCGGGTACGGCGAAGACGCTGATGGTGCGGGCGTTGTCGACCGCCATGCGGCTGGACACCAAGCGGGTGCAGTTCACTCCGGACCTGATGCCCGGTGACGTCACCGGATCGCTGGTGTACGACGCGAAGAGCAGCGAGTTCGAGTTCCGGCCGGGGCCGGTGTTCACCAACATCATGCTGGCCGACGAGATCAACCGGACGCCGCCGAAGACACAGGCCGCTTTGCTGGAGGCGATGGAGGAGCGGCAGGTCACGGTCGACGGTGTGCCGCGCAAACTGCCGGTGCCGTTCGTCGTCGCCGCTACGCAGAACCCGATCGAGTACGAGGGCACCTACCCGCTGCCGGAGGCCCAGCTCGACCGGTTCCTGCTGAAGGTCACGCTCGACATCCCGCCGCGCGATGCGGAGATCGCCGTCCTGGCTCGGCATGCGCAGGGCTTCGACCCGCGGGACCTCGCCGGCGCCGGTCTGCGTCCGGTGGCCGGGCCGGAGGACCTGCTGGCCGGGCAGAACGCCGTACGGCGGGTTGCTGTCCGGGAGGACGTGTTGGCGTACGTGGTGGACCTCTGCCGGGCCACGCGGCAGTCGCCGTCGCTGCAGCTTGGTGTGTCGCCGCGTGGGGCCACGGCGTTGCTGGCGGTGTCGCGGGCGTGGGCGTGGTTGTCGGGGCGTGACTACGTGATTCCGGACGATGTGAAGGCGATGGCGCGTCCTTGCCTTCGGCATCGAGTACAGGTGCGGCCGGAGGCTGAGCTCGAGGGTGTCAGCGCGGACGCCGTACTCGAGAGCGTGCTGGCCACGGTGCCGGTGCCACGATGATTGCGTACAGCTGATGGTTCTCACTGGCCGGGCTGGGCTGCTCGCCGCCGCGGGCGTCGTCTTCGTTGCTCTGCTCATGCCGAGTTGGAGCGGGGTCGGCATCGTGGTCGCGGTCGTGCTGGTGGTCTGCCTGGTCGACATGCTGCTGGCCGGCTCGCCTCGGCGACTGCAGCTCAGTCGGGAGGGCGACAACGCCGTACGGCTGGGTGAGCCGGCTGTGGTGCAGTTGCTGGTCGCGAACCCGGGGCGGCGGGTGAAGGGGCTGCTGCGGGACGCATGGCCGCCGTCTGCCGGCGTGCAGGATCCGCCGCACAAGCTGGACCTGCCGCATGGCGAGCGGCGGCGGCTGACGACGCATCTGCTGCCTACACGGCGGGGTGACCGGCAGGCGCATCGGGTGACGATCCGGTCGATCGGTCCGCTGGGTTTCGCTGGGCGGCAGGGGTCGCACACGGTTCCGTGGACCGTGCGGGCGTTGCCGCCGTTCAAGAGCCGCAAGCATCTGCCGTCGCGGCTGGCGCGGTTGCGTGAGCTGGACGGGCGGACTGCGTTGCTCGTGCGGGGGCAGGGGACGGAGTTCGACTCGCTGCGGGACTACGTGCCTGGGGACGATGTGCGGAGCATCGATTGGCGGGCGACGGCTCGGCGGGGCAACGTCGTACTGCGGACTTGGCGGCCGGAACGCGATCGTCAGGTCGCCATCGTGATCGACTCCGGGCGGATGTCGGCCGGGCGGGTTGGGGACGCACCTCGGCTCGACCACGCGATGGATGCCGCGTTGCTGCTGGCTGCGTTGGCGACCCGTGCTGGCGACCGGGTTTCCTTGCTGGCTTGCGATTCGGCGGTGCGGGCCGACGTACGACGACCGGCGCCGGAGGACGTGCTGCCGTCGTTCGTGAACGCACTCGCGAACGTCGAGGCCGAGCTGGTGCAGACGGACTTCCGCGTGGTCGTGTCACAGGTCCTCGAACGCCTCGGCCAGCGATCGCTTGTCGTACTGCTGACCGGGTTGGACCCAGCCGTCATCGAGGAGTCCCTGCTCCCCGTCATCGGCCCCTTGCTCCGCCGCCACGTCATCGTGCTCGCCTCGGTCGCCGACCCCCGCCTCACCGAGCTCGAGTCCACCCGCTCCGACCTGATCGAGGTCTACGGCGCCGCCTCCGCCGCCCGCACCCGCCTGGACCGCGAACGAGTAACCGCCATCCTCACCCGAGCCGGCGTCACCGTAGTAGACGAAAACCCCGACCAGATAGCCCCCGCCCTCGCCGACACCTACCTAGCTTTGAAAAAGGCCGGCCGCCTTTAACCACCCGTGGTCCGCCTCCGTCGAGTGCCAGCCGGCGCCCGTCAGCAAGGCCAGCCACATCCCGTCCAACGCCACCAGGTGGCGGACTCCCGCCGTACCCGGGGACTGGCCGCCGCGTCGTACGACTCCCGCCAGGTATCGGTCCGGTTCAGCCGGCTGAGTTGTGTTCGTCGAAGCGGACGACCAGGCGGGCGTTGAATGCTTGGGCAATCCGTTCCAGCAGGGCCAGGGTGGGTACAGTCCCGCCGGCTTCGAAGCGGGCGAGGGCGGACTGGGTCATCCCTGCGGCCTCGGCCAGCCTGGTCTGGGTCCAGCCGCGCTGTTCGCGCATCTGCCGCACCGCTACACCGAGCTCGAAGGCGCGCCGAGTCGCGTCGTACGCCTCCGCAGCCCCGGGCTCCGCCATCCGGCGTCCCCGAACCTCGTCCCATCCCGTCCGGCTCGTCACCTCAGTCCTCCTCCGTCACCGGAACGGTGTGCGCTTCCTGCACACACCTGCGATATGCCGTCCGCGCTCTCTCGATCTCCCGCGTCTCCCGCATCCCGGTCTTCCGGAACACGGTCAGCAGGATGATCCGCCGATCGGTGGCAATCCAGTAACTGATCCGCATCGCATCCCGATCGAGCCAGAAACGCAACTCGCGAAGCTTTCGCCGATCTGCTTGGTGTACGGCTCGCTCAGCAGTGGGCCTCGCTCGGTGAGGAGATCCACGTAGAACGCAGCACGTGCAAACAGGTCGGTCGGTAACCCTTCGAGCCAGGCGCGCACCTCAGCTTCCAGTTCAACGGTACCCCAGGTCATAGCATCGATGCTATAACACTTTGATCACTCCGCCGGACGCCCGAAGGCGGGCTCAGGTCTACGTCAGTGCGCGTTCGAAGATGGGGCGGTGGGTTTGTAGGAAGGTGTGTTCGTGGTGGGACCAGGTGATGCGGGCCGCGCGTTGGTCGGGGGTTACTTCGGCTTGGGTTTTGGTCCAGAAGGTGGCGTTTTGGAGTTGGCGTTCGAGGATGGTGGCGATGAGGGATTGGCGTTGGGTGGTGGTCAGGGCGTAGGTGTCGGCCACGAGTTTTACCTGTGTGGCTTGGGGTTCTGGGTCGTTGTGTTTTGAGGCTATGCACCAGGTCCAGGCCAGGTAGGCGACGTCTTCCAGCGGGTTGCCGGGGTTGGCCAGGTCGAAGTCGATCAGGGCGGCCGGCAGGTTGTCGACGAAGACGAAGTTGTTGGGGCCGGGGTCGTGGTGGCAGATGACCTCGTGGTTGCCGGTCAGGTGGGTTCCGCGGGTTGCGTCGTGGAAGGTGCGTAGGAGGCGGGCGGCTGCGGCTACCTGGTCGTCGGTCCAGCGTTGGAAGCGGGTGGGGACCCAGCCGTCCAGGTACGCGAGGATGTCTCGACCCTCGGCGTCGCGGCCTAGGTAGCGCGGTGCGGCGGTGAAGCCTACGGATGACAGGTGGCGTAGGAGGGTTGCGGTGAAGGGGGACGACGGCCGCCGCACGGTGTCGCCGATGCGGACGACACCGGGCGTGAGGCGGCCGCCGGTGAGCGGGATGGTCACTGGGAGGGGCGGGCCTGGGCGAAGATCCAGCGGTGGCCTTCGAGGTCTTCGGCTTGGTAGCGGGTGTAGCCGTGGGTGTGGATCTCGGACACGATCTTGGCGCCGTTCGCCGTACTGCGGGCGAAGTGGGCAGCCAGGTCGTCGACGTACACCCAGACCTCGTGGTCCAGGCCCTTACGCTCCTCGGTCAGCTTGAACAGCAGGATCGCGGACGAGCCGACGTGCAACTCGATCCAGGACGGGTCCGAGCCTTCGGCAGGGATCTTGTCCCAGGAGTCCAGGCCGAAGACGGTGTGCAGCCAGCGCGCGGCGGCGGCCGGGTCCTCGTAGTACAGGCCGATCGAGAGGCGGTCGAGCTCGCGCTGGGCCTCCGGCGCGTTGCGGCGCTCGAACCACTGCGGCACCCAGTGCAGGATGTTCGCCCAGAAGTAGAACGCCTTCTCGCCACCCTGGACCAGCGTCTGTACGACGGTGACGCGCGTACCGCCGTCGAGTTCGTCGAAGGTGATCCGGGTCTCGGTGTCGTCGACCGAACTGCGGTACGCCATCAGCGCGCCCGGCTCCCAGTCGGTGATCGTGCCGAGTTCGAGTACGTCGTCCGGGAGCGAGTAGACCTCGAGGATGCGGCCGCCGACGCCCGGCTCGATCTGCATCGCGGTGGCGCGGGCCGAGTCCCAGAAGTTGATCGGGCCGCGGACCCACCACAGGTCGATCTCCTCGGTGAAGATCCGGAACGCGGACTGCGGGTCGGTGGCGACCTCGACGGACGCGGATGCCGATGGCTTGGTCATCAGGACTCCTTCTGCTCGACGTGTCGCTTGAACGAGCCCAACTGGTCTCTCCAGTGCGCCTGGACCTGGTCCAGCCAGGCCTGTACGGCGACCACGGGCTCGGGGTTCAGCCGGAAGATCCGCACCCGCGCGTCGTCGGGACCGCGCTCGTCGGCGACCAGCCCGGCGGACAGCAGGATCCGCAGGTGCCGGCTCATCGCGGGTGACGACGCACCGGTCGCGGCCGCCAGCTGGCCGGCCCGTTGCGGACCCTCACCGAGCAGCCGCACCACCTGCCGCCGGGTCGGGTCGGCCAGGACCTCGAAGAACCGGTCGACCTGATCTTCCACCATGATGCAATAGTTAACGCGCCGTACAACTATTGTCAATGGCTGGAAGAACCTGTCGGCTGGTTGGATGGGCCGCATGAGTGAGAGAGATGTCGAGAAGGACTACTCCGTCGCCGACTTCGCGGCCAAGCTGCGCCGGCTGGCGGACGCCCTGGAAGCGGGCAAGCCGTTCCGGATCCAGATCGCCGGCGAGCGGTTCACGGTGCCGAAGAACGCCAGGATCAGCGTCGAGCACGAACGCGGTGACAGCGAGGAAGAGGTCGAGTTCCAGCTGAAGTGGTCCCTCGCCGACGCCGACGAGGAACCCGACGACGACGAAACCGAGGTCTGACCCCGCACCTCGGGGCCTGACCCTCGAAGGGATATCCGTTCGAGCTGTGGGTTCTCCGCTCGTCTACGAGGGGAGAACCCACAACGGCATGGGATATCCGGCTCTTGTGACTGATGTGTGGTTGGTATGGCGGGTGTGCTGGTCTGGCTGGGCCATGGGTGAGTCTGCGGTGGCGGCGAGACGGGAGGGCATGCATTTCGACAGGTAGTGCCGGGTCGACGGTGGTGCGGTTGAGCGCCGTCGGGTCGGCGTGTACGGCGTTTCGCCGGTGCACTACCTGTCCGCATGTCCCGGCCCTCCACGCAACGTCGTCCGCGGTAGGCGACCACAACTGCCAGCTTGGTGCGGGCCGTGGCCGGCGGGGCTCCGGGGGCGTGGGAGACCCCTCGGCCCGGAACGGGCAGCGTTGCGCATCGGGGCCTGACCTTCGGAGGGATATCCGTTCGAGTTGTGGGTTCTCCTCTCGTCTGCGAGGGGAGAACCCACAAGCGAAGGGGTTATCCCCTCGAACGCCGCCCTCTCTCTTCGTGCAAGTGGGGAGAAGGCCCAAGTGGAGGGGATATCCATCCAATTCGGGGGTTGCCCCCTGAGATTTCCAGCGGGCAACCCCCCACCTCAGCAGGCATCCCCTCCGTTGCCCCGCCAACCCTCCAGCTCAGCGTGTTATCCCCCGGGGTGGGGGGTTGCCCACTGGGAATTTGAGGGGGCAACCCCCGACTTCAGTGGGCAGGCAGGCGGAGGGTGCGGAGGGTGTGGGCTCGGGCGGCGGGGTGCTTCAGCGGGTTCGGGGGCTCAGCGGGGTGGGCGGCCGCCGCCGCGGCGGCGGTTGAAGATGCCGCCGCGGTCGCGTTCGACGGTCGGCTCCTCGGCCCAGGGGGCCTGGTCCTCGACGGTCTCCTCGTCGTCCTCGTCCGGCTGCCCGCTCCACCACTTCCCGACCGGCTGCTGCGGCTGCTGCTGGTCGTCGAACTTCAGCTCGACCGTCGGTTCGTCGTGTCGGCGCTGGGTGTTCTCGCGGTTGGCGCGCTGTTCGGCGACGCTGGTGGTCAGGATCGTCCGGCTCG
Organism: Kribbella sp. NPDC050470; assembly: GCF_044458365.1. Taxonomy (NCBI): domain Bacteria; kingdom Bacillati; phylum Actinomycetota; class Actinomycetes; order Propionibacteriales; family Kribbellaceae; genus Kribbella; species Kribbella sp. NPDC050470. The sequence continues at coordinate 542,220 of NZ_JBITHV010000007.1, read as the reverse complement.
TCCGTGTCGGCTGCTCGGCTTCCGGCTCGGCGGCCGGCTTGGCTGCAGGCGGCTTCGGCGCCGGCTGCCGCGGCTTGATCGGGCCAGCCGGCCGGCCGGACGGCCTCATCCGGATGACGAGGAGGACCACGATCAGCAGTACGCCGGCCAGGAACCCGAACCCGAGGCGCGGGATCAGCGGCAGCACGATGCCGCAGCCGCCGCCGATCACCCAGGCCAGTTGCAGCACCGTCTCCGAGCGGGCGAAGACCGACGTACGCACGGTCTCCGGTACGTCACGCTGGATCATCGCGTCCAGCGACAGCTTCCCGAGCGAGCTGCACAACCCGGCCACCAGGCCGAGCGCGATCAGGATCGGGAACCCGTAGAACACCGCGACCAGGACCGCGACCGTCACGTCCGCGAGCAGCACGACCAGCACGACGGTCTCGGGTTTTCGGGCCTTGAGCAACGATCCGAGCACGGTGCCGAGGCTGTTGCCGAGACCCGCCGCCGCGACCACGGCACCCGCGGCCAGTGCGCCGTCGATCCCGCTGACCGGTGCGTCCCGGAGCAGGAAGGCCAGGTACATGGTCAGGAATCCGGACACGAACCGCAGGCCGAGGTTGCACCGGATCCCGCGCGCCACCGCCGATGTGATCGCCCGCCGGCGCGCTTCGCGGCCCGCCGTACCCGTTATCTCCTCGCCGGCGGGGGAGTCCACCTTGCTCGGCAGCCGGATCGCGAGCACCAGGCCGACGGTGTAGACGAGCGCGGCCCAGCGGAGCGACCACTCCGGCCCGATCGCCGCGAACGCCGCCGCGATCCCCGCGCCGACGGTCGCACCGGCGACACCGGCCAGCGAGATCCGCGAGTTCGCCGTGACGAGGGTGATCTCCTTCGGGAGCAGCCGCGGTACGGCGGATGCCCGCGTCACGCCGTACGCCTTGGACGCGACCAGGCATCCCAGGGCGGCCGGGTAGAGCCAGGGGGAGGCGCTGCCGGTCATCGAGGCGGCGAGGCTCCAGACCAGGAACCCGCGCAGGCCGAGCGTCGCCCCGATCGCCCACCGGCGACCGTGCCGGAACCGGTCCAGGATCGGCCCGATCAGCGGCGCCATCAGCGCAAATGGCGCCATCGTCAGCACCAGGAACAGCGCGACCCGGTCCCGCGCCTGCTCACTAGGTACGGCGAAGAACACCGTGCCGGCCAGGGACACGGCGAACGCGGTGTCACCGGCGGCGTTGACCGCGCCGAGCTCGATCAGCCGGGACAGCCCGGACTCACGTGCGCCCTGGGCGCCGGTCAGTCCGCTGATCCGGCGGCTGGTGGCTCGTCCGACCTTCCCGCCGACGGTGGCCGTCTTGCGGGATGCGGACGCGACGCCGCTGGCGCCGACCTTCGAGGCGTGACCGACCTTCTTGCTCGCCGTACCGAGCTTCTGCTTTGCGCCGCTGACCCGCTCGGCTCTGCTCTTTCCGGGGCGGTCACCGGTCTTGTCGCCGGCCGGGGTGCCAGGCTTGTCACCGGCGCGGTCGCCAGGCGTCCCACCGGCCGGGTTCGCGCCGGGTGAACCAGGCGTCGCCTTCCGGTCCGCGGGGTCTGGGCTCTGCATGGAACCATCCTGCCTCCTGCGGGGGACAGACCGTAGTCACGGCGCGTTCCGACCACCCGCGCGGGCGTGCGAGAATGGGCGATTGTGACTCCCGTCAGAACTCCGGACCAGGTTCGCGCCAAGGCCGACGCCGTCTGTGTCGCGGCGGTCGAACCCGCCCGCGAGGCCGCGATCGCCGAGGCCGGCTCCGCGCAGATCGGCGAGCACCTCGGTCACCTGGTCGAAGGTGAGCGGCTCGTCACGCACTACTTCGCCTCGACGCACCCCGGGTACCGCGGCTGGCGCTGGGCGGTCACGCTGACCCGCGCCTCCCGCGCCAAGACGGTCACCGTCAACGAGGTCGTGATGCTGCCCGGCGACGAGGCCATCGTCGCGCCCGTGTGGGTCCCGTGGTCCGACCGCGTCCAGCCCGGCGACCTGCGCCCCGGCGACCTGTTCCCGACCCACGTCGACGACGCGCGCCTCGAGCCCGGATTCACCGACACCGGCGCCCCCGACGACGTCCGGGCCGTCGTCGACGAGCTCGGCCTCGGCCGCGAGCGCGTCCTGTCGCCGTTCGGCCGCGAGGAAGCAGCGGAGCGCTGGTACGGCGGAGACTTCGGCCCGACCTCCGCGATCGCCCAGGCCGTCCCGTACAAATGCAACGCCTGCGGCTACTGGATCCGCCTTGCCGACAGCCTCGGCCAGGCCTTCGGCGTCTGCACCAACGAAATGGCCCCCGGCGAGGGTCGCGTGGTCGCCTACGACTACGGCTGCGGAGCCCACTCCGACGCCACCATCGACCTCCCCGACCAGCCCGCCACCCACCACGCCTTCGACACCACCGGCTACGACAACCTAGAACTAGCCGAGGCCGACGCAGTCCAAGCCGAAGTAGAAGCCACCGCCGAACCAGAATCCGACGACGAAGTAGTCGCCGACTAAGGACACCACCTCCGGCGGCGGCTGCCCTATCTGCGCCTCCGGCGCGCCGCAGACTCTTGTCGCGTCTCAACGTGATCGGCGCGAAGACTGCGTTGCCCACGCGCGGTACCGACGAGCCAAGGGTCCGGCCGCCGGATCGTGGGGCTTACTCCCGAATGGGATCGAATGCGGTCGCCCAGAGTTGGTAGCCGTTTGGCGTAGGGAGACCTTCCGGCTCCCAGTCTGCTCTGGCAGCCATGCGCATGCTTGCTCGGTTCTGTTCGTGAATGAAGCCCTGGAGGACGAGGGTGGATGCGCCGGAATCGACTGCTTTGATGCCGGCTTCAGCTCTTCCGACGGCCATGATCTCGTCGCCGACGTAGCGGTCTCTCATGTTCCGGAAGTGCGTGCTCACAGCTCCGGCTTCGAAGGTCGCGACCAGCAGGACTCCGTGCTGTTCGTAGGACAGGTGCACGGCTGCGCCGACGGCGTTCTCGTCGTCTCGTCCCACGAGAAGTGTCTCGCCGGCCTGGAGTCGCTGGGCGAGAGTGCGGAAGTGTCGCTGTGCGGCCCATTCCCATTCGCGTGGGTGCTTGGGGAGCCGACGACCCTTGGCGGTGCGGGGCCATTCGTCAGTACAGGTGAAGGCCTGAAGTTCCGTCGCCTGATGCTTGTCGAGCTGCTCCCATTTCAGCAGTCGCTCGTTCACCACGGTGCCGCGTTACCATGGCTCAAGCGAAGCTTGTCATTCCACGCGGCAGCGCTCGGCCTCGCTGCAAGCAGTTCTTCGTACTCGCGTGACGCTGCTTCGTCGTCCGGCTCCGGGAAGTCGATCTCGTCGACGGGGACGTTCAGCACCCAGGCGAGGGCGGCCGGATCCGCCTGTCCGGAACGCACGCGATGCGACAGATCGGCTATCAACCGGATCGGGAACATCCGTCCAGTGGATTCTGCTTCGCGCTCCACCACCGCATCTACTCCAGCCCCGTAGCCCCGGAGCGTTGTCAGGTGTCGACGAAGAAGATGCTGGGTTGGCTGTTCCAGAGCGGCGGACGCGTCGGCATGTGGCTTCAATCGAAGCTTCCGAAGTCGGTTGCGCAGCGCCTCGGTGGAGACGCCTGCGTCCCAAACGAACTTGGCCAGCTCTGTCCCGTCGATGTGGGACCAGTTGATCTCCCGCACGCGGTCCTCGGGGAGGAGCAGGGCAGCGGCGAACTCATCGGCTGGTTGCTCGTTCGCTTTCTCGACCCCGCGGCCGGCGTGGTGACCGAGCACGAGATGGCCGAGTTCGTGAGCGACTGACCAGTTGTTCCTGAACCAGTTCGGAGTGCTCGTCAGCAGGATCACCGATCGACCGCCGATGCGGAGCGAGTAATCGGTGGAGAGCTCAGGAATGCGGAGCACATCGATGGCGAACGCCGCTTCGATCTGCTCGGCGAAGCGCCGGACGAAGTCGCGCCCCAGGCGACTTCGAACTGCGCCCGGCTCAGCGGGGAGGTCTGGTGATACCGACGGTCCGTCAGGATAGGCATCCCGGTAGACAGCGACGACCTTCTCCAGGATCTTGTCGTCAGCCTCACGGCCGGGATTCACTCGCTGCGCTTGCACGGGATCCCAGGAATGCCGAGCCGCAACGTCCACACGCAGTGGGTCCGCCCGCCCGGTGATCAGCCAGTAGATGTCAACACCGAGCGAGTCGGCGAGGCTGGCCAACTCGATCGACGAGAACCCACGCTGCCCGTTGAGCGCACGCGACAGAGCGTCCGGCGTCATGTCCACGAGGCTCGCGAGCCTGCGCTGACTGAGCCCGGGCGGCATCTGCGAGCGAATGCGTTCGCCGACTGCGAGCAACTGCTGATCCATGACCCAAGTCTAGCGAAGTGTTGGGATTTTCCCAACGTATTTACCGCTTCGGGAGCGCTTGCTGGCGGCCGAGTGCGCCGTGCCTATCCGCACTTTCCTGCCGATACCGGCAAGAAGGTGCGGATGCTGATTGGCTGTCAACCGGCGACGTCGGTTCATTGAGGCCCACCTGAAGGCGACATCGCGGTGCTGTCGCGGGCGGAACGACGCGGGCGACAGCACGCCGAGTCGGTGGGAGCATGCGACGAAAGGACCGCGTGTAGTCCGGCGTGAGGGGTGACTCCAGTCCTACGCGCCAAGCACGTCGATCTGTGACAGCAGGATGCGGGTCCGCCGGAGGCGTCAAGACAGTCGCGGTCGGAGGCCGCGTCCGTTGGGGTGGTTCTTAGTCTTCGATGGCGGGGCGGTGGCCGGCTTGGATGGCTGTCCAGCGGCGGCGGCAGTACCAGAGGCCTATGAAGCCGAGGCCGATGCCGGCGACGGTGACCCAGAGCCACCACTCGAGGCCGTCTTCCTTGAGCTCGTCGCGGAAGATGAGGACGGCGACGAAGGCGACGGTCCAGGCGATGATGCCGGTGATGACGGTGGGGATGCCGGAAAGGTCGAGGGGCTTTACCTCGGCGTGCACGAGTTCGCCGCGGGCCAGTTGGCTGGTCGGGTCGGTGCGCTTCTTGGGTGCGGGCTGCTCGTCTGCCACGGCCCCACCTTAGTCCCCTACTTCCAAGAGCTTGCCAGGAACTGGCACGATTCCGCCATGAGCTCGCCCCAGGCTTCCACCGCCCGTGACCGGTCCGGCTTCGTGGACTCGTTCTTCAAGATCAGCCAGCGTGGTTCGACCGTCAACCGGGAGATCCGCGGCGGGGTGGTCACGTTCTTCACGATGGCCTACATCGTGGTGCTGAACCCGCTGATCATCGGCACCGTGAAGGACGGCACCGGCCAGTTCGTCGGTGGCGGGACGGATCCGGCGGCGTCGATCGCGAAGGTCGCGGTGGCGACCGCGCTGGTGGCCGGGGTGCTCACGATCCTGATGGGCGTGGTGGCGAACTTCCCGCTCGCGCTGGCGACCGGCCTGGGCCTGAACGCGTTCGTGGCGTTCTCGATCGCGACCAAGATGACCTGGGCGGACGCGATGGGCCTGGTGGTGCTGGAGGGCATCATCATCCTGCTGTTGGTGCTGACCGGGTTCCGCAAGGCGGTGTTCGAGGCGGTCCCGGTGCAGCTGAAGGTGGCGATCAGTGTCGGGATCGGCCTGTTCATCGCGTTCATCGGATTCGTCGACGCAGGCTTCGTACGGCGTCCCGCCGCGCTGACCGGCCCGCCGGTGGAGCTCGGTGTGGCCGGCAACCTTCGCGGCTGGCCGGTGCTGATCTTCGTGTTCGGCCTGACCCTGATCGTCACGCTGTACGCGCGGAAGGTGAAGGGCGCGATCCTGATCGGCATCGTGGCCACGACGGTACTCGCGATCGTCGTCGAGTCGATCGTGAGCATCGGGGCCCGGACCGCCGAGAACCCGGACGGCTGGGGCCTGACCGTGCCGGCGCTGCCGGACGACTGGTTCAGCACGCCGGACCTGGACACGCTCGGCGAGTTCAGCCTGTTCGGGTCGTTCGAGAAGATCGGCGTGGTGGCCGCGCTGCTGCTGGTCTTCACGCTGATGCTGGCGGACTTCTTCGACACGATGGGCACGATGACCGCGATCGGCGCCGAGGCCGGGCTGCTGGACGCGGAGGGCAACCCGCCGAACGCGCAGCGCATCCTGGTCGTCGACTCGGTGGCGGCCGCGGCCGGTGGGGCCGCGTCGGTGTCGAGCAACACGTCGTACATCGAGTCCGCGTCGGGTGTCGGCGAGGGGGCGCGGACCGGCCTGGCGAGTGTGGTGACCGGGATCTGCTTCCTGATCTCGATGGTGGTCGCGCCGCTGGTCACGCTGGTGCCGTACGAGGCGGCGACGCCGGCGCTGATCCTGGTCGGGTTCCTGATGATGACGCAGGTGAAGGGGATCGACTTCGACGACATCGAGGTCGCGTTCCCGGCGTTCCTGACCATCATCCTGATGCCGTTCACGTACTCGATCACCGCCGGGATCGGCGCCGGGTTCGTCACCTACGTCCTGCTCAAGCTGGTTCGCGGCAAGGTCCGCCAGGTGCACCCGCTGATGTGGGTGGTCTCGATCCTGTTCGTCGTCTACTTCGCGATCGGCCCGCTCAGCGACTGGCTGACCTGAGGGCTAACCGCGTAGCTGCAGGTACTCCGCGCGGGCGGTGAAGAGTTTGCGGAGCTCGACGGTGACGCTGTCGAGGAACTCCTCGCGGTACGACGAGTCGGTCATCAGCGCGATCGAGTAGTAGAGACCGGTGAAGTTCGCGATGCCGACGGCAACCTTGACCAGGCCGGCGCTGATCACCATCGGGTGCCCCAGCAGCTGGACGTCGTACGACCAGCCGCCGGGGTCGATCTCCCAGCTCTCGTAGATCTTCCGGCTGATCCCGAGCATGCCGAAGGCAACGAAGAACAGGCCGACCCCGCTGCTAACGACCAGCGTCTGCACCCACTGCCGGATGGCCAGGCTGATGGTGAGGTTGAGCCGCTGCAGCCGGCGCAGCGGCGGGCCCGAGGCGGCGTCGCGTTCGATCTCGTCGACCTCCTTCGGCAGCCGCACCATCAGGAACAGCGTGCTGAGCAGCGTGAACGCCGCCATCGAGAACAGGATGAACGCGACCGGCATCCCGGTGAACACCTGCCACATCTCGGTGTTGATGAACAGCACCAGTGAGAACACCAGCAGCAGCGGCAGCGCCCGGACCATGCTCGCGATCGAGTCGGCCAGGTCGCCGGCCAGCCGGCGCAGGCTCCAGTACGTCGTCGCGATCAGGCCGTAGCCGACCACGACGTACACCAGGCCGACGAGCAGCAGGTTGCCGAGGACAACACCGAAGAACTGCTGGACCTGCCCCTCGGTGACCAGCGGCAGCAGGGCGGGAAGCAGGATGAACACGGCCAGCTCCGGGATGCCGAACCGGGTCGGCAGTGACCAGAAGGGACGGCCGCGGAGCGCGTTCAGTACGCCGAACCCGCCGACCAGAACCGCCAGTGCGACGACCGCGGCCAGCACGTTCTTCCAGACCGACCAGTCCAGCGAGGTGGCGCCGAGCACCTCGGCCAGGAACACCAGCGCCAGCAGCGGCGTGGCCCTGGTGAAGATGTCGTGCGTCGGCGAGAAGTCCTCGATGAACAGCGGCAGCCCGGCCCGCCGGAACCGTTGCTCGTACCGCTCGAGCTCGGCAGTTGTCCCCATGTCCGGGAACCTTAGCGCCTCGGCAGCGGCTGCCCGGGAATACCACCGGCCGGTCAACCGTTTTCTTTAGCAAAGGTAATGAGTTAAGCTAACGAACATGCCCGAAGTCGTAGCCCAGCAGGTGAAGAGTGACGTCGGGCTGGCGAGTGCCCTGCGGTCGTCGACGCTACGGCTGTCCCGGCAGATCCGGCGGCAGCGCGAGCCCGGTCACGACCTCACCGCCAACCAGCTCAGCGTGCTCGGTGCGCTGGCCAAGCACGACGCGATGACGATCGGCGAGCTGGCCTCCCACGAGCAGGTCAAGCCGCCGTCGATGACGCGGATCGTGTCGAACATGGAGGAGGCGGGCCTGGTCGCCCGCCGGCCTCATCCGACCGACAAGCGCCAGATCGTGGTCGAGCTGACCGACCGCGCCGACGAGCTGATCCAGGCCAACCGGCGGCGCCGCGACGAGTGGCTGCAGACCAAACTGAAGCAACTGACCCCCGAGGAGCGCGACATCCTGCGCAAGGCAGCACCTGTTCTCGAACGCCTGGCGGCCACATGAGTCCGACCTTCCGAGCGTTCAAAGTTCGCAACTTCCGTCTCTACGCCACCGGCGCGATCATCTCGAACGTCGGCACCTGGATGCAGCGCGTCGCCCAGGACTGGCTGGTCCTGGAGCTGACCCACTCCGGTACGGCGCTCGGCATCGTGACCGGACTGCAGTTCCTGCCGGCCCTCCTGCTCGGCCCGTACGCCGGTGTCGTGGCCGACCGATTCCCGAAGCGCCGGGTGCTGACGTGCACCCAGATCGCGATGGCCACGGTCGCCCTCGTCCTCGGCGGACTGACCGTCGCCGGGCTGGTCGTGCCCTGGCACGTGTACCTGCTGGCCCTGCTGTTCGGAGTCGGTACGGCGTTCGACGCCCCCGCTCGGCAGTCGTTCGTGGTCGAGATGGTCGGCCGCGACGAGCTCGCCAACGCGGTCGGGCTGAACTCGGCCTCCTTCAACGCGGCCCGGCTGCTCGGCCCGGCGCTGGCCGGCCTGCTGATCCACTGGATCGGCACCGGACCGGTGATCATGATCAACGGCTTCACCTACGCCGCGGTGATCCTGTCGCTGCGGCTGATGCGGGTCGGCGAGCTGCACACGCCGAAGCCTGCGGCCCGGGAGAAGGGCATGATCCGCGACGGCATGCGCTACCTGTGGCGCCGGCCGGACCTGATGATGATCCTGGTGACCGTGTTCTTCGCGGGCACCTTCGGCCTGAACTTCCAGATGACGTCCGCGCTGATGGCGACCGAGGTGTTCAGCAAGGGCGCGGGGGAGTACGGCATCCTCGGCTCGATCCTGGCGATCGGGTCGTTGTCGGGCGCGCTGCTGGCGGCCCGCCGGGTCCGGATCCGCGCTCGCCTGGTGATCGGCGCGGCCCTGGCGTTCGGTGTGATGGCGCTGGTCAGCGGCCTGATGCCGACGTACCTGACCTATGCGCTGGTGCTGCCGCTGGTCGGCCTGACCTCGCTGACCATGCTCACCGCCGCGAACGCGACCATGCAGCTGAGCATCGAGCCGACCATGCGCGGCCGGGTGATGGCGCTCTACATGACGGTCCTGATGGGCGGTACGCCGATCGGGTCGCCGCTGATCGGGTGGGTCGGCCAGACCTTCGGCGCCCGCTGGTCGCTGATCGTCGGCGGCGGGCTCACCATCGCCGGCACGGTCGCCTCGGTGCTGTACTTCTCGCGCAAGCGGGGCCTGGCCATCCGGCCGCGGCTGCTGCCGCGCCCGCGGCTCGAGGTGCTCCCACAGACCGAGCTCCTCGGCGAGAAGGCCGCTGTCGACGCAGCCCCAGCGGCAACGCCGCGCGCCGTCGACCCAGCGGCAGGGCCGCGCGCCGTCGACTCGGCACCGGCGCCGCGGACCCCGGTCGAAGCCAAGGACCTCGGGCCCAGAGTGGCTTAGGGCCGGATCCGGGTCAGTAGTCGCGCCGCGAAGAACAGCACGTCGACGTCGGTTCGCCGTTCGGTCAACACCGCCGCCGGGTCGTGCCGCGGTTTGGGCCGTTCGAGCGGGGTCCGCGCGGTGCTGATCCGGAAGAAGCCCTTGGGCCGGAGCCGGCGGTCGTTCGGCATCCACTCGACGTCGATGATGTCGGCCAGCGGCACCGACAACCGGTCGCCGTCCGCCTTCTTCTTCCGGCTCGCCGGCCACTTGTAGGCGAACGCCAGGTGGCCACCGGCCAGGAATACGGTCGCGTCCCGCCCCTCGATCCGGTCCGGCGCGACCGGCGGCGCGACCAGCCACTGCTGCGAGGCCGAGGCGGGCACCTGCCGCCGGGCGAGCATCGCCTTCACGTCGGCGACCAGCCGCTCGGCGACCGACCGGTCGGCGGCGTCGAAGAAGAACCGGTACGGATCGAGCAGCGCCGCGAAGGACCCGCCGCCGACCGACAGCAGCGGATCGGCGTGCTCCCGCAGCTCGAGACTGACCACCGGAGCCCCTGGACTCATGCTCAGGCCGATGCCCTGCAACGCCTCGACCGGAACAGTCCGCTCACCCAGCCGGGTGCGCAGCGATCTGGTGAGCTTCCCCAGCCCGGCCGTGGACACGTCGTACCGGATCCGGAGCGTCCCGAATCCGTCCCATCCGAGCGTTCCGTTGCTGCTCACCAACTCACTGCCTGACACCGTCCCCATGATCCCGCACGGACGGGTCCAGAATGAGGTGTGACTCATTACGACCTGGTGATCATCGGGACCGGTTCGGGAAACACCATCGTGAACCGGCGGTTCACGGACTGGAAGGTGGCGATCGTCGAGCGCGACACGTTCGGCGGCACCTGCCTGAACGTCGGCTGCATCCCGACCAAGATGTTCGTCCACACCGCCGACCTGGCCGCGACGCCGTCGGTCAGTTCCCGGTACGGCGTCGACGAGACGCTCGACGGGGTCCGCTGGCCCGCGATCCGGGACCGCATCTTCGGCCGGATCGACCCGATCGCCGCCGGCGGCTCGGAGTACCGGCACCACCACGCCGACAACGCGAACGTCACCGTGTACGACGGCACCGGCCGGTTCACCGGCGACAAGGAGCTGACCGTCGACGGCAAGGACGGCTCGACCAGCACGCTCACCGCCGACCAGTTCGTGCTCGCCACCGGTAGCCGGCCGATCGTGCCGTTCGTCCCCGGTCTCGAGGAGGTCGGCTACCACACCTCGAACACGATCATGCGGATCGAGGAGCTGCCGCGCCGGCTCGGCATCATCGGCAGCGGCTTCGTCGCGGCCGAGTTCGCGCACGTGTTCTCGTCGTACGGCGTCGAGGTCACGCTGATCGCCCGCTCCGGGCTGCTGATGCGGCACGAGGACACCGAGATCGCCGAGCGGTACACCGAGATCGCACAGGGCAAGTACGACGTCCGCCTCGACCACGACACGGTCAGCGCGAAGCGGCAGGCGGACGGCTCGATCGCGCTGGAGATGCTCAGCCCGAACGGCGTCGACGAGCTCGTGGTCGACGAGGTCCTGGTCGCCGTCGGCCGGACGCCGAACTCGGACACGATGAACCTGGACGCCACCGGTGTCGTGGTCGACGCCGAGCAGCGGGTGGTCGTCGACGAGTACCAGCAGACCAACGTCGACGGCATCTACGCGCTCGGTGACGTCACGTCACCACACCAGCTGAAGCACGTCGCGAACCACGAGGCGCGGGTGGTGAAGCACAACCTGCTCAACCCGGACGCCCGGATCACCTCCGACCACCGCTTCGTCCCGCACGCCGTCTTCAGCTCGCCGCAGGTCGCCGCCGTCGGCCTCACCGAGGAGCAGGCCCGCGAGCGCGGGATCCGGTACGTCGTCGGTCGCCAGCAGTACGCCGACATCGCCTACGGCTGGGCGATGGAGGACACCACCGGCTTCGCCAAGATCCTGGCCGACGCCGACACCGGCCAGATCATCGGCTGCCACATCATCGGCCCGCAGGCGTCGTCGGTGATCCAGCCGGTCATCCAGGCGATGAGCTTCGGCCTGGACGCCTACTCGATGGCCCGCAACCAGTACTGGATCCACCCCGCCATGTCCGAGCTGATCGAGAACGCCCTGCTCAAGCTGGACTTAGGTCGTGACCTAAAGCCGAAAAGCTGAGATCACCTCGCCGACCGTCTCCAGGGTGTCGAGGTCGGGGACGCTGATCATCACCTCGGCGACCCCGGCCTCGGACAGTTCGCGGAAGCGCCCGATCTGGTCGGCGACGGTCCCTGCGTTGACCGACGCGGCATAGCGAGCCGGGTCCTGGTTGCGGGGGCGGAGCCTGCCGACCAGCTCGTCGACGTCCCGGTGGTCCTTGCCCACCAGGGTTGTGGACAGATGCGTCAGCTCCACAGAGTGGCTGAGTTCCCGCACGATGCGGACCCGCTTGCGCACCTGCGCGACGTCGCCGAACACATTCACGGCATCGGCGTAGCGTGCCGCCAACCGCAAGGTCTGCGGCCCGCTTCCGCCGACCAGCAACGGCAACCGCTCCTGCAGCGGTCGCGGATAGCAGGTGGTGTCCGGCACGTCGAGCACCTTGCCGTGGAACGGTTTGTTACCTGGTCCCCACAAAATCGGCAGCAGTTGCAACGCGTCCTCGAGCAGGCGATAGCGGTCGGGTACGGACGGAAACGGCCACCCGTACGCCTTGTGCTCCTGCTCGAACCACGCCAGCCCGACACCGCAGACAGCACGCCCACCACTCAGTACGTCGAGCGTCGCGGCGATCTTCCCCAGATGCGCGACGTTCCGGTAGGTGATCCCGGAGACCAGCGTCCCGAGCCGCACCCGCGACGTACAGGCGGCCAGGTACCCGAGCGTCGTCCAGCTCTCCAGGAAGTCTTCCCAGGCCCGCCCCACTTGCGGAATCTGCCGGAAGTGGTCCATCACGTAGATCGCGTCGAAACCGGCAGCCTCCGCCCGGCCGGCGACCTCCCGGATCCAGCTCGCGGTGCCCGTCCGACCGGCCTTGTGGGTGTAGCTGCTCAACTGCAGCCCGAACCGCAACCCGGTCGGCGTCTCCTCCTGCCGAAGCGCCGCCGCTCCCGCCTCGACGAACGCCGACGGTACGACGCGAACCACGGCCGGCTCGAGCACGTCGTCGTACCCGTCGGTCGGCAACTCCTGCTTCGCCGCGGTCCAGGATCGCAACTGCGAGGTCAGCGCATCGGCCGGGATCCGCTTGGCTCGCTCCCGGTTCCGCCGGCGGCACTCGGCCGCGGGAGTGTCGAAACCCACCGCAACACAAGGCATCCCGGCGTCCCGTGCCAGCCCGAGCCAGCGCAACCGCCGCTCCCGGTCCAGCCCGAGGGTGTCGATCACGGTCGTCAGCCGACGCCCGATTCGTTGCCGCACCACCTCTTCCAGCAACGTGAACGCATCCGCACTGGCCGCGATGTCGTCCTCCCCGGCCCCCACGAGTGCCCGCAGCCGATCACTCGACACGATCAGCTCCGCAGCGAACCGCTCCGCCGCCCACGTCGACTTCCCCGACGCCCCCGGCCCGGCCAGGATCACCACGCACGGCGACGGCAGCTTCAGCTCATCCACAAAAGCAGTTTCGCGCACGGATACGATTTCTGGATGCGATTGTTCGTGGCCGTGGTGCCACCAATTGACGTTGTGGAGGATCTGAGCGAGTTCGTGGAGCCGCGGCGGGAGCATCCGGATGACGACATCCGGTGGGCCACGGACGAGCACTGGCACATCACGCTGGCCTTCCTCGGCGAGGTGCCGGACTGGAAGACCGACGAGCTCGGGGAGCGGCTGGAGCGGGCCGCCAAACGGCAGTCGCCGTTCGAGCTGCAACTCACCGGAGCCGGCGCGTTCCCGGGCGTGCCCGACGCCCGGGTGCTGTACGCCGGGGTGCGCGACGACACCGAGTCGCTCAAGCACCTGGCGATGACCACGCGGGCCGCGGCCAACCGCGCCGGCGTCACTGTGGAGGGCCGGAAGTTCACCCCGCATGTCACCTTGGCCCGGTTGCGCCGGCCGGTCGACGCGACCCGGTGGGTCCGGATCTTCGACACGTACGACGGTCCGTCGTGGACTGCGGGGAGCCTGCAGCTGATCGAGTCCCGGCTCGGCGAGGGCCCGGGACGCAATGCGGCGTACACCACAGTGGGCGAATGGGAGTTCTTAGGTTAGCTCCTCCTCGCCACCTTCCTGGTCAAGTCCGGGCACCGGGATCGACTCAAACTGGTCTGGACCGGAGTTGCCACCGCGGTCGCGACCGCGGTGGCAAGTTGTTCGCCTGATTCGCCCACTCCTCGTCGATGCCCTTGAGCAGCGGGGGATGGACGAGGATGTGGCGGAACGGCAGGATCGCGGCCATGTAGAGCGCGCCCAGCCGGCCGTTCGGTTTCACCAGGACGGCCATCTGGCTGTGGTACCCGCCGCTGCCGTCGGGGACCCAGGTCAGGTGCATGACCGCGTGGCAGGTCTTGTTGGACATCTCGGCGGCGAACTCGTCCTTGGTCAGGAACACCGAGCTGAACGGGAGCTTGTCGAACTCCGGCCCGGCCGGGCCGTCGCGCAGGTCGGCCGGCAGCCGGTCGCGCAGGGTCGCCACCCGGGAGCCGACCTTCGCCTCCGGGCTGTCCCAGCCGAACCACTCGCCGAGCTTCCAGCGGATCGCGAACAGCGTCCGGGCGATCCAGGACGGGTTGTCACTGGTGTCCCCACCCGACATCATCCGCAGCAGCCTCGGGAAGTCGTCCGGACCGCCGGGCGTCGGCAACGCCCAGACATCCTCGACCGTGAACCCCTCATCGATCTCGTGCATCCGCCACGGCGGATCCGTGTACGCGGACTTCGGCAGCTTCATTGCTCTCCCTCCAGAGAAATCCTCAACACACCGGCAACCGCGCGAACGGCGTACTGCTCGTCGTGCGGCACCTGCCCGGCAAGGGCGATGACAGTTCCTTCGAGCGCCCCCACGAAGGCGCTCGCAACCACCTTGGCCGAGGCGCCCGACGCAATCCAACACCCTCCGAAACCACCCGATTTCACAGAGTCTTCAAACTCGCCCCTCCGGAGGCAACCTCCGACCTCGAGGGATATCCACTGAGGTGGGGGGTTGCCCACTGGGAATTTCGGGGGCAACCCCCGAGTTGAGGGGGCAACCCTTAGCGGCGGCCGGGGCGCGAGCGCAGGGGGCAACCCCTCGGCGGGGGTAACCCCTCAGCGGCGGGCGGGACCCGAGGACTCGCGGGGGTGGAGCTCGCCGGCCGGGGCCTGCTCGTGGAGGTCCGGGTCGCCGGTGGCGACGCGGAGGAGGAGGTCCGCGGCGGCCCGGCCGCGTTCCATCGTCTTCTGGTCGATCGCGGTGATCCCCGGCCGCGCCAGCTCGCACAGCGGCGAGTCGTCCCAGGCGAGGATCGACACCTCACCCGGTACGGCGGTCCCGAGGTCCATCGCCACCCGGAGCGCGGCCACCGCCATCAGGTCGTTGCCCAGCACGATTGCGGTCGGCGGGTTCGGGTCCGTGAGCAACCGGCGGGTCAGCTCGGCGCCGTCGTCGTACCGGTAGCTGCCCTCGACGTGCCGCACCGTCATCCCGCGCTGCTCGGCCCCCTCGCCCAGCATCCGCACCCGCAGCTGCTCGTGGACGAAGGTGAACGGCCCGCTGATGTGCGCGATGTCGCGGTGCCCGAGCTCGGCCAGGTGGTCGAGCAGCAGCGTGACCGTCTCGACCGGCGAGCTGATCAGCCGGCCGACCTGGTCGTCGGGGTCGTTGGAGCTGACCACCACGCACGGCATCCCGAGCTCCTTGAGCAGCGTGATCCGTGGGTCGTCGTCGTGCTCGTCGAACAGGATGAACCCGTCCACCCGCCCCTGCCGGGACCATCTCCGCAGTACGTCGAGATCCTCGCCGTGCTCGCCCGTCAGCCGGAGCAGCAGCGACGAGTCGACCTCGTTCAGGTACTGCTCGATGCCGACCAGGGTGCGCATGTAGAACGCCTCGGTGGAGATCAGCGCGGGGTCGCGCGCGATCACGATGCCGATCGTCCGGGTCCGGCTCGCGGACAGCGCGACGGCGGCCGAGTTCGGGTGGAAGCCGAGCTCCTCGGCCAGGTCGAGCACCCGCTGCCGGGTCTCCTCGCTGACACCGGCCCGGCCGTTCAGCGCGTACGAGACCGACGCCTTCGAGATGTGCAGACGGCGTGCGAGGTCACTGATGGTGACTCGCCGGCGCCCGCCACTGCTCGCCGGACCGTCGTCGGGGTTGTCCCCGCCGGCCAAGGATCCGGGTATCGTCATGTCTGCCTGGTACCCCGCACAGCCGAGAGAGTAGCAGCGACTTTTCCGGGGTAGCGGTGATCCCAAGGTTTGGATAGCGTTTTCCCATGACCTATGGTGAACCGCTGCGACTGGATTTCCTGCCCTGGGAGTACGCCCGGATCGGCTCCGACGACGAGCGCAAGCGCCAGGCCGAGCGGCAGCAGCGGCTCGGTGGGTCGCTCGCGCTGGCCGACGACGTGTACGTCGCGGAGTCGGCGGCCGTGTACTGCGACGAGCTCCGGATGGGGGCGCGGTCGTACATCGCGGCGCACGCGTACGTGACCGGGCACATCACGCTCGGGTCGGACACCACGATCAACCCGTTCTCGGTGGTCCGCGGCCGGATCACCATCGGCGACGGTGTCCGGATCGGGGCGCACACGTCGCTGCTGGCGTTCAACCACGGCACCGCACCGGGAGAGCCGATCTTCCGGCAGAAGCACACCGCACTCGGCATCACGATCGGCGACGACGTCTGGATCGGCTCGAACGTGACGGTCCTGGACGGCGTCACCATCGGCCCGCACTCGATCATCGGCGCCGGCGCGGTCGTCACCAAGGACGTCCCCGCCAACACGATTGCCGCCGGCAACCCGGCGCGCGTACTGCGTTCCCGCTCGGGCGAATCCACGGTCCGGTCGGGCAGCCTTTCCCAGCGACTCGCTGCTTTCACGGCCAAGGCTCGCGAGCAGGTGGACGACGTACTGAAGCACAGCTGGGACGGCGAGCGTTTCGTCGACCGCCCCGGTCTCGGGCACGAGCCCGCGATCCGCCCGTGGTGCGACGCGATCGAGATCGCAGACGTCCTGGTACGACGTACGCCGGAAGGACACACGCGCGACGACCTGGTCCGCCGCCTGCGTCATCGTCAGGATCCCGCGACCGGACTGGTCTCACCAGGAGACCTCGCGGATGCCGGTATCGACGTACCCGCGGATGACAAACTGTCCGTCCTGCAAGGCCCGGCGAGCTATCACGTGCTCTGTGTCGGCTACGCGTTGCAGGTGCTGGACAGCAGCTTCGAGCACCCGATCACCACCGACTTCACACCCGAGGAGCTCGACAAGCTGCCGTGGGAGCGGCACGCCTGGTCGTCCGGTTCGGGGATCGATGCCCTCGGCACCGCGTTGGCCCGGAACCTCAAGGATCATGGCGAATCAGGCCCGTTGGAGACCTTGATGGGGTGGCTCCTGCTGCGCGTCGATCCCGCGACCGGCATGTGGGGCCGGCAGCATCCGGACGACGGCTGGTTGCAGGTCGTCAACGGCTTCTACCGGCTGACGCGCGGGACGTACGCGCAGTTCGGGTTGCCGTTGCCGTACCCGGAGCAGGCGGTCAAGACGGTGCTTGCTCACAGCAACGATCGGCGGATGTTCAGCGGCGACGGCTACAACGCGTGCAACGTGCTGGACGTGATCCACCCGCTCTGGCTGGCCGGCAAGCAGACCGACGTGGGCCGGGCCGACGGCACCCGGTGGGCCGAGGATCAGCTCACCCGCATCCTGGATCGCTGGGTCGACGGCGCCGGGTTCGCGTTCGCGCCGGACGGGACCGACGACCGCGCCATCCCCGGGCTGCAGGGCACCGAGATGTGGCTGTCCATCATCTGGCTGCTCTCGGACTACCTGGGCCTGTCCGACGCCGTCGGCTACCGCCCGCGCGGCGTCCACCGCCCCGAGCCACTGGTCAGCCCTCGCTGAACCACCCGAACGCGCCGAGGTCGGTGCCGATCGCGCGAACTTCGCGTGGTAAGACTTCACGAACCCAGTGTGACTTCGCCCGAGGGGACCGAGCAGGCACTGACCGCTCTGCAGGAGGCCATGGCGCCGTGGCGCGCCGGCAAGCTCCCGCCCACCGGCTCGTCCTCCTGGAACACTCTCCACGACAGCTACAGCGCCACAGAGCTCACCCGCCTGCGCGCGATCAAACAGCGGGTGGACCCGTCGGGTGTCCTGGTGGGCAACTATTCATTGGGGGTCCACTAATCTGGCGGAGTGGACCCCCGCACGCGCCGACTGGTGACCTCGCTCGTATTGGCCGCCCTGGTCGCCATGGTCGTCATCGCCGCCCTCGTCCGCTGACACGTCTCCAACTAACGTAGGGCCGCATGACTGTACTGATGCCACGCCTCCGGCGCGGCGGGTCATGGGGCTGGAACTCCCGGCCTTCCCTCGTCACTCCGGTCGCTGCGCTCCCTCCACTCCTCAGTCCAGGCCGGGAGGCCCCATGACCGGCACCACGGGCGCGCGGTCGCCGTACCTGATGCGGGCGGGGCTGGTCCGCAACGTCCGGTCCGCCGAGCACCTGACCACCTTCGTGGTGTCCGGGGTGGCGACGGTCCTGATCACCCGCCTGTTCCTCGGCCTGAGCGGCTACCCGCAGATCGGCGGCAAGGGCCTGCACATCGCCCACGTCCTCCCGGGCGGCCTGCTGATGCTGGTCTCGATCTCCCTGCTGCTCGCGTACGTCGGCCCCGTCGTGCGGCCCGCGGCGGCACTGATCGGTGGCGTCGGCTTCGGCCTGTTCATCGACGAGGTCGGGAAGTTCGTCACCTCGGACAACAACTACTTCTACCAACCGACCGCGGCGATCGTGTACGTCGTCTTCGTGCTGATCGTGCTCGGCAGCCGGTTCCTCACCACCCGCCGTCCGATCGACGAACGGGAGCAGCTGGCCAACGTGGTCGACCACGCCGTCGAAGGGGTCGCAGGCGGCCTGTCGCGGCGCCGGCTGGCCAAGGCCTCGGAGCAGCTTCGCCAGGTCAGCCTGGACGTCGACGGTCGCCGCGAGACCAGGGAGCTGCTGGCCGCGTGCCCGGCCGACGAGGTGGAGCTCGCCGCTCCGGTCGACGCCGCGTGGCAGGCGTTGCAGCGTGGGTTCGACCGGCTGGCCACGCATCCACTCGCGCCTCGGGTGGCAGTCGCCGTACTGGTCATCCAAGCGATCGGTGCGCCCGCCATCGCCGCCGGGCTCCGGTTCGACGACGGGCTGGCCGCGGACCTGCCGGTCCTTGGGGTGGCGGCAGGAAGCTTGCTGTCGGCCTCTTTCACGCTGCGCGGCGGACTGCAGTTGCGGAAGGGGAACAGGGTCCGTGCGATCCGCTTGTTCGAACTGGCGGTGCTGGTGTCGTTGCTGGTCACGCAGGTGTTCCAGTTCGCGGGCACGCAGTTCGCGGCGGTGAGCGGGATGCTGCTCGACCTCGCACTGCTCGGCCTGCTGAGTGCGGAGCGGGACCGGCTGCGTCGCAAGGAGACCGAGGCGAAGAAGGCTAAGACGTGGGGACTGCCACCGGATCCGAATCGGCCGCCGTTCCCCGAGGACCCGTCGGATCCTGTGTAGCCTTCCAGCTCTCGTTGCGGCCGAAGAACAGCGGGGACGTGGTCGCGACGAAGTACACCGCGCCGGCTGCGAGCAGCGCCGGCACCAGACCGACGCCTGCGATCGCCGCACCGGCCACAACGCCACCGAGCGGTACGCCGAGCCACGCAACCGAGTCGGCGAGCGAGCTGACCCGGCCCAGCATGTGCCTGGGGATGCGCTCGATGAATAGCGCACCCAGCACCGGGTTGATGAAACCGGCTCCGACACCGCCGACGGCGTACACGGCCATCACAACCCACACGGGCGCGTCGAAGGCCATCACCACGAACCGCGGCGCACCGCAGATCAGGAACGCCACCGTGAAGACCAGCTTGCGCGGGATGCGATCGCCGACTGCTGACGCGACGAGGGCGAACAGGGTCGCGGTCACTCCGAACGACGTGAGGATCAGGCTGGTGTGGCCGGGCCCGAAGCCGTGCTCCTTGATCCAGACCGGCAGCAGTACGGCGCCGACCGCAGCGTCGAGCAGGTTGGTCACCGCGATCATCATGACAAGCGGCATCATCAGCTTGTCCCTGCTGAGGAACCGCCAGCCGTCGAGCAGCCGCTCCTTGTAGCTCCCGTCGTCCTGCCGGTCGGCCTTCTCGTGCTTCCTGGGGATCCAGCGGTAGATGAGTACGGCGCACACGCCGAACGAGGCCGCGTCGATCCACAGCGCGTTGACCTCGCCGACCAGAGTGATCAGCCCGCCGGCGACAGCGAACGCGATGAACCCGGCCAGTCGCTCGGTCGTGCTCTCCAGGCCGGTCACGCGTTCCAATGGCACCTTCGCGGCGTGCGCGATGTCCGGGATGAGCGTTGCCTTGGCGGCATCACCTGGCCCGCGGAGTGCCCCGGCTACGGCGACCAGCGCGAGCAACAGCGGGAACGACAACGCGTTCATCGTGTGCAGCAAGGGGATCAGCGCCACCACACCGGTGCTGGCCGTGTCCGCGATCACACTGATCCGTCGCGGCCCGACTCGATCGATCATCGGTCCGCCGACCGCCTTGGACAGCACCAGCGGGCCCATCTCCGCCAGCGCCACCACACCGGTCTTGAACGGCGAGCCCGTGGTCGTCAGCACGAACCAGGGGATCGCGATCGCACTGACGCGGGTGCCGCAGATCGACACCACGTTGGCGACCAGGAACGCCACCAGCGGTGCCCGGTCTCCACGTGCTTCTGCGGACGTCACGTCGTACCTCGCCTTACCGGGTCTCGCGCGGGTACGCCTGGATCTGGACCGATACCTGCTCGGCGCCCTCAGGCAGCGGAGCGGTGAGGTCCGGCGTCTTGTACTTCTCGAACACCGCCGTCACCTCCGCGAGCATCGCCTTCAGCTCGTCGGGGCGGAGGTGGAACATGTAGTCCGACAGCATGCTGGCGTCGCGCCACTCCGGCGGCAGTGTCTGCATCGCGTCGATGAACCCGAACATGTTCTCCGCGTACGTCTGGCCGATCCCGTGCAGGAAGCCCAGCGTCAGCTCCGGCTCCTGGTCGAGCAGCTCGGCCGCGTCGAACGCCGTGCCCTGGTGCGCCGACTTCCACCACCGGTCCCGCGCGTTCCCGCGGGTGTCGTCCTCCTCGACCAGGCCTGCCTCGGCCAGCTGCCGCAGGTGGTAGCTGGTGGCACCGGTGTTCACCCCGAGCCGGCCGGCCAGCGTGGTGGCCGTCTGGGGGCCGTACATCCGCAGCAGTCCGAGCATGCGGTTTCGCATCGGGTGCGCGAGGGCCCGGATCAGGTGCCGGTCCAGGCGGACTGTCTTGCCGCCGATCAGCGCGGCCTCTGCGGGTTCGTCGTCGCTCATGAGTCCGAGAGTAGGACTGCAAAGACGGTTTGCAAAGAGATTTTGCAAACTGATTGTGCGGTTGGTTGTCCACAGGCTGCGAATCGGTGGTCGGGCGGGGGTGGGATCGCGGCATCTTCTCTGTCGAGAAACGGGACCGGATGTGCCGCCGTGGCCGCCGGACCGTCCGACGAAACGGAGAGAACCAGCCATGATGCGTGTGATGCTCGAGGCCGACGACTACTGCGACGTCCCGGCCGAGCTGATGACGTTCGACGACGGCGTGGTGGTGTTCTGGCGCGACGGCGAAGAGGTCGGCAGGCACCGCCAGGCGCGCATCCGGTCCCTGGAGCTGCTCGACACGCGCTCGATGACCCATCGGATCAAGACGGCCCGCAAGAACCACCCGAACGCGTTCCGCCCCTGGTCCGCCGAGGAGGAGCAGACCCTGGCCGAGCTCTTCCGTGGCGGCGCGACCAAGGACGAGCTGGTCGAAGCCCTGGGGCGTCAACAGGGCGGGATCGCCACCCGCCTGCGCAGCCTGGGGCTGCTGAAGGAGGACGAGAAACTCGAGTGACGCAGGGTAGCTGTGCGGGGTCGGGCGAGACCCTTTTGTGATCGACCCAAGCGGTCGGGGACAATGGCGCGATGCAGTCAGACGTGGATCCGGATCGGAGCTCCGGCGAGCCGGCCACCGGTTCCGGAGCGGAGTCCGGCGTGCGCGACGTGATCCGTCCCGCGCTGCTGGACCAGACCGGCCTCGTTCGCGCGGTCGCCTCGGGCCGCCGCCGCGGGCTGGAACCACCGCTTTACCAGCGCGTGGAGCTCCGCTACGTCGACCTCAAGGACGTCCGCCACCTGCAGATCACCGAGTACGACGAACGCCAGGCGCACACCCGCAACGTCGCCGGACCGGAGGTCGAGAAGGCCGTCGACGAGCTGCTGGACCTCCCGTACGGGACGTGGCACGTCGAGACGACGACCGAGACGCTTCGGCTGCGGTACACGAAGAAGGGCAAGGAGTTGCTGCACCGGCAGTCGGACAGCCGGGAGCAGACGACCAGCCACGACCGCGTGAAGCAGCGGGTGCTCGAGCCGAGTGCGCCGTTCCTGATCGAGCTCGGGATCAGCGACCATCACGGCCGGGTGAAGCCGTCCCGGCAGGCGAAGTACAAGCAGGTCGAGGAGTTCTGCAAGCAGCTCGCGCCGGCCCTCGACGAGGCGATCTCCGCGGGTCGGATCGCCACCGGCAGGCCGCTGGAGGTGGTCGACCTCGGCTGCGGTAACGCGTACCTGACGTTTGCGGCCTACCACCTGCTGACCGCGGCCGGTCACGACGTACGGATGACCGGCATCGACCACAACCCGGCGGCGCGCAAGCGCAACACCCGGGTCGTGACGGCGCTCGGCTGGCAGGAGCACCTGCGCTTCGTCGACGCGACCATCCAGGACGCGGAGCTCGACGTACGCCCGGACGTCGTACTGGCGCTGCACGCCTGCGACACCGCCACGGACGACGCCCTGGCCCGAGCGGTCCGCTGGGAGGCGCCGCTGGTGCTTGCGGCTCCGTGTTGCCATCACGACATCCAAAAGCAGCTCAAAGGCGTCACACCACCGGCGCCTTATGCGCTGATGACGAGATATGGCATCGTTCGTGAGCGATTTGCCGACGTCCTGACGGATACCCTCCGGGCGGCGGTCCTGCGACAGGTCGGATACCGGGTGGAGGTAGTGCAGTTCGTGGACAGCCAGCACACCCCCCGCAACCTCCTCCTCCGAGCCGCCCGAACCGGCGCCCACCCCACCCCCGACCTCGCAGCCGAATACCAGTCCCTCACCACCGACTGGCACGTAACCCCCCACCTGGCCCAACTCCTCCTCGAGCCCTCGGCCACCCCGGCGGCGCCCTCGGGTGTCGGTGCATCCGCGGCCTCGTCCTCGGCTGACACGCCTGCTGCGGCGGGATCTGCCCCCAACCCCGCCGATGGTCCCGGTGCGGAGGTGGGGTCCTGATGCGGATCCGGGCTGGCCTCGCCCTCCTGGCGGCTGGCTTCTTCAGCCTTGCCGGCACAGCTCTTCCCGCCGGAGCCTCAGCTCTCGCGCCTGCGGCCACCACCGGACAGGCGGCGTCACCGCCCTCCGCCGTCCAGGCACCTGCGGCTGATCCGTCGCCAGGGGTGAAGAAGTACTTCACGATGCGCGACGAGCGGATCACCGAGTCGTCCGGCCTCGCGAAGAGCCAGAAGTACGACCTGTGGTGGACGGTGAACGACTCCGGCGACCGCGCGCGGGTGTTCGGCGTGGACAACACCGGCAAGGTCCGGATGGTGCTCGGCTTCAAGGCGGACGTGCAGGACGTCGAGGCAGTTGCTGTGGACGGCGACGGCACGATCTACATCGCCGACATCGGCGACGCGAAGGGCAACCGGGATCAGATCGAGATCTACACGATCCCCGAACCGGCCGACCTCGCCGACAACACCAACGTGACCTACCACCGGTACGACTTCACCTACCCGGACGGCGCCCACGACGCCGAGACCCTGCTGGTCGAGCCCGGTACGAACCAGCTCTTCATCGTCACGAAGTCCTCGAAGGGCGCCGGTTCGATCTACGCGGCCCCGCCTGCCCCGTCCCGCCAGGGCACCAACGAGCTCACCAAACTCGCGCCCGCCCCGGCCGGCACCTTCACCGACGGCACCTTCCTCCCGGACGGTCAGCGAGTGGTACTGCGGACTTACACCGGCATCTCCACCATCGCCTGGGGCGAACCCCCCACCCTGGTCGCGAGCGCCACCGTCTCCGCCTCCCAAGGCGAGTCGGTTGCAGTCGGCCCGGACGGCCAGACGGTCCTGGCCGGCACCGAAGGCGCAGACTCACCCGTCTACCAGGTCCCCATCCCCGCGAAGAAGGCCGCCGCCACCCCGCCCGCCGCCTCCGTCACCCCCAAACCGGGCACCGGCAACGACTCGAGCACCGAATCAGCCAAGAGCAACAACCTCCGCTGGATCCTGATCGGCGCCGCCGCCTTCGCCCTCCTCATCACGATCATCACCTTCCCCCCAGGCCGCCGCGAACGCCTCGACCGCATGGCCGAAAACGCCCGCCTAACCGGCCAATCCCCACCCACCCCCCACCGCCGCTCCCACTCCTAACCCCCGCAAGCACCTCAGCGTGCCCGGCGCGCGCCCAGCCCCACGCCCCACGCAAGCACCTCGGTGTACGGGGTGCGGGTACAGCGCACGCCCCTTGCGAGGACCTGGGTGTGCGGAGTGCCGGCTCGGCGCACGCCTCTCGCGGACACCTGGGTATGCGGACCTTTCACAAGTTCCTGGGCGTGCCGGCAGGCGGGTACGGCGTACGTCGCTTGCGGGTTCCTGGGTGCGCGGGGTGCGGTACGGCGTACGTGTCTCGCGGGTCCGGGGGTGCGGGTACGGCGTACGTGTCTCGCGGGTTCCTGGAGTGCGGGGTGCGGTACGGCGCATGTGTCTTGCGAGGGTCCGGGGTGTGCGCGGTGCCGGCTCGGCCCACGCCTATCGCGAGCGGCTCGGTGGGCCATTGCCCGCACACGTGAGACAGCCGCCGCCCGATGGGGGCGGCGGCTGTTTGCGTGGTGATTACTTCTGGCGGTCGACCACGTAGTCGATGGCGTGGGTGAGCTTTTCTACGTCGTCGGGGTCGACCGAGGGGAACATGGCGACGCGGAGTTGGTTGCGGCCGAGTTTGCGGTAGGGCTCGGTGTCGACGATGCCGTTGGCGCGGAGGGTCTTGGCGACTGCGGCGGCGTCGATCGAGTCGTCGAGGTCGACGGTTCCGATGACGAGCGAGCGGGCGTCGGGGTCCTCGACGTACGGCGTGGCGTAGTCGGACTTCTCGGCCCACGTGTACAGCCGGTTGCTCGAGTCGGTCGTGCGGGCGACGCTCCACGCCAGGCCGCCCTGGTTGTTGATCCAGTCGGTCTGCTCCGCCATCAGGAACAGCGTGGCCAGCGACGGCGTGTTGTACGTCTGGTGCTTGGTGGAGTTGTCGACCGCGGTGGCGAGGTCCAGGAACGCCGGGATCCAGCGGCCGCTCGCGGTGATCTCCTCGACCCGGGCCAGCGCGGCCGGGCTCATCACGGCGATCCACAGGCCGCCGTCGGAGGCGAAGCACTTCTGCGGCGCGAAGTAGTAGACGTCGACCTCGTTGATGTCGACCGGCAGGCCGCCGGCGCCCGAGGTGGCGTCGATCGCGACCAGCGCGCCCTCGTCGGCGCCCTCGACCCGCTGCACCGGCGCCATCACGCCGGTGGAGGTCTCGTTGTGCGGCCAGGCGTACAGGTCGACGCCGGCTTCGGCGACTGCGACCGGCCGGGTGCCCGGGTCGGACTTGACGATGCTCGGCTCACCCAGGTGCGGGGCGAGCTGAGCGGCCTTGGCGAACTTCGAGGAGAACTCGCCGAAGCTCAGGTGCTGGCTCTTCTCCCGGATCAGCCCGAACGTCGCGACGTCCCAGAACGCGGTCGAGCCACCGTTGCCGAGCACGACCTGGTAGCCGTCCGGCAGCTGGAACAGGTCGGACACGCCCTGCTGCACGCGGGCGACCAGGTTCTTCACCGGCGCCTGGCGGTGCGACGTACCGAGCAGCTTCGCGCCCTCGGTCGCGAGCGCGGCGACGGCCTCCGGGCGCACCTTCGACGGACCCGCGCCGAAGCGGCCGTCGGCGGGCTTGAGCTCTACAGGAATCTGAATGTCGCTGGTCACCAGCGTTCCCTTCGTCGTCTGCAATTCCAGAGCCGACGACGCTGTCAGCGCACCCCATCCTCGCACACCGCCCCCGACTCCCAACCCAGGGTCTCACCCAACACGCACACACCGAACCGCGCAGGCGCGCTGGGGTGCGGCGGGAGGTGTCGGCGTCCCGGTTGGGTGGGCGGGTGGGGGTTACTCGTGTTTGCGGGTGGTGGTTTCGGTGCCGGTTAGTGTGATGACAGGGCCGTCGGGGGTGTCGGTCCATTCGCCGCAGGCGCCGCCGCCTTCGGCTACCTCGAGCTCCAGGGGACTGCCGTCCATCCGCAGTGCCGGGTGGTAGTACTTCGCGACGCGCTCGGCCTCGCCTTCGATGTAGTGGCCGATGAGGGCGCGGCGGAAGCGGTCGGTGGTGACGTTCGGGGCGCTGCCGTGGACCAGGGCGCCGTGGAAGAACAGCACGTCCCCGGGCTCCATCTCGACCGGTACGGCGGCGTCGGGGTCGGGCAGCGGGACCGTGATGTCGGTGAAGCTGATCTTGGTGTCGGCCTTCTCGGTGCACAGGATCGGCCAGCGGTGGCTACCGGGCACGACCTCGAGGCAGCCGTTCGCCGTGTCCACGCGGTCGAGCGCCATCCAGGCGGCGATGCACGTCCCCGGCTCCGCCTTCAGGTAGAAGTTGTCCTGGTGCAGCGCCTGCCCGCGGGAGCCCGGCGGCTTGAAGTAGAGCATCGTCTGGACCGCGTACGGCGACCGGCCGAGCAGCGCCGCCATCACCTGGTCGATCCGCTCGTCGGTCAGCCAGCCCAGCGAGACGTCGTCCCAGCGGTGCATCTGCGCCATCCGCGGGTACCTGCGCAGCGGGTCGCGGTTCGCGGAAGTGTGGCCGGCGAAGTCGTGCGGGTCCGACCCACGCTTCCGCAGTTCCATGTAGTGGTCCCGCAGCCGCTCGGCCTCGTCCGTGCTGAACAGGCCACGCACCAGCGTGTACCCGGTGCGGTCGAACTCTTCCTTGTACGTCGAGGCCTGGTTCTCCTCGACCTTGTACGAAACGCTCATGCGCTACTCCCGCAGTAGTGCCGGTGACTTGTCCCGGATCGCCGTACTCTGTTTCCGACACTGCAATTCTCCGAGCCGGGGCCCGGCTCGGACCACGGAGGATCGGCGCAAGGAGTTGGACTATTGACGCACGGACTGGCGGCGGGTGAACCGCTGACGTTGCGGCTGCTGTCGGCGCCGACATTCTGGCGCTGTGAGCCGAGCTGGTCGTGGGTGTCGCGGCCGCTGCCGGATCATCTGCTGTGGTGCGTGCTGGACGGCCGCGGGCGGCTGGAGCTGGACGGGGCCGAGCAGGAGCTCCATCCAGGCATCTGCGCGGTCTTCGCGCCTGGCGACGCCCCGACCGCCGGCCACGACCCCAAGCGCCGGCTGCTGGTCTTCGGCATGCACTTCGAAGCAGGCAACGGGGTGGCGCCGGCGGCGAGGTGGGGCGAGGTGGTGGATCGGGAGTTGCTGGGCGTGCTGGCGCGGGCTTGCGACGCGGGGTACCGGCGGGGCGACCTGTTGGGGAGGCGGCAGGCTGAACTGTGTCTGGAGCAGTTGCTGGGGATGATCTGGGACGCGGTGCACAACCCGGGCCGGAGTGGGACGGACACCGCGGTCGACGAGGTCGCTCGGCAGCTCCGGCAGGATCCTGGGCGGGAGTGGACGGTTGCAGAGATGGCTGGGCGGGCGGCTCTGTCCCGGGCGCAGTTCACGCGACGGTTCGTCGCGCAGTTGGGCATGTCGCCTGCGCAGTACCTCATCCAGGCGAGGATCGACCGGGCCGACCAGCTGCTGACTGAGGCCGGGATGACGGTGACGCAGGTTGCTGCTGCGCTGGGCTACACCGACGTGCCGTACTTCAGCAGGCAGTACAAGCAGCGCACCGGCAGGTCGCCCAGCTCAGCGCGCGTTTGACTAAGCCCAGTCGGGGTTCCAGCCCTCGATGGATGTGGCGGGACGGGTGGGCGGGCCGGAGTAGATGGCAGACGGGCGGATCAGGCGGCCCGTGCGCTTCTGCTCCAGCACGTGTGCGCTCCACCCGGCCGTGCGGGCGCAGGTGAACATGGACGTGAACATCGGCGGCGGTACTTCGGCGAAGTCCAGCACGATGGCCGCCCAGAACTCCACGTTCGTCTCGAGCACCCGGTCCGGCCGGCGTTCGCGCAGCTCGGTGAGTGCGGCCTGTTCCAGCGCCTCCGCGACCTCGTAGCGCGGTGCGTCGAGCTCTCGCGCCGTACGACGAAGCACGCGAGCCCGCGGGTCCTCCGCGCGGTACACGCGGTGCCCGAAGCCCATCAGCCGCTCACCGGCGTCCAGCAAGCCCTTCACGTAGGCACGCGCGTCGCCGTTGCGCTCGACACCTTCGATCATCGTCAGCACGCGTGCAGGCGCGCCACCGTGCAGCGGGCCGGACATGGCGCCGACAGCACCGGACAGCGCAGCCGCCACGTCCGCACCGGTCGATGCGATCACGCGGGCGGTGAACGTGGAAGCGTTCATGCCGTGCTCGGCGGCTGAGGTCCAGTACGCATCGACGGCCTTCACGTGCTTCGGATCAGGCTCGCCCCGCCAGCGGATCATGAACCGCTCGGTGATCGTCTTCGCCTTGTCCACCTCGCGTTGCGGCACCATCGGTTGCCCGATGCCACGAGCCGCCTGGGCGACATACGACAAGGCCATCACCGCGGCGCGGGAGAGGTCCTCACGGGCCTGTACGTCGTCGATGTCGTAGAGCGGCCGCAGACCCCAGGCGGGTGCGAGCATCGCCAGCGCGGACTGTACGTCGACCCGCACGTCGCCGGTGTGGACCGGCAGCGGGAACGGCTCGGCCGGCGGCAGACCCGGGGTGAAGGCGCCGTCGACGAGCAGGCCCCAGACGTTCTCGAACGGCACCCGGCCGACCAGGTCCTCGATGTCCACGCCGCGGTAGCGCAGCGCCGAACCTTCCTTGTCCGGCTCGGCGATCTGCGTGTCGAACGCGACCACGCCTTCCAGGCCGTGCTGCACCTCGGTCCTCGGATCTGACATGCGGCTCCCTCGTCCTCGTGGTCAGCGCACCCGGCCCACCAGCCGCCGCGCGCACTGGTAGGCGCTCAGGCAGCATAGTTCTCGGCGGCGACCCCCGGACAGATCTGTGACGCGCTCGGCACGTCGCCACCAGCAGGCGCCGCCCGGGGGATGAGACGGGGACGCGCGAGCGCGGGTGGCTGAACCTTGCAGAGGTCTAGTCTCGTGCGCATGCCTGCCAAGCCCATTCCCGGCCTCGGACTCGTTCTCGGGGTCATCATCGGTTACGTCACCATGGTCGGCACGTCGCACGCCGCCTCGAAGCTCGGCCAGCTGCGTGGCGCGATGTTCGACCAGGACCTCGGCCGTGCCCTGCCTTGGTTCGCGCTGTTGGTGGGTGTCTCCGTCGTTGCCGCTGTGCTGATGGCCGTGCCTGCCATCGGCGCCGGGGTGATGACCGGCGCCGGCGCGTTCATGACCCTGTTCGGGCTGCTCTTCCTGCTGCTCCCGCTGCGGCAGGCCTTCGACATCGTCAAGGTTTTCGAGGTGCCCGGGGCGCGGCGGCTGCTCCCGTACATGATGCTCGACGGGACGTACCTGTTCCTCGGCGTCGTCCTCCTGATCGTCGGTGTACGGCGCTGGGCGTCGGACGCCAAGGTCTACCGGCTGCTGACCGCCCAGGGACAGGCGCAGGACCGGGCGTACGGCCAGACGTACCCGGCGCAGCAGCAGTGGGGCGGCTACCCCGGCCAGCAACAACAGCCGCACCCCGGCCAGCAACCGCACCCGGGCCAGCAACCACACCCGGGCCAGCAACCGCACCCGGGCCAGCAGCCGCAGCACGGGCAGACGTTCCCCGGTCAGCAGCAACCGCAGCACTACGGTCAGCAACCGCCGGGCGGGCACCCGGGCCAGCAGCAACCACCGCGATAACTTTCTGCGCGGGGCCTGCATCTGGCTCTGCATGGAAACATTGGTCGCCTATGCGTTCCACGGGGAGAGTGGCGCCAGGGCTGCGGCGGGAGTCGCACGAGTCGAGGCTTACTACAACGCACTCTGGGACCGGAAGGCCACGCACAAGGGCTACGACACGAGCACCATCGGCCTGCATGTCTGGGACCGAGACGACTCCACCTGTCTCTGGCCGTCCTGGCACGACGCCAGCGATCTGCGCGTAGCCAGCCTGCACGCACCGCTCGGCTACCAACGTGTCATCGGCGACGTCTCGCCGTACGACGGTCCTTCCCAGCTGGCCCACGCAGTACGACGTACCCCGGCCAGCTTCCTCGAGTTGGCGCCACCGTTCACCATGGCCGCGCTCCACCCGGCCGAAGAGCGACTGGACCTCTTCACCGACTCCATCGGTGTCGGCAGGCTGTTCCAGCTGCGACTGGCAGACGGCTGGGTGTGGAGCAACCGCCCCGCCGCGGCACTGCTGTTCGCCGGCATGACTGCCGCTGCCGCGCCAAGGGGCTGGAGCTACGCCGCGGCCTGCGGCTGGTTCATGGACGACAGCACGCCGTACGACGGGGTGCTCGCCGTACCGGGGGCGACGCACATCGTTGCCGACGGCAGGAGCCGAAGGCAGACAGTCACTCGGATCGAGACCACCAGCGTCTGGTCCACCGACAGTCCGGACACTGTGGACGAGACGGCCGAGGCACTGCAGGACGTCGCGAGGTCGGTAGCCCGCTTGTGGCCTGGCACGCCGACTGTCGACCTCAGTGGCGGCCGGGACTCCCGAGTGGTCGCTGCCGCGTTCCTCAAGGCCGGTGTGGACCTGAAGCTCAACAGCTACGACGCAGTCCCCGGCGAACTGGAGGTAGCCAAGACACTCGTCCAAGCACTGCCCTTCCAGGTCGAGCACACGACCCCGGCACCCGCCAAGCCGCAGCCGATCAAGTCCGCAGCCAACCCGCGACCGGTCACGCCGCCACCACTCGTCGATCGTGCGCTCCGCTGGCACCGGTACGCCGAGGGACTCCGCCCGGCCAGCTACCTCTTCCACGCCCCGCCGGCCACCCTCGCCACCGTCGCCCACCTGGCCATCGGCGGCGCCGGCGGAGAAGTTGCCCACGGCCACTTCTACCCCGCCGACGTGCTGCAGCTGGACGCGCTCCCCCTGCACGACAAGGTGTCTGCCTTCGGCAACCGCCTGCAGACCCGGCTGATGCCGACCGCCGGTCCAGCCGCGCTCGCCCGTGCCGCCGTCGCCGAGCAGATCGACCGGGTACTGCGCACAGCCGTGCACGGCGGCATCGAGAACGCGACCATGCTCGACTACTTCTACCTGGTCGAACGGCTGCGCCGCTGGGGTACGACGGGCGAGCGCAGCGGAGTCGTGTCACCGCTGCTCGTCCCGTCGTTCGTGCGGGCCGCGTTCGCCCTCAGCCCGGCGCAACGCGTCGATAACGCCCTGCACCAGCAGCTCGTGCAAAGGCTGATCCCGGAATGGGCCGACATCCCGTTCTTCAAGCCTCAACCGGCCCCACGCCGAGCCCCTGCACGACCACGCTGCCTGGCCGACGCGCCGGACCGTGATCGCATCGCAGAGCTCATCGCCGACGTCGACGGCTTCGACCCGCAAGCAGTCAGCACGCTGTGGGCGGCATCCACAGCCGGAGCGAGCTCGGCGGCAGGCGAGGCAGCGCTCAACCAGGCGCTCTGGCGGGCAACCTTCGACCAGCACCTGGACGAGGTCAACCGCCACCTGCCACCAGCCACCCCCAGGCCGACGGTCATCGTCCGCAGCAGCCCGCCTGCGCCCAAGACCAGCCGACGTGTGGTGAAGAACCCCGTCGTACGGCGCCTGGCCCGCAACCGGCTGTGGAAGGCGTTCCGTCGTACAAGAGTCGGGCGATCCTGGCGCAGCCTGAGTCAGTAGGCTCGGAGCGTGGATCTTGCAGAGATGCGGCGCCTCTACCAGCTCGGCGAACTGCTCGAGAGCCAGGTGGACCCGGACCCGATCGTTCAGTTCCGCACCTGGCTCGGACAAGCGACCGAAGCCGGCCTGCCCGAGCCCAACGCGATGGTGCTGGCGACCGCGGACGCCGACGGCCGTCCGTCTGCCCGGACCGTTCTGCTCAAAGGCCTGGACGCCCGCGGTTTCGTGTTCTACACCAACCAGCAGTCCCGCAAGGCCGACGACCTGGCCGCGAACCCGCACTGTGCGCTCGTCTTCCCCTGGCACGCGATGGAGCGTCAGGTCCGCGTCGAGGGCACGGTGAGCAAGCTCCCCACCGAGGAGGTCGACGCGTACTTCGCCGCTCGCCCGCGCGAGTCACAACTCGGCGCGTGGGCGTCGCAGCAGAGCCAGCCGGTCGAGTCCCGCGAGGAACTCGACCTGCAGTACGCGTCGTACGAGCGGCAGTGGCCGGAGGGCACCGAGATCTCCACCCCGTACTTCTGGGGTGGCTACCTCGTCTACCCGCACGCCTTCGAGTTCTGGCAGGGCCGGACCGGCCGGCTACACGACCGCCTGGCCTACCGCCGTACCAACTCCGATGGCTGGGAGCTCTCCCGGCTCCAGCCCTGAGGGTCTGAGGTCTCGCGGAAGCCGTACCGCTCCCACCACCGCACCAGCGGGGCGGGTGCCCACCAGTTCCGGCGGCCGAGCAGCCGCATCGTCGCCGGGACTAGCAGCGCCCGGACTATGGTCGCGTCGAGGGCGATCGCGATCACCAGCCCGACCCCGATCATCTTCACGAACACAATGCCCGAGGTGGAGAACGCGGCCACCACGATGATCAGCAGCAACGCGGCGCTGGTGATGATGCCGCCGGTCCGCTGCAGCCCGAGCGCGACCGCCTGGGTGTTGTCGCCGGTCCGGTCGTACTCCTCCCGGATCCGGCTGAGCAGGAACACCTCGTAGTCCATCGACAGCCCGAACAGCACCGCGAACAGCAGCACCGGGTTGGTGGCGTCGAGGAACCCGGCCGGGGTGAAGTCGAGCAACCCGGACAGGCTCCCGTCCTGGAAGATCCACACCATCGCGCCGAACGCGGCCGACAGCGACAACACGTTCATCACCAGCGCCTTGGCCGGCAGCACGAAGGAGCCAAAGGCAACGAACAGCAGGACGAAGGTCACCAGCACGATGAACCCGGCCATGTACGGCGCTCGCTCAGCCAGCACATCCAGCAGGTCGATCACCGCCGCCGTCTCACCACCGACCTCGACCGAGGTCCCGGCCGGCGCTGCCACGGCACGCACATCGTGTACGACGTCCCGCGCGGGCAACTCCTGTCCGGTGAAGTGCGTGCGCACGACCACCGAGGCGACACCGTCCTTGTAGCCGCCGATCCGCACGTTGTCGACATCATCGATCTGCTGCAATGTGCCCACGTAACCGGTCAAGGCTGCCGACGGATCAGCCGGCGGCGAGTCGAACCGCACCGCCACGAAGATGTCCGACCCACCCGCCCCGGCGAAGTCCCGCTGCAGTGTCTCCGTCACGGTCCGGGAGGTCGCGCCCTCAGGCAGCGCGCGATGGTCCACCCCACCCAGCTGCGCCTGCAGGAAAGGAATCCCGAGCACCAGCAGCACCGGAATCAGCACCACCACGTACCGCACCGGCCGCTTCATCACACTGTGCGCGAGCCGGTACCACGCGCCATGCTCTGCTGAAGCCTTCCTCGGCTTGAAGATCCGCAGATTGTTCACCCGATGCCCCAGTACGGCGAGCAACGCCGGCAGCGCGGTCAACGCCGCCAGCATCGCGACCGCCACCGCGGCCGCCCCGCCGTACGCCATCGAGCGCAGGAACATCACCGGGAACAGCACCAGGCTGCTGATCGCAACGCCCACCGTGATTCCGGAGAACGCGACCGTCCGGCCGGCCGTCGCCATCGTCACCGCCAACGCCGTCTCGACGTCATTGCCCTTGCCAAGCTCCTCGCGGAACCGGGTGACGATGAACAGGGCGTAGTCGATCGCCAGTCCAAGCCCGATCATCGTGACGATGTTGATCGAGAAGATCGATACGTCGGTCACCAGCGACAGGCCGCGGAGCAGCACGAACGCGCCCAGGATGGCGAGCGCGCCGACGAACAGCGGCAGGCTGGCGGCGACCAGGCCGCCGAAGACGACGACCAGCAGCACCAGCACGATCGGCGTCGAGATGGTCTCCGCCCGGACGATGTCGTGCTCGGTCTGGGTGTTCACCTCCTCGAACACCGCCACCTCGCCGCCGACCTTGACGTCCAGCCCGGCCGGTGCCGCGCGCAACTTGTCGGCGATCCGGTCGAAGGTCTCGAGCCGTGCTTCCTCGTCCGCGCCGGCCAGCGTCAGTACGGCGTATGTGCTGTGCTGATCCTTGGACACGAACACCGGCGACTGTGTGCTCCAGTACGTCTGCTTGCCGGTCACCTCGGTCGACGGCAACCCGGACAGGTGGCTCTCCACCGCCTGTCGGAAGGCCGGGTCGGCCACGGTCTGCGTGCCGCCGTCGTACAGCAGGATGACGTCGGTCCCGGTCGGGCCGATCGCCTTCTCGATGGTGGCGACTGCGCGGTGCCCCTCGGTGTCGGGTGCGTCGAAGCCGCCGTTGGCCAGCGAGCCGAACACACCGGTGCCCCAGGCGAGGCCGACGGCGACGAGGACTGCGGTCAGGGCGAGCACCAGGCGGCGGCGCCGATAGGTGAACCGGCCGAGCGTCTCGAACACGAAACTCTCCCCCAGGGCGTAGATTTGAGCGGCGGGCGACTGCGTTAACACCGTTAACTGTTAACGGTGTTAACTCTAGAGACCCGGTAGGCACGCTTGTCAAGGGAGAATCTGTGGAACCGAGTCGGCGCGATCGCCAACGAGCCGCGACGCTGGCCGAGATCAAGGCCGCCGCGCGGCGGTTGCTGGTCAGCGGAGGTGTGGGCGCGGTCGGCCTGCGCGCCGTCGCCCGCGAGCTCGGCCTCACCCCGCCCGCGCTCTACCGGTACTTCCCGAGCCACGAGGCACTCCTCCAGGCCCTGATCGCCGACCTGTACGACGAGCTGACCGCAGCGCTGATGGAGTTGGCGCAGAACGAGGCCGACCCGGACCTGGGCGCCCAGCTCTACCTGCTCGCGAACGGTCTGCGCGACTGGGCGCTCGCGCACCCGGCCGAGTTCGGGCTGCTGTTCGGCACCGCGATCCCGGACCCGGACGCCGAGGGGCACGAGGACCTTCCCGGCCACCAGGCGGCGATGCGGTTCGCGGCGGTGTTCAAGGCGCTGGTCGCGCAGGTCTGGCACCAGAAGCCGTTCCCGCACCCGTCCGAGCAGGAGCTCGGCCCGGTGCTGGTGGCGCAGCTGTCCCGGAAGTCGGAGTACTTCGATGGGATGCCGGCCGGCGCGATCTATCTTTCGCTGAACTACTGGACCCGGCTGTACGGCCTGATCTGCATGGAGGTGTTCGGCCAGCTGCACTGGGCGCTGGAGGACGCCGGCGCCTACTTCGAGGCCCAGCTCTTCGAGATCGGCCAGGCCCTCGGGCTGGACTGCCCGGTGCCGGAGGCATGAGACTGCCCGGTGCCGGAGGCATAAGGAAGCCCGCGGACGCTTCCAGCAGCCGACCGGGTGGCCGAACTCCTGGGTCAGGCGGACTGGCCTGACTGCCCGCGGGCCCGGTGGCGGCGTTGGATTGGCCGACCACATGTCCCACTAACTAGTGGTTGGCGGTCAACCCGCCGCCACCTCACGAGTCCGATAGCAATTCATGCGTTGGACCACCTCCCTTCGCGTGTACCGAAAACCTACTGCCGGCCGGACCCCCGTTCAACCGGTTTTCGCCCAGGGATGAACGACAATCGGGCCATGATCAGATTCGGGCTGATTCCACTGGTCCTGCTGGTAGGAACCGGCTGGTTCGCGTGGGCGTCGTACCGCCGGGCCGCCCGGGCAGAGCAGGCGCTGGCCGAGCTGCACGCCGAGAACCGGGCGCTGCTGCACGAGGCCAGGGCGCTCGAACGGGCGGTGGCGGCTGCCGAGCAGGGCCTGCGTACGCTCAGCTCGCACCCGTCGGTGCCGCGGGACGTCGCGGTGACCGCCGACCTGACCCTCGCCGACGTCCGGCGACTGGTAGAACGCAAGGAGCTCGACGACTGATGGCAAAGCTGGGGAACGCCGCGGCCGCGGTGAAGGCCAAGGGCAGCGGCGGGGTCAAGGGCAAGGTGATCGGCGGCGTGGTGCTGGCCGTGATCTTCGTCATCGTGCTGTTCAACATCTTCAACTTCGCCGACACCGACGCGAACAAGATCGGCCTGCACTACGGCGGCGGCGTGGTCGAGGACAAGGCCTTCAAGTCGATCATCCCGCCGGGTTCGACGAACAAGCTGATCGGGCCGGGCGACACCGTCTACGCCTACCCGATCGACCAGCGCTCCTACATCATCGGCGGCGACGGCGCGGACACCGACAGCGCCGACGAGGTCACCGTGGTCAGCAAGGACAACGTCCGGCTCGGCGTCCGGGTGCAGGTCTACTTCACCCTGAACCGGAACGAGGCGACGCTGAAGTCCTTCCACGAGCGGATCGGCCTGAAGACCGACGCCTACGAGGAGGACGGCTGGAACGACATGCTGCAGAGCTACTTCCGGCCGCAGATCGACCGCGCGCTGTCGGCCGTCGCGACCAACTACAGCTGGGCCGAGCTCTACAACAACGAGGCGAAGAAGACGGCCTTCCAGAAGGCCGCCGCCGAGGAGTTCACCCGGCTGCTGCCGGCTGCCGTCGGCGGTGACTACTTCTGCGGGCCGTCGTACACCGGGAACAACCCGTGCGGCGAGCTGTCGTTCACGATCCAGAAGCCGACGCCGCTGGACAAGGGCATCATCGACGGCCTGGAGGCCAAGCAGCGGGCTGAGCTGGCGAAGGCGACGCAGGAGCAGAAGAACCAGCAGGTCAACGTCGAGCTGCAGTCGGTCAAGCAGCAGGTCGCGCTGCTGGGGTCGCAGGGCTACCTGCTGAAGACCGCGATCGAGTCGGGCTCGATCCAGTTCATGGTGATCCCCCAGAACGGCAACGTCAGCATCCCGGTGCCGACCACCGCCCAGACCACCCCGCCGAACCAGTCCGGTCAGGCCTCCCAGCCGAACCGCTGATCAAACGGTGTCCGCGTTGCCGTCCCATCTCGAGCTCGTGCAGGGCGTCGTCCTGCCGCGGCCGGTCGGCGCGGACCCGGTGCTCGACTTCGTCAACACTCGGTCCGACTGGACCACCGTCCGTGGCCCGGCCCGGACCGAGTGGCTGACGTCGTACGAGGCCTTCCTGGTCTGGAACTCGTACGTCGGCCTGTTGCCGCCGGCGACCGTCTCGCGCCTGATCGACCAAGCCCGCGGCAAGCCGGCCGAGGCGACCCGCCGGCTGCACACCGCCCTGGAGTTCCGGGCCGACCTGTACGACGTCCTGACCGGCCAGGCGACCGGTGGCGCCTTCGAAGCAGTGGCCCGGGTGGTCGAGAAAGCATCCAGCCGACGGCAGCTCGTGCGTACCGACGAGGGCGCGACGTGGGACCTACCGGAGGATCTGGCGCTGCCGCTCGACAACGTGGCGTTGCTCGCGGGCGAGCTGCTGACCGGCCATGCCCAGGCGCACGTCCGGAAGTGCCCAGGGGAGGCGTGCGGCTGGTTGTTCCTCGATCCGCGCGGTCGCCGGCGCTGGTGCTCGATGGCGACCTGCGGCAACCGTGCGAAGGTCCGGGCTCACGCGGCCCGGGTGCGTTAGTTGAAGAGCGCCGGGTCGACAGCGATCCACGTGTGCCGGGCGCGGGCGAGGATCCGGCCGTCGGCGTCGTACAAGGTGCTGGCCGTGAACGTCTTGCGGCCGTCTTCGCCCAGGTAGCGGCCGAGCGCCACGCAGGCCTCGCCGACCTGCGGGCGGGCGTCGATGCACACCGTCAGCTGGCCGAGCACCGACGGCCGGCCTTCCAGGTCGATCGCCCAGCCGCCCGGACAGTCCAGCGCGGCCCACAGGAACACCGCGTCCACCAGCCCGTCGCCGCCGGTCGCGAGGTCGGCGGCCGGCTTCCAGGTGCAGGCCGTACGTCCGTCGCCCAACGGCCCGGGCTTGAGCTGCAGACCACCCTCGTTGGCCGGACCGCACACGAAGCACGACGGGAACGGGTGGTTCTGCAGACCCCTGTACGACGCTTCGGCCGCAAGAGCCTCCTCCGCCGACACCGGCTCCACTACTGCGTCGCCCAAAAACCCGGAGTCGACCGGTACGGCGCCGGCCACCAGCGACTCGCCGTCGGTCAGCCGCGCACCGGACGGATCCGCGGCCAGCTCGAGCTCCCGCTCCAGGGGTGGCGGCATCCGCAAGGTCACCTGCGGCACGGTCCCCGCTTCGATCAGGCCGGCCAGCGCAGTCCCGAGCTGCCCGGCCACGTAACCGCCGTTGCCGGATCTCTCGGGGCCCTGAAACCGCTTGGCGATCCACATGCCGCCTCACCCTAGTCGCTCACCGTTGGTGCGCCACGTTGCCACAGAAAGTGACCAAACAAACCTTTGCGTCCCACTGGCCGGGACCGACCCGGCCGCCGGTGAAATACACAGGTGTGAGACCGATCCAGGCGGGAAATGAGGAGTGTCAGAGAAATCTGAGGAATTCTCGGAGATTACTGAGCTGAGTACTCCTGTTCAAACGACCGCTTGAACTATGCTGACTGCAGGCTACGGCGAGTGAGCAGGTGGGGTGCCTGAGCAAGCAGTGGCCGGGGGGAAGGAGAACTCTGTGGAGACACCGGTCGAAACGACCCGGGAGAGGTTGCTCAACGTCGCTGAGCAACGATTCGGCGAGGGGGGTTACGAAGGCACGTCGCTGCGCGCCATCACGGTCGCGGCAGCCGCCAACATCGCGGCGGTCAACTACCACTTCGGCTCGAAGGAGGCGCTGCTGCGCGCGGCGGTGGCGCGCGCGATGGCGCCGGTCAACACCGAACGCCGGCGCCGCCTCGATCAGCTCGAGGCCAAGGGCAGCCCGACGCCGGAGGAGCTGATCCGGGCGTTCATCGAGCCCGGGCTGGACCTGGTCCTGCGCCGGGGTGACCGGGGCGCCGTGGTGGCGCGGTTCATCGGCCGGATCGCGTTCGATCCGAGCCAGCGGATCCGCGACCTGTACGCGGCCGAGTCCGACCCGATCGAGGCTCGGTACCTGGCCGCACTGCAGTCGGCACTGCCGCACGCGACACCGGACTCCGTCGCGTTCGGGTACGTGAACATGCTCGGCCTGCTCGCCCTGCACCAGTCGCAGGCGCTGTCGCGGGCACCGGGCCTGCAGGACGCGGAGGACTCCGGCAAGCTGGCCGAGAACCTGATCGCGTTCCTGGTCGCGGCCTTCGACCGCGGCCTGCGCGCCTGATCCGGAGGCGGCCGATTACCCGCGGCGCCCTGCCCGCGGCTCTTCGGACGCAACCGGACCAGCATCACCGGTGGTCTGGACAGCGACGTCCAAGAATTGCTCACGGATGTTCGGACTGCCGGGTAACGCTGCATAATGGCGCTCCGTGGAGCCCTGTGAAGTCGTGGTTGCCGTCGATCTCGGTGGAACCCGGATGAAGTGCGGCCTGGTCGCCGCGGACGGTGCCGTGCTGCACCGCGAGACCAGGCCGACGCCCCGGGACGCTGGGGGCCGCGCCGTGCTCGACGCCTTGCTGGAAACAGTCGTCGAGCTCGGCCAGAAGGCGACCGCCGACGGCCACCGGGTGCGTGCGATCGGCGTCGTCGTTCCCGGTGTCATCGACGCCGCCAGCGGCACGGTCAGCGCCGAGAACCTGGCCTGGGTCGGGACGCCGGTGCTCGCCGAGCTGACGGCTGCGATCGGCGAGGGCGTGCCGGTCGTGCTCGCCCACGACGTGCGCGCCGGCGGGTACGCCGAGCTCCGGCACGGTGCCCTGGCCGGTACCACCAACTCGATGTTCCTCCCGCTCGGCACCGGGATCGCGGCCGCGATGGTGGTCGACGGCTCCCTGGTCAGCGGCGATGGGTACGCCGGTGAGCTCGGCCACACCCGGTTCGTGCATGGCGACGCCGCCGAGCAGTGCGCCTGCGGCCAGTGGGGCTGTCTCGAGACCGTCGCCTCCGCCGCCGCCCTGGCTCGCCGGTACGGCGCCCGCACCGGGCGGACCGTGGACGGAGCTCGCGAGGTCCTGGAGTTGCTCGCGGCCGGTGACCCGGATGCCGCGCAGGTCTGGGACGACGCGCTCACTGTCCTGATCGACGCCCTCGTCCTCTACACGACCCTGGTGGCGCCCACGCGGATCGCAATTGGTGGTGGACTGGTAGGAGCAGGCGAGACGCTGCTGCAACCACTCCGCGACGGCATCCACGCGCGGCTCACGTTCCAGCGCGAGCCGGAGATCGTCGCCGCCGTACTGGGCGAGGACGCCGGCTGCCTCGGCGCCGCGCTGATGGCCTGGGACCGCGTAGCTGCAGACGAGAACGAGGGGACGGTATGACGACGTACAGGGTGGGCCGGCTGGTGACGCCGGACGACGTCTTGGAGAACGCGTGGATCCAGGTGGTCGACGAGGACATCGTCGCCCTGGGCCGTCGTTCCGACGGGATGCCGGCCGACGGGAAGCGGCCGGAGGACCTGGGCGACGCCACCGTCGTCCCGGGTTTCGTCGACATCCACACCCACGGTGGCGGCGGGTCGACGTACTCGACCACAGACCCGGAGGAGGCCCGCAAGGTCGCGGCCTTCCACGCCAAGCACGGTACGACGACGACCATGGCCAGCCTGGTCACGTCGCCGCTCGACGATCTCGTCTCGCAGACCGCGTGTCTCGCCGATCTCGTTGCGGACGGCGTGATCGCGGGCGTGCACCTGGAGGGCCCCTTCCTGTCCGAGGCGCGCTGCGGTGCGCACGAGCCGTCGCTGCTGCGGCCTCCGCTCACGGACGACGTGGCGAAAGTGCTGAGCGACGTCGTCCGGATGGTGACGATCGCGCCGGAGCTCGAGAACGGGCTGGACGCGATCCGGCAGGTGGTCGACGCCGGCGCGGTCGCAGCGCTCGGGCACACCGACGCGACGTACGAGCAGATGATCGCCGGGGCCGACGCCGGCGCGACCGTGGCGACGCACCTGTTCAACGGGATGCGGCCGTTCCACCACCGCGACCCCGGTCCGGTCGGCGCCGCGATCAACGACGACCGGCTGCTGCTCGAGGTGATCAACGACGGGCTGCACCTGGACCCGCAGGTCGTCCGGGTCGCGCTGGCGGCCGCCGGCGTCAGCCGGATCGCGCTGATCACCGACGCGATGGAGGCCACCGGGATGCCGGAGGGCCGGTACAAGCTCGGCAACCTAGAGGTGGACGTGAAGGACGGGTTGGTGACGCTGGCCCACGGCACGCACTCGATCGCCGGCAGCACGCTGACCATGGACGTCGCCTACGCCAACGCGGTCAAGTCCGGGGTGTCCCTGGTGGACGCGTCCCGGATGGCCTCGACCACCCCGGCCCAGACCTTCGGCTGGTACGACGTCGGCGCGATCGAGACCGGCAAGCGGGCCGACCTGGTGCTGCTGGACGCGGAGTACGCCGTCCAGAAGGTGATGCGGGCCGGGTCGTGGCTGGACTGATCGGCCCATGATCGGCACCGTCACGCTCAACCTCGCGCTGGACGTCACCTACGAGGTCGACGAGCTCGTCGTCGGCGGCAGTCACCGCGTCGGCGGGATCCGGCAGCGGGCCGGCGGCAAGGGCGTGAACGTCGCCCGGGTGGCGTCCACGCTCGGGCACCAGGTGCTCGTGCTCGGGTTCGTCGGCGGTCTCACCGGTGAGCTGGTCGCCGAGGAGCTCTTCGACGCCGGGCTGACCGCCCTGCTCACGCCGATCGCCGGCGAGACCCGCCGTACCGTTGCCGTCGTCAACGGCACAGACGGGGACGCGACGATCTTCAACGAGGCCGGTCCGTCGGTGACCGCAGACGAGTGGCGCGCGTTCCTCGACCGGATGCCGTGGGGACGGCTCGGAGTGCTCGCGTGCTCGGGCAGCCTGCCGCCGGGCCTGCCGGCCGACGCATACGCCGAGATCGCGGTCCGGGCTCGGCACCACGACGTACTGACGGTGATCGACGCCGGTGGTGACGCGCTGACCGCCGCGGCCAAGGCTGGTGCGGTCGTGCGGTCCAACGCGGCCGAGCTGCGGGAGGCGCTGGGCGAGACGACGGTCGAGGACGGCGCGCGGGAGCTCGTGCAGCTCGGCGCGACCGCGGCTGTGATCACCGACGGCTCCCGCGGAATGGTTGCCGCCAGCCACAAGGGTGTGTGGCGCGCGCTCCCGGTCGAGAAGGTGTCCGGGAATCCCACCGGCGCAGGCGATGCATGTACGGCGGTCGTCGCCGCAGCCGTCGCGGAGACGCCGGAGCCGGACTGGTCCGTCGTACTGAAGTCTGCTGTCGCCGCCTCGGCTGCCGCTGTACTGACGCCGGTTGCCGGCGACATCGATCTCGCCGCGTACCGGCGGTGGCAACCTCAGGTTGCCGTGAACTAGGAGGAGAGCTCATGCCGTTGGTATCCGGGGCCGAGGTCGTGCTGGCCGCAGCCAAGGCCGGTCGGGGTGTCGGTGCGTTCAACGTGATCCAGTTGGAGCACGCGATCGCGCTGATCGCCGGCGCCGAGCAGGCCGGTGCGCCGGTCATCCTGCAGATCAGCGAGAACGCGGTGAAGTACCACGGCGCCCTGAAGCCGATCGGTGTCGCGACGCTCGCCGCCGCGGCCGCCGCATCGGTCCCGGTCGTCGTCCACCTCGACCACGCGATGGACCGCGACCTGGTCACCGAGGCCGTCTCCCTCGGCTTCACTTCCGTCATGTACGACGGGTCGAAGCTGGAGTACGCCGACAACGTCGCCGCGACGGGCGAAGTGACGAAGTTCTGCCACGACCACGGTGTCTTCGTCGAGGCCGAGATCGGTGAGGTCGGCGGCAAGGACGGCGTACACGCACCCGGTGCCCGGACCCGTCCCGACGAGGCCGTCGCCTTCGCCGAGGCCACCGGGGTCGACGCGCTCGCGGTCGCCGTCGGCTCGTCGCACGCGATGACCGAACGCACCGCCACCCTCGACTTCGACCTGATCGGTGAGTTGCACGCGGCGGTCGCCGTACCTCTCGTCCTGCACGGCTCGTCCGGCGTGGCCGACCCCGACCTGACCCGCGCCGTCGAGGCCGGCATGACGAAGGTCAACATCGCCACCCACCTCAACAACGTCTTCACCGCATCGGTACGTCAGACCCTCGAGGCGAACCCGAAGCTGGTGGACACGCGAAAGTACCTCGGACCGGCCCGTGCTGCCGTGGCCGCCGAGGTGGCCCGCCTGCTGGGTGTCCTGAAGGCTGTCTACTAGAGGGTCGCGCTGCCGCGTACCCAGTGCGCGCGCAGCTCGTCACGCGCGACCTGGACCTGCTCGCGGGCTTTCGGGTCGGGGACTTCGAAGTCCTCGATCAACCGGGTGAGGGCAAGCTCCAGAGCGGCGACCATGGCGTCCTCCTCGGAAACGTCGGACTCGGCCACCTCGCGCAGGCCGGCCGCGAGCGCGGTCAGTCCGGTCCGCTCGTGGTCGGTGAGCCGGAGCGTGATCTCGGTTCTGCTGTCCACGTCCACTCCTCGTGCGCTTGGTACAGTCATGGTGCCGTGCAACGACTGTGTTGCACAATACTCGCGGGTGAGGAGCCGGCCGGATGACCGTGACGGTGGACGGGACACTGCGGACGGCGACCATCGCGGTGCTGGCCGAGCACGGCTGGGCCGGGGTCACACTGGAACGGGTGGCCGAGAAGGTCGGTCGCTCTCGGGTCACGCTGTGGCGGCAGGGGTTGACCGTCGAGGTGCTGCTGAACGCGTTGCTCGACGCGCTGGCCGAGGACTACCGGAACACGATGTGGCCGGTGCTGGCGGCCTCCGGCACCGGTCGCGAGGGCCTGGTCCGGACGCTGGAAGCCTTGTTCGACGTGATCGACCGGCACCTGCCGCTCATCATGTCCTCGGACCTGGTCTTCCATCAGGAGCAGGCGCGCAACGGCCCGGTGTCGTTCATCGACCCGTTCGAGCGGTTCCTCCGCGAGGGTGAGGCCGACGGCACGCTGCATCCGCACGGCCGGATCAGCGACGTGGCCGAGGTGCTGATGGTGTCCGCGACCTTCACCTACGTGCACATGCGCGGCCGGCACCACTGGTCCCGCGCCCGGGTCCGCCGGCTCACCCTCGACCTGGTGCTGCGCGGCGTCGTCGCGTTCTGATGAAACATGGCTGTTGCAATTCCTGCAACGGCCATGTTTCACTCGTGGAAACCACCTTCTGGAGGGACCGCCATGACTCTTCCGTACGCCGAACCACTCGTCCGCCTGGAGCCGCAGCCACGGGTGATCCCCGAGCCGCCGCGGGTCGGCGAGCCCGGCGGCGACCCGTGTGGCCTGTGCGACTGGCTGGCGAACTACGAGCAGTCCGAGCACGAGCCGCCGCTCTGGGTCGATGACGACTGGGCGCTGTGCCGCGCCGCCGACGTCACCATCCCCGGTGTGGTCTGGCTGGCCAGCCGCGGACACCACGACTCGTTCGCCGACCTGCCCGGCCGGGTCGCCGCGAGCTACGGGCCGGTGGTCGCCCGGATCGAGCGCGCGATCCTCGCACTGGGCGACATCGCGCGGGTGCACG
Organism: Kribbella sp. NPDC050470; assembly: GCF_044458365.1. Taxonomy (NCBI): domain Bacteria; kingdom Bacillati; phylum Actinomycetota; class Actinomycetes; order Propionibacteriales; family Kribbellaceae; genus Kribbella; species Kribbella sp. NPDC050470. The sequence continues at coordinate 497,715 of NZ_JBITHV010000007.1, read as the reverse complement.
TCTATCGTTGGGGCGACGGTTCGGCCCACTTCCACGTGTGGTTCTTCCCGCGGCCGCTCGGCATGCTCGAGGCCCGGCGGGAGATGCTGCCGCTCTGGGCGGACCTGCTGCCCGAAGCGCCCAAGGAGGTCGTCGCCGATGCCGAGCGGAAGATCGCTGCGGCGATGGCGGCGGGCGACTGAGATGCCGCCCACCCAGCCGTCCACCCCGCCGCCGGCCCGGTCTCAGTCGCACTCCCAGCCCGCGTTGGCGCGGCGCCTTGGCGTGACCGACGCGGTCGTGATCGGCCTGGGGTCAATGGTCGGCGCCGGGGTGTTCGCGGTCTGGACGCCGGCTGCGGAGGCGGCTGGATCCGGGCTGCTGATCGGGCTGGTGATCGCCGCGATTGTTGCCTACTGCAACGCGGTCTCGTCGGCGCAGTTGGCGGCCGTGTACCCGGTGTCGGGTGGCACCTACGTCTACGGCCGGGAACGGCTGGGGGAGTGGTGGGGCTTCGCGGCGGGGTGGTGCTTCGTCATCGGCAAGACGGCGTCGTGCGCGGCGATGGCGTTGACGTTTGCGACGTACGTGGCGCCTCAGACCGAGTGGCTGCAACGACTGCTTGCGCTCGCGGCCGTCGTTGCGCTTGCTGCGGTGAACTATCGCGGCGTGACCAGGACCGCCCGGCTGACCAGGATCCTCGTCGGGTGCACCCTGGCAGTGCTCGCCCTCGTGCTCGTCCTTCTGTACACCGGTGACTCCCACCGCGACGTGCCCGCACTCACCGATACCTCCGTGTACGGCGTCCTGCAGGCCGCCGGACTGCTCTTCTTCGCGTTCGCCGGTTACGCGCGGATCGCGACGATGGGCGAGGAGGTCCGCGAACCCGCCCGGACCATCCCCCGCGCCATCACGATCGCGCTGGTCATTGCCATCGGCATCTATCTGTTCGTCGGCATCGGACTGCTGCGGGTGCTCGACCCCGCCGGCACCACCGCACCACTGGCCGAGGCGGTCGGCGCGGCCTGGGCCGAACCAGTAGTCCGGATCGGTGCCGCTCTCGCCAGTCTCGGTGCGTTGCTCGCCCTGATCGCGGGCATCGGCCGGACCGCGCTGGCGATGGCCCGCAACCGCGATCTGCCCGGCTGGCTGGCCGCCGTACATCCTCGGTTCCAGGTCCCGCACCACGCCGAGCTCGCGCTCGCCGTGGTCGTCGGGATCCTGGTGCTCACCACCGACCTGCGCGGCGTGATCGGCTTCTCGTCGTTCGGTGTGCTGCTGTACTACGCGATCGCGAACGCCTCCGCGTTCACCCAACCGGCCGATCAGCGTCGCTGGCCGCGCGCCCTCAACGTGATCGGCCTGGTCGGTTGCGTCGTGCTCGCGGTCACTCTGCCCTGGACCTCGGCTGTAGTGGCCGCCGCCCTGCTTGCGGTCGCCCTCCTGGTACGGCGGCTCAGGAAAGATCCCGCCGGATCCGCCAGAAGCTGAACCCGGTCAGCCCGAGCGCCAGCAGGACGAACAATCCGAACTCGCGCCACTGCAGTGCCCAGAAGGTGTCCTGCGTGAAGTACCGGACGTGCTGCCGGTAGCCCTCGTCGGCCATCCGCTGGAAGCACGCGTCCGCCTTCGGGTTCGTCGGGGCCGTCTCCGGGCGCATACCCGGCGGCGGACCCGGTTCGCAGTCGATGGTCCAGGAGGGCAGCGTGCTCAGCGCCTTACCGGACTTGTCGACAGTCTCGTCGGACAGCTTCCACGCGCCGATGACCCCGGTCGCGACCTCGATCTGCTTCACCTGTGGATCGGGCCCGGACCCGTCGAGCATGAAGCCACGGATGTTGTCCGTGGAGGCGACGATGTACCGGTCCGTCGGCTCCATCAGGTGCGGCCGGATGAAGGTCGGCGTGAGGATCTGGACCAGGATCACGGTGGCCAGCGTGACCGCGAGCGCGACGAGGGTGCGCCGTACGACGAGGCCGACCGCGACCCCGAGAGCGAACGCGAAGGCGGCGTACCCGACCGGGACCAGGCCGCGGGCGGAGAACACCGGCGGGAACATGCGCGGCAGGAACGTGTTCGAGTCCTGGCCGGCGTTGAGCGCGTCGTCGATCGGATCCGCCCACCAGGTCACCGCGAGGCTGAGGGCACCGGTGATCGCGATCGCGGACAGGCCGGCGAACCCGACCTTCGTCGCGAGCCAGCGCCGCCGGCCGATGCTCTGGCTCCACACCAGCCGGTGCGTCCCGGTCTCCAGTTCGCGGGCAATCAGCGGTGCGCCCCAGAACGCCCCGACGACTGGTGGCACGGCGTACAGCAGTGCCTGGCCGATGATGTAGAGGGTCGGGTTCAGCCGCTGCAGGCCGAGGTTCCTGATGAACTCGGTGGTCAGCCGCTCGTAGTCGTCCGCGAGGCCCGGCCCGGTGACCGCGAAGAAGACGATCGCGGCGGCGATCGCCGAGGCGACCACCAGGAGCTGGACACGGAACTGCCGCCAGGTCAGCCAGATCATCGCTGCACCTCCAGAACCGGACGCTCGGGCTGAGCCGGGACGTTGCGGGCCATGTAGGCCAGGACCAGGTCCTCGAGCGTGAGGTGGGTGACGTTCCAGGCCGGGTCGAGGATCGGCTGGTCGGTCCGGATCAGGAACGTGGACTGCCGGTCCGTGTGGCTCTCGGTCACCACGTGCTGGTCGCGCGGCAGATCCTTCGCGTTCTTCCGCGGCCCGGTGAGCCGCACGTGCGTGGCCAGCAAGGTGTCGATCTCGCCGCTCACCTGCACCCGCGAATCGACCAGCACGATCAGGTAGTCGCAGGCGCGTTCGAGGTCGGAGACGAGGTGCGACGACAGCAGGACACTCAACTCCTGCTCGGCGACCGCTTCCATCAAGTCCTGCAGGAACTCGCGCCGAGCCAGCGGATCGAGCGCCGCTACCGGCTCGTCGAGGATCAGCAACTCCGGCCGCTTCGCCAGGCCGAGCGTCAGCGCGAGCTGCGCCCGCTGCCCGCCCGACAGCTTGCCTGCTCGCTGCTTCAGGTCGAATCCGAGACCCTGAATCCGTTGCTGTGCAAGAGAATCGTCCCACGCCGGATTCAGCCGAGCGCCCAGCTTCAGGTGGTCGGCAACACTCAGCCGGCTGTACGTCGGCGTGTCCTGCGCGACGTACCCGACCTTCGCCTGCTGCGTCCCGGCCGGCGCCTCCAGCACCTCGACCGCCCCCGTCGTCGGAGTCAGCATGCCCACCGCCAGATTCAGCAACGTGCTCTTACCAGCACCGTTGGGCCCCACCAGCCCAACCACATGCCCCGAAGGCACTTCCAAGTCGCAGTCGGCCAACGCCCACCGCCGCCCATACCTCTTCCCCAGCCCGTGCGCCTGCAGCACCGCGGTCATGCTATGTCCTCCTCAGAGGTGGTCCGAAAGGTTGTCATGAACAACGCCTCGATGCTTTCGTCGTCGAGGCCGGCTTTGCGGGCCTTGGTGAGCCAGCGGCGGAGGTCCTGGCGGAGCGGGCCGTGGGCCGCGAGCGTGTTGTCGGTCAGCGTCCGGGTGACGAAGGTGCCGCGGCCGGGGCGGGCCTGCACCAGGCCTTCGTGCTCGAGCTCGCGGTACGCCTTGAGCACCGTGTTCGGGTTGATCGCCAGCGTCGCGACCACGTCCTTCACGGTCGGCAGCTGGTCCCCCTTCCGCAGCAGCCCGAGCCGCAGCGCGTTCCGGGTCTGCTGAACGATCTGCTGGTACGGCGAAACCCCCGACCGGCCGTCCAGATGGAACTCGATCATCTACAACCCCATTCATCTAGGTAACTAGCACTATAGGGGTGTGATGCAAGACCAAGTCAAGAGGGGGGCGGATCAGCGGATGGCGTCGTACCGGCGGAGCGCCTCGCGGCGGGCCTCGGCGTGGTCGACGACCGGGTCCGGGTAGCCGTCGGCGCCACCGTGCTTCCACGGTTCGTGGGCGGCCTTGCCGTCGAGCTGCCGCAGCTCGGGCACCCAGCGGCGGACGTACGCGCCGTCCGGGTCGAACTTCGTGCCCTGCCCGACCGGATTGAAGATCCGGAAGTACGGCGCCGCGTCCGCGCCGCAGCCGGCCACCCACTGCCAGTTCAGCGAGTTCGACGCGAGGTCGCCGTCGCGCAGCGACTGCATGAACCAGCGGGCGCCGTACTTCCAGTGCACGTGCAGGTCCTTGACCAGGAAGGAGGCGACGACCATCCGCACGCGGTTGTGCATGAAGCCGGACTCGGCGAGCTGTCGCATTCCGGCGTCCACGAACGGGAACCCGGTCCGCCCCTCGCGCCAGGCGTCGAAGAGCTCGCCGGGCTCGTCGTACTCCATCCGCTCGAACTCCGGCCGCAACGGCTTCCACGCCGCGTGCGGGTTCCGCGCCAGCAGGTCGGCGCAGAACTCGCGCCAGGCGAGCTCGCGCCGGTACGCCTCCGCGCCGGCGCTGCGTTTGCGGGCCAGGTCGGCGAGCATGGTGCGCGGGTGGATCTCGCCGTACTTCAGCGGGATCGACATCCGCGAGGTGCTGTCGAGATCGGGTCGGTCGCGCTCGTCGTCGTACTGCGCGACGTCGTCCAGGTAGTCGTGCCAGTGGTCCAGCGCAGCCTGCTCGCCCGCGCCGTCGACCGTTGACCTGGGCAATGACTCGCCGTCGAGACCGACCCAGCGCACCTTCGAGGGCGGGTCGACCGGCCGCCGCCACCCATGGTCCAGCCAGGCGCGGAAGTACGGCGTGAACACCTGGTAGGACCGATCCTGCTTGTTGAGCACCCGCCCAGGCGCGACCGCGTACGGCGACCCCGTCACGACCAGCGGACAGTCCAGAGCTTCCTCGACCGCGGCATCCCGGCGACGCCCGTACGGCGCATGGTCCGCGCTGATGTGGACACTCGCCGCGCCGACCTCCTTCGCGACCGCCGGGACCACATCGGCGGGGTCTCCACGCCGTACGACGAACTTGCCGCCGATCGACTCGGACAGGCTCCGCAGCGACGCGGTCAGATGCTCCCGCCGAGGCTCACCTGCGGGCTCCCACAGCGCTGGATCCAGCACGAACAAGCCGACGACGCGCCCGTCCCCGGCGGCGACCGCGTCCAGCAACGCCGGATTGTCCGCCAGCCGAAGATCACGCCGGAACCACATCACCGCAGGACTCATCACCGCATCCTGGTGCCCACAACGGCCTGTAAGCGAACTGAAACGTCGGCAACTGTCCGTGCGCCGGAGGGGCGGAGTTCACGCGGATTGGGTAAGGCTTGCCTGCATAGGCGAGAATGGTTTTCGTGAGCGAGCTGATCGATACCACCGAGATGTACCTGCGGACCATCTACGAGCTCGAGGAAGAGGGCATCCTCCCGCTGCGCGCGCGGATCGCCGAGCGGCTGCACCAGTCCGGCCCGACGGTCAGCCAGACGGTGGCGCGGATGGAGCGCGACGGGCTCGTCACGGTCGAGGGCGACCGGCATCTCGAGCTCACCGACGTCGGCCGCAAGCAGGCGACCCGGGTGATGCGCAAGCACCGGCTGGCCGAGCGGTTGCTGGTCGACGTGATCGGGCTCGAGTGGGAGGACGTGCACGCCGAGGCCTGCCGCTGGGAGCACGTGATGAGCGACGCGGTCGAGCTGCGGCTGCTGAAGATCCTCGACAACCCGACCGAGTCGCCGTACGGCAACCCGATCCCGGGCCTGGAGGAGCTGCTCAAGGACGGTCAGGCGAGTGGCATCGAGGAGTTCCGGATCGGCGTGGAGCCGCTGGACAAGGTGCTCGACCAGGCCACCGGGGAGAGCGTCCGGGTGCTGGTCCGCCGGATCGCCGAGCCGGTGCAGACCGACGACGGCGCGATGGCGGTGCTGCGCAAGGCCGGCGCGCTGCCGGGCCGCGAGGTCGACTCCACGCTGGACGCCGAGGGCGTGCTGGTCGGCAGCCGGGAAGCCGGCGGTGTGATCAGTGACGAGACGGCCGGGCACATCTTCGTCAGCCGGGTCTGAGGTTCGTACTTCAAAGCTGTATTAAGACGATCGACGCTGAGCGCTCGATGCTGTACAGCGTGTGGTCGAGGAGTAGCATCCGTCCGCAATGTCTGAGAACGCGATCGACTGGCCGGCGTACCTGCGGGAGTTCCACTCCGCGACGCCGGGCAGCACCGAAGCCCTGCTGTCCCGCGCGGTGGCAGGCGACCACACGCCGTACCGCTGGCTGGTGCGCGCCGTCTCCGGTGAGGCGCGCCGGGTGCTCGACCTGGCGTGTGGCAACGGCCCGGTAGCCCGGGAGCTGTACGGACGCTGGGTCGTCGGCGTCGACAACAACCCGGTCCAGCTCGCCGGCGCGCCGGGCCCGAAGGTGCAGGCGGACGCGCTGCACCTGCCGTTCGCGAACGAGGTCTTCGACGTCGTCACGTGCTCGATGGGCCTGGCGGTCCTGCAGCCGCTGCCCGCGGTGCTGTCCGAGGCGGCCCGGGTGCTGCGGCGCGGCGGCGTCCTGGCCGCGATCGTGCCGGCCGTCCGGCCGCTGCGGCGCGGTGACATCCGCACGCTGAGCGGGCTGACCACGCGGCTGCGGTCGACCCCGCAGTTCCCGGCCGGTGGCGAGATCACCGAGCTGAAGGACAAGCTGCACCACGCCGGCTTCCACGTGATGGAGAGCCAGCGCGAGCGGTACGTCTACCTGATCCGCACCCGCGACGACGCCCAGCGCCTGGTGAACGCGCTCTACCTCCCCGGCACTCCGGACGCCCGCCGCGAGACCGCCGCCGGCTGGCTGGCCGACCGCGCCGAGTCCAAGGACGGCCTCGAGGTCGCGATCCCGATCCGCCGAATCACCGCCATGCGCACCAAGCTGGCCCTGACCGGCACCTGAACACCCACTCCAACAGCGCCCACGGTAGGTAACGTGTGCGTGTGAGTGCGCTGCGCTGGTTCGTGCGGGTGGTGGACCGGGCGCTCGACGGTGAGACGGTCTACCGCGAGCTGCTGGCCGGGGAAGCCGTCGCGTTCTGGTTGGACGGCAGCTTCACCGACCGGGCGGCTCGCCGGGTTTCGGTCCTTGGTACGACGCTCGGCGCCGACGCCAAGGTCGTCGTACGGGCGGTTGCCGACGGCGACGTGTTCGCGGAGTTGCAGGGGCTGATCGCGGACAAGGCTGCCCGGCTGGACGGCGTACCGGAGGAGCTGGCGGGGCTCTTCGACGGCGGGTACGTCGGGTACTTCGGCTACGAGCTCAAGGCGCTGACCGGGGGAGCGGTGGCGCACGAGTCGCCGACGCCGGACGCGCTGTGGATCTGGGCGAACCGGTTCGTCGTCATCGACCACGACCGGGAGCTCAGCTACCTGGTCAGCCTGGACTCGGCCGACGACGGCTGGCTGGATCGAGCGGCGCGGATCGTCTCGCACTGGTCGATGGCCGAGATCGAGCCGCCGGCGATCGCGCGGCTCGACCTCGAAGCGCACCTGGAGCAGGACCGGGCGACGTACCTGGCCGGGATCGGGAAGTGCATGGCCGCCCTCGAGGCCGGCGAGACCTACGAGGTCTGCCTGACGAACCGAGTCCGGCTGCCCGCCGTCCCCGAGCCGTTCGACTTCTTCCTCTGGCAGCGCGCCCACAACCCGGCGCCGTACGCCGCCTTCCTCCGGTACGGCGACCTCGCGGTGGCCAGCTCGTCTCCGGAGCGGTTCCTCACCGTGGACGCGGACGGCTGGGCCGAGTGCCGGCCGATCAAGGGCACCGCACCGCGGGACCCGGACCCGATGCAGGACAAGCTGGCCGCGAAGGCGCTCGCCGAGGACGAGAAGACCCGGGCCGAGAACCTGATGATCGTCGATCTGATCCGCAACGACCTCGGCCGGGTGAGCGAGGCCGGGACCGTGCACGTGCCGCAGCTGATGCAGGTCGAGAGCTACCGGACCGTGCACCAGCTCGTCACCACCGTGCGCGGCCGGCTGCGGTCCGGGGTGTCCGCGGTCGACGCCGTTCGGGCTTGCTTCCCGCCGGGGTCGATGACCGGGGCGCCGAAGATCCGGACGATGGAGATCCTCGACGAGCTCGAGGACAGCGCGCGCGGGGTGTACTCGGGAGTGCTCGGCTACCTGACCGTGGACGGGCGAGCGAATCTCAGCGTGGTGATCCGTACGGCGGTGCTGACGCCGTCGGAGACCGTGATCGGTGCGGGAGGTGCGATCGTGCTCGACTCGGACGCGATCGCGGAGTACGACGAAATGGTGCTGAAGGCAACGGCAGCCGTGGGCGGGAACGCCGCGGCCGAAGGGTGGGGGAAATGAGTGGTTTGCAGGTGGCGGACTCGTTCCTGGTGGCCAACGGGCGGGTCCGGGGGATCGACCTGCACCGGGAGCGGTTCGTCGGGTCGTGTGCTGCGGCCGGTGTCGACGCTTCGGGGTTCTGGGCCGAGCAGCTCGGCCGGCTGCCCGGGTTCGGGCGCTGGTTCCCGCGCTTCGAGCTGAAGGACTCCGGTGAGCTGGCCGTCCAGCTCCGGCCGGCTCCGCCGATCGGGGGACGTCTCCGGGTCGTCGTCCATGACGGTCCGGATCCGCGGACGGCGCCGCGGGTGAAGGGCCCGGACCTGGAGCTCCTCGGCAAACTTCGGGAGACCGTGGCCAACCGCGCCGACGAGATCCTGCTGCTCGACGAGGACGGCACCGTGCTGGAGGCGGCGTACTCCGCCATCGCCTGGTGGGACGACGACGTACTGTGCTTCCCGCCGTCCGACCGCCCGCTGCTCCCGTCGGTCACGGCCAAGCTGCTCCGCCGGATCGCCGAGGCCCAAGGCGTCGAGGTCGTGGAACGCCCGGCCACCCCTGCCGACCTTCAGTCCTGCGAGGTCTGGCTCCTCAACGCCCTGCACGGCATCCGCCCGATCCACGCCTGGTCCGACTCCGCGATCGACCCGCTCCCCAACTCCCAGTCCACCACCTGGCAGCAACGCCTGACCGACCTCGCTCAGCCCCTGTAGCACCCGCCGCTGCCGTACGGCGGCCAAATTGTGTTGAAAAAGTGATATCACAATGCTACCTTGAGGCTATCGAGAGGAGCATGTGATGGCGGACCTGGATGTTGCGGTGGAGATGCCGGCCCCGAAGGTGACCGAGCGGGTGGCGTGGGAGGTCAACGGGTGGCCGATGGCGGCGCTCGCGTTCGTGCTGGTGGTCGCCGGCGTGGTGCTGTTCGTCGTCGGGATCGGGGCCGGGCAGGGCGCCGTGGTCGCGATCTCGATCCTGGTCTTCCTGGCCGGGCTGATCGTGGCCGGTGGGCTGACGCCGGTGGCGCCGGGCCGCGCGCGGGTGCTGCAGATCCTCGGGCGGTACGCCGGGACGATCCGCACCGACGGACTCCGCTGGGTGAACCCGATCTCCACCCGCAAGGAAGTGTCCACCCGGATCCGCAACCACGAGACCGCCGTTGCCAAGGTCAACGATGCCGACGGCAACCCGATCGAGATCGCCGCGGTGGTGGTCTGGCAGGTCGAGGACACCGCGCAGGCGACGTTCGAGGTGGACGACTTCGTCGAGTTCGTCGCGATCCAGACCGAGACCGCGGTCCGGCACATCGCGAACAGCTACCCGTACGACGTGCACACCGAGGACGGCGCGCTGTCGCTGCGGGACAGCACCGACGAGATCACCGAGACGCTGTCGGCCGAGATCTCCGCCCGGGTGCAGGCCGCCGGGGTCCGGGTGATCGAGTCCCGGATCACCCACCTGGCCTACGCGCCGGAGATCGCCCAGGCGATGCTGCGCCGCCAGCAGGCCGGCGCCGTCGTGGCCGCTCGCCAGCGGATCGTCGAAGGTGCGGTCGGCATGGTCGAGCTCGCGCTGGCCCGGCTGTCCGAGCACGAGGTCGTGGAGCTGGACGAGGAGCGCAAGGCGACCATGGTCAGCAATCTGATGGTGGTCCTGTGTGGCGATCGGGATGCTCAACCGGTCGTGAACACCGGCACGCTCTACCAGTGAGCGTTCGACGTGGCCGTCGAACGCAAGAAGGTCCTGCTCCGGCTGGATCCCGTGGTGCACGACGCGCTGGCCCGCTGGGCAGCCGACGACCTGCGCAGCACCAACGCCCAGATCGAGTACCTGCTGCGCCGGGCGCTCGCCGACGCCGGCCGGCTCCCCTCCGGAGTCGGTAAGATGCGCCGGCCAGGCCGCCCGTCAAAGGAGGAAGACGATGAGTAAAGTCGCCTCAGGCAACCATCTGACCCTGGTGCGGGGCAGTCGCGGGACGCTGCCGCGACGGCCTCCGGTCCGTCGTCCTCAGGTCGCCGCGCTGGGCAGGGTGAAGGCCCCGGAGGCCTTGGCTGCAAGGCTTTTCCTGCTCGCCTACGACCCGACCACCGGCCGCCTGAATGGACGATACACAAGGCTGGGCCGGGTCCTGCGCGCGGCCGCGCTCGCCGACCTGCAGCTGCGTGGGAACCTTGCCGACGACAACGGCCGGGCTCGGCTGACCAAGGCGGCCGATCCGGCCGACCCGGTCCTGGCTGCGGTGCTGAACGACATCCGCCGGATCGGCCCGCGCAAGTGGCGGACCTGGATCGACCGGCGGCACGGCCGGATCGTCCGTGACGTCCGCGACGAGCTCGAACGCGCCCGGCTGATCAAGGTCGAGCGCTACCGCATCCTCGGTGTGTTCCCCGCCGACCGCATCACGTTGCGGCACCCGCTCGTACGGCGTCAGCTCCTGCGCAACGCGACGGACACGCTCCGGCCGTCCCGACTGGTCACCCGGGTCGATCTTCGCGACGCAGCAGTCGTCACCCTCGCCGCGACCGGCGACCTGCGCACCGTCCTGACCAAGGACCAGCGCAAACGGCACAAGGATCGGCTGGCGCAACTCGCCGTACGGGTCGGTCCGGTGGTGCCGGCTCTGAAGAAGGCCTTGCAGCAGTCGAGCAGCCAGGCCGGCGGATAGTTGACCGGTGAACCCGACTGGGTGCTATGGTTCGTTACTCAAGTAATGAACCTAAGAACCTGCCGTCGGTGAGAGGAGGGCCGGGATGTTCGACGACCGGAGTCCGATCTACCTGCAGATCGCCGAGCAGATCAAGAACGACATCGTCACCGGCGCCCTCGCCGAGGACGAGCAGGTGATGTCGACGAACCAGTACGCCGCGTTCTACCGGATCAACCCGGCCACCGCGGCGAAAGGGTTCGCCCAGCTGGTCGACGAGGGCGTGCTCTACAAGAAGCGCGGGATCGGGATGTTCGTCAGCCCGAACGCGCGCGAGCTCCTCCGCACCGGCCGGCGTGACTCGTTCTTCGCCGACGTGGTCGACCCGATGATCCGGGAGGCCAAGGCGATCGGCGTACCGCTCAAGGACGTCGTCCAGCACATCCGAACCTACGGGGACGCGTGATGACCAACCGCACCTTGGAAACCACCGAGCTCGTGCGTACGACGGACACCGAGCCACCGCTCGCGGCCCGGACAGAGAACCTCTCGGTCCGGTTCGCCGGTGAGCCCGCGCTGGACCGGCTCGACCTGCGACTGGCGCCCGGCAAGATCCACGGCCTGCTCGGCCGCAACGGCTCCGGCAAGAGCACCCTGGCCGCGACGCTGGCCGGCTTCCGGCAGCCGGACGAGGGCCGCGTCCTGATCGAGGGCGGCCACCTCGGTACGGCGGCCGAGCCCTACGAGGACGCGGTCGTCACCAGCCGGATCTGCCTGATCCGCGAGTCGGGCGACCTGGTCGCGTCGGCGCCCGTCAAACACGTGCTCGGTCTCGCCGCCAGCCTGCGACCGTACTGGGACAGCGAGCTCGCCGGTGACCTGCTGGACCGCTTCGAGGTGCCGACCGGCAAGAAGGTGCACAAGCTGTCCCGCGGTAAGAAGTCCGCGCTCGGCGTCGTGCTCGGGCTGGCCAGCCGCGCGCCGCTGACGATCTTCGACGAGACCTACCTCGGCATGGACGTGCCGTCCCGCAACCTGTTCTACGACGCGCTGCTCGCCGACTACACCGAGGTCCCGCGCACGATCGTCCTGTCGACCCACCTGGTCAGCGAGGTCAGCACGATGCTCGAGGAGGTCGTCATCCTGGACAGCGGCCGCCTGGTCACCCAGTCGCCGGTGGACTCGCTGCGCGGTCGTGGGGCCTCGATCGTCGGGCCGGCGGCTGCGGTCGACAGGTTCACCGCCGGGCTCACCGTGCTCGCGGAGGATCGGCTCGGCGGCACCAAGTCGACCACCGTGCTGGGCGACCTCGACCCCGACCTGGTCGCCCAGGCGAGTGCCGCCGGGCTCGAGATCGGGCCGGTGGGACTGCAGGACCTCTTCGTGCACCTGACGTCGAACGGCAAGGGGGCCCGCGCGTGACCACGCTCGACGAGGCGGCACCGGCGTACGCGCTGCCGCGCGGAACCACCGCGACGCACCGGCTGCGGCAAGTGCTGCTGGCGATGGTGGTCGGCACCCGGCCGGCAGTGCTCGGGTACTGGGTCGTGATGCTGGTGTCGTTCACCGCGATCGGCGTCGGCTTCCTGATCGCCACCGGCGGGCTCGACCAAAGCATGTGGGACTTCGGCACCCAGTCGCCGAAGTACTTCTCGATGGCGATGGGCATCACGCTGACGCCGGGCTTCTTCACGTTGCTGATCGCGCAAGGTGTCACCCGGCGGATGTTCTCCGTTGCCGCGGGCATCTATCTCACCGGCGCCGCGCTCGCGACCGCGGCGTTGTGGGTGCTCGTGTACCAGGTCGAGCACGCCGTCTACAGCTCGCAGGGGTGGTCGCAGGCCCTGCAGAACCCGCACCTGTTCACCGACACCTCGCAGCGCGGGCTGATCTTCACCGAGTTCTTCCTGCTGATCCTGTCGCACGAGGCTGCCGGTTGGCTGCTCGGCATCACGTTCTACCGGTTCGGCTTCTGGCGCGGTGTGCTGATGCTGCCGCTCGCGGTGCTCCCGGCAGCGGCCGCCGAGTTCCTGTTGATCGCTCAGTGGCTCGCCGACGTGCTGAGCCGACTTGACTACCACCGTCCACCACTGGCCGTCGCCGCGCCGTCCATCCTGGTGGTCAGCGCCCTCGGGTGCTACGCGGGCTACCTGCTGCTGCGCCCGATGGGTCTCAAACCGTCGAAGAGTTGAGCCCAGTTATGCACAGGGGGTGTGTATAAGTCGGGGGATACCTGTGGATGGTTCCGGTATCACTGTGGACGACACGCAGTCGGTGGCGAATTGACGAAATCTCTCGGCAGGAAAGGGTTGTGCGGCCCCCGGCGACAGCGGTAAAAATATCGACACGCCGCTTCTGATCTGAGCGGCGGGTCGAACGGAAACCGAGGACCCTGGCGGTGGGGATCCCCACCGAGGTAGACCGGTGACGGGGTCTGCCGGCCCCACGGATTCGTTCGGGAGGCTGGAGACGTCACCTTCCTTCAGCTATTGCGGGGCCCCTCCGACTCATACTCGGAGGGGCCCCGCTTCCGTGCGCATGCGGCACCGGCCAGTCCGTAACCATGACGAAGCCGGCCGGCGCACAGGACGGATGTGCGCCGGCCGGCGGTTCGGGGCCCGGCAGGGTCAGGCCCCGAAGTTCAATCAGTTGAGTGTGATCTTCAGCGACGGCGACGAACCGCGCGCCGCCACGTGCACCTCCACTCCGCGCGTCGTGGTGACGAGCTGGTACGGCGCCGAGCGGCCGTCCAGCGTGACGCTCTTCACCGTCGCACCCGCCGGCAGGACGGCCCCGACCGTGAACTTCGCGCCGACCCCCTTGATCCGCACGTCGGTCCGCAACTCCTTGCCTGCAAGGCGTGCGGACACGTCGACGGATCCGCGACCGAGCCGGATGTTGCTACCGGCCACCTTCTGCTGGCCTTCCGGCAGTTGCGGGACCACCGCGACCTTGCCGTGCCCGAGATCCGGCGCGACACCGAGCTGCTGGTGCACGACCGGCCACAGGATGCCGTACGCGCCCCACGCCTGGAGCGACATCGAGCGGTCGTAGAACGGCCGGCCGATGTTCGCCGGCGAGTCGGGCGACGGCGCGATCTCCGGCATCGCGCCCGGCGTCTCCCAGACCGACGGGTCGAGCTGGATGCGCGCGTTGCCGGTCGTGTAGAACTGCTGCTGGTCCTCGCCCATCCGGCCGAAGTTGCCCTCAGCAACGGCCATGATCGCGGTGTTCAGGCCGAACATCGCCCGCTCGCTCTTCACCTGCGAGACGATCGGGTCACACGACGGTCCGGGGTTGCCGGCCGGGTCGGACGTCGGTCCGGTGCCGGTGTGGTAGAGCCCGAACTCTCCTGTGAAACAAGGCTTCTCGCGCTGCTCGAGGGCGATCTGCCCGTGCTCGGCCGAGGCCAGCGGGGACGCCGGCTGACCGGGCCGGGTCAGGACGGCCTCCATCGGCGTGACACCGATCCAGTGCCGCTGGAAGATCGGCGTGTTGTCGTTCGCCGGGTTCGCGGGGTCGTCGACCGAGTCGGCGTACCCCATCGCCTGCGGGACCCACCACTGCGCCTCGAAGCGGGACTCGAGGTCGTTCGCGCGGGCGGTCGCCCACTGCTGGACCGTCGTGTCGCCCTTGGAGGCGGCCAGGTCGGCCAGGTCGCGCAGACCGCGGGCGAGGTAGACGGTGCTGTCGAGCTTCTCGACACCCATGCCGGCCCGCTCGACGTTCGCCAGGCCCTCCGGCCAGCCGTCGCCGTCCTTGTCCAGCTCACGGTAGACGTACTGCAGGTTGCGGACGCTGAAGTCGTACATCGAGTCGCGGAACCGGTCGTCGCCGGTCCACCGCCACAGCAGCGCGACCGCGCTCGGGAACTTCACCGTCTCGTCGGTGTTGCCGGCACTCTGGTTGGAACCGAAGTACACGTCACCGGTCGGGACCACCTCGTGCGCGACCTTGCCGCTGCGGTTGTTGAGGATGTCGCTGATGTCCCGCAGCGCCCGCAAGTGCTCCTTCACGGTGTCGAACTGCCCGGCGGCGACGGCTGCGAAGGCCATGTACTCACCGTCGGTCGCGAAGATCCACGGGTAGTCCGGGAAGCCCGCGCCGAACCAGCGCGCCGCCTCGACGGTGCCTACCGGCGCCGGATAGTCCTTGCCCTCGTTGACGTCCCGGATGCGCAGGTTGCGTGCCTCCTGCACCGAGTCGGCGAGGTTCTGCTTGCTCCACTCGACGCTCTGCTGCAGTAGCCGATCACCAGGCAGGTCCACTGCAGACAGGTTGTCGATCTTCTGGCGGTCCCGGATCTTTG
This sequence comes from Kribbella sp. NPDC050470, assembly GCF_044458365.1. Taxonomy (NCBI): domain Bacteria; kingdom Bacillati; phylum Actinomycetota; class Actinomycetes; order Propionibacteriales; family Kribbellaceae; genus Kribbella; species Kribbella sp. NPDC050470. The sequence goes on along the minus strand of NZ_JBITHV010000007.1, from coordinate 482,529 downwards.
CCTTCAGCAACGCATCCGGGCTGCTCAGAGCTCGGCGGTACTCGCGCTGCGCGGCGGACGTCCCGTCGTCCGACCCGGCCACCGCGAACCAGATGGTCTTCGACTGACCCGCTGCCAGCTTGACGTCGTACGTGAGCCGGCCGCCGGTGCCCTTGCCGATCAGCGAGTCGTCGCAGCGGGCGGGCGTCGTACCGTCGGCCGGGCAGATCACTGCCGGGTCCTGCGGGCCGCGGTTGTTCGGGCTGAGGGCGTGGCTCGTCGGACGCAGGGACGATCCGACGAACGCGGCGTAGTTGTGCTCGGTCGCGTTCGGGTGCGACGGCGTGCCCTGCTCGCGGAAGCGCAGCGAGCCGTCCGCGTAGGCGCCCGTGTCCTGCAGGTTGGCGTTGGCCGCGCTCGGGGTGGTCCAGCCCCACGGGTACGACGCCATCAGCTCGGAGTGCGCGTCGACGTCGAGCTTGACCGTCTTCGCCGTATCGGACTGCAGCGTCAGGCCGACCAGTGTCGCCCGGATGCCGTCGGGGACGAAGTCGGTACGGCGGACGCTGACGTCGCCGGAGTAGTCGATGCGGCTGTAGCCGTGGCCGCTGGTGTACTTCTGCGCGGCCACGTCCTTGCCGAGCCAGGCGCCGTCGAGGCCGAACCACAGGCCGTCGAGGAGCTTGATCGGCTGGGTCCAGAAGCCGCCCATCTCACCGCGGATGTGCCACCCCGCGGCGGGGTAGAGGCCGGTCTCGTCGCCCATTGCGTAGGCGCGGTCGCCGACGACGAGTGAGCGTCGGTCGGCCAGTCTTGTCGTCTCGGAGAGCTCGGACGGTTGGACAGTCGGGCCGGCGGTCCCCTGCGGAGGGGTCGAGCCGGCGGTGGCGGAGGCGGTGCCGGCCAGGATGGTGGCTGCGGCGAGCAGCGTGACACCGGCCGTACGACGGGCCCGGCGCGGCGGGGCGGTGCTGCGTCTGACGGTTGGGCGGGGAGACATGGCGGGTCCTCCTTCTCGCGGCGCGCGTGCACCGCAATCAGCCAGGGGCTGAACTACCCCTGATCACCAGTTCGGGTTGCAGCAGGCGTTCGGTCGGCATGCCGTTCGACGTGCCGGTCAGGATGGAAATGAGCTCGGAGGCGATCTGGTCCATCGGCTGCCGGAGGCTGGTCAGCCCGGGGGAGACGACGGAGGCGAGCGGGGAGTCGTCGAAGCCGGTGACGCCGACGTCGGCGCCCGGGGTGAGCCCGCGGTCGCTCAGCTCGCGGTGCGCGCCGAGGGCGAGAATGTCGCTCAGGGCAACGATTCCGTCCGGCGGCTGGTCGCTGTCCAGCAGCGCGGCGGTGGCCCGGGCGCCTTCGTCGATGCTGTCCTCGCCGCAGCGCACGGCCAGGCCGGTGGTCGGCAGCCCGAGCTTCTTGCAGCGGTTGCGCCAGCCGGTCAGGCGGTCCTCGGCCAGGCCGGATGTCTTCGGCCAGCTGAGGAAGGCGATCCGGCGGCGGCCGGCGTCGTACAGGTGCTGCACGGCCAGCGCGGACCCCGCCGCGCCGTCGACGTCGACCCACGGTCCGGGCTGGGTGGTCTGCTTCCACACTCGCCCGAAGGACACGAACGGGATCTGCTTGTCCTTCAGCCAGCCGTGCCGCGGGTCGTGCGTCTCGGTCTGCGAGAGCACGAACCCGTCGACCAGGCGGCGCGCGTGCAGGTCGTCGTACACGGGCATGCCCTGGACGGCGGCCGGGGCGGTGAACAGCAGGATGTGCCGGCCGCTCGTCTCCGCCGCGGCGCAGAGCGCGTGCAGGAACTGGTCCATCACCAGGTGGGTCTGGTTCGGCCAGCTCGGGACGCAGTAGCCGATCAGCTCGACCGCGCTGGTGCGCAGGCTGCGGGCATTACGATTGGGCCGGTAGTTGAGCAGCTCGATCGAGCGATTGACCCGTTCGAGCGTGTCCGGCCGGAGGCGATGCGGTGCGTTCAAGGCATTCGACACCGTCTGCACCGACACCTCGGCATGCGCGGCGACCTGCTTCAACGTAGCCACCGCAACCTCCCACGAACATTTTGAACGTTAAAAACATCCGCAGTCTCTCTCCCGCCCCGCCCGGTGTCAACGCCTCGGCGGCCCCTGCCTGATGATCGCGAGGGCTTCCTCCGGCGGCCCGGGTGCGATCCACCGTCCCCACCAGGTTGCACCTGCCGCCGCGAACTCCGCAGGGTCACCACCGCTGACCTTGACGTCGAAGGGCCCGTCACGCTCGGCAAGCAACGCCCGTACGTCGTCCGGTGTGATCTGCTGTGGTGCGGAGGTCGAGCCCTTGTACGCGCAACTCCCGTCCCATCGCAGGATCCGGCGTCGTACGCCGGGCACCAGGAGGTTCCCGCCGACCCAGATGGGGATCCGCGGCGTCTGCACCGGCCGAGCCATCAGCTGCACCTGATCGAGCTGATAGTGGTTTCCGGCAAAGCTGAACGGCTCACCGGTCCACAGCCCGGCGATCACGTCGAGCCCTTCGTCCAGCATCTCGGCCAGTGCCTTCGGGTCGCCGTCGCCCATGAACGGGTCGCCGGGATCCCCGCTGCCGACCCCGAGCACGAACCGCCCGTTCGACAGGTGATCCAGTGCCACTGCCTCGGCCGCGACCTTCCAAGGCCGCCGCCGAGGCAGCGGTGTCACCGTCGTACCGATCCTGACCCGCGACGTGGCCATCGCCATTGCCGCCAGACAGATCCACGGGTCGTAGGTCGGCTGTGTGGTGTCGCCCTGGTAGACGAGGTAGTCCTCCAGGAACATCGCGTCCCAGCCGGAGGCCTCGGCTGCCCGCGCGAGCTCAGCGAGCCCGCGCGGGTCGCGGCCTGGACCGACCGCCCCAACTGTCACGGAGTAACGCATGCCGATGACGTTAGCCATCGGCGCCGACAACTCTCAGGCGGTGTGGCCGCCGTCGATGGTTAGTTCGGTGCCGGTGAGGAAGGCGGCGTTGGGGCCGGCCAGGTAGGTGATGGCGGCGGCGACCTCGGTGGGGGTGCCGAAGCGGTCGAGGGCCAGGTCGGCGATCTGGGGTTCGGCGAAGGGGCCGTCGGCGGGGTTCATGTCGGTGTCGATCGGGCCGGGCTGGACGACGTTCGACGTGATGCCGCGGGCGCCGAGTTCGCGGGCCAGGCCCTTGCTCAGGCCGACCAGTGCGGCCTTGCTCATCGCGTAGAGCGTCATGCCCGGGCTGGTGACACGACCCGCGGCGCAGCTGCCGAGGTGGATCAGCCGGCCGCCGTCGGACAGCCTCGGTACTGCGGCCTGCGCAGCCGCGTAGACGCCACGGATGTTCACCGCGAGCACCCGATCGACGTCGTCCAGGCTGAAGTCGGTCATCGGCCCGATCGCGCCGACGCCGGCGTTGTTGACCAGGATGTCGAGACCGCCAAGCCGTTCCGCGGCCTGCGCAACGCCGTCTGCCACTGCACTCGCATCAGCCGCATCCACCGGCAACGCGTACGCTCGCCGCCCGAGCGCCTCGATCTCCTTCACGACCTTCGCCGCCGCGTCCGGAGAGCTGTTGTAGGTCAGCGCGACATCGGCGCCGCGCTCGGCCAGGGCGATCGCGGTCGCCGCGCCGATTCCGCGGCTGCCACCGGTCACCAGTGCCTTCTTGCCAGTCAGTTCGTTCATGTCTTCCAGTCCACCCGGTGAGCCACCCGGACTCTGGCGGGAAAACGACCCGGGATCCTGGCGTCGTTTTCTCGCGATACCTCCATGTCGCAAAACCGCTAGAGACTGTCGGTGGCAGCAGGGATGCTGGACCACGTGTACGAGTGCAGAGAGCGGTGCATCCGCGCGGTCCAGTCGAAGGACGCGCGGTTCGACGGGTGGTTCTTCACCGCGGTGCTGACGACGAAGATCTACTGCCGGCCGAGTTGCCCGGTGGCGCCGCCGAAGGTGGAGAACATGCGGTTCTACCCGAGCGCCGCCGCCGCTCAGCAGGCCGGTTTCCGCGCCTGCAAGCGGTGCCGCCCGGACGCTAGCCCGGGTTCACCGGAGTGGAACGACCGCGCTGACCTCGTCGCCCGCGCGATGCGGCTGATCGCAGATGGCGTCGTCGACCGGGACGGCGTACCAGGACTGGCCGGCCAGCTTGGCTACAGCGTCCGCCAGGTGCAACGCCAGCTGCAGGCCGAGCTCGGCGCCGGTCCACTCGCGCTCGCCCGGGCTCAGCGTGCACAGACTGCGCGGCTGCTGATCGAGACCAGCGAGCTGCAGATGGCGGACGTCGCTTTCGCAGCCGGATTCTCCAGCGTGCGGACCTTCAACGAGACGGTCCAGGAAGTGTTCGCGCTCCCGCCGACCGAGCTGCGCCGAAGGGCCAAGAAAGGTACGGCGACCTCCGCACCGGGCACGATCTCGCTCCGGCTCCCGTTCCGCGCACCGCTGACACCGGACAACCTGTTCGGCCACTTGATCGCGACCGGCGTGCCGGGAGTGGAGGAGTGGCGCGACGGGCACTACCGGCGCACGCTGCGACTCCCGCACGGCCATGGAGTGGTCGCGCTGAAGCCGATGCCCGACCACATCGCCTGCCAGCTGTCGCTCACCGATCAGCGTGATCTCGCGATCGCGATCAGCCGGTGCCGCCGGATGCTCGACCTCGACGCCGACCCGGTCGCCGTCGACGACCTGCTGAGCAGCGATCCGGTGCTCGCGCCGCTGATCGTGAAGGCCCCCGGTCGCCGGGTTCCGCACACGGTCGACGGCGAGGAGTTCGCCGTCCGGGCGGTGCTCGGGCAGCAGGTGTCGACCGCGGCCGCGCGGACGCATGCGCATCGGCTGGTCCTGCAGCACGGCGAGCCGATCGACGACGCGGCCGGTGGGCTCACGCATCTGTTCCCGACCATGGAGGCGCTGGCCGGGCTCGATCCGGAGACGCTGGCGTTCCCGAAGTCCCGCCGTACGACGTTGATGACGTTGATCCGGACGCTGGCCGCCGGTGAGATCGACCTCGGGGCCGGCGCGGACTGGGACAGGGCGCGCGAGCAGTTGGCGGCCCTGCCAGGGATCGGGCCTTGGACGGTCGAGTCGATCGCGATGCGTGCGTTGGGTGACCCGGACGCCTTCGTGGCCAGTGATTTGGGTATCCGCTACGCGGCGCGTGATCTAGGCTTGCCCGAGGCCCCCAAACCACTGACCGCCCACGCGTTCGCGTGGCGGCCCTGGCGTGCCTACGCGGTGCAGTACTTGTGGGCCACCGGTGACCACGCCATCAACAAGATCCCCGCGGAGTGAGTATGACCGAGCTGACCACCGACCGTCTGCTGATGCGCCAGTGGCGCGAGTCCGACCGCGAGCCGTTCGCCGCGCTGAACGCCGACCCGGCGGTGATGGAGCACTTCCCGTCGCTGCAGAGCCGGGAAGTGAGCGACGCCCTGATCGACCGGAACACGACCGCGATCGACGAACGCGGCTGGGGTCTGTGGGCCCTCGAGGTGCGCGAGACCGGCAGGTTCATCGGCTTCACCGGACTGTCCGTGCCGAGTTTCGAGGCGCACTTCATGCCGGCGGTCGAGGTCGGCTGGCGACTTGCGAAAGAGGCCTGGGGCAACGGTTATGCGACCGAGGCGGCCCGGGCGGCGCTGGCTCATGGGTTCGGTCCGGCCGGGCTGGACGCGATCGTGTCGTTCACCGCGACCACCAACCTGCCGTCCCAGCGGGTGATGCAGCGGATCGGCATGACCCACGACGAGCCCGGGGACTTCGACCACCCGCGTTTGGAGGCCGGCCACCGACTCCAGCGTCACGTCTTCTACCGGATCGACCGCGCGCAGTGGGAGTCCACGCGGTGACGTATGCGTTGACGGACAGTCCCCTCGGCCCGCTCATGCTGGTCGAGGTCGACGACAAGCTCGCCGGTGTCTACATGGATCGGCACCGGCATCGCCCGCCGATGGAGACCTTCGGCGTCCGCGACGACTCGGTGCTGCCGGCCGTCGCCGAGCAACTGACCGAGTACTTCGAGCACGGCCGGACGACGTTCGACGTACCACTGCATCTGGCCGGCACACCCTTCCAGCAGCGCGTGTGGACCGCGCTCCAGGACATCCCGTACGGCGAGACGACGACGTACGGCGAGCTCGCCCGGACCCTCGGCCTCGTGCCGGGGGCATCGCGGGCGGTCGGGCTCGCCAACGGCAAGAATCCGATCAGCATCATCGTTCCCTGCCACCGCGTGGTCGGCTCGACCGGCAGCCTGACCGGGTACGGCGGCGGCCTCGAGCGCAAGCAAGCCCTGCTGGACCACGAACGCGGTCAGAAAGTGCTCATTGGTTGAGCACTTATCTGGCGCATGCTGTCAGGTATGAGCACGCTGACTGATGTGGACGCGCTGGAACTGACCGCCGGCGAGTGGCGGAGTTGGCTGGCCGCGAACGGGCGGACCGAGCGGTCGGTCTGGCTGGTGGTGCACCGGGACGCGGCCGGCCCGAACCTCGCGGAGGCGGTCGAGACCGCGTTGTGCTTCGGGTGGATCGACAGCAAGACCGTGAAGCGCGACGACAAGACGACGTACCAGTGCTTCACGCCACGGAACCCGCGGAGCACCTGGAGCAAGGTCAACCGCGACCGGGTCGAGCGCCTGACCGCGGCGGGCCGGATGGACCCGTCGGGTCAGGAGCTGATCGACCTGGCCAAGCGCACCGGCACCTGGGACCTGCTCGCCGACGCCCAGAACCTGATCGTCCCGGACGACCTCGCCGCGGCGCTCGCCGCGAAGCCCGAAGCCGACAAGCACTTCCGGGCCTTCCCGCCGTCGGCGAGGCGGGCGATCCTCGAGTGGATCACCCTTGCGAAGCGGCCGGAGACTCGTGCGCGCCGGATCGAGCAAACCGTCGCACAGGCAGCGCAGAACGTGCGCGCGCGCTGAACCCGCCGCGAGACCTCGGACACCATCTGGGGGCTCCTACACCTTGTCAGATGTCCGAGGTCCCCGGTTCCTGGCCGCGGTCCCCGGCGACCGTGGCTCAGGTGGGGGTGTTGGCGGGGTCGTCCAGGCGTTCGGCGGCGGGTGGGCCGGCGGCGGTCCGGCGAGCGGTGAGGCGGCGGGCGATCGGTTCGGTGTAGCGGGCGGCGATCGGGCCGAGGATGACCAGGATCAGCACGTACGCCGTCGCCAGCGGACCGAGCCGTGGTTCGACCCCCACCGCCAGGCCGGCGATCACGATCGAGAACTCTCCGCGCGCGACCAGAGTGCCACCGGCCCGCCAGCGCCCGGCCGTGCCCACGCCGGCCCGGCGCGCCGCGAACCAGCCGGTGGCGACCTTGGTCAGCGTGGTCACCAGCGCGAGCCCGAGCGCGATCGCGAGCACCGGCGGGATCGCCCGCGGATCCGTGCTCAACCCGAAGAACACGAAGAACACCGCGGCGAACAGGTCCCGCAGCGGGCTGAGCAGGTTCCGCGCGCCGTGCGCGACCTCACCCGACAACGCGATCCCGACCAGGAACGCGCCCACAGCCGCCGACACCTGCAGTTGCTGTGCGATCCCCGCGACGAGCAACGTCAGTCCGAGTACGACGAGCAGCAGCATCTCCGGGTTGTCCGACGAGACCGCTCGGCTGATCACCCGTCCGTAGCGCAGGGCAACGAACAGCACGACGCTGACTGTGCCGAGCGAGATCAGCAACGTGATGCTGCCGCCCGCGAGCCCGACACCCGCGAGCAGCGCGGTCAGGATCGGCAGGTAGACCGCCATCGACAGGTCCTCGAGCACCAGGATCCCCAGCACCACCGGGGTCTCCCGGTTGCCGAGCCGGCCGAAGTCGCCGAGCACCTTGGCGATCACGCCCGACGACGAGATCCAGGTGACGCCGGCCAGTGCGACCGCGGCGACCGGGCCCCAGCCGAGCAGCAGCGCGACGGCTGCGCCCGGCAACGCGTTGAGCAGGAAGTCCACGGCACCCGAGACGTACTGCGTCTTCAGCGTGCCGACCAGGTCCGACGCGGTGTACTCGAGGCCGAGCAGCAACAGCAGCAGGATGACGCCGATCTCGGCGCCGGTCGCGACGAACTCCTCACTCGCGGCCAGTGGCAGCAGCCCGCCGTGCCCGAAGGCCAGGCCGGCCAGCAGGTAGAGCGGGATAGGCGAGAACCCGAACCGGGACGCGATCCGGCCGAGGATGCCGAGGGCAAGGATGACCGCGCCCAGCTCGATCAGCAGGGCGGTGATGTCCTCGTGCATCTCACCCTCCCGCGATCAGGTCGTACACGGCGTCGACGCCCTCGCGGGTGCCGACCACGACCAGGGTGTCGCCGGTCGCGAACCGGAAGTCCGGCGTCGGCGACGGGGTCGCGCCGGTGCGGCGTAGTACCGCCACGATGGAGGCGCCGGTCCGGCTGCGGGCCTGGGTGTCACCCAGCGTGCGGCCCGAGTACGGCGACTTGGCCGTGATCGGGATGTGCTCGGTGATCAGGTCGATCTCGATCTCGTTGCGGACCGGGTCGAGCGGCGCCGGGATCAGCAGCGCGGACAGCGCGGCCGCCTCACCGGGATCCAGCGGGACCGAGTCCTTGCAGTTGTCGTCGTCGTCGGGATCGTGGAACCCCAGGAACCGCCGGCCGTCGTTGTGCACGACCACGGAGACGTGCTTGCCGCCGTCGGTGATCAGGTCGTACCGGGTGCCGATTCCGGGCAACGTCGTCCTGGTCGGGTGGGCCTGCTGGTCCATGGTTCCTCGATCCCGCGATAGATGGCGTCTGCAACCATTCTTTCAGTTCAACCACCCCCGCGCCGAGGTGATTCCGCCCTCCCTCTCCTCCCCTTCTTTCCTTCCCTCAGCGCCCACCGGCGGATTGCTGTGATCTGACTTGCAAACAGGTGCACTGCAACGAGTTGCATAGGTACAGTGCCGACCATGGCGTTGGAGCACGCGATTCTGGTCTCACTGACCGAGCGGGCCGGGTCCGGTTACGAGCTGGCCCGGCGGTTCGACCGGTCGATCGGGTACTTCTGGCCGGCCACCCACCAGCAGATCTACCGGGTGCTGCGCCGGATGGACGAGGCCGGCTGGGTCCGGCACACCGAGATCGCGCAGGACGGCCGCCCGGACAAGAAGGTCTACCGGATCTCCACCGCCGGGAAGGCGGAGCTCGCCCGGTGGCTGGCCGAGGCCGAGGACCCCGCGGTCCTGCGGGACGGACTCGGCGTGAAGCTGCGGGGGGCGTCGTACGGCGATCCCGGCGTCGTGCTGCGTGAGGTCGAGCGGCACCGGGCCGAGCACGCCACCCGGCTCGAGGTCTACCGCGGGATCCAGAAGCGTGACTTCCCGAAGCCGGCCACGCTGAACGGCCGCGACCTGCACCAGTACCTGGTCCTCCGCGGCGGCGTCCGTGTCGAGGAGTCGTTCGTCGAGTGGTGCGACGAAGTGATCGAAGCCCTCCGGAAGGACGAGTCATGACTCTACTGATGCCACGCCTCCGGCGCGGCGGGTCATGGGGCTGGAACTCCCGGCCTTCCCTCGTCACTCCGGTCGCTTCGCTCCCTCCGCTCCTCAGTCCAGGCCGGGAGGCCCCATGACCGGCTACCGGCACCTGCTGGAGCCGCTCGATCTCGGGCATGTCGTGCTGCCGAACCGGGTGATCATGGGCTCGATGCACACCGGCCTGGAGGACCGGGCGAAGGATCTGCCGAAGCTGGCCGCGTACTTCGCCGAGCGGGCCCGCGGCGGCGTCGGCCTGATGGTGACCGGCGGCTACGCGCCGAACCGGACCGGCTGGCTCACGCCCTTCGGCTCCAGGCTCACGAGTCGGCGGCAAGCCCGCAAGCACCGGATCGTCACCGACGCGGTGCACGCCGAGGGCGGCCGGATCGCGCTGCAGATCCTGCACGCCGGCCGGTACGCGTACCACCCGTTGAGCGTCTCCGCCTCCGCGATCAAGGCCCCGATCAACCCGTTCAAACCCCGTGCCCTCACCGACCGCGGGGTGCAGAAGCAGATCAAGGCGTACGTCGACTGCTCCGCCTACGCCCGCGAGGCCGGGTACGACGGTGTCGAGATCATGGGGTCCGAGGGCTACTTCATCAACCAGTTCCTGTCCGAGCGCACCAACCAGCGGGCCGACCAGTGGGGCGGCAGCCCGGAGAACCGGCGCCGGATCGCGGTCGAGATCGTCCGCCGGACCCGGGAACGGGTCGGCGACGACTTCGTGATCATCTACCGGCTCTCGATGGCCGACCTGGTCGAAGGCGGCCAGAGCTGGGACGAGGTCGTTGCGCTGGGCAAAGAGATCGAGGCGGCCGGCGCCTCGATCATCAACACCGGCATCGGCTGGCACGAGGCCCGGGTGCCGACCATCGTGACCTCGGTGCCGCGGGCCGCCTTCACGTCGGTGACCGCCGCGTTCAAACCGCACGTGCGTATCCCGGTAGTCACGTCCAACCGGATCAACCTGCCCCAGGTCGCCGAGGAGGTGCTGGCCCGCGGCGATGCCGACCTGGTCAGCATGGCCCGGCCGTTCCTGGCCGACCCGGACTGGGTGCTCAAAGCAACCACCGACCGAGCCGACGAGATCAACGTCTGCATCGCCTGCAACCAGGCCTGCCTGGACCATGTGTTCGCCAAGCGGAAGGCGAGCTGCATGGTCAACCCGAGGGCGGCCCGTGAGACCGAGCTCCAGTTGCTGCCGACTCGCCGTACCAAGAACCTTGCGGTCGTCGGTGCGGGGCCGGCCGGGCTGGCCGCGGCGGTGACGGCGGCCGAGCGGGGGCACTCGGTGGAGCTGTTCGAGGCCGCCGACGAGATCGGCGGGCAGTTCGGGATCGCGCAGCGGATCCCCGGCAAGGAGGAGTTCGCCGAGACGATCCGGTACTACCGGCGCCGGCTCGAGCTGACCGGCGTCAAGCTGCACCTCGGCCGCCGCGCGACCGTCGACGACCTGGCCGGCTTCGACGAGATCGTGCTGGCCACGGGCGTCGTACCGCGCGTCCCGGCCATCCCCGGTATCGACCACCCGAAGGTCCTCTCGTACGTCGACGTCGTCCGCGACCGTCGACCGGTCGGAGCCACCGTCGCGGTGATCGGAGCGGGTGGGATCGGTGTGGACGTGAGCGAGTTCCTGACCACCGAGTCGTCGCCGGCGCTGGACATCGAGGCGTGGAAGGCCGAGTGGGGTGTGACCGATCCGACAATCGCGCCCGGCGCACTCACCAAGCCGCGGCCCGAGCCGTCGCCCCGGCAGGTCTACCTGCTGCAGCGCAAGACCGGGAAGATCGGCGCCGGCCTCGGCAAGACCACCGGCTGGGTGCATCGCGCCGCCTTGAAGAACAAGCAGGTCGAGCAGTTGCGGGGCGTCAACTACGAACGCATCGACGACGCCGGCCTGCACCTGACCTTCGGTCCGGATCGCAGGGATGCAAGGGTTCTGGACGTCGAGACCGTCGTCGTCTGCGCCGGCCAGGAGCCGGTCCGCGACCTCGCCGACGCGCTCCGGGACACCCGGCGCCCGGTCCACCTGATCGGCGGAGCCGACGTCGCCGCCGAGCTCGACGCGAAGCGTGCGATCGACCAGGCCACTCGGCTCGCGCTCACTCTGTGATCCCGTCCGGGCACTGAACGCAAAGCTGACAGTTCAATTAAGGTAAGGCTATCCTCTGCTCCATGCAGGAGACGGTGGGGCTGACAGGAGACGACCTGCGCCTCGGCTATCACGGCAAGCTGGTGGTCGACGGTGCGTCCCTGCGTATCGAGGCGGCCAGTGTCACCGCGCTGGTCGGTCCGAACGGCAGCGGGAAGTCGACGCTGCTGCGTGCCCTGGCCCGGCTCCATCACCCCGATGGCGGCCGGATCACCTTCCCGGACGGGGTGAACGCGCTCGACCTGTCCGCGAAGGAGTTCGCCCGCAAGGTCACGCTGCTGTCGCAGTCGCGGCCGACTCCCAACGGCGTGAGCGTGCGCGACGTCGTCGGGTACGGCCGGCATCCGCACCGCGGGCGCTGGCGGACCGACGACCCGGACGGCAAGCGGGCCATCGACCACGCGATGGCGGTCACCGGGGTGACCGCGATGGCGGACCGGGCGGTCGACGAGCTGTCCGGAGGCGAGCTGCAGCGCGTGTGGCTCGCGACCTGTCTGGCGCAGGACACCGGCGTCCTGCTGCTCGACGAACCGACCACGTTCCTCGACCTGCGCTACCAGATCGAGATCCTCGACCTGATGCGCGAGCTCGCCGACCAGCATGGGGTCGCGGTCGGCGTCGTACTGCACGACCTGAACCAGGCCGCCGCCGTCGCGGACCGGATCGCACTGCTCGATCGAGGGCGGGTACGTGCGTCCGGCACGCCGGAGGAGGTGCTCGAGGCCGATGCGCTGTCCGAGACCTACGGCATCCGCATCGAGGTCGGCACCGACCCGGCCACCGGCCTCGTCACCACCCGCCCGATCGGCAAGCATACAAGCCGCGTCACCACTATCTGAGGGTCAAAGATGAAGAGAACCACTGCTCTGCTGGCTGCTGCCCTGTTCGCGCTGACGGCGTGCGGGACGAGCGAACCCGCCACCACCGACGCCGGCGCGCAGACCACGGCCCAGCCGGTCTCGGTCACCGACGCGCGCGGCAAGAAGGTCGACCTGAAGGCGCCGGCCACCAAGGTGGTCGGCCTGGAGTGGGGCGCGATCGAGAACCTGATCACCCTCGGCGTGATGCCGGTCGGCGTCGCCGACGTGAAGGGCTACACCGCCTGGGTGACCGCGGAGAAGCTCGACGCCTCGGTGAAGGATGTCGGCACCCGCGGCGAGTCCAGCGTCGACGCGATCGCCGCGCTCAGCCCGGACCTGATCATCACCACCACCGACGAGTCGGCGAACTCGATCACCCAGTTCGAGAAGATCGCCCCGGTGCTGGTGATCCGCGGCGCGGACGCGGCCAACGCGATCCCGCAGATGAAGACCAACCTGGAGCTGATCGGCAGCGCGATCGGCAAGACCGACCAGGCCAAGCAGGTCAACGCCGACTTCGACAAGGCGGTTGCCGAGGGCAAGCAAAAGATCGCCGACGCGGGCAAGGCCGGCGAGAACTTCACCATGGCCGACGGCTGGAAGCAGGGCAGCACGATCTCGGTCCGGATGTACACCACCGGCTCGCTGCTCGGCGCGGTGACCACCGAGCTCGGCCTGAAGAACGGCTGGACCGGCGCCGGTGACAAGGACTACGGGCTGGCCCAGACCGACCTCGAGGGCCTGACCAAGCTGCCGAACGGCAACTTCCTCTACATCGCCAACAACGCCGACGGCGGTGACGTGTTCGGCGGCGACCTGGCCAAGAACGCGATCTGGAAGAACCTGCCGTTCGTGAAGAGCGACGACGTGCACCGGCTGCCGGACGGCATCTGGATGTTCGGCGGCCCGAAGTCCACCCAGCAGTTCATCGACGCAACCGTCCAGGCAGTCACCTCTTGACCCAGACGACCGCCCCGAGGCCTGATCTCCAGGTCTCCGAGGCACTGCAGCAGCCGGTACGGCGGCTCCGGGTGGCGACCGTCTTCGTGATCGCCACGGTCGTCGCCGTACTGCTGGCTGCTGTGCACCTCACCCAGGGCACGTCGTCGGTGAACGCCGGCGACCTGCTCCGGCTGCTGGTCGGCCAGGGCACGGACAACTCGGCCAACGTGCTGATCGCGTCCCGGCTGCCCCGGCTGCTGGCCGGTGTCCTGGTCGGCGTCGCGCTCGGCTTCGCCGGCGCCGGCCTCCAGTCGCTGGCCCGGAACCCGCTCGCTTCGCCGGACACGTTGGGGGTCAACGCCGGGGCCTATCTCGCGGTCGTGGTCGTGGCCGCGTTCGGGGTTTCGCTGCCGGTGCTGCCCGCCGGGGGAGTCGCCTTCCTCGGCGGGCTGGCGGCGGCCGTCCTGGTCCTCGCCTTGTCGGCGGGCGGCTCGTCCGGGCCGACCCGCCTGATCCTGGCCGGTTCGGCCGTCGCGATGGCGCTGGCCGGGGTCACCACTCTGCTCTTGCTGCTGTACCGCGAGGAGACGGTCGGCACGTTCGCCTGGGGAGCGGGCACGCTGGTCCAGACCGACCTCAACGCGGTCGGCCAGATGACGCCGGTCGTGGTGGTCGGCATCATCGCTTCGTTGCTGCTGGCACCGAAGCTGGACATCCTCGGGCTCGGCGACGACACCGCGTCGGTGCTCGGCGTTCACGTACGACGGGTGCGCGTGCTGATCACCCTCGTCACGGTCCTGCTGTCGGCCGCGGCCGTCACAGTCGCAGGACCGATCGGCTTCGTTGGGCTGGTCGCGCCGGTGCTGGTCCGGCTGATCGCTCCGCTGGTGCCGGGCCTGCTGCGGCACCGTGTGCTGCTTCCACTGAGCGGGCTGGCCGGTGTGCTGGTCGTGCTCAGCGCGGACGTCGTACTCCGGGCTTTGCTCGGTGGTCAGGCCGGGGTGGAGATCCCGACCGGTGTGATGACGATGATGGTCGGCGCGGCCGTGCTGGTGTGGCTGGCGCGGCGGTACCGGGACTCTGGTCCGAGCCGGACGCCGGGTGGCGCGAGCTCAGGCCTGCGTAGCCGGCGGACGTTCTGGATCGTCACGGCTGTGCTTGTGACGCTGTTGTTCGTGGCCGGCGTCCTGGCGATGCTGGCCGGCGACGCGTTCCTGCGCACGGGCGACGTGCTGAACTGGATCAACGGTCGTTCCGGGCGGGCGATCACCTATGTTCTCGACCAGCGGTTCCCCCGCGTGGTGGCCGCCGTACTGTGTGGTGCGGCCCTGGCGATCGCGGGTACGACGGTCCAGGCGGTGTGCCGGAATCCGTTGGCCGAGCCGGGCATTCTCGGCATCACCGGTGGCGCCGGCGTGGGTGCCGTGATCACCCTCGTGCTGTTGCCAGCAGCAAGCATTTGGCTGCTGTCCGGCGTCGCAGCAGTAGCTGCGCTGGCTACCTTTGCGCTGGTCTACGTGGTGTCGTGGCGGGGTGGTCTGAGCTCCGACCGGCTGGTGCTGATCGGTGTCGGGGTGTCCTCGGGGGCGACCGCGATCATCACGTTGCTGATCGTGGCCACGGATCCGTGGAACCTCAGCCTGGCGATGACTTGGTTGTCCGGCAGCACCTACGGGCGGACGCTGCCGCAGGTGGTGCCGGTCGCGCTCGCGCTGCTTGTCCTGACCCCGCTGATCGTGCACTCCCGGCGCGAGCTCGATCTGCTGGCGCTGGACGACGACGTACCGCGGATTCTCGGCGTACGGCTCGAGCGTCAGCGGCTGACCGCGTTGTTGTGCGCGGCGCTGCTGACTGCGGCGGCGGTGTCCGCGATCGGGGTGGTCGGATTCGTCGGACTGGTCGCACCGCACGCGGCGCGGGCACTTGTCGGCGGCCGGCACAATCGGATCCTGCCGGTCGCGGCGTTGCTCGGCGCGATCCTGGTCAGCGTCTCGGACAGCCTCGGCCGCACGCTGCTGGCCCCGGCGCAGATCCCGGCCGGCCTGCTGACCGCGCTGATCGGAGCGCCGTACTTCGTCTACCTGCTCTGGCGGACCCGGGTCCCGAACCGCTGATCAGGTCGCCTTCGCGGCCGCCTTCTTCGCCTGCTTGTACTCACGGACCTTCAGCAGCGAGTCCGCGTCCACGACGTCCGCGACCGAGCGGTACCCGTCGAGCGCGTAGTCGCCGGCGGCCGCTTCCCAGCCCTCGGGCCGGACGCCGAGCTGCTTGGCCAGCAGTGCGACGAAGATCTGCGCCTTCTGCTTGCCGAAACCGGGCAGCTCCTGGACCCGCTTGAGCAGCTCCTTGCCGGTCGTCGGCTCGGTCCACAGCCGCGTCACGTCACCGTCGTACTTGGTCTCGACCAGCGCGGCCAGCTCCTGCAGCCGGGCCGCCATCGAGCCGGGGAACCGGTGGATCGCCGGGGGCTGGGAACACAGCTCCTTGAACGCCTCCGGGTCGGCGGCGGCGATCGCCGCCGGGTCGAGGGTGCCGAACCGGCTGAGCACCTTGTAGCCGCCGCGGAAGGCGTGCTCCATTCCGTACTGCTGGTCCAGCATCATCCCGAGCACGACTGCGAACGGGTACTCGTCGAGGACGCGGTCGGCGTCCGGCACGTTGGCGATCTGGAAGCCCATCGCCGCATCATCTCACGGGCCTGCGGGGCGCGGGATGTCCCTTGTGCTCGCCGCAGGTCCCTGCCGAAACACCCCGAACCCGCCTATGCTCAGCCGGGGGCGCCGACGGGAGGAGCACGGATGGAGATCCGGGATCTGGATCGTAGGGCCGGAGCGGTACTCGGGGAAGTGGTGATGCAGGTACGCCCCGAGCAGCTGTGGTTCCCGACCCCCTGCCCGGACTGGACCGTCCGCGGCCTGCTCCGGCACATCGTCAGCGAGAACGAGGGCTTCGCCGCCGCGGCGCTGAACGGGTCGGCGCCGCTGCAGGCCTGGAACGGCGGCCGGCTCGGCGACCACCCGTCCGGCGCCTACCGGCGGTCCAACGCGCGGATCGCGGACGCGTTCGCCGACGGCGGCGCGCTGGACCGGCTGATGGAGGTCCGCGAGTACGGTTCGTTCCCGCGCCGGATCGCGCTGACCTTCCACCTGCTCGACTGCGTCGTCCACGCCTGGGACCTGGCCCGGGCGATCGACGTCACGTACGACCCGCCGCCGGACCTGGTCGAGCAGGGGTTCGCCTTGGCCCGCAAGATCCCGGACACCGACGCCGTCCGGGGTCCCGGCGCCGCGTTCGAGCGCAGCGTCAAGGTCCCCGGTGACGCGTCCGACTTCGACCAGTTACTCGGTCTCCTCGGCCGTAACCCCGACTGGGTCTCGCCACTGGACTGAGCAGTCCTTCAGCTCGATCCTGTCCGGTACGGCGGCCGCCATCCTCGCCAGCGCCGGAGCGAGCAGCCGCGACGTCATCAGCCGGGTCGAGGCGTCGCGGAACCGGATGCCCAGTGCGGTCATCGGCATCGCCATCTTGATCCCGCCCGGCGGGAGCTCCATCCGCTGGTCGACGTACGCCTGCATCTCAGCCTGGTACGACGGGAACGCCCGGACATGATCGCCGTCCGCGGCGGCCAACTCGCCCGCGAGGACGTACGCGCCGACAAGGGACAACGCGGTGCCGTGGCCGGCCAGCGGCGAACCGCAGTAGCCGGCGTCACCGACGAGGACGACGCGGCCGCGTGACCAGTCCGGAACGACGACCCGGCTGGTGCTGTCGAAGTAGAAGTCGTCCGCGTCGGGGAGCGCGGCGAGGATGTGGCCGGTGTGCCAGCCGAGACCGGTGAATCGCCGTACCAGCAGGGCTTTCAGCGCGTCGACGTCGTGCCGGTCGTAGTTGAGCAAGGGGGAGCGGAAGCTCAGCAGGGCCTTGGCGTACCGCTCGTCGTGGTCCGGCCGGAGTCCGACCCAGCGACCGCCGGGAGCGGAGTAGATCTTCATCCAGTGGTTCAGCGGCTCGGGTGACTCGACGGTGAAGAAGGACGTGTAGCCGCCGAGGTGGTGGACGAAGTCTTCCTCCGGCCCAAAGGCGAGCTTCCGGACCCGGGAGTGCACGCCGTCCGCACCGACGACCAGGTCGAACCGGCGCCGGGTGCCGCTGGTGAAGGTGACGTCGACGCCGGTCGCGTCCTGGTCCAGCGCGGCGATCGAGTCGCCGTACAGGTACTCGATGTCGTTGCTGGTCGCGTCGTGCAGGATGCCGGCCAGGTCGCCGCGGAGGATCTCGATGTCGGCGATCGCACCCGCGCCGTCGAGCAGTTCGACCGACATCTCGGCGGCAGTGCGGCCGTCGGCCCGCATGTACGCAAGGCCGCGCTCGTGCAGTTGGGCCTTCTTGATCGCCGGCATCAGGCCCATCCGCTCGGCCACCACCTTGGAGGTCCCGCGGATGTCCACGGTCTGCCCGCCGGGCCGCGGCGACGGGGCGAGCTCGACGATCGTCGGGGTGAACCCCTGCCGCCGCAGCCAGTACGCCAAGGCCGGTCCGGCGATCCCGCCGCCGGAGATCAGAACGGTCTTCGTCATCGTGGTTCCTCTCGTGGAGCTAGTGCACGTACGCTGTACACGTACACCGTGAAGCGCACTACTCGCCGAGTCCAACTACGGGGGGAGCGCACTAGTGCAGGAGGCTTGATGAGTGAGGCGCCGTACCAGGTGATCGCGGCCGAGATCCGGCGCCGGATCGAGGCGGGCGAACTGGCTGCGGGCGATCGGGTGCCGTCCACGCGGGGGCTCGTCCGCGAGTTCGGCGTGGCGATGGCGACCGCCACGAAGGCGCTTCAGGTGCTTCAGCAGCAGGACCTCGTCCACGCCCAGCCGGGCGTCGGCACCGTGGTCGGGTCGCCGCCCGCCGCGGTCCGGCCGACCCGGGAGCAGCCGCTCGAGCTCAACCGCGAGCAGGTCGTTCGGCGGGCGATCGCGATCGCCGATGCCGAGGGGCTGGCCGGGGTGTCGATGCGCCGGATCGCGGCCGAGCTCGGGGTGTCGACGATGGCGCTGTACCGGTACGTCGGCGGCAAGGAGGCGCTCGTCCTGCGGATGGTCGACACCGCGATCGGCGAGTTCCCGTTCCCGGCCAAGCCGGCGACGACGTGGCGAGCGGGGATCGAGACCGCGGCCCGTCTGCAGTGGGCGGCGTACCGGCGGCATCTCTGGCTGGCGAGCGCGATCAGCCTGAGCCGTCCGCAGGCGCTGCCCAACCTGCTGCCGCACACCGACGCCGTACTACGTGCACTAGGTCCGTTCGGCCTCGACGGCAGTACGGCGCTCTACACCGCGATCACGGTGTTCGCGTACGTCCGGGGCGTCGCGCTGGCGATGGAGGCCGAGGTGCAGGCCGAGCAGGACACCGGGATGACCGCCGACGAGTGGGCCGACGAGCACCTGGACCCGATCAGCACGATGATCAGCCTCGAGGGCCTGGCCGGATTCCGGGCCGTGTTCCAGCCCGGTTTCGACTTCGACTACGACCTCGACCGACTGTTCGAGTTCGGTCTCGAACTGGTTCTGGACGGGCT
The DNA here is from genome assembly GCF_044458365.1 of Kribbella sp. NPDC050470. Lineage (NCBI taxonomy): Bacteria > Bacillati > Actinomycetota > Actinomycetes > Propionibacteriales > Kribbellaceae > Kribbella > Kribbella sp. NPDC050470. The sequence continues at coordinate 463,569 of NZ_JBITHV010000007.1, read as the reverse complement.
CGAAGTAAAGCTGTCCCGGCTACGCTGAGTGCTGACAGTGTCGACCGCCGCGGAGGTGCCGATGGAGCCGGTGTACGCGCCCGACGTTCCCGACGGCGTACGGCGGCTGTACCGGAACCGGCCCGAGTTGTTCGTCCCGGCCGGGCAACCGAAGCCGAAGCGGGAGACGTCCTGGTCGGTCGCGCCCGGGAACACCTTCGGGACCTTGCTGGTCTGGCTGGCGGTCTGCGTCGGCGGTTGGATCCTCGCCCTCATCGTGATGGCCGCGACGCTGCCGGCGGAGGTGGCAGCCTGGTCCGCCGTCGTACTGGCCGGGATCGCCGGCGTCGCCACGGTCGGCGTCCTGGTCAAGACCGGGGTCGAGGACCGCGGCCACAAGGCGGTCCGGCTGCAGCACGGCAAGTACCTGCTGCCGGAGGACTTCGACGAGGAGGCCGGCCGGCTGCTCGGCCGGGGGCAGCGCGCGGTGAAAACGGTGCTTGAGGCAACAGTCACCCGGCAGGGCTTGCTGGACGACGTGAAGAACGACCTGGTGCTGCCCGAACAGCTCTGGGACATCGCGCAGGTGCTGCGCGAGCAGACCGCGCTGCGGGCCCGGCAGCGCGAGGTCGCGCGTGGGATGGCGACCGCCGAGCTGGAGGCCGTGCTCGGACCGCAACGCCGGGCACTCGCGCTCTCGGTGGAGGCGATCAAGCGCAAGGTCGACCTGCTCGACCGGTACGCCGACCGGGTCCGCTCGGCCGACGCCGCCCTCCGCGCCGAGGCCGCGCTGGGGGACGGCGACCGCTACATCGAGCTCCTCGCCCGCACCGAACCGGCCGGCGACACCTCCATCGTCCAGGGCTTCGCCGACGAGGCGAGCGCGCTCCGCGACACCCTGACCCGCAGCATCAACGCCGCCCGCGACGCCGGCCGGACTCTAGCGCTCCCCGAGTAGGCGCTGCTCCTCTTCAGGTGAGAGACCGAAACCGAGATCGGGCTCGCCGCGCCCCTGGTCCCAGGCGATCAGGTCGGCGAGCGTCTGCCGCAGTGGCGTGACCGGCATGCCGGCGGCCCGAGCCTTCGCCGGGTTGCGGCGGCGCTCGCCCCACTCAGCCTCGGGCTCGATCAGCGGGAAGCGCGGCGGTACGGCGTCGGTCGGGATCTGCACCAACTCGACAGTGCTGCCGGACAGGTCGGCAGAGATCTCGATCAGTTCGGCGATGGTGGTGAACGGGCCGACCGCGTTGAACGCACCGGACCGATCGTCCGTGACCAGCTGCACCACGAGTCGTCCGAGGTCGCGGCTGTCGGTGAGTTGCAGCGGTTGCTCCGGCTTCGTCGGCAACGCGACCCGGCCGCCTCGGGCACCACGCCGTACCCAGTAGAGGACTGTGCTCGCCGTGTCGCCGGGACCGGTCACCCGTCCGGGCCGCACGATCGTCGCGCGGTCGCCGTACCTCTCCAGGACGTCGTCCTCGCAGGCGACCTTGCACATGCCGTAGGTGTCGTTGTCGAGGAACTCGGCCGCGCGCATCGGGGGCCGGCGGGTTGCGGTCTCGTCGGTGCCGGCCGGCAGGTCGCGCACGTAGACGGCGTGGCTCGAGATGAACACGTACCGTCCGATCCGGTCGCCGAGCACGTCCATCGCGTCGTCGACGTGCCGGCTCTGGTAGCCGCTCAGGTCGACGACCGTGTCCCACTCGCCGGTCCGCAGCGACTCGTAGTCACCGGTGTCGCGGTCGCCGACCAACTGCGTCACCTCCGGCGGCAGGTCGGTCCCGCTCTTGCCCCGGCTGAACGACGTCACCTCGGCGCCCTGCCCGAGCGCGTCCGCCACGACCGCGCGCCCGACGAACCCGTTCCCGCCCAGCATCAGAATCCGCACAACCGCCGACCCTAACGCGGCGGTGCGCCCCGATAGGCTCGGGGCCATGGATGAGACGGTGGTGGTTGCCGGAGGCACCGGTGCGTTGGGCGCGGCGGTGACCGCGGAGTTCCTGCGGTCCGGGTGGCGGGTGGTCGTCCCCGGACGGACCGAGGAGTCGCTGGCCCGGCTCGGCACGGATCCGGGGCTGAACCCGATCGTCGCCGACCCCTTCGACCCGGCCGGTACGGCGGACGTCGTCGCGCTCGCCACCTCCGACGAGAGCGCACCGCTGACCGCGCTGGTCAACCTGGTCGGCGGGTTCGCGTCCGGGGCGCGGGTGCACGAGACGCCGGTCGAGGACTTCGAGCGACTGCTCCGGCTCAACCTGCGTCCGACGTACCTGATCACCCAGGCAGTGCTGCCGCACCTGCTCGCCGGCGGCGGCGGAGCAATCGTTTGTACGTCGAGCGGCGCGGCGCTGCGGCCGTTCTCCGGTGCGGCCGGGTACATCACCGCGAAGGCCGGGGTGCTCGCCTTCGCCGACGCCCTGCACGCGGAGTACGCGGCCGACGGCATTCGGGTGAACACGATCATCCCCGGCACCATCGACACCCCGGCCAACCGGGCCGCGATGCCGAAGGCCGACACCAGCCGCTGGAGCCCGCCCGAACGCATCGCCGTCGTGGTCCGCACCCTCGTCGAAACCCCGGGCCTTTCGGGCAGTCACCTCCCCGTGTGACAACCGATCACCCCTGTAACACGTCTGAGGAGGTACAGGTGCGGGTACTTGACGCACACTGGATCTGGGGACATCTGGGGACGGCGACAGGGGAGCCATGGGGAAACGTGGTGCGGAGACTTCCGAGGTGGCTGATGCCGTTCCGCCGCGCCGGCCGCGGTCGGTGCCGAGGCTGCTCGGGCTGACGCTGCTCGGCGCCCTGCTCCCCGGGACCGGACTCATCGCCGGCGGTCGCCGCCGGATCGGCGCGTTGATCCTGATCCTGACCCTTGGGCTGGTCGGCCTCGGTGTGTACGTCGGCCTGACCCGGCGCGAGGACGTGCTCGCGGCGAGCGTCGTACCGAGCCGGCTGCTGATGGCCTCGGTCGCGATCGGCGCGCTCGCGGTGCTCTGGATGGCGGTGATCGTCGCGTCGCACCGCTCGTTGCGTCCGGCAACAGGTGGGGCCGTCGGCCGGGCCGTCGGGGCGCTGTTCGTCGGGATGCTGTGCTTCGCGATCGCGGTGCCGGCGGCCATCGGCGTACAGAGTGTGCTGGCGCAGCGCGACCTGGTCCAGGACGTGTTCGTCGCGCAGGGCGAGGGCAAGAGCGCGACCCGGCCGACTGAGATCGACACCAAGGACCCGTGGGAGGACAAGCCGCGGCTGAACCTGCTGCTGCTCGGCGGCGACGACGCGCCGAGCCGGCCCGGGGTCCGGACCGACACGGTGATCGTGGCGAGTATCGACACCAAGACCGGCAACACCGCGCTGATCTCGATGCCGCGGCAACTGACCTTCATGCCGTTCCCGAAGGACTCGCCGCTGCACGAGATCTACCCGAACGGCTACGGCCAGGAAGGGCTCAGCCTGGAGGGCCGGCTGGAGTGGATGCTGACGGCGATGTACCAGAACATCCCGGCCGCGCACCCCGGAATCCTCGGCCCGTCCGACAACGAGGGCGCAGACGTCCTGAAGCAGTCCGTCGGGGAGGCGATCGGGCTCAAGCTCGACTACTACGTGCAGGCCAACTTGAAGGGGTTCGCCGAACTCGTCGACGCGCTCGGCGGCATCACCGTCAACGTCAACGAGCGGGTCGCGATGGGCGGCGTCAGCAGCTCACACATCCCGCCCAGCGAGTGGATCGAGCCGGGTCCGAACCAGCACCTCGACGGGCGGCACGCGCTGTGGTTCGCCCGCGGCCGGTACGGCGCCGACGACGACCAACGCCAGATCCGGCAGCGCTGCGCGATCAAGGGCATCGTCGACGCGGCCGACCCGCAGACCCTGGTGACCAAGTACAAGGCGATCGCCAGGGCCGGCCAGCAACTGCTGCGCACCGACATCCCGCAGGAACTGCTGCCCGCGCTGGTCGAGCTGGGCTTGCGGGTGAAGTCGGGGACTGTCTCGAACGTCCACCTCGACGCCGGCAAGCTGCGGCTGAAGTACCTGCACCCGGACTACGACGCCCTGCGCGACACGGTCGAGGCGGCCCTCGAGCAGCCCACGCCGCCGGCCACCACCGCCCCGAAGACGACGCCGGGCACGACCAAGCCCACCCGCAAGCCGACCACCATTGCGACGCCGGCTCCCACCCAGGACCTCGTCGACGCCTGCGCCTACCACCCGGACGGCGATCAGCCGAACTGAATCGGCGTCGTCTGAGCCAGCGCCAGCCGCCAACCCTCCGAGGTCCGCAGTGCCGCGTAGGTCAACGCGCCCCTGGCCGGCAGTGCGTCCGGGGCGGCATCCGCTCGCTCGTCGTGGACCGTCTTGACGCAGCTCACCAGGGCGACGTCCTCGGTGAGCGCCCGGACGTCGACGATCTCGACGCTGGTCCGGACGTCCTTCAGGTCGGAGCCGAGCGCCGCGGCCATCGCCTGGCTGAACGCGTCCCGCCCGAACAGCCGCCGCCCGGCGATGTTGACGATCACCATCTCGGACGTGTGCAGGCCGGGCAGCACCTCCGCGTCGCTCTGCGCTTTGTCGGCGTGTTCGACCAACTCGCGGATGGCCTGCTCGTCCTGCGTGCTCAGTTCAGTCATGCACGACAGTGTTCAACCTCAAGTTTGGTCGAGGTCAAGGATGGCCGATGATCTGAGTTTCTCGCGCCGCGGGTGTCGATCTGGCGATGAACCGCTCGACGTGAGAGTAAGGATCAGACCGACACGACGAGGAGCACTGCGATGCGATACATGATCATCAACAAGGCGGACGCCGACAGCGAGGCCGGCAAGTTCCCGCCGGACGAGATCGCCGAGGCGGTCGGCCAGGCCGTCGAGGCGATGTCCAAGGCCGGCGTCCTGCTGTTCGCCGAAGGCGTCCACCGCAGCGCGCTGGGCGCCCGCGTCAAGGTCGACGCCGGCAAGCGCACCGTCACCGACGGCCCCTTCGCCGAGACCAAGGAGCTCATCGGCGGCGTCATCGTCGTCGAGGTCCGCAACCGCGACGAAGCCATCGAATGGGCCGCCCGCCTCGCCGAAGCCCTCACCAGCGAGGTAGAAGTCCGCCGCGTCGTCGAGGAAGCCGACTTCGACCCCAACTCGGACCTCTACCAGAACTGACCGAGCCCGTGTCCATCCGGCGGGGTGCCGTTCGTGGTGATGCCATGAACAACACACTGGAAGTTCCCGGAGCGGAGTTGTACTACGAGGTGCGGGGGAGTGGGCCGTTGGTCGTCCTGGTAGGGGCGCCGATGGATGCGGACTCGTTTGCGCCGTTGGCGGAGTTGCTGGCGGTGGATCACACCGTACTGACCACCGATCCGCGGGGGATCAACCGCAGTCGGCTGCACGGTGTGGGGTCCACGCCGGAGGAGCGGGCCGGGGATCTTGCGCGGCTGATCGAGTACGTCGATGCCGGGCCGGCGACCGTGTTCGGGTCGAGTGGGGGTGCGGTCACGGCCTTGGCGCTGGCACAGGAGTATCCGGAGCTGGTGAGTGCGGTGATCGCGCACGAGCCGCCGCTGGACACGCTGGTCGACGACGCGGACGAACTGCTGGCGGCGACCGAGCGGATGATTGCCGACTACCTGGCCGGTGACGTGCTCGGCGCCTGGCGGCAGTTCTTCGTGATCGCGAACATCCAACTGCCGGACGACATGCTGCAGATGATGTTCGGTGGTGAGCGCGATCCGCGGGTGGTGGCCGACGAGCGGTTCTGGTTCGAGCACGAGCTGCGGGCGAGTGTGACCTGGAAGCCGGACCTTGGCGCGCTGCGGGACGGCGGGGTCCGGATCGTGGCCGGGATCGGGGCGGAGTCGGGCGGCCAGCTGTGCGACCGGACCACGACCGCGCTGGCTGCCGGGCTCGGGATCGAGCCGACCCGGTTCCCCGGTGACCACATCGGGTTCGCGGAGGACCCGGCGCCGTTCGCCGCCGTACTGCGGCCGCTGCTCTGAGATGAGACTCCGCCCGTGGCTCCGAGGGCGGAGTATGTGAAGCTGGTGGTGACCGGTGCGGGCCTGTGTGAACGGGCCTGGACCGGGCACTGGTCGGACGTGCCCGCCGGGACCTGAGAGATGCACCACCTGGCCCGCGTGGCGCCTTGACCTCAACCGTGGTTGAAGTTTCAAGCTGGTGCCGCTGAACAAGGACATCGGAGATACCGGCCCTCGCGGGGCCCCGACGAAGGAGCAGAGTTGACCACGTACACGCTTCCCGACCTCCCCTACGACTACGGCGCACTGGCGCCGTCGATCGCCGGCGAGATCATGGAGCTGCACCACTCCAAGCACCACCAGACCTACGTGAACGGCCTGAACGACACCCTGGAGAAGCTGGCCGCGGCCCGCGAGAAGGGTGACTTCGGCGCGATCGTCGGGCTGGAGAAGTCGCTCGCCTTCAACCTCGGCGGGCACGTCAACCACTCGATCTTCTGGAAGAACCTGTCCCCGGAGGGCGGCGACAAGCCAGACGGTGAGCTGGGCGCCGCGATCGACGAGTACTTCGGTTCGTTCGACGGCTTCCAGGCCCACTTCACCGCGGCGGCGACCACCATCCAGGGCTCCGGCTGGGCGATCCTCGGCTGGGACGCGCTGGCCGGCCGGCTGCTCGTCCACCAGCTGTACGACCAGCAGGGCAACCTGCCGGCCGGGCAGATCCCGATCGCCATGCTGGACATGTGGGAGCACGCCTTCTACCTGCAGTACAAGAACGTGAAGCCGGACTATGTGAAGGCCTGGTGGAACGTGGTGAACTGGGCCGACGCGCAGGCCCGCTTCGACGCGGCCCGCGGCAACGCCGGCGGCCTGATCACCGTCAGCTGAGCGAACAGCACCGAGGGGCGCCCGGACCAGGTGGTCCGGGCGCCCCTGCTGTTTTCAGCGCAGGAAGCCGGCGATCACCGGTGCGATGGCCGACGCCTTGATGACGTGGTTCTGACCGGGCACTTCCTCATGCTTCGCACCCGGTACGGCGGCCGCGAGCGCCCGCACCGAGGTCTTCATCCAGCCCGGGCTCTTGCCGCCGTTGACGACCAGGACCGGCTGGTCGATGCTCGCCCACTGCGATGCGTCCAGCGGCTGCCCGAAGCAGTTCTCGCCGAGCATCGCCGCGTCGTACGGCAGGGTGTTTGCGACCGCCTTCATGCCTTTCCAGCCCGGCATCAGCTTCATCAGCGCGACCACGAACCCGGGCAGCCCGATGCCCTTGGTCATGAAGTACTTCACCGCGTCGCCCGGACCGAGCGCCCCCAGGTCGGACACCCAGGTCCGCGGGATCGGCTTGCGGCTGTCGTCCACGACGTACGGCGGCTCGAACGCGACCAACCGCGTGATCGGCAGCCCGGCCTCGGCAGCCCGGAGCGCCAGTGCCGCGCCCGACGACGTGCCGTAGACGTACGCCGATCCGCCGGCCGCCTCGATCACGGCAGCCAGGTCCTCGATCTCGCGCTCGATGTCGTACTCGGCCTGGTCGCCGCTGTCGCCGCGGCCGCGCCGGTCGTAGTTGTAGACGGAGAACCCGGACGCCAGCTGCTCGGCCAGGTCCGGCATCGGGCCCTGAGCTCGGCTGCACAGCGCGCCGTCGACCAGTACCAGTGCGGGGCCGTCGCCACGCCGGTCGTAGGCGATCGTCGTACCGTCCTTCGAGACAACAGTGTTCATAGTCGAATCCTCCCGCGTCGTGGCTTGGCCTCACCGACGCGTCGAACATCGGTCGCGAAAATCGACCGCGGTGTAGGAAATCCCGTGCCGAGTGTGACTTAGGCCACAATAAGGTCGCGCAGCGCGTCTGTCAGATGACAGTCTGCAGTCAGTACAAGCGTCCGCCCCCGCTTGTCGCCTCGCATGGGCGGACGTTCCGGCTGGGGACGGGCTTGGGGGCCCTCGTGACGTTCCCGGCGCCTGACGGAACTGGGAGGAACCCCGTGAAAGTACGCACCTGGCTGGCCGGCCTTGCCGCCGGCGCAGTCGCACTGACGCTCACCTCACCCGGGCTCGCGAACAGCGCCCCGCCGGATCCGGTGGCCCAGAGCCCCGAGGTCCGCAAGCTCGACGGCCCGGCCGGCGGTGGCGCCGGCCTGGTCACCAAGCGCGACTCGCTCGGCCGCGCGCACTCGATCCGGCCCGCGACCCCGCTGAAGGCGCCGGCGTCGGTGGCGTCGAAGGCCGCCCGGTCGGCGACCAGCAAGCCCGACTCGCTGGCCGTCGCCAAGGCCCAGGTCGCCACGGTTGCGCCGTACTTCGGCGCCCGCCCCGCGGACCTGGTCGCCACCACCAGCACGCTGACCGAGTACGGCTCGCAGACCCGCTTCCAGCAGACCGTCGACGGCGTCCCGGTGTACGGCGGCGAGATCGTCACCAACCTCGACAAGGCCGGCTCGCTCGAGTCCGCCAACGGCGAGGTCACCCTGGCCACGTACGGCGCTTTCCCCGCCGCCGACAAGGTGGACGCGGCCAAGGCGGCCGCCACGGGTTCCGCCGTACAGGCTGTGGCGCAGCGGGCGAAAGTCGACGCCGGCAAGCTGTCGTCCGAGTTGATCGGTCCGCGCTGGTTCGACCTCGGCCTGATGTCCCGCCAGCCCGGTTCGGTCGCCATCCCGGTCTACATGTTCGAGGTCCACGGCCCTGGTGACGTGCGTTGGCAGGCGATGGTGCACGCCTCGGCCGGTAAGGCGCTGCTCGCCTGGAACCTGAACGCGAACATCAACCGGGTCGTCTGCGACGCAAACCGGGCGATCATCGAGACCGGCTACGAGGACGTTCGCTGCGGCACGGTGTTCCAGCCGACCCGCGTCGAGGGCGGCCCGCCGTCGACCGTTACCGACGTCAACCAGGTGTTCGAGTTCTTCGGCGACACCTCCGACACCTACGCCGCGCTCGGCACCGACCTGACCGAGCTGATCGGCGTGGACTACGGCGACGGCCTGGGCAAGGCGCTGCGCGGCACGGTTCGGGTCTGCGTCGAGGGCGGCTGCCCGTTCGCGAACGCGTTCTGGAACGGCGAGCAGATGGCCTTCGGCGAGGGCGTGAGCACCGACGACGTGACCGGCCACGAGCTGACCCACGGCGTCACCCAGCACACCTCCGGCCTGGCCTACCTGTGGGAGGCGGGCGCGATCAACGAGGCGTTCTCCGACATCCTGGGCGAGTTCGTCGACCTGACCAACGGGTCGGCCGACGACATCCCGGCGAACCGCTGGCAGATCGGCGAGGGCTCCAGCCTGGGCGTGATCCGGAGCATGTCCGACCCGACCCGGTACAACGATCCGGACCGGATGCGCAGCGCGAAGTGGTTCGACGACACGTTCTTCCAGGACAACGGTGGCGTGCACAGCAACTCCGGAGTGGCGAACAAGGCGGCGTACCTGATCGCGGACGGCGGCGCGTTCAACGGCCAGAAGCTGCTCGGCATCGGCCTGGCCCGCTCCGAGGTGCTGTGGCACGAGACCCAGAAGGTGCTCACCACCGGCGCCGACTACGGCGACCTGGCCGAGGGGCTGCGGGCGACCTGCGCCAAGCTCGCCAAGAAGAGGAAGTCGGGTATGACCAAGGCCGACTGCGCCCAGGTCGAACTGGCCGTCAAGGCCACCGAGATGGACTTCGAGCCGACGATCGGCAAGCCGGCTCAGGCGCCGGTCTGTGACACCAACGGTGCGAAGGCCAAGAACCTGTTCAGGACCAGCTTCGCCGAGTACCCCGACGGCAAGGTGGTCCGGGACGAGGGCTGGGTGCTGGGCAAGGCCGAGGGCCTGGACGGTTCGCTGGTCGACACGTCGTACTCCCTCGACGGCGACGACTCGATGCTCGGCGTGGCGACCGACCCGGAGGGCTCGATCAGCCTGCAGACCGCGAACGGGACGAAGATCAAGAAGGCGAAGACGTACCTGCGCTTCACGCACGCGTACAACTTCTACAACGTGTTCGTCATCTTCGGCGTCCGCACCGGCGCCGCCACCCTGGAGTACTCCGACAACGGTGGCGCGACCTGGAAGGACAGCGCGGGGCTGAGCTGGGTCAACGGCCCGACCGTCGACGAGAACTTCGCCGACGAGCCGGCTGCCTGGCACGGCAACTCGGGCGGCTGGGAGACCAGCCGGCTGGACCTGACCGAGTTCCAGGGCAAGCAGCTCAAGTTCCGCTGGACCGAGCACGGCAAGGACTTCGCCGACCTGATCCCGGCGAACTGGTGGCTCGACAACGCCGCCGTCTACACCTGCTCCAAGTAGTCAGCAGGCCGCGGCGCGTTCCAGCAGGAGCGTGCGTTCGCGTTCGTTGCGAGTGAGTGCGGCGGCCTTCTCGAACTCGGCTCGGGCCTCGTCGAGCCGGCCGAGTTTGAAGAGGAGGTCGCCGCGCACACTCGGCAGCAGGTGGTAGTCCTTCAGTGACGGCTCGTCCGCGAGCGCGTCGACCGACTCGAGCCCGCGCTCGGGGCCGAACGCCATCGAGATCGCGACCGCCTGGTTCAGCTCGACCACCGGTGACGGAGTGACCTGCGCGAGTACGGCGTACAGGCCGGCGATCCGCGCCCAGTCGGTGTCGTCGGGGTCCGCCGCGCGGGCGTGGCAGGCGGCGATTGCGGCCTGCAGCAGGTACGGCCCGGGCGGTTTGTCCAGCGCCCAGGCCCGGTCGAGTCCTTCGAGACCGCGGCGGATCAGCAGGCGGTCCCAGCGCCGGCGGTCCTGGTCGAGCAGCAGGACGGGTTCGCCGTCCGGGCCGATCCGGGCGTTGGCGCGCGAGGACTGGAGCTCCATCAGCGCGAGCAGGCCGTGGACCTCGGGCTCCTGCGGCATCAGCTCGGCCAGCAGCCGCCCGAGGCGCATCGCCTCGTTGCAGAGCGCCGGCCGCATCCAGTCGTCACCCGCGGTCGCCGAGTAGCCCTCGTTGTAGATCAGGTAGACGACCTCGAGCACGGACGTGAGCCGCTCGAGCAGGTCGTCACCGGACGGCACCTCGAACTCGACGCCCGCCTTGGCCAGGTTGCGCTTGGCCCGGACGATCCGCTGGGCGATCGTCGCCTCCGGCGCGAGGAACGCGCGGGCGATCTCGTCGGTCTTCAGGCCGCCGAGCAGCTTCAGCGTCAGCGTCACCCGGGCGTCCATGGTCAGCACCGGGTGGCAGGCGGTGAACACCAGCCGGAGCAGGTCGTCTTCGATGTGGTCCTCGAGGATCGCCTCGACCTGGTCTTCGACGCTGTCCTCCACTCCATTGCTGTCGATCTCGAGCTCGTGGCCCATCTCGGCGAGCTTGCGCTGGTAGGTCTCCTTGCGCCGGATCAGGTCGATCGCGCGCCGCTTGGCGATCGCCATCAGCCAGGCGCCGGGGTTGTTCGGCACACCGGACTCCGGCCACTGCTCCAGCGCCGCCACCAGCGCGTCCTGGGCCAGCTCCTCGGCCAGGCCGACGTCCCGCACGATCCGGGCCACCCCGGCGATGATCCGGGCCGACTCGATCCGCCAGACCGCGTCAACGGCCCCATGAGCCTCCACAACCGTCACGCGCCGATAGTAGTCCGGCCACTCGCCGTCGGCGGGGGCCGAATAGACTTCCTCCCGATACCCCTCGGAAGAACGCTTGAGGTTTGTTGTGCTCACCATGCAGGACGCGCTGCTGGCGCTGACGAAGTACTGGACCGACCGCGGGTGCATGGTCGTGCAGCCGTTCAACACCGAGGTCGGCGCCGGAACGCTGAACCCGGCGACGATCCTGCGGGTGCTCGGTCCCGAGCCGTGGCGGGTCGCCTACGTCGAGCCGAGTGTCCGGCCCGACGACAGCCGGTACGGCGAGAACCCGAACCGCCTGCAGACGCACACCCAGTTCCAGGTGGTGCTCAAGCCGGACCCGGGCAACCCGCAGGAGCTGTTCCTGAACAGCCTGACCGCGCTCGGGATCGACATCGACGCGCACGACGTCCGGTTCGTCGAGGACAACTGGGCCAACCCGGCCACCGGCTCCTGGGGACTGGGCTGGGAGGTCTGGCTGGACGGCCTGGAGATCACCCAGTTCACCTACTTCCAGCAGGCCGGCGGGATGACGCTGGACCCGGTGTCGGTGGAGATCACCTACGGCATCGAGCGGATCATGATGGCGCTGCAGGGCGTCTCGCACTTCAAGGACATCGACTACGCCCCCGGCATCTCGTACGGCGAGGCGTTCGGCCAGGCCGAGTACGAGATGAGCCGGTACTACCTCGACGACGCCGACGTCGAGAGCCAGAAGCGGCTGTTCGAGGAGTACGCGAGCGAGGCTCGCCGGATGCTCGACGCCCGGCTGCCGGTGCCCGCGCACGTGATGGTGCTGCGCTGCTCGCACACCTTCAACGTGCTCGACGCCCGCGGCGCGGTGAGTACGACGGAGCGCGCCAAGGCCTTCGGCCGGATGCGTGGGCTGGCCCGTGAGGTGGCTCAGCTGTGGGCCGAGCGCCGTACCGAGCTCGAGCACCCGCTGGGGATCGCCGAGCTGCCCGCGGCGGCGCCGGAGCCGACCGAGTTCCCGGTCAGCACCGGGACGCGTCAGCTGACGTTCGAGATCGGCACCGAGGAGATGCCGCCGTCGGAGGTCACCAAGACCGCCGAGGCGGTCCGGACCGCGCTGACCGAGAAGCTGGCCGCGACCCGGCTGCGCCACGGCGACATCACGGCGTACGCGACGCCTCGCCGGGTGGTTGCGTTCGTGACGAGCGTCCAGTCCGGTGAGCCGGACGCGGAGCGGGTGGTCCGCGGCCCGCGGAAGTCGGCTGCGTACGACGCCGACGGCAACGTCACCAAGGCCGCCGAAGGATTCGCCCGCGGCCAGGGTGTCGACGTCAGCGAGCTGCACGACCTGGACGTCGACGGCGTCGAGTACGTCGCGGTGACCAAGCCCGACCCGGGTCGCGGCGCGGCCGAGGTGCTGAGTGGCGTGCTGAGCGAGATCGTCAGCGGCCTGCGCTCGGACAAGAACATGCGGTGGAACGACGCCAAGCTGTCGTTCACCCGGCCGGTCCGCTGGCTGGTCGCGTTGCTCGGCGACCAGGTGGTGCCCGTCTCGGTGTCGTCGCTGGCCGCCGGCCGGACGACGCGAGTGCACCGGACCGCGGCGCAGCCGCAGGTGGAGATCGCGGCCGCCGAGGGGTACCTGGACCTGCTCCGGATCCACGGCATCGAGGCCGACCCGGCTCGTCGCCGGTCCCAGATCGTCGAGGCCGCGCAGGAGCTGGCCAAGGGCGTCGGCGGCGTGATCGACGTCGAGGGTGAGTCCGCGCTGATCGACCAGATCGTCAACCTGGTCGAGGAGCCGACCGCGATCCTGGGCGGATTCTCCGCCGACTACCTGACCCTGCCGGGCGAGATCCTGACCACCGTGATGCGCAAGCACCAGCGGTACCTGCCGGTGCGGGACGGCGACGGCAAGCTGCTGCCGTACTTCGTTGCCGTCGCCAACGGTTCGGTCGACGAGGACGTCGTCCGCGGTGGCAATGAGGCGGTGCTGCGGGCGCGCTACGAGGACGCCGCGTTCTTCTGGCGGGCCGACCTGGAGACGCCGCTGGAGACGATGAAGGGCGAGCTGGAGAAGCTGGCCTTCGAGGAGCGGCTCGGCTCGATGGCCGACCGCGCGTCCCGGATCGGCCGGATCGCGACCTCGCTGGCCGCGGTCGTGGGGCTGGACGGCGACGACCTGACCACGCTGCAGCGGGCAGCCGAGCTGGCGAAGTTCGACCTCGGCTCGCAGATGGTCGTGGAGCTGACCAGCCTGGCCGGCACGATGGCCCGCGAGTACGCGCAGCGCGCTGGTGAGACCGAGGCCGTGGCGCAGGCGCTCTACGACATGGAGCTGCCGCGCTCCGCCGGTGACCCGGTGCCGTCCACCACGCCGGGTGCGCTGCTCGCGCTGGCCGACCGGTTCGACCTGCTGGCCGGCCTGTTCGGCATCGGCGCGAAGCCGACCGGTAGCTCCGACCCGTTCGCGCTGCGGCGTGCGGCCGCCGGTGTGGTCGCGATCCTGCGCGAGCACCCGGAGCTGAAGGCGATCACCCTCGCCACCGGTCTGCAGGCCGCCGCCGCGGAGATCGGTGCCCAGGGCATCGACGTGCCGGCGGACTCGCTCGACGAGGTCGCCGAGTTCACCGTGCGGCGGTACGAGCAGCAGCTGATCGATCGCGGCGACGACCACCACCAGGTGGCCGCGGTGTTGCCGCTGGCAACGGCTCCGGCGGTCGCGGACGAGACATTGGCCGCGCTGCAGGAGTTGGTCACCAGCACGGACTTCGCCGACCTGGTCGCCGTCCTGCAGCGGGTGCGCCGGATCGTCCCGGAGGGCACGGAGGCGTCGTACGACGCGGGCAAGCTCACGGAGCCGGCTGAGGTCGTCCTGCACGAGGCAGTGCAGAAGGTCGGCCAGGCGCCGACCGCGCTGGCCGACTTCGCCACCGCAGCGTCGGTCCTGGTCGAGCCGGTCACCACGTTCTTCGACGAGATCCTGGTGATGGCCGAGGACCCGGACCTGCGGGCCGCGCGGCTCGGGCTGCTGGCGACGATCAGCTCGCTGGCCGCTCCGGTGCTCGACTGGCAGGCGCTGGGCACCAGCCTCAGCCCCGCTGAGTGAGTGCGCTGACCGCGCGGTGAATCCGGTCGGGTCGAGGACGTCGTTCGAGCCGACCGAGCCTGAAGTTTCCTGAAGTGTTCTTCAGGTTGGCCTGAGTCGCGTGCAACCCTCGTGCGGTGCGACTACTGGTGGTGGAGGACGAGCGGCGGCTCGCGGCGGCGGTGAAGTGGGGCCTGGAGTCCCACGGCTTCGTCGTCGAAGTCGTCCACAGCGGACCCGAGGCGCTCTGGGCGGCCGAGGAGAACGAGTACGCCGCGATCATCCTCGACGTGATGCTGCCCGGCCTGAACGGCTACAAGGTGTGCGAGACGCTCCGGCAGACCGGCAACACCACCCCGATCATGATGCTGACCGCGAAGGACGGCGAGTACGACGAGGCCGAAGGACTCGACACCGGCGCGGACGACTACCTCACCAAGCCGTTCTCGTACGTCGTTCTGGTCGCGCGACTGCGAGCGTTGCTCCGCCGGGGTGGTGCGCCGGCGACTCCGCTCGAGATCGGCGACCTGGTGATCGACCCGGCGGCCCGGTCCTGCCGGCGGGGTGACCGGTCGATCGAGCTGACCGCGCGCGAGTTCGCCGTACTGGAGTGCCTGGCCCGGCGGCGGGACGTGGTGGTGACGAAGCGGGAGATCCTCGAACAGGTCTGGGACGCCAACTACGACGGCGAGGTCAATGTGGTCGAGGTCCACGTCAGCGCCCTGCGCCGCAAGATCGACCACCCCTTCGGCCGCCGCTCCCTGCAAACCGTCCGAGGCATGGGCTACCGCCTGACCGGCCGCCATGCGTAACCGCCTCTCGACAGCAGCCCGTGTCACCGTGGTCGCCGGCCTGATCGGCACCTTGCTCGCCACCGGCTTCGCCTTCTGGCTCCGGCACGAGGTCTACGAGTCGCGGTACCGCGTGACCGAGCGCGTCGCGGAGGAGGCCAGGTTCCGGATCTTCAACAACGCGTGGACGAATCGGACCCTGACGGATCAGGCCAACGGCTTCATGCTCCACCCGACCTACGAGATCGTGGACAGTTCGGGCCGGATCATCGAGTCGACCGGTGAGCTGCGCGCCTATCAACAGACCGGCTCGGTCGCACCGGTTCCGCCGCGCCGGGACACCTTCGAGATGGACAGCCTGGAGGTCACTTTCGGCGCGTACGACCCGAGCCGGGACGGCTGCGTCGGGCTCCGGCTCGAGGACCACAAACGCTGTGAGTACGCGAAACGGCTGGCGGGCCGGCGCATCAAGGTCTTCCGCAGGTACGACCCGACGGCCTTCCTGCTGCAGCATGCCAGGCAGGTCGAAGGTGACGCACCGACCACATCGATCGCGGTGTTCGTGCTGCCGTTCGAGGCTGAGGATGCGGTGGGGGAGATCGATCGGGTGTTGCGGTGGGCGTTGCCGGCGGGGGTGTTGCTGATCATGGTCGGGGCGTACGTCGGGACGCGGGCGGCGTTGCGGCCGGTGGAGCGGATGCGGGTGCGGGCGGCGGCGATCAGTGAGCGGAATCTGCACGAGCGGGTGCCGGTGCCGGGGACGCGGGACGTGGTGGCCCGGTTGGCGTCGACGTTGAACGACACGCTGGGGAGGTTGGAGTCCGCGGCGGACCGGCAGCGCGGGTTCGTCGCGGACGCCTCCCACGAGTTGCGCAGCCCGATCGCGAGTCTGCGGGCGACGCTTGAAGTGGCCGCCGAGCACCCGGATCGCGCGGACTGGCAGCAGGTGGTGCGGACCGCCGCCGACGAGACGCGCCGCCTGCAGGAGCTGGCCGACGACCTCCTGCTGGTCGCCCGCCTGGACGCGGAAGCAGACGTACCCGAAACGACCGTCGACCTCGCTGAGCTCGTTCGGCGGCACCTGGCCCGGCGGCTCGACGACGAGGGTCCGGCACTCGTGCTTGAGTCCATCGAGGAGGCACCGGTGCTGGGCAACGAACAGCATTTGGATCGCCTTGTACGCAACCTCGTCGACAATGCGACCCAGTATGCGGCCGGGCAGGTCGTCGTACGCATCCTCGGAGCGCCGACCGAGGTCGTGCTGCAGGTCGACGACGACGGCCCGGGGATCCCCGCGGCCGACCGGGAGCGGGTGTTCGAGCGGTTCACCCGGCTGGACGAGTCGCGCAGCCGGGACGCGGGCGGCGTCGGGCTGGGACTCGCGATCGCGCGCGAGATCGCCGTACGCCACGGCGGCACGCTGACCCTCGGCGAGTCACCGGCCGGCGGCGTCCGCGCGACGCTGGTGCTCAGGCGTCCAGTGTGAGCAACGGAGCGAGCCGCTCGCCGATCAGGCGGTAGCCCTCCGGACCCGGGTGTACGTCGTCGACGTACAACGCCAGCGCTTCGTCCGCGGTGAGAATCGTCCGCCCGTCGATGATCTGAACCGCCGGATCCGTCCGGGCGCCGAGCTCCACACACGCGCGTACGTCGTCCAGCGTGAGCCCGACCGCATTCGGTTTGCCTTCGAGGTGTGGGGCGACGAGCGGCGTGATCACGATGATCGGCGTCTTCGGATGGCCGTCGCGGACGGTCGACACGAAGGCCTGAACCTGGCCCGGCAACGTGCGGCCGCTGTAGGTCTCGCCGCCGTAGATGTTGATGCCGAGGCACAGCGAGATCAGCCGTGCGGGGGTGTCCCGGATGGTCCGCGCAGCGATCGGGTCGAGATGGCACTCGCCGGCGAACCCGAGCGCGACCAGATCCCAGCCGTGCTTGCGCGCGACCACCGCGGGCCAGGTCTCGGACGGTCCGAAGGCACCCGTGCACTGCGTGATCGAGCTGCCGTAGGTGACCCACCGCGGTCCGGTCGGCGCGAGCGGCTCGGCCGCACCGTCGAAGGTGAGGCCTCGGACCGCGATCACACCTGACTGCGGGAGCCAGATCTCGACCTCGGCCGGGCGGCCCGGCAGGTCGGCCACGAGGCGCTGCTCTCCGTCCCGAACCTCGAGGCGCTGGTGCAGTTCGCCGTCGACCAGCACGTCGAGCGGGCCGAGCACCGAGTAGATGCCGAGGCTCGCGCGGATCTGCAGGCTGACCGAGGAGGCCGCCGTACGCCAGGAGGCCCGGACGCCGGCGGGTGTCGCGGCGCGCTCCCATAGCCGGTGACCGGGGCGATCCGGGTACCCGGTCCAGTCGATCATCCGGAAGTCGCGACCGCGCGGGTCCAGCCGCCAGTACGTCGTCCAGCCGTCCGCGTCGGCCTCGCGGTGCTGGTACCCGGACCACAAGGCGTCACTCATGTTCGTCCTCCTCGGATGCCCCGGAGTGACCGGGCGACGGGTTGTGCGGCGGCGGACGTGAGGCGGGCGACCGCGCGCGCACCGAGGCTGGCGTCGACGTGGGCGAGCATGACCGCGGCGGCCGTCTTGGCGTCCCCGGCCGCGATCGCGCCGACCAGTGCGAGGTGCTCGGCGTGGGTGCGGTCCAGGTCCTCCTCGGTCCGGCCGTCCTCGAGAGCAAGCCTGCGGTACCGGTCCGCCTTGTCCCACAACCCGTCCAGGGTCTGGACCAGCAACTGGTTGTGCGACGCGGTGTAGATCGCGACGTGGAAGCGCCGATGGGTCGCCAGCTCGGCCGGCCCGGGGTCGCTGTGCAACGGCAGCAGCTCGTCCGCCGTCTGCCGGATCAGCTCGAGATCCTGCCGGGTACGGCGCTCCGCCGCGAGGCCGGCCGCCAGCGGGTCCAGCGAACGCCGGATCTCGATCAGGTCGCGCGCCTCCTCCGCGGTCAGCCGGGTGACGCGGGCGTCCCGATGTGCGTCCAGCTCGACGAGGCCCTCGGTCATCAACCGGCGCAGTGCTTCGCGTAGAGGCGTGGTGCTGATGCCGAGCTCACGGGCGAGCGCGGCCTGCTGGATGACGGCGCCCGGGACGAGGTCGCCACGCAGGAGTTGCGCGCGGACGAGCTCGTACGCAGTCTCGGCCTTGGTCGCCAGCTTCGCCTCGGTCACGGGCGCGCACCTCCACGGTTATAACAGCGTCACGGCAGAGATTACCTCAAGACCAGGCTTCGAGACGATCTCGGCGGGAGGTTGACGCAGAAGGTTATAACGACTCACACTCATGGCCATGGCAGACGAGTACAGGCTGGGAGTGTTGTCCGGTGACGGCATCGGGCCGGAGATCGTGCCCGCGACCGTCCAGGTCCTCGACGCCGCCGTGGCTGCTGCCGGTGGTGCGCCGATCGAGTGGGTCCCGCTCCCGGTCGGCGCCGAGGCGATCGAGACGCACGGCATCGCGCTGCCGCCGATCACGCTGGAGACACTCGAGCAGCTCGACGGCTGGCTGCTCGGTCCGCACGACAGCGCGTCGTACCCGGAGGAGCACCGCGTTCAGCTGAACCCGAGCGGGTTCCTGCGCAAGCACTACGACCTGTTCGCGAACATCCGCCCGGCGAAGGCCTTCGAGGGGACGCCGGCGCTGGTGCCGGGGCTCGACCTGGTCGTCGTCCGGGAGAACACCGAGGGCTTCTACGCCGACCGCAGCACGTACCGCGGCACCGGTGAGTACATGCCGACCGCCGACGTGGCGATCGCGATGGGAATCTTCACGCGGCCCGCGATCGAGCGGATCGCACGGCAGGCCTTCGAGCTCGCGATGCGGCGCCGCAAACACCTGACGATCGTGCACAAGGCGAACGTGTTGCGGCTGACCACCGGCTTCTTCCGCGACATCTGCCGCGAGATCGCTGCCGACTATCCCGAGGTGCGGGTCGACGACTTCCACATCGACGCGATGACCGTTCACCTGGTCCGGCACGGCGCCGACTTCGACGTGCTCGTCACCGAGAACATGTTCGGCGACATCCTGTCCGACCTGGCCGGCGAGCTGGCTGGGTCGCTCGGGATCGCGCCGTCGATCAACGCGTCCCACCAGCGCGCGATGGCGCAGGCCGCGCACGGCTCGGCGCCCGACATCGCCGGCCGCAACCTGGCCAACCCGACTGCGATGATCGCGTCCGGCGCGATGCTGCTCGACTGGCTCGGCTCCCGGCGGGCCGCCGTACTGGTTGATGAAGGTCTCCGCACGGCCGTCGCTCGTGGCGTCCGTACGGCTGACCTCGGCGGCACGGCGGGGACGGCCGAGTTCACCGACGCAGTCGTCGCGTCGATCAACGAGCTGACATGAACGGGCACCGCATCCAGCCGCTGCGAGGGATCGCGCCGGACCACCTGCCGCGCACGCTGCGCATCCTGCTCGAGAACGCGCTCCGGCATGGCACGGCGAGCGACGTACTGCGGGACTGGATGCCCGGCGCGGCCGGCGAGCTGGAGGTGCACCCGTCGCGGGTGTTCCTGCACGACACGAACGGCGTACCCGTGCTCGTCGACCTGGCCGCGATGCGCGACGCAATGGTGGCCCAGGGCAAGGATTCGGCGCTGGTCG
This sequence comes from Kribbella sp. NPDC050470, assembly GCF_044458365.1. Classification (NCBI taxonomy): domain Bacteria; kingdom Bacillati; phylum Actinomycetota; class Actinomycetes; order Propionibacteriales; family Kribbellaceae; genus Kribbella; species Kribbella sp. NPDC050470. The sequence continues at coordinate 443,605 of NZ_JBITHV010000007.1, read as the reverse complement.
ACCCGGTGATCCCGGCCGAGCTGGTGGTCGACCACTCGGTGATCGCGGACGTCTTCGGACGGCCGGACGCGATGCAGCTGAACGTGGCGCTGGAGTACGAGCGCAACGCCGAGCGGTTCCGGTTCCTGCGCTGGGGCCAGCAGACGTTCCGGCAGCTGAAGGTGGTGCCGCCGGGCGCCGGGATCATGCACCAGATCAACCTGGAGCACCTCGCCCGGGTCGTCGAGGAACGCGACGGCTGGCTGTTCCCGGATCTCTGCCTGGGCACGGACTCGCACACCACGATGGTCAACGGGCTCGGCGTGCTCGGCTGGGGGATCGGCGGGATCGAGGCCGAGGCGGCAATGCTCGGGCAGTCGGTGTCGATGGTGCTGCCGAAGGTGGTCGGCGTACGGCTGAGTGGTTCGCTTCCGGTCGGGACGACGGCGACCGACCTGGTGCTGACGATCACCGAGACGTTGCGGGCGCACGGTGTGGTCGGGAAGCTGGTCGAGTTCGGTGGGCCGGCGCTGGCCGAGCTTCCGGTGCCGGATCGGGCGACGATCGCGAACATGAGCCCGGAGTTCGGCTCGACTGCGGCGTACTTCCCGATCGACCAGCGCACGCTGGACTATCTGCTCTTCACGGGACGGACTGCTGACAAGGTCGGCCTGGTCGAGGAGTACGCGCGGGAGCAAGGGTTGTGGCACGAGCCGTCGGCGGAGCTCTTGTACGACGAGTACGTCGACGTCGACCTGAGTCGTGTGGTCCCGTCGATCGCCGGGCCCCGCCGACCGCAGCAGCGCACGTCGCTTGCTGATTCACGAGCAGCCGTAGAGACAGAGTTGCCTCCAGGTCCGCGCACTACTCAGACTCCAGGCCATGGTGCTGTGGTTGTTGCTGCGATCACCTCCTGCACGAACACGTCCAATCCGGCGGTGATGGTCGCGGCCGGGCTGCTTGCGCGCAATGCGGTCGAGCGTGGTCTCACCAGCAAGCCGTGGGTGAAGACGACGCTGTCCCCGGGGTCGCGGGTGGTGATGGACTACCTCGGCGATGCGGGGCTCACGCCGTACCTGGAGAAGCTCGGGTTCCACCTCGCAGGCTTTGGCTGCATGACGTGTATCGGCGCATCGGGCGCGTTGATCGCCGAGGTGGGGCAGGCGGTCCGCGAGCAGGATCTGACCGTCGCGGCCGTGCTCTCCGGTAACCGGAACTTCGAGGGCCGGATCCAGCCGGACGTGCGGCTCAACTACCTCGCTTCGCCGCCACTCGTGATCGCGTACGCCCTGGCCGGCCGGATGGACATCGACCTGCTCACCGAACCACTCGGGGCCGACGACAGCGGCCAGCCGATCTACCTCGCCGACCTCTGGCCGAGTCCGACCGACATCGACGAGGTGATTGGTCAGACGCTCAAGCCCGAGCTGTTCAACACCGTGTACGACGACCTGTTCGCCGGTGACGAGCGGTGGCGGCGGCTCGATGCGCCCTCGGGTGTGACGTTTGCCTGGGGCGACTCGACGTACCTGCAGCGACCGCCGTACTTCGACCAGCCGCCCGCGCCAGGCCTGTTGACCGGAGCGCGCGCGTTGGTGCGGCTGGGGGACTCGGTGACGACGGACCACATCTCGCCCGCGGGCGCGATCCCGCCGGACAGCGTGGCCGGGCGCTACCTCCAGGGGCTCGGGGTGACGCAGTTGAACACCTATGCGTCGCGACGAGGCAACCACCGGGTGATGATGCGCGGTGCCTTCGGCAACGTTCGGCTACGCAACCAGCTTGCCCAGGGCGTCGAAGGACCGGTGACGCCCGGGCCGGACGGCGTACCGACGTCGATCTTCGCTGCCGCCGAGGCGTACCGCGCGGCCGGTGTGCCGATCGTGGTTGTCGCGGGCAAGGAGTACGGGACGGGATCGTCGCGGGACTGGGCTGCGAAGGGGCCGGCGCTGCTCGGGGTGCGGGCGGTGCTCGCGCAGTCCTTCGAGCGGATCCACCGGTCGAACCTGGTCGGGCTCGGCATCCTGCCGCTGGAGTTCCTTCCGGGCGAGGGCGACGACCTCACCGGCGCGGAGCCGATCGACATCTCGCTCGGCGCGGACGGGTTCGCGACCGCGACGTCGGCCGGCAAGTCGTACCGGTTGAAGATCCGGCTCGACACCCCGCGGGAGGCCGACTACTACCGCCACGGCGGAGTTCTGCCCTACGTGCTGCACCGCCTGACCGTTGCCGGGTCAGGAAAGTAACGGGTAGACTGATGTAACAGGTGATGCATTTTAACGAAGGTTACGCTCACCTAACCCGCGGAAGGAACTTCTGAATGACCGCGTCAGTAGCGGAAGTAGAGCCCCCCGAGATCCACCACTCCCACCGCGACGTCACCGGAGGCTGGCTGCGGCCGGCGACCTTCGGCGTGATGGACGGCCTGGTGTCGAACTTCGCCCTCGTCGCCGGTGTCGTCGGCGGTGGCGCGTCCGGCAAGGTCGTGATCATCACCGGACTCGCCGGCCTGGTCGCCGGCGCCTGCTCGATGGCGTCCGGTGAGTTCACCTCGGTCTCGTCGCAGAGCGAGCTGATGAAGGCCGAGATCGAGGTGGAGCGGCGCGAGCTGCGGATCCACCCCGAGGAGGAAGAGCGCGAGCTCGCCATGATGTACGAGGCGAAGGGCCTGCGTCCCGAGCTCGCCGCCGAGGTCGCTCGTGAGCTGACCAGCGATCCCTCGGTCGCGCTCGACGTCCACGTCCGTGAAGAGCTCGGCGTCGACCCCAACGACCTGCCGTCGCCGTGGCTGGCCGCCGGCTCGTCGTTCGCCGCGTTCGCGGTCGGCGCCGTGATCCCCTTGCTGCCGTTCATCTTCGGCGCCATCAGTGTCTGGCCGGCGCTGCTCCTCAGCGCACTCGGCCTGGTCGTCACCGGCGGCATCGTCGGCAAGATCACCGCCCGCCCCGTCTGGTACGGCGGCGGCCGCCAACTACTCCTGGGCGGCCTGTCAGCCGCAGTCACCTTCGTGATCGGCCTGGCAGTAGGCACTGGATTGTCTTGACAGAGATGGAGGGTGGCAGGTGCGTGTCGCGGCGTTGATCAAGCAGGTGCCCAAGGGTGATCACAGTGGGCGCCTGGATGCTGATGGGCGGCTCGAGCGGGCCGGGGCGGTCACGGAGATGAATCCGTGGTGCCGCCGGGCTGTCGCTCAGGCTGTTCGGTTGGCCCGGGAGTCGGGTGGTCGCAGTACGGCGATCACCATGGGGCCTCCGGTGGCGGCTGACGTACTGCGTGAGGCGCTGGCGTGGGGTGTCGATGACGCCGTACACCTCAGTGATCCGGCGCTGGCCGGGTCGGACTGCCTGGTCACGGCTCGCGCGCTGGCTGCCACCATCGCGGTGCTCGACGAACGTCCCGACCTGATCCTGGTTGGGGCCAGCTCCGTCGACGGCAGCACTGGCGCAGTTGGCGCGATGCTCGCCGAGCTGCTCGGCCTGCCCTTCACCGGCCCCGTCCTCACTCTCGAACCCTCCGGCACCACGCTCCACACCACCGTCCAGCACGACACCGGCACGGAGATGGTCGCCGTACAACTGCCCGCCGTAGTAGCCATCGCCGAGCGCTCCTGCGATCCCTGCAAGGCGCCCCCGGAAACCTGGTCCACCGACCACAGCATCCGCGGTGTGAAGGTCGCAGACCTGGGCCCCGGCAGCTGGGGCCTCGCCGGCAGCCCCACCAAGGTCGCCAACGTCCACCCAGCGCCCCTCACCCGAGACCCCATCATCTTCCGAGGCCGCCCCCAAACCCAGGTAACCCGAGCCATAACAGAACTCCTGTCCCGCGGCTGCTTCGAACCCCAGCCGCCCCGCCCCGCCGAGCCAGTCCCGGACCCGGCAGCCGAGCCAGTTCAGGACGCGGTCGCCGAGGTGGTCCCGGTCGGGGTGGCGCCCCGCGCCCAGCACCGGCCGGCGCCCACCGGCGCGTCTACATCCGCCACCACTTGTACCTCCGCCACCACCGGTGGCGCCTCCGTGACTTCCCCCGGCGAGCGGCCCGCAGGGCCGCGAGGCTGCTGTGAGGTGGTCGTGTTGGTGGGGTCTGGGCCCGAGGCTGGGACCCAGGCGTTGCTGGGGGCTGCGGCGGCGTTGGCGGCTGAGGTTGGTGGGTTTGTGACTGCGGTGCGGACGGCGGAGAGCACCGGGGAGCTTGTGCGGTGGGGTGCGGACTGTGTTGTGACGCTCAGCGGGGATGAGCCTCGGCCGGTGGTGGAGGGCCTGGCGAAGTGGATGGCTGGGCGCGACACGTGGGCCGTGCTGGGGGCCGCGCTGCCTTGGGACCGGGAGGTACTGGCCCGGTTGGCGGTGGCTACGGGTGCCGGATTGATGTCTGACTTGGTGAGTCTCAGGGTGAGCGGCGGCCGGCTGTCCGGGTTGAAGCCGTCGGGTGGCGGCACCCTGGCTGAGATCGTCAGCCACGGCTCCCCGCAGATTGCAACGATCCGGACCGGCTTGCTGCCACTGCGGACCCCACGAGCCGCCCGCCGGATCGACGAGCACACCCTCCACGTCGCCGACGATCCAGGAGTACGACGGGCCGAGCGTCGTACTGGAAACGAAGGGGACGCGCTGGATCGGGCCGACGTGGTGATCGGGGTCGGGCGGGGAGTTTCGCCGGACGCCTACCCCGAGCTCGAACCCATGCGCCTGCTGCTGAACGCCGAGCTCGCCGCGACCCGCAAGGTGACCGACCAGGGCTGGCTGCCACACGGCCGCCAGCTCGGGATCACCGGGCGGAGCGTCGCGCCGCGGATGTACTTCGCCGTCGGCCTGTCCGGCAACCTGAACCACCTGGCCGGCGCGAGCCGGGCCGGGACCGTGCTGGCCATCAACACCGACCCGGCCGCGGAGGTCTTCGCGCACTGTGACGTCGGGCTGGTCGCGGACTGGCGGGAGGTGATACCGCAACTGGTGGAAGGTCTGCGCGCTCGGGGGAGCGGATAACCTGTGCGGCATGGCGACGACCCGACGGACCAAGGCTGCGGTGAACGGCTCCGAAGCCTGGCTGCTGCTGATCTACAAGGTGCCCAGCGACTCGTCGCGGGCGCGGGTGGCGGTCTGGCGGGAGCTGAAGCGGCTCGGCGGGTTCTACGTCCAGCAGGCGGTGTGCGTGCTGCCGGACCGCGACGAGTTGCGGGCCGGGATGGAGAAGGTGCGGGAGCGGGTCGCCGAGCTCGGCGGGTCGAGTGTGTTCCTCACCCTCACCGACGTCGACGAGGACGCGCGGACGCAGTTCGTGGAGGGCTTCCGGAGCCAGTCCGCGAAGGAGTACGCCGAGATCGTCGAGGAGTGCGACACCAAGTTCGTCAAGGAGATCGAGTTCGAGCGGTTCCGGGAGAACTACACGTTCGAGGAGGCCGAGGAGATCCGCCAGGACCTGGAGAAGCTGCGCCGCTGGCTGGCGAAGGTCGAGGGTCGCGACTGGATGGATGCCGACGGCAAGGAACTGGCCCGCACCAAGGTCGCCGACTGCGAACGCCTGCTGGAGGAGTTCGAGGCCGACGTCTACGAACGCACCGAGGGAAAGGTGTAGGTCGTGTCTGGCAATTCCCCGCCTACTGCGCGGCACTCGGCACGGCACCTCGCCGCACTGGCCCGAAGGCCACGATGCTCCGCATCGAGACCTCCGTTCCAGCACGCCGATGCACCGCACCGAGCACCTGCTCGCTACGGCGCGGAATTACCAGACACGACCTAACTCTTCCTGCGGGGCTTCGGCCGGGGTACGGCGGTGCGGGGGAGGCCGAGGATGGTCTCGTCGGCGAGCGGGTAGCCGTTCAGCTGTTCGCGGAGCTGGTTCATCCGTTCGGTGTTGCTCAGCGCGCGGTCGCGGTCGTGCGCGGCGACGGCGATGGTCAGCGCCTCCAGCAGGATCAGCACCATCGCCTGGCTGGTGAACGTGCCCGGGCGGCTCATCCGGGTGGACAGTACGACGGCCACCTCGTCACGCAACGCCTCACCGAGGGTGTCGGTCACCAGGATGACCGGCACACCGGACTCCGTGCACTGGTCCAGGACGATGCGGGCCTCGCGGTTCAGCCGGTTGTGCGCCATCACGATGACGACGTCCTCGGCGCTGAGCAGCAGGATCCGGTCCGCCAGCCGGTACCCGGTGTCGGTCGCGATCCGGGCCCGGTGCCCGATCCGGGTCAGGTGCGTGGCGATGTACTCCGAGACGCCGTCCAGGCCGGCGAACCCGCAGACCACCGTCTCCCGGGCGCCGTGGATCAGCTCGACCGCCCGGCGGAACTCGTCGGGGTCGATGAGCTGCTCGGCCATCGTCAGGTGCTCGATGTGATCGCGCAGGATCGCCCGCAGCACGCCCTCGGGTCCGTCGCCGACGTTCTCGAGGCTGGCACTCAGCCGGTTGGCCGGGGTGAGCAGGGTCTGCAGGTGGCCCTGTAGCGAACGCTTCAGCCCGGGCAGGCCGTCGTACCCGAGGGCCTTGGCGGTGCGGACGACGCTGGCGTCGCTGGTGCCGGTCGCACGGCCGAGCTCCTCGGCGGACGAGAACGCGGCCTCCTGCGGGTGCGCGGACAGGTACTCCGCGACCTTCCGCTCGGTCGCGGTGAGATCGCCGAGGCGCGCCGCCACCCGCTCCTGCAGGGTGGGCGGCTTGGTTTCCGCGGTGGTCACAAGGGTCCCTCCGTCCGAGTCGGCTCAATCATTTCACCCGGCCAACCGTTGACAGCGATTGTAGCAATCACTACCGTCAAGTGAATATTCGTAGTAAACACAACGGACGGCACGTCAGGGAGCATCCGTGATCGCAACCATCGACATCTCGGCAGCGGACCCGCGGGAACGCGGCCGGCAGTACGGCGAGGCCGCCCGCGAGCAGATCGCCGCGTCGACTGCCTTCTACGCCGAGTCCGTGGCCCACAAGACCGGCCTGCGCTGGCCGGAGGTGCAGGAGCGGGCCGGCGCCTGGGTGCCGATCATCGAGGGCTACCTGCCGGGCATCGTGCCCGAGCTGCGCGGGATCGCCGACGGCTCCGGCCGTACCTTCGAGGAGATCGTCGCGCTGAACAGCCGCGGCGAGCTCACCCGCGGCAACCCGTTCGCGACTCGCGAAGCCGGGCCGGACGACGACGAGGACTGCACCTCGTTCGCGATCCTGCCCGCGGCCAACCCGCTCGGCCGCACCTGGGCCGGGCAGAACTGGGACCTGTGGGCCGGCGTCGCCGACACCGTCGTCGCGGTCCGGATCGCGCAGCCCGGCAAGCCCACGATCCTGTGTCACGTCGAGGCCGGCCAGGTCGGCCGGCACGGCGCGAACTCGGCGGGCATCGCCCTGAACGCCAACGGTCTCGGCGCCGGCTTCGGCACCGGACTCGGTGTTCCCGGCGCGTTCGTCCGCCGCAAGGTGCTGGAGAGCTGGGACTTCCACGAGGCGCTGAAGGCGATCTTCGACGCCCGCCAGACCCTGTCCAGCAATCTGCTGCTCACGCACTCCGACGGTTTCGCCATCGATGTCGAAACCACGCCCGGACGCAACGCCTGGATGTACCCGACCGACGGGTTGCTGGTGCACGGCAACCACTTCCAGGCGTTCGTCCCACCGCAGCTCGAGAACACCTACCAGCCGTTCTCGGTCGACTCGCTCTACCGGGTGCCGCGGGTCGAGACCGGCCTCGACCGGATCCGCCGCGAAGGCACCACGGAAGAGCACCTCGCTCAGCTCGTGCGCACCACGATGAGCGACCACTTCGGTCACCCCGACGCCGTCTGCCAGCACGTCGATCCGCGCCGGCACGAGCTCGACCGCTACGCCACCATCGTGTCCAGCCTGGTCGATCTGACCACGGGCACCTACCGGCTCACCCCGGGCCTGCCGTGTGCGAACAGCTACCAGCAGCTCCCGTGGAACCTGTACGACGGCCCCGGCGCCGCCGACCGTCCCGACGTCCCCGGGCCGGCGCAAGTCCTCGCCGGCATCCGCTGACCTGCTTCAGCTCAAGGAGCAACGTGCCATGTCCCACTCCGCCACGAAGGTACGGCGTACTGTCGCCACCCTCGCCCTGTTCGCCGCCGCGGCTGCCCTGACCGGCTGCGGCGGCTCGTCCTCGCCCGCGACCGGCGCGGCGCCGAACGCCGACCGCGCCGCGGCCGCCGAGGGTGTCAGCCCGGACGTCAACCTGGACCAGTGCGGGAAACCGACCCGCACCGTCAAGCACGACCTCGGCACCACCACCGTGACCGGCAGCCCGACCAAGGTGGTGGCGCTGGAGTACTCCTTCGTCGACGCCCTGGTCGCGGTCGGCATGTCGCCGATCGGGGTCGCCGACGACGACCAGCCCAAGCGGATCATCCCCGCCCTGCGCGAGAAGGTCGGCGAGTACAAGTCGGTCGGCCTGCGCGCCACCCCGAACATCCAGGTGATCACCGCCCTCAAGCCGGACCTGATCGTGGCCGACAGCGGTCGGCACAAAGCGATCTACGCGCAGCTGTCCAAGATCGCGCCGACGATCGCGTACGCCAGCCTGAACGGCAACTACCAGCAGGTGCTGGACAGCGAGATGTCGACCGCGATCGCGCTGAACAAGTGCGACGAGATGAAGACCCGGCTGTCCGAGCACGCCAAGACGATGGCCGACCTGAAGGCCGTCGCACCGGCCGACGAGAGCCGCAAGGCGCTCTTCGTCCGCGCGTCGGACAAGGGCTTCACCGGGTTCCCGCCGAAGGCCTACACGCCGGGCGTGCTGGCCGTGATCGGCATCGAGTCGCCGCTGCCGGACGAGTCCGGTGACGCGTCGGTCTCGCTGACGCTGGAGACCCTGGTCGCCACCAAGCCGGACGTCATGTTCATCGCCCCGAACGACGGACCGACGCTGCGCGACACCTGGGCGAAGAGCCCGTTGTGGAAGGAGATCCCGGCGGTCAAGAACAACGCGTCGTACGACGTCGACCCGAACGAGTGGTCCCGGTCGCGCGGCCTGATCGCGTCCGAGGTCGTCGCCAAGGAAGCCGTCAAGCTCCTCTACGGGAAGTGAACCGGCCATGTCCGTAGGCACTGCGTCCAGACCAGGGCCCAGGCCGGCCGAGGACGCCGCCACCCGGAAGCGTCCGAAGATCGTCACGAACAGGCAGCGGGTCACCTGGGTGACGCTGGCGCTGCTGGTGGTGGTCGTGGCCGGCGTGGTGTGGGGCCTGTCGATCGGAAGCCAGCCGATTCCGTTGTCGCGGATCCCGGGCGCGATCGTCAAGGCCGATCAGCCCGACGAGTTGATCATCCAGGCGATCCGGCTGCCGAGGGTGGTGCTGGCGCTCTGCGTCGGCGCCGCCCTGGCGGTCGCCGGTGCGTTGATGCAGGCGGTCGCCGCGAACCCGCTCGCGGCGCCGGAGATCATGGGCGTCAACGCCGGCGCGGTGTTCGTCGTCGTCCTCGCGATCACCGTGGTGCCGTCGCTGTCGGGGGCGCCGACGATCCTGCTGTCGTTCGGCGGCGCTGCCGCGGCGGGTGTCTCGGTGATGCTGCTCGCGGGATCAGGGCGCGGCCGGGTCAGCCCGATCCGGCTCGCGCTGGCCGGTGTCACGGCGAGCAGCCTGCTGATCTCGCTGACGCAGGTGCTGATCATCTTCGACGAGAACTCGGCCGACAGCGTGCTGTTCTGGCTGGTCGGCGGCGTCAACTTCGCCTCGTGGGCGGACATTCGCAACCTGCTGCCGTGGCTGGTGCTGGGCCTGCTCGGAGCGTTCGCGATGGCCCGGCCGCTGAACCTGCTGGCGCTCGGTGACGACATGGCCCGCGGGCTCGGCCAGAACGTCGAGCGGACCCGGATGATGGGGTCGGCGCTGGTGATCGTGCTGTGTGGCGCGGCGGTGTCGGTGGCCGGTCCGGTCGCCTTCATCGGCCTGATCGTGCCGCACATCATGCGCCGGCTGGTCGGTTCCAGCTACACGGTCCTGCTGCCGCTGTGCGCGGTGGCCGGCGGCGTCCTCGTGCTCTACGCCGACATCGTGTCCCGCTACGTCAAGCCGCCGTTCGAGGTGCCGGCCGGTGTTGTCACCGCGCTGCTCGGCGCTCCGATCTTCGTCTACCTCGCTCGCCGACAGAAGGTGACAAGCTCATGAACGAGCGTAGCGAGTTCATCATCCAGCTCAGTCCACTTGTGCCTCATCGGCGCCCGGAGCGAAGCGAGGACGTCGATGAGTAGTACGGCGATAGTCGCGCAGCACGTACGGCGTACGTCGCTGGCCAAGCGTTATCCCGGTGTCCTGATGGGATCGCTCGGCGTGCTGGCCGTGGTGCTGAGTTTCTACAGCCTCAGCGTCGGCGCGACCGAGGTGTCGATGGGCGACGTGTTCAACGCCGTGATCGGCAACACGACCGACCAGGCGGCGCAGATCGTCACGCAGTTCCAGTTGCCGCGGGTTCTGCTGGCCTGGCTGGTCGGGATCGCGCTCGGTGTGTCGGGCGCGGTGATGCAGGGCGTGATCCGCAACCCGCTCGCCGCACCAGACGTCGTCGGCGTGACCAAGGGCGCCGGGTTCGCGGGCATGCTGTTGCTGCTCGCGATCCCGGGGATCCCGGTCGTGGCCGTCGTACCGGCAGCCTTCGTCGGCGGCCTCGCGGCCGCTGCACTGGTGTACCTGCTGGCCTACCGCCGGGGCGCGACGCCGGTGCGGATCGCGCTGGTCGGGATCGCGGTCAGCGCGGCCTTCGAGGCGGGGATCCGGTTCCTGCTGGTGCGCAACCCGCTCGACGTGAGCGCGGCGCTGATCTGGTTGACCGGCAGCCTGTTCGGCCGGTCGATGCGGTCGGTGCTGGAGATCCTGCCCTGGGTTCTGGTCCTGGTGCCGCTGATCGTGATCTGGAGCCGCAAGCTCGACGTCCTCGGGCTCGGTGACGACCTCGCCGCCGGGCTCGGCGAGCCGGTCGAGCGGACGCGCCGGACGTTGCTGCTGTTCTCGGTCGCGCTGGCCGCGGCCGCGGTCGCGGTGTCCGGCACGATCGGCTTCGTCGGCCTGATCGCCCCGCACATGGCCCGCCGGGTGTTCGGCGGCCGGCACCTCGCGTCGATTCCGGCCGCGGCGTTGTTCGGCGTACTGCTGATGCTCTTCGCCGACATGCTCGGCCGCGGGATCGCCCCACCGCTCGAGATCCCCGCCGGGCTGGTGACAGCCGTCGTCGGCGGACCGTACTTCCTCTACCTGCTCGTGAAGACCGGAAAGTAGGAGAACCGCCATGCGTCTGCAGGCACAGAGCGTCCAGCTCGCCTATGACCAGCGGGTCATCGCTCGCGACCTCACCCTGACCATCCCGGACGGAAAGGTCAGCGTGCTGATCGGGCCGAACGGCTCCGGCAAGAGCACCGCGCTGCGGGCCCTGGCCCGGCTGCTGCCTCCGCAGCGGGGAAGTGTGATCCTGGACGGGAAGTCGATCCAGGAGACCCCGACCAAGGAGGTGGCCCGGCTGCTCGCGATCCTGCCGCAGGTGCTGGTCACGCCCGAGTCGATCTCGGTCGAGGACCTGGTCTGGTTCGGCCGCCATCCGCACCGGGCCTCACTGAAGGTCCCGAGCCCCGCCGACAAGGAAGCTGTCGAGTGGGCGATGCAGGTGACCAGTACGGCGGAGCTGCGGCACCAGCACGTGGACCAGCTGTCCGGTGGCCAGCGGCAGCGGGTCTGGATCGCGCTGTGCCTGGCCCAGGGCACGGACCTGATCCTGCTCGACGAGCCGACGACGTACCTGGACGTCGCCTACCAGCTCGAGGTGCTCGACCTGCTGCACCAGCTCAACCAGGAGCAGGGCAAGACGGTGGCGATGGTGCTCCACGACTTCAACATGGCCGCGGAGTACGCCGACCACGTGTTCGTGATGAAGTCCGGCAGCCTGGTCACCCAGGGATCGCCGGAGGACGTGTTCACCTGCGACATCATCCGGGACGTGTTCGGGGTGGAGTCGAAGGTCGTTCCGCACCCGGTCAGTGGCAAGCCGATGTGTATCCCGCTGAGGGCCGGCCTACGGGCCGAGCTGTCAGTGGCAACCGGATAGGAGTTACTGCATGACGTTGAGCCCTGCGGAAGTCGCCGAGCGGTCCGAACGGGTCGCGCCGCGACTGCGTGAGCACCTGCCGCCCACGCCGTTCGTCCGGTTCGGCGCGTTCAGCGACGAGCTCGGGGCAGACGTGCTGGTGAAGTGCGAGCACCTGCAACGCACCGGCTCGTTCAAGGCCCGTGGTTCGATGGCGAAGATCCTGACGCTGACGGACGAGCAGCGCGAACGCGGCGTGGTCACCGCCTCGACCGGCAACCACGGCCTCGGGGTCGGGAACGCGCTGGCGACGCTCGGCGGCCGCGGCCTGGTCTATCTGCCCGAGAACGCGTCACCGAGCAAAGTGGCCGCACTGCGCCGGCTCGGTCTCGAACTACATGCCGAGGGCAACGACTCCGGCGTGCTCGAGCCGAAGGCGCGGGCCTACGCGGCCGAGCACGATCTGGCCTACATCCCGCCGTACAACGACCCGGACATCATCGCCGGGCAGGGGACGGTGGCGGTCGAGATCCTCGAGCAGTTGGGCGGGGAGCCGCTCGACGCGGTGGTCGTCGCGGTCGGCGGTGGCGGCCTGGTCAGTGGGGTCGCGGCGGTCCTCAAGAAGCACCTGCCCGACATCCGCGTGTACGGCGCCTCGCCGGTCCGCGACGACGCGATGGCCGCGTCCGTGCGGGCCGGGGAGATCGTCCAGGTCGACGCGCAGGAGACGTTGTCCGACGGTACGGCGGGCAGCGTCGAGCCGGGCAGCATCACGTTCGACCTGTGCCGTGAGTTGGTCGACGACTGGGTGCTGGTGAGTGAGGACGCGATCAGCGCCGCCCTGCGGATGGTGATCGACACCGAGCACCAGTTGATCGAAGGGTCCGCCGCGATGGCGTTCGCGGCGGCGCGGGCCCGCCGTACCGAGCTCGAAGGCAAGCGCGTCGCCGTAGTGTCCTGCGGCGGCAACATCTCGGCCGGCACGTTGGTGGCCGCCCTGGCGTAATCCCTCCCGCCGAAGCACCCGAGGAGCCCCTCCCTCGGGTGCTTCGGCCTGCCCGTTTTCAGGTGCCTGCGGACTGCGTTGACACACTCGCAACGATGTAGCTAGCGTTGCGTGCAGCATATGTTTCAACTGAGACGAGGATGTGGGAGATGGATGCGGCAACCTGGGGGTTGATCATCGCGACGTTCGTCGCGTGCTTCGTGGAGATGGTGGAAGCCACCACGATCGTGATGGCGATGGGGTACACCCGGAGCTGGCGGTCGGCGCTGGCCGGCACGTTCGCGGCGCTCGGCGCGCTCGCGGTGGTCACCCTGGCGGCCGGGTACGCACTGGCGAACTGGCTGCCGGAGTCGGCCCTGCAACTCGCGATCGGCGGCCTGCTGCTGATCTTCGGGCTGCAGTGGTTGCGCAAGGCAATTCTGAGATCATCCGGGCGCAAGGCGATCCACGACGAGGAAGCGATCTACAAGGAAGAGGTCGCCGCGGCCAAGGCGGCCGGTGAGAGCGCGAAGGGCCTGGACCTGTTCGCGTTCATGGTCTCCTTCAAGGGCGTCTTCCTCGAAGGCATGGAGGTCGTGTTCATCGTGCTGACGTTCGGCCTGAACGCGGACAACATCCCGGGCGCCGCGCTCGGTGCGATCGCCGCCGTGGTGATCGTGCTCGGCGTCGCGGTCGCACTCCGCCGCCCGCTGTCGATGATCAACGAGAACCTGCTCAAGTACGGCGTCGGCCTGCTGCTCGCGTCGTTCGGCACCTACTGGGCGGTCGAAGGTCTCGGCATCTTCCGCGGTGACCGGGAGAGTCTCGACTGGCTCGGCCACGACCTGATGCTCCTGGTCCTGCTGGCCGCGTGGTTGCTGCTCAGCCGGATCTTCGTCGCGGTCCTGCGAGTGTCCGCGGCGCCGGTGGCAGCGGCCGAGGTTGCTGTGGAGGTGAAGAAGTGAAGTTCCTCAAGGCCTTCGGGCAGTTCTGGTACGACTTCATCATCGGCGACGACTGGAAGATCGCCGTCGCCGTGGTGCTCGCGCTGGGCGTGACGCTCGTCGTGATGGCTACCGGCGTGCTGGGCGACACGGCGCTGACCGCCCTGGGCGGGGTCGCGATCTTCGCGGCGTTCGCCATCAGCCTGGCGATCGACGTCCGCCCGAAACGCTGACCTCTTCAGTTGGCGCTGTAGCAAACACAACGTCTTCTCAGAATCTCGTAGTGTCTGCTACAGTGCCGGAGAGGCGCCCGTTCCCCTTCCGTATCGGAGGTCCCGAAGTGTCCGATTCACCGGTGATGCGCGACACCGCCGAGGCGGTGCTCGGCCTCCTTCCCACGGACGTGCAGTACGGCGACATCCGCGTCGTACGGCGGACGCACGAGCAGGTCCTGGTCGAGCTCGACGGCCCCGGCGAGGTCGGGTACGACGACTCGACCGGCCTCGGACTGCGGGTGCTGATCGGCGGTCAGTGGGGGTTCGCTGCCACGCACCGGCTCGATCGCCGCGGTCTCGACGCCGTTGTAGCGCAGGCGGTCGGCCAGGCTCGCGCAGCCGGCGGTGGTGGGCGGGTGTCGCTCGGGTCGGCGGTGACGACCCGCGACCGCTGGAGCTCGCCGATGCAGGTCGACCCGTTCACGGTGCCGCTGTCCAGCAAGCTCGACCTGCTGGCGGCGGCCGTGAAGGAGGCGTCGACCGCGGGGCCGCTGGTGCAGCAGATCGAGGCCTCGGTGGACTTCTACCGCGACGAGAAGGTGTTCGCGAACACCGACGGCGCGCTGATCGAGCAGACGCTGACCGAGTGCGGTGGCGGCCTGATGGTCAACGCCAGCGACGGTGACGACCTGCAGCGGCGGTCGTTCCCGCAAGGTGTGCCGCGGCAGATCCGTGGCCAGCGCGGCGACTTCGCGACCGCGGGGTACGAGCATGTGGTCTCGCTCGGCCTGGATCGGGAGGCGGCGCGGATCGCGTCCGAGGCGGTCGCGCTGCTGTCCGCGCCGCAGTGCCCGGACGAGATTACGACACTCATTGCTGGTAGCAACCAATTGGCGATGGTGCTGCACGAATGCGCCGGTCACCCGATGGAGGCCGACCGGGCGCTCGGCACCGAGGTCAGCCTGGCCGGCGGCACCTACGCGACTCCCGAACGGCGGGGGAACTTCCGCTGGGGCTCCGACATCGTCTCGGCGTACGCCGACGCGACGATCCCGGGCGCGCTCGGCTCCTTCGGGTACGACGACGAGGGTGTGCCGGCGCAGCGGACGCAACTGGTGAAGGACGGGATCTTCGTCGGATATATGTCGGGTCGTGAGTCGGCCGGGGCGCTCGGTCTGGAGTCGACCGGGCAGGCCAAGGCGGACGGGTGGCAGCGGCTGCCGTTGGTGCGGATGACGAACATCTGCCTGGAGCCGGGGGAGTCCTCGCTGGAGGAGATGATCGCCGGCACCAAGCGCGGCATCCTGGTCGACACCAACCGCGGGTTCTCGATCGACGACCAGCGGATGAACTTCCGGTTCGGCACCGAGATCGGCTGGGAGATCCGCGACGGCAAGCTCGGGCGGATGCTGAAGAACTGCACCTACCAGAGCGTCACGCCGCAGTTCTGGGCCAGCCTCGACGCGCTCGGCGGACCGGACGAGTGGAAGGTGCACGGCGTCCCGTCCTGCAACAAAGGTGAGCCGCTGCAGGTTGCGCACGTCGGCCACGGCACGGTCCCAGGTCGCTTCCAGAAGGTGCAGGTAGGACGATGAGCATCCAGCAGTCCCAGGTCGAGCAGGCCCTCGAGATCCTCGGCGAGGGCACCCGCCTCGACGTCCTCGGCGAGCACGCCGACCTGCTCCGCTACGCCGAGTCCCAGATCACCGCCCAGCACAGCGAACGCCGGCTCCGAGTCCGAGTCCGCACCACCCGCAACGGCCGCTCGGCCGCAGGCTCCCTGGAAACCCTCGCCCCCGACGCAGTCCGCACACTCGCAAACCGCCTAGAAGCCGCGTTGGCCGATCTACCTCAAGCCTCCGCAGCTACAGATTCCTTTGCCGTGGATCACTCCACTGAAACACCTCACGTGGCTGCTGCCGACTCGGTACTGCAAGCAGACCCCGCGGACCGACACCGGTGGTTTGCTGGTGTACGCGACGGGTTGGATTCGTCGACGACGCTTGGGGGTGCTATTCGGTTTGAGGTGTTGGATCGGGTGGTGGCGGACTCCGAGGGGTTGTTTCGGGCTGAGACGTTGACGAAGGCTGCGATTCAGGCGATTGCGAAGAGAGGCGACAACTCGGTCAGTGTGCGGTACATGCATCGGGATGCGGACCAGGTGCCGGTGGGGGAGATCGCGGGGAGGCTGCGGGAGGCGCTCACGCCGCTGCCGACGAAGGACGCGCACCACGGGCCGTGCCGGGTGCTGCTGAAGCCGCAGGCCGTGATCACGTTGATCGCGACCTACGGGCACTTCGTGCTCGGCGCGACCGGATACGCGACCGGCCGCTCGGCGGTGGCCGGGCGGCTGGGGGAGCGGGTCGTGAGCGACCTGCTCAACCTGGTCGACGACGGCGCCGACGCCGCCGGCCTGCCCAGCGGATTCGATGCTGAGGGCAACGTACGCCGCCGCACCCAGCTGATCGAGAACGGCGTGCTCACCGGCGTCGTCTCGGACCGCCGCCGCGCAGCAGTCACCGGCGGTGTCCCCACCGGGCACGCCGTACCCGACGGCTGGCGGTTCGGCGGCGACCCGAGCCCGTCGAACCTACTGCTCGCCCCGGGCGACGCGACCGACGAGCAACTCCTCGATGACTGCGGCAGCGGCCTGGTCGTGAACCGCCTCGACTACCTCCGCTCCCTGCACCCCAAGCAGACACTCGTCACCGGCACGACCCGCGACGGCACCTACTGGGCCGAAGACGGCGAGATCGTCGCCTGGCACCCGCAAGTACGGTTCACCTTCCGGATGGACGACGTACTCAACGCGGTCCTTGCCGTCGGCAACACCCGGGAGTGCGGCGACACCACCTTCATGGACAGCGTCGTCGTCCCGTCCCTGCTGATCGACGCCGCCCCCCTCACCCTCCCCTGATCCAGCAGTGCCCCGCGTGACGCGTGCTCATAACTCCGCGGGGCACTGCTGCACCACTCACCCGGAGACTGCATGCCCTCGGTCATCCCCCTGCTCAACGGCTACTCCCTGACCTCGGACCAGGGCAACCCGGCCTTCTGCTCGGTGCTGCTCGTCGAGAGCGGTGACGAGCGCGTGCTGTTCGACTTCGGTCACGTCGGCCGACGCCGCATCCTGCTGACCGCCTTGAAGGATCGCGGCCTGGAGCCGGCCGACATCACCAAGATCGTCGTCTCGCACGGCCACTGGGACCACCTCCAGAACGCCGACCTCTTCCGCGACGCCGAGGTCCTCATCCACCCCGCCGAGCTGCGCAACCTAGCCGACCCACCAGCCACCGACTTCGGTACGCCGCCCTGGGCCAACGCGATCCTGTCCGGTCTGAAACTCCGCGAGACCGGTGAAGGCGACGAGGTGATACCCGGCGTCACGG
Source organism: Kribbella sp. NPDC050470 (assembly GCF_044458365.1). Taxonomy (NCBI): domain Bacteria; kingdom Bacillati; phylum Actinomycetota; class Actinomycetes; order Propionibacteriales; family Kribbellaceae; genus Kribbella; species Kribbella sp. NPDC050470. The sequence goes on along the minus strand of NZ_JBITHV010000007.1, from coordinate 426,078 downwards.
TGATCGAACTCCCCGGGCACACCCCCGGCTCGATCGGCCTGCTCGTGTCCGACGGCACTGTGCTCGCGGCGGACGCCGTACCGACGCTTGCTGTCTTGCGGTCCCGCAAAGCGTCCGGTCGGCCGTACGACCGGGAGCAGGCGGATGCGTCGGTCGAGCGGGTCGCCAAGCTGGCGGATGTCGTGTATCCAGGGCATGACCGCGCGATCCGTGGGTTCGACTACATCGGGGATGCGACACCACTCGGGTTCCGGGTGCCGTGAGCGAAGGAGTTGCTGTGCAGACCACGCCGGACCGGACGCCGAGCATGCAGGAGGACCCACCCGAGGTCGGGGTGGCCGCCGCGACGCGGTTGCTGCAGTCGGAGTACGGGATCGACGCCGAGGTGTCGGACCTGCGCAGCGAACGGGACCGGAACTTCCTCGCGCACGCCGCCGACGGCCGGCGGCTCGTCGTCAAGGTGTCGAACACCGGCGACGACCCGCAGCAGATCGCGATGGAGAACGCCGCGATGCAGCACGTCGAGCAGGTCGATCCCGACCTGCCGATTCCGCGCGTGCTGACCAGCCTCGACGGCCGTTCGGCGGTGACCGTCGAGGCCGCGGACGGGCGAACGCATCTGGTCCGCGTGATGACGGTGATGCCCGGTGAGGTCGCCGACCTGATGGCGCTGCCCGAGTGGTTCGGCGCCGAGTTCGGGTCGGTGAGCGCGCGGCTGACGCGTGCACTGCAGGGCTTCGGGCATCCGGCGGCGTACCGGCGGCTCGACTGGGACCCGCGCATCGTGACCACCTTGCGGCCGTACGCCGACCGGCTGCCGGACGACACGCGCCGGGTCCCGATGCATCGCCTGCTCGACCGCTTCGAAGGCCTCGACGCGGCGGCGCGGGAGCTGCCCGGGTTCGTGCTGCACGGTGATGTGACATTGAGCAACGTGCTGCTGCGGGACGGCGGCATCACCGGTGTGATCGACTTCGGCGACATGCACCACACGGCTCGCATCGCGGAGCTCGCGATCAGCCTGACGTCGCTGCTGCGTGAGTCCGACGACCTCTGGCGGGACGCTGGCCGGTTCCTCGACGGCTACCAGCGAGTGCTGCCGCTCGAGCCCGCTGAGGTCGAGCTCATCGGCGAGCTCGTCCTGGCCCGCTCCGCCGCGAGTGTCCTGATCTCGGCCTGGCGCGCGCCGCTCTACCCGGACAACGAGGAGTACCTGACCAGTCTGGTCGCGGGCAGCTGGCGCATCCTCGACGAACTCACCGACGTACCGGCGGGTGACCTCGCCGCCCGCTTCCACAGCCTCTGCGGGACCAAGCGCGTCCGCTCCGCCCAAGCAGCCGATCCGACCTTGCTGGTACGGCGGCAAACCGCGCTAGGCGGTCAGCTGTCGCCACTGTTCTACCGCTCACCGCTGCAGGTCGTCCGGGCGGCCGGCGCATGGATCCACACGGCGGACGGTCGCCGGTATCTCGATGCCTACAACAACGTTCCCGTGGTCGGGCACGCCCATCCGGCCGTCGTACAGGCGATCTCGCGGCAGGCCGCCGTACTCAATCTGAACTCGCGGTACCTGCATGCCAACGTGGTCGAGCTGGCCGAGCGGTTGACGGCGTCGATGCCGGACGGGCTGGACACGTGCGTGTTCGCCAACTCCGGCAGCGAGGCCAACGACCTGGCGTGGCGGATGGCACGCGTGGTGACCGGGCGGGGCGGTGCGATCGTTGCCGACCTCTCCTACCACGGGGTCAGCGAGGCAACCGCGGCCTTCTCGACCAACACGTACCCGCCGGAAGCCCGCCCGCCGCATGTTGCGATTTTCGAAGCACCCCGCCAGGTCACCGACGACGGTCCTGCGGCCGTGCAGCGCGTCCGGGCGGCGCGAGCGGATCTGCAGCGTGCCGGGCACGACCTTGCCTTGCTCGCGGTCGACACCGTGTTCAGCAGCGCGGGGATCCTGACGCCGGCCGACTCGTTCATGCGCGGGTTGCAGGACGAGGCGCAGGCGTCCGGTGGGTTGTTCCTGGCGGACGAGGTGCAGGCCGGCTTCGGTCGTGGTGGACGCAATCTCTGGCGGTTCCAGGACTTCGGGCTGACACCGGACTTCGTCACGCTCGGCAAGCCGATGGGCAACGGTCACCCGGTCGCGGCGCTGATCACCCGCCGGGAGATCGCGGAAGCGTTCGTCGAGGTGGACGAGTACTTCAGCACCTTCGGCGGCAACCCGGTGTCGTGCGTCGCGGCCCTGACCGTGCTCGACGTGATCGAGCAGACCGGCCTGGTGCAGCGCTCCGGCCAGGTCGGCGCCGAGCTCCGCGCCGGCCTGGAGGCTCTCGTCCCGAATGTCCGCGGCCAAGGCCTCATGGTCGGAGTCGAGCTGCCCGACGCGGCCGACTTCGCCGAACGGTTGCGGGAGTACGGCGTACTCATCGGAACCACCGGTCCCGGCGGAGGCGTGCTGAAGATCCGCCCACCGCTGATCTGGGAGTCCGCCGAGGTCGAGCAGTTTTTAACCGCGTTCCAGAAGGCGCTCGGTTAGCTACTGTTGGCGCGTGCGCGAACTGGTTGTGCTGGGCACCGGAAGCCAGGTGCCGTCGCGGGAACGCACGCAGAACGGCTACTTCCTGCGCTGGGACACCGACGGGTTCCTCTTCGACCCGGGTGAGGGCACGCAACGCCAGATGCTGTACGCCGGGGTCCCGGCCGGCGCGATCACCCGGCTCTGCGTGACGCACTTCCACGGCGACCACTGTCTCGGCGTGCCCGGCATCGTGCAGCGGCTATCGCTGGACGACGTACCGCATCCGGTCCGGGCGCACTACCCGGCGTCGGGCCAGACGTACTTCACCCGCCTTCGGTACGCCGCTTCGTTCTACGAGCGAGCCGAGTTGCTGGAGGAGCCCGTCGAGGAGGACGGCCTGCTGTCGGTCGGGCCGTTCGGGCAGCTGTGGGCCCGCCGCCTGGAGCACCCGATCGAGTCCTTCGGCTACCAGCTGATCGAGCCGGACGGCCGCCGCATGCTCCCCGACAAGCTCGCGGAGTACGGCGTGGCCGGCCCGGCGATCAGCCGGCTGCAGGAGACCGGATCGATCGACGTGGACGGGCGGAAGGTCACGATCGAGCAGGTCAGCGAGCCGCGGCCCGGTCAGCGGTTCGCGTTCGTGATGGACACGCGGCTCTGCGACAACGTGCTCAAACTCGCCGACGGCGCCGACCTGCTCGTGATCGAGTCCACCTACCTGTCCACGGAGTCGACCCTGGCCCGCCGGTTCGGTCACCTGACCACTCGGCAGGCCGCCCGGGTGGCTCAGGAGTGCGGGGTCCGCAAGCTCGTCCTCACCCACTTCTCCCAGCGCTACCTCGACCCGCAGGCCTTCCACGACGAAGCCGCCGAGGAGTTCTCCGGCGACCTCGTCGTAGCATCCGACCTGACCCGGACCCGGGTCCCACCGCGCCGCTGACCGTCAGCGCAGGGTGCGGAAGAACTCGCGGACGTCGGCGAGCAGCAGGTCGGGGACCTCGAGGGCGGCGAAGTGGCCGCCGCGGTCGACGTCGGTCCAACGGGTGATGTTGTTGTCCTTCTCGGAGTACCGGCGGATCGCGACGTCGTGGGCCAGGACCAGCGCGGCCGTCGGGACACCCGAGTACTCGCGGGTCTCGCCCCACGCCTGCTCCTGCGCGTAACCGACGTACGCCGCCGATCCCGCCGTGCCGGTCAGCCAGTAGATCATCACGTTGGTGAGCAGCCGGTCCTTGCTGATGATCTCCTCGGGCAGCGTCTCCATCGGGTAGGTCCAGGCCCGGAACTTGTCCATGATCCAGGCGAGCTGCCCGACCGGTGAGTCCGTCAGTCCGTAGGCGAGGGCCTGCGGCCGGGTCGACTGGATGGCGATATAGCCGAACTCCTTCTGCATGAACTCGCCGATCCGGCGGATCCGGTCCTGCTCCAGCGGGGTGAGGCTCTTCAGCTCCTCGTCGCTGAGCGGGAACGTCGGCAGGTTGGGTCCGCCGTTGGTGTGTACGCCGACCACCTTGTCCTTCGCGGCCCGGGCCACCTCGGGTGATACCGCGCCGCCGATGTCGCCGCCCTGGACGCCGTACCGCTCGTAGCCCAGCTGCTCCATCAACTCGGCCCAGGCCTGCCCGGTCCGGGCCCGCGTCCAGCCGCCCTTGCTGACCGGGCCGGAGAAGCCGAACCCGGGCAGCGACGGGATCACGAGGTGGAAGGCGTCCTGGGCTTCGCCGCCGTGCGCGACCGGGTCGGTCAGCGGTCCGATCAGGTCGAGGAACTCCACGATCGAGCCCGGCCAGCCGTGCGTCAGGACTAGCGGCAGCGCGTCCGGCTCGGGCGACTTCACGTGCAGGAAGTGGATCAGTTGGCCGTCGATCTCGGTCGTGAACTGCGGGTACGCGTTGAGCTCGGCCTCGGCCTGGCGCCAGTCGTACTCGTCGCGCCAGTAGTCGACCAGGCCGCTCAGCCAGGAGACCGGCACACCGGTGTCCCAGTCGTCGCCGGGGAGCGGGGCCGGCAGCCGGGTGTTGCGCAGCCGGGCGGCCAGGTCGTCGAGGGTGCTCTGCGGGATGTCGATGCGGAATGGCTTGATCATGTCTCGACTCTGTCAGCCGGTTAGGACAGTTCCGGTCCTAGCTGGCTGACAGAATCAGGACATGCTCGAAACTTCGGCCCGGCTGCTCAAGCTGCTGTCCCTGTTGCAGCTCCCTCGCGAGTGGAGCGGCGCAGCGCTCGCGATCGAGCTCGGGGTCGACGTGCGGACCGTTCGCCGCGACGTCGACAAGCTGCGCAACCTCGGCTACCCGGTGGACGCCGTACCCGGGGTGGCCGGCTACCGGCTCGGCTCGGGTACGGCGCTGCCGCCGCTGCTCTTGGACGACGACGAGGCGGTCGCGGTCGCGATCGGCCTGCGCGCGGCCGCGACCGGGAACGTGGCGGGCATCGAGGAGTCGTCGGTCCGGGCGCTGACCAAGCTCGAGCAGGTCCTGCCGTCCCGGCTGCGTCATCGCATCAGCCTGCTCCAGTCAGTCGATGTGACGCCGTCCGGAGCGGCGGTCGTGCAGCCGGACGTCCTACTCGCGGTGGCCGCGGCCTCGCGCGATCGGCAGCGGTTGCGCTTCGACTATCGAAGCCATGACGGTACGTCGAGCGTCCGTACGACGGAGCCGCATCGCCTCCTGCATACCGGACGCCGGTGGTACCTGGTCGCCTGGGACGTCGAGCGCGAGGACTGGCGGACCTTCCGCCTCGACCGGATGGAGCCGCGGATCCCGACCGGCCCACGCTTCGCACCCCGCGAGGTCCCCGATCCGGACCTCACCGCCCGCGGTGTGGCCTCCGGCGGCTACCGCTACCAGGCCCGTTTCCGCGTCGACGCCCCGGCCGAGCAACTCGCCGACCGCCTGTCGCCGAGCGTCGCCACCCTCACGCCGCTGGCCGCGGACACGACCCAGGTGGACACCGGCGCCAACTCCCTTACCGAGCTCATCCTCTACATCGGTCTCCTCGGCTACCCCTTCGAAGTCGAGTCGCCGCCCGAGCTGATCACCGAGATCCAGACTTTGACCGCTCGCCTGACCGCGGCGCTGCCGTCCGGCGGGTAGCGTTCGGTCATGTCTCTCGACGGCTTGCAGGATCGGTACGTCGACACGGTGCTGGGCCGGATCCGGTTGCGGGTCGGCGGATCAGGGCCGGCGATGGTGTTCTGGCCGAGTCTGATGATGGACGGGACGCTGTGGTCCGGGCAGGCGGCGCACTTCGCCGACCGGTTCCAGGTGATCCTGGTCGACCCACCCGGCCACGGTGACAGCACACCGCTGACCGGACCGTTCAGCTTCGAGCAGTGCGCCGAGGTGATCACTAAGATCCTCGACGACCTCGGCGTCGGCAAGGCCCATCTGGTCGGCAACAGGTGGGGCGGCATGATCGGCGGCACCTTCGCCGCGCTCCATCCCGACCGGATCGGCGTCGCCGTACTGATGAACGCGACCGCCTCACCGGCGGGCCTGCGGCAGAAGGTCGAGTACGGCGTGCTGACTCGATCCGCCCAGCTCATCGGAGGCGTCCGCGGGCCGCTGGTCCGGCCGGTGATCGACGCGTTCCTCGGCCCGACCGCCAAGCAGGAGAAGCCCGCGGTCGTTGCTGCAGTCAACGATTCGGTCCGGCGGGTGGACATCACCTCCGGCCGGCACGCGGTCACGAGCGTGGTCCCGCGGCGTCCGGATCAGCGCAAGCTGTTTGCGCAGATCCGGACGCCGGTGCTGGTCGTCGCGGGCGCCGAAGACGCCACCTTCCCGGTCGCGGAGACCGAGGAGATGGCGGACGCGATTCCCGGCGCGCGCTTCGTCGTACTCGAGCAGTCCGCGCACCTTGCCGCGCTCGAGTCACCGGCCGAGGTCAACGCGCTGATCGACGACTTCCTCGCCGACAACCCCTGATCAGTAATCCGTGGATGCGCTGACGTGCGCCCAGGCGGCGGCTTCTTCGGCGCGCGAGCGGGAGGCCTGGTCGGCGTGCTGCAGGGCGTCCTTTCCGAGCAGCAGCCGCAGCGGCGGGGTGTCGAGCGCGACGATGTCGACGATCGCCCGGGCCGCCTTGGCCGGGTCGCCGGGCTGGGTGCCGTCGGTCTCCAGCCGGTAGCGGTTCATCGCGCCGACGGTCGAGTCGTAGTCGGGGTCGACCGGCGCCAGCGTCATCGACGAGCCGCCCCAGTCGGTCCGGAACGCACCCGGCTCGACGATCGTCACCTTCATCCCGAACGGCGCGACCTCGTTGCTCAGCACCTGCGAGAACCCTTCGACCGCGTACTTCGCGGTCTGGTAGGCGCCCATGCCCGGGGTGCCGCCGGCCCGGCCGCCGATCGACGAGAACTGCAGGAAGTGGCCGCTGCGCTGCTGCCGGAAGACCGGCAGCGCGGCCTTGGTGACGTTGACGAGCCCGAACAGGTTCGTCTCCAGCTGGGCCCGGAAGTCCTTGTCGGTGGTCTGCTCGATCGCGGCGCTGTTCGCATAGCCCGCGTTGTTCGCGACCACGTCGAGGCCGCCGAACTCGTCGAGAGCGGTCTGTACGGCGGCGCGCGCGGCGGCCGCGTCCGTCACGTCCAACGCGATCGCGCGGACCTGGTCGCCGTACTGGTCGACGAGGTCTTTGAGTTGCTCGGGTTTGCGGGCGGTCGCGACGACCCGGTCGCCGGCGGCCAGAACCGCCTCGGTGAGGGCGCGGCCCAGCCCGCGGGAACTGCCTGTGATCAGCCAAGTTTTGGTCATGTGAGTGCTAACCAACCAACTGGTTGGTTGTATTCCCGGGTAAGCTGAGAAACATGCAGAGGAACGCCGACCGGACCAGGGGCCGGATCCTGGCCGCCGCCACCGAGGAGTTCGCCGCTCGCGGGATCGCCGGCGCGCGGGTGAACCGGATCGCCGAGGTGGCCGGCTGCAACAAGGCGATGCTGTACGCGTACTTCGGTAGCAAGGACGGCCTGTTCGACGCCGTCTACACCGTCGCCGTCGACACCTACCTGGCCGAGGTCGGGTTCGACACCACCGACCTGCCCGGGTACGCCGGCCGCGTCTTCGACTACTTCGAGGAGCACCCCGAGCACCAGCGGCTGAACGTCTGGTACCGCCTCGAGCGCCCCGAGGGCAGCGCGCTGGAGGCGATCGTCGCGGTCAACAAGAGCCGCCTCGGCGACCTCGACCGGGCCCAGCGATCTGGCGTCGTACCGGGGAATTTCACTCCTGCCGAGCTGCTCGCCCTGCTCCAGGCGATCGCCACCAGCTGGTCCTCGATGAACCCCGAGTACGGCGCCTCCGCACCCGACCGAGCCGCCCGCCGCGCCGCCGTCGTCGAAGCCGTCCAGCGACTCCTGTCCTAGGTGAGTGTGGCGCAGGCCACTCGTGATTCTCAGGGAACTCATCGGTTGGCCAGAAGGAGTTCTCAGTTCGGCGCGCTCTACTCGAAGGCAGAGGGAACTGGCCGAGGAGGGCACCGGGACATGAACGAGAACGCGGGACAGCAGGGGCAAGGACAGGGTGGGGCGGGGCAGCAGCCGGGGTACTGGCCGCCGACGGGTCCGCAGCAGTCTGTTCCGTACCAGGGTGGTCCGTACTACGGCGGTCCGCAGCAGGGTGGCCCGCAGCCGTACGCCGGAATGCCTTACTACCCGGGCTATTACGGCCCTCCGCAGCAGCGCCCGCCGAGGAAGCGGGGCCGCCGGCTGCTCGGCGCCGGGGCCATCGGTCTCGCCGCTGCACTGGTCGCCGGATCGGTTGCCTGGGGCATCGATCAGCGTGTGGCCAACTCGTCGCAGCTCTCCCAGCAGCAGCTGGACCCGGCCGCGGTCGCGGCGAAGGTGTCGCCCGGGCTGGTCGACGTCAACACGGTGCTCGGCTACGAGAACGCCCGCGCCGCCGGGACCGGCATCGTGCTCAGCTCCGACGGTGAGGTGCTGACCAACCACCACGTGATCGAGGGCGCGACGTCGATCTCGGTGACCGACATCGGCAACGGGAAGACGTACACCGCGAGCGTGGTCGGGTACGACGAGGACCACGACGTCGCCGTACTGAAGCTGAAGGACGCCTCCGGGCTGCAGACCGCCAAGATCGGCGACTCGGACAAGGTCAAGGTCGGCGACCAGGTGGTCGGGATCGGCAACGCCGGCGGTGACGGCGGTACGCCGAGCTACGCGCCGGGCACCGTGACCGCGCTGAACCAGTCGATCACCGCGACCGACGAGAACGGGCAGGACCCGGAGCACCTGACCGGCATGATCCAGACTGACGCCAACATCCAGGCCGGTGACTCGGGCGGACCGCTGGCGAACACGGCCGGCGAGGTGATCGGCGTCGACACGGCCGGCTCGGGCGGCAACAACGGCGGCGCCGGCCGGCCGGGACAGGCGGCCGCGAGCACCGCCACCGCGGCGACCGCGACCCTGGCGTCGGCCGGTGGCACGACGACCACGACCGCAGACGGCAACGGGTACGGCGACCCCGGCAACGGACCGTTCGGCGGCAACGGCCTCGGCGACGGGAACGGGTACGGCAACCCCTTCGGCGACGGCAACGGATCAGGCAACGGCGACGGATCGGGCAACGGCAACGGCGGTTCGAACGGGTCGGGTCAGAGCACCACGCAGGGCTTCGCGATCCCGATCAACGAGGCGATGGAGATCGCCGACCAGATCCAGGACGGCAAGGCGTCCGACACCGTGCACATCGGCGAGTCGGCGATGCTCGGAGTCTCGGTGGTCCCGGACGCGGACACCACCGGCGCCGTGGTCGGCGACGTACTCGCCAACGGCAAGGCCGACGAGGCCGGTATCACCGCCGGTGACGTGATCACCTCCTTCGCCGGCGAGACCGTCGAGTCGCCCGACACGCTCTCGACCCTGCTGAACCGGCACCACCCCGGCGACAAGGTCGAGGTCGGCTGGGTCGACCAGAACGGACAGCAGCACAAGGCAACCATCGAACTCATCACAGGCCCGGTCCGCTGACCCCAGCGCTACCCCCCGCTGAAGCGGACCGACTGGTCGGGCCCGGCGCCTCCTCCATCCCCCCACGAGGCGGCCGGGCCCGATCGCTGTCTTCTGTCAGGAATCAAGAAGCCCAGGCCAGCGCACCGCGCTTAGCGTGAGTGTCATGGTCCTCCGACGCCTCGTCCCCGCCGCGTACCGCCCGGTGCTTGCCCACCGGGTGCTCCGGCGGCTCATCCTCGGTTTCGCGGTCTCGTTCCTGGGTGACGGGATGAGCTTCGTCGCGGTGGCCTGGCTCGCGATCGAGCTTGCGCCGGAAGCGTCCGAAGGGCTGTGGGTCGGCGGCGCGGTGGCGGCGTACACCTTGCCTGGTGTTGTCGGCGCGCTGGTGTTCGGCCGCCGCCTTCGCCGGCTGCCGGCCAAGCGGGTGCTGCTCGCCGACACCGTCGTACGTGGCGTCTTCCTCGTCGTCATACCTCTCGCCTGGTTCGCCGGAGTGCTGACACCTGCGCTGCTCGTCGTCGTGCTTGCGGGGTCGTCGTTGCTGCACGCGTGGGGGAGCGCGGGCATGTACACGCTGATGGCCGAGTTGTTGCCCGAGGAGCATCGCCTGGCGGCCAACACTCTTGTCAGCTCGATCAACTTTGCGGCCACGATCGCCGGGCCGGCCGTCGCCGGCGTGCTCGTGACCTACGTCAGCTCTGCCCTGGTGATCGGTTTGGACGCGTTGTCCTGGTTGTTCCTGGCGCTGATCGTGGTGACCACTCGCATGCCGGACTCGCAGCCGGTCGCGGATGATCCGGAGGAGCCGGCCGCCCGCGGTGGATTGGCCTTCATTCGTTCGCATCCCGAACTGCTGGGCCTGCTGGCGCTGACCTGGTTCTTCAACTTCCTCTACGGGCCGGTCGAGGTCGCCCTGCCGCTGCACGTGACCAACGACCTGAACGCGCCGGGCACGCTGCTCGGCCTCTACTGGATGCTGTTCGGCATCGGCGCGGTCCTCGGCGGCCTCACCATCGGGGCGCTGCGCCAACTCCCGCTCTGGCCGGTGACAGTGGCCATCGTTGTGCTCTGGGGTCTGTTGCTCGTGCCGTTCGCCTTCGACGTTCCGATCGCGGTGACCGTCATCTGCTTCATGCTCGGCGGTGCGATCTACGGCCCGTTCGTCCCGCTGTCGGTGACGCTGGTCCAGGCGAAGTCGCCGCCGCAGCACCTGGCCGCCGTACTCGCTGCCCGGAGTTCGGTGCTCCTGACTGCGGCCCCGCTCGGTACGGCGCTGGGCGGCCCACTCACCACGGCGCTGGGTCCGCGTGGAACGCTCGGTGTCTCAGGTCTCGCGACCGTGGTCCTCGGTGTGATCGCCTGCGCGTTGTTGCTAGCTCGCGAAGCCTTCACGCCACGTCGGCTGGCTCGGCGTCCACGCTAGCTGCGTGCGGGCGTGAACGTTCGACGCACCGCGAGCCCAGCCAGGTCGGATCCCGTCTGTGGGTGCCGGAGTCGGCGCACCAACGGCTTCCGCGAAGACCGGCGCCCAGGTCGAGGCAGGAGCCGGTTCGTCGTCGACGATGTTGACCGGCCCGCTCGGCCACTGCAGAGCCCGTACGGCGGCGATCGCGGCGTCCTCGACGTGCAGGAAGCTCGTGATGTCCGGGCCGGTGGGAAGGTTGCCGGCGGCGGCCAGGTCCGCCATCAGCCCGCCCTTCGTGAACCAGGTGCCGGGGCCGTAGAACATCCCGTACCGCAGCACTACCCACTCCGGTGCCTCGGCAGTCATGGCCTCCAGTTCCGCCACGGCCTCGACCATTCCCCGGCGTCCGTCGTCCGGGTTCGCCAGGTCCAGCGGTGTCGACTCGTCGGCCGGTTCGTCGCCGCCCTCGTAGGCCCACGCGATGCTTTGCGTGATCACCCGGTCGGCGCCTGCCGCCAGCGCGGCGTCGACGAGGTTGCGGGTGCCCACTCGCCGGAGCCGTCCGTTCGCCGCGAAGTCGCGGGATGCCAGGTCGGTCAGTTGGTGCATGACCACGTCCGGCCGGGCGGCCGCGACCACCTCACGCAGGTGCGCGGCGTCGTACACGTCCCCGCGTACGGCGGTCACGCCGTCGAGCGTGGATGGATCGCGTCGGGTCACGACGGTGACCTGGTGACCTTCGGCGAGCAGGAGTGGCACCAGCAGGCGTCCGATCGCTCCGGTCGCGCCGGCGAGAAAGATCCGCATGGCGCCCCACGCTAGGCGAACGCTGTGCTGCGGCCGGGGGCCAGTCTGTGATCAATCCCATGGGCCACTTCGGCACCGCGGGTTTAGGGTGGGGCGAAAGTAAACAGCTGTTCACCATCGTGAGGACACCGCGTGAGCCCTCGACCGTCCGCCCCGCTCGTCCGCGGCTCGTACTGGCCGCCCTCGCGTTCTGCGGCGTACTGGTCTCGATCAGCCAGACGATCGTCGTGCCGCTGCTGCCGGAGCTGCCGCGGATCACCCACAGCGAGCCCGCCGACGTCAGCTGGCTGGTCACCGTCACGCTGCTCACCGGCGCGGTGTTCACGCCGTTGCTCGGCCGGGCCGGCGACATGTACGGCAAGCGCCGGGTGCTGCTGGTCGCGCTCGGCTCGATGGTGATCGGGTCGTTGCTCTGCGCAAGCAGTGCGGACCTGGCTGTGCTGATCGTAGGCCGCGCGTTCCAGGGGGCCGCGGTGGCTGTCGTGCCGCTCGGGATCAGCATCCTGCGCGACGAGCTCGAGCCGCGCCGGGTGCTGCCGTCGATCGCGATCATGAGCTCGACGCTGGGCGTCGGCGCGGCGTTGGGCATCCCGGCAGCGACGCTGGTGGTGCAGTACTCCAACTGGCACACGATGTTCTGGGTCAACTTCGGCATCGGCCTGCTGGACATCCTGCTAGTGCTGCTGATTGTGCCCGAGTCGGCGGTGCGGACCCGGGGCCGGTTCGACGTCCCAGGAGCGTTCGGCCTCAGCGTGTTCCTGGTCTGCCTGCTGCTGGCGGTCTCGAAGGGCAGCGCGTGGGGCACGACGGCGACCATCGGCCTGTACGTCGCTGCCGCTGGCGTCCTCCCGTTGTGGGGCTTGTTCGAGCTCCGGACCAGGAGCCCGCTCGTCGACCTGCGGGTGTCCGCGCGGCCCGCCGTACTGTTCACCAACTTGTCCGCGCTGCTGATCGGGTTCTCGTTCTACGCCAACTCGCTGTCGACCGCGCAGTTGGTGCAGGAGCCGAAGTGGACCGGGTACGGGCTCGGCGCGTCGATCGTGGTCAGCGGTCTGTGCCTGCTGCCGGGCGGTCTCGCGATGGTCGTGCTGTCCCCGGTGTCCGCGCGGATCTCGTCCGCCCGCGGTCCGCGGTTCACCCTCGCGATCGCGTCGGTCCTGATGGCCGCCGGGTACGTCGTCCGGTTGTTCACCAGCGAGAACCTGGCCGGGATCGTGGTCGGCGCCACCGTCGTCTCGGCCGGAACCGCGGTCGCCTACTCGGCACTTCCGGCCCTGATCATGCATGCTGTGCCCGTGACCGAAACGGCCGCGGCGAACGGACTGAACACGCTGATGCGCACGATCGGGGCTGCGATCTGCAGCGCGATCGTGGTGACGGTGCTGACCAACGTGACGATCACCAAGGACGACCTGGTGGCGCCGGCGCTGTCGGCGTACCTGATCGTCTTCGTGATCGCCGGGCTGGCCGCGGCGGTCGCGGCCGGGGCGGTGCTGCTGATCCCGGCCCGGCGGCAGGCGCCGGTGCACCTGGAGAGCCCGGTGGGCACGACGTGACGGACCCGGGGCGGATCACGATTCTCCGGGCGGCTCGGCGGGCGTTCGCGCTGCAGCCGTACCACTCGGTCACGCTGCGCGGGATCGCCGCCGACGCGAACGTCAGCGCGGCCCTGATCGTCAAGCACTTCGGCAGCAAGGAAGCGCTGTTCGAAAAGGTCGCGGACTTCAGCGAGGCCTCGCAGTTGCTGCTCGACGCACCCGACGAGGAGCTCGGCCGGCACGCCGTGCTGACGCTGGTGAACTACCGCCGGGAGAACGGTCTCGACCTGCTCGTCCGGGTGATCTTCGCGGCCGGCAGCGGCGACGAACGGGCGCTGATCCGGGAGCACTTCCGCGACCAGGTGACCAGTGCATTCACCGCCCGGCTCAGCGGCGACGACGCCCGGCTGCGGGCGGAGCTGATCACCGCCCAACTGCTCGGACTCGGCGCGGTGATGTCGATCGACAAGACCGGCCCGAGTACGACGGCCGACCCGGAGACCATCGCGGACCTGTTCGCCCCGGGCCTCCAGGCGCTCATCCACTGAGTGAACAGCAGTCTCACTTAGTGGGCAGGCCCCCTGTTCACGCGGTGTGACGCCGCTAACATGGTGCAGCCAGGTCGAGAGGCGCTGCAACGGACGCTCAGGTCCGCCACGCTCGACCCGGGGTATCTGTTGCAAGGGCGCCTCCGGAGATTTTCTGGAGGTGACGGCAGATGAGCGAAACCGCTCTACGGGAGCTGCTGGATCAGCGGGTTGCGATCCTGGACGGTGCCTGGGGCACCATGCTGCAGGGCGCGAAACTGGGTCCGGCCGACTACCAGGGCGACCGCTTCCGCGACCACACCCACGACGTCACCGGTGACCCCGACCTGCTCAACCTGACCCGGCCGGACGTGATCCTCGACGTCCACCGGCAGTACCTCGCGGCCGGCGCGGACATCACCACCACGAACACCTTCACCGCGACCAGCATCGGCCAGGCCGACTACGGCCTGCAGGACCACGTGCGCGAGATGAACGTCGCCGGCGCCCGGCTGGCCCGGCAGGCGGCCGACGAGCTCGGCGGCCGATTCGTGGCCGGTTCGATCGGCCCGCTGAACGTGACGCTGTCGCTGTCGCCGCGGGTCGAGGATCCGTCGTACCGGGCGGTGACCTTCGAGCAGGTCCGGGCCGCGTACGCCGAGCAGATCGCCGCGCTCGCCGAGGGCGGCGTGGACCTGCTGCTGGTCGAGACCATCTTCGACACCCTGAACGTGAAGGCCGCGATCATGGCGGCCCGCGAGGTCGCGCCGCACCTCCCGCTGTGGATCTCGGTGACGATCGTCGACCTGAGCGGCCGGACCCTGTCCGGCCAGACCGTCGAGGCCTTCTGGAGCTCGGTCGAGCACGCCAAGCCGCTGGTCGTCGGAGTCAACTGCTCCCTCGGCGCCGCCGAGATGCGCCCGCACGTGGCCGACCTGGCCCGCTTCGCCGACACCTACGTCGCCTCCCACCCCAACGCCGGTCTCCCGAACGCCTTCGGCGGGTACGACGAGACGCCGGACGAGACGGCCGGGATGCTGCAGGAGTTCGCCGAGTCCGGGCTGGTCAACATCGTCGGCGGCTGCTGCGGGACGACTCCCGCGCACATCAAGCAGATCGCGGCGAACGTGGCCGGCCTGCCGCCGCGGAACGTCGTACCGCCGAACGAGACCACGCGGTTCTCCGGGCTGGAGCCGTTCAGGATCGGGCCGGACACCGGGTTCGTGATGATCGGCGAGCGGACCAACGTGACCGGGTCGGCGCGGTTCCGGCGGCTGATCGAGTCCGGTGACCACCAGGCCGCGGTGGACGTGGCGCTGGAGCAGGTGCGCGGCGGCGCGAACCTGCTGGACGTGAACATGGACGCGGACCTACTCGACAGCGAGCAGGCGATGACCACGTTCCTGAACCTGATCGCGACCGAGCCGGAGGTGGCCCGAATCCCGATCATGATCGACAGCTCGAAGTGGTCGGTGCTGGAGACCGGGCTGAAGTGCGTGCAGGGCAAGGGCGTGGTCAACTCGATCAGCCTGAAGGAGGGCGAGGAGCAGTTCCTCGAGTACGCCCGCCGGGTCCGCGACTACGGCGCCGGCGTGGTGGTGATGGCCTTCGACGAGCAGGGCCAGGCCGACACCACCGAGCGCAAGGTGGAGATCTGCGCCCGGGCCTACGACCTGCTCACCCAGAAGGTCGGCTTCCCGCCCGAGGACATCATCTTCGACCCGAACGTGCTCGCCGTCGCGACCGGTATCGCCGAGCACAACGGGTACGCGAAGGCTTTCCTCGACGCGTTGCCGCTGATCAAGGAACGCTGCCCCGGCGTGCACGTGAGCGGTGGTATCTCGAACCTGTCGTTCTCGTTCCGCGGCAACGACGTGGTGCGCGAGGCGATGCACTCGGCGTTCCTGTTCCACGCCGGCAAGGCCGGGCTGGACATGGGCATCGTCAACGCCGGTCAGCTCGCTGTGTACGAGGACATCGAGCCGACGCTGCTCGAGCTGGTCGAGGACGTGCTGTTCGACCGCCGGGAGGACGCCACCGACCGGCTGGTCGCGCATGCCGAGACCGTCAGCGGCCGCGGCAAGCAGCGCGAGGTCGACCTGTCCTGGCGCGAGGGGACGGTCGAGGAGCGGCTGTCGCACGCGCTGGTACACGGGATCGTCGACTTCATCGAGGACGACACCGAGGAGGCCCGGCAGAAGCTGCCGCGGCCGCTCGAGGTGATCGAGGGCCCGCTGATGGACGGGATGAAGATCGTCGGCGACCTGTTCGGCGCCGGCAAGATGTTCCTGCCGCAAGTGGTGAAGAGCGCCCGGGTGATGAAGCGCTCGGTCGCCTACCTGGAGCCGTTCATGGAGGCCGAGAAGGAGCAGGCCCGGCTGGAGGGTCGGGCCGAGATGGTCCGCGGCCAGGGCAAGATCGTGCTCGCCACCGTCAAGGGCGACGTGCACGACATCGGCAAGAACATCGTCGGCGTGGTCCTGGGCTGCAACAACTACGAGGTGATCGACCTCGGCGTGATGGTGCCGGCGGCCAGGATCCTGGACACCGCGGTCGCCGAGGGCGCCGACGCGATCGGCCTGTCCGGCCTGATCACGCCGTCCCTCGACGAGATGGTGGCCGTCGCCACCGAGATGCAGCGCCGCGGGCTCAAGCTCCCGCTGCTGATCGGCGGCGCGACGACGTCGAAGCAGCACACCGCCGTACGGATCGCACCGGCCTACGACCGGACCACCGTGCACGTGCTGGACGCGTCGCGCGTGGTCGGGGTGGTGTCGGACCTGCTGGACGACGAGCGAGCCGAGGAGCTTGCCCGGAGCAACGCTGCGGAGCAGGAGCGGTTGCGCGAGCAGCACGCGAACAAGCAGCGCAGCCCCCTGCTGTCGCTGGCGGCGGCGCGGGCGAACGCCGAGCCTGTCGACCACGCCGAACCGCCGGTGCCGGCGTTCACCGGGCTGAAGCAGGTGTCGCCGTCGATCGAGACGCTGCGCGCGATGGTCGACTGGCAGTTCCTCTTCCTCGCCTGGGAGCTGAAGGGCAAGTACCCGGCCATCCTGGACCAGCCGGTCGCCCGTGAGCTCTTCGACGACGCGAACACGTTGCTCGACGAGATCGTTGCCAATGGCTCCTTTACGGCCGAGGGCGCGTACGGGTTCTGGCCGGCGCACAGCGAAGGTGACGACATCGTCCTGGACGGCCAGGACGTGTCGTTCCCGATGCTGCGGCAGCAGACCGAGAAGCCGGCCGGCCGGCACAACCGGTGCCTGGCCGACTACGTCGCACCTGCCGGTGACCACCTCGGCGGTTTCGGGGTGGCGATCCACGGCGCCGAGGCACTGGCGGCGTCGTACGAGGCAAAGAACGACGACTACCGGGCGATCATGGTCAAGGCGCTGGCCGACCGGCTGGCGGAGGCGTTCGCCGAGTGGATCCACCTGGAGGCGCGGCGGGACTGGTTCGAGCCGGACGCCGAGCCGGTGCTCGAGGACCTGCACGCGGAGCGGTTCCGCGGGATCCGGCCGGCGCTCGGGTACCCGGCGAGCCCGGACCACACCGAGAAGAAGGAGCTGTTCGAGCTGCTCGAGGCGGAGAAGATCGGTCTCGGCCTGACCGAGTCCTTCGCCATGACTCCGGCCGCGGCGGTCAGCGGCCTGATCTTCCAGCACCCGGCCTCCCGCTACTTCAGCGTCGGCCGTCTCGGCCGCGACCAGATCGAGGACTACGCCGTACGGCGGGGCCTGCCAGTCGACGAGGTCGAGCGCTGGCTACGCCCGAATCTGGCCTACGACCCGGAGTGATGTCACACATCGGTGGCCCGCTGGACTCATAGAGGTGTGAAAGCACACGAGGAGATGAGTTCGGACGCGGCCACCGAGGTGTTTCTGCAGCATCGGGAGTTGCTGTTCTCGGTGGTCTACAACATCCTCGGGTCGGTCGCCGACACCGAGGACGTGCTGCAGGAGAGCTGGCTGGCCTGGTCCGCGCAGTCGACCCGGTCGGCGGTGGACAACCCGCGCGCGTACCTGGTGCGGATCGCGGTCAACTCGGCGCTGGCCCGCCGTACGACGATCAACCGGCGCAAGGAGGCGTACGTCGGGCCTTGGCTGCCGGAGCCTGTGGTCACGCCGGTCGATCCGGTGGAGCGGGCCGAGGCGGTGTCGCTCGCGGTGCTCGTCGTACTGGAGACGCTGACGCCGTTGGAGCGGGCGGTGTTCGTGCTGTACGAGGTCTTCGGGTACGCGCACACCGAGGTCGCCGAGATCCTGGACCGGACGCCGGCGGCGGTCCGGCAGCTGGCGCACCGGGCGCGGGAGCACGTGGAGGCGCGGCGGCCTCGGTTCCCGGCGGATCCCCAGGTGCAGCACGAGGTGACGCGACGGTTCGTCGAGGCGGTTGCGGGTGGGGATCTGAACGCCCTGATGGACGTGCTCTCGCCCGACGTCACCCTGTGGGCCGACGGCGGCGGCAAGGCCCGGGCAGCCGGGCTGCACCCGATCCTCGGTCGCGACCGGATCGCCCCACTGATCATCGGCGACCGCCTTCGCCGCCCGCTGCCGGACCTCGGCATCCACTACCGAACCATCAACGGCGACCCAGCGGCGCTGGTGCTGTCGGGGGACACGCCGTTCGCACTGATCGTGCTGGACGTCGAGGACGACCACGTAACGGGCATCTACGCGATCACCAACCCGGACAAGCTGGGTGGACTGACATGACGGCCACCGGTGCCGCCGGGCTGGCTGTCGTGTTTCTGGGGGCGGCTGGGGCCTCGTTGGTGCTTACCCTGACTGGATGACGGCTTTGATTCGGTCGGCTCAGGCAGGGGACGCCGACGCGGTTGCTGCGATTTGGTACTCCGGGTGGGGCGACGGGCATCTCGGGCACGTGCCCGAGGAACTGGTCGCGATCCGGACCACGGAGTCGTTCTGGACCCGGGCGGCCGAGCGGGTCGCGGACACCACGGTCGCGGTCGAGGGGGACCAGGTCGCGGGGTTCGTGATGGTGGTGGCGGACGAGGTCGAGCAGGTGTACGTGTCCCGCGACCACCGGGGCTCCGGGATCGCCGCCGTACTGCTTGCCGAGGCCGAACGGCAGGTCAAGGCCAACGGGCACGCCGAGGCCTGGCTCGCGGTCGCCACCGGCAACGCCCGTGCCCGCCGCTTCTACGAACGCAGCGGCTGGTCCGACGCCGGCGCCTTCAACTACCCGGCCGGCACCGACTCCGGCCCGATCCCCGTCCCCTGCCACCGCTACGTCAAGCCGGTCTGACGCAGGATTCCCCTGAACTTCGGTCGTTCGGCAGATATATCGGTGACCAATGGAGTTAGTTTGCTTCGGCAAGCTTTCTTTCCTGGAGAGGTCACCCATGAACATCCGTTCCGTGCGGCTGCCGTCGCGCCGCCTGCTGCTCACCGGGGTTGCCTCGGTCGCGATCACGTCGGTCGTCGGCGGGGTCGCGTACTCGGCCGGGGTCGCGTCCCAGCAGCCGGCCATCCAGACGTCGACACCGCGGACCGAACGACAGGTCACCAACATCGACGTGCTGCGCCAGCAGTTGCGCAACTACTACGGCGATCCGCTCGGCACCGGCACGTTCGGTGCGAACAGCAACTACGCCACGGAGGCGAAGGCCGTCGCCGCCGCGGGCGCGCGATGGATCTCGGCACCCCATCACACCAAGAAGACCAAGGCCATCCTGCTGGACGTCGACGACACCTCGCTGGCGACCTGGAACTACGAGATCGCCAGCAACTGGGCGTACAACCCGGCGACCAACGCGACCTACGTGCTGGACCAGAAATTCCCCGCCGTACCGGGGATGGTCGACCTGGTGACGACGGCTGAGCGGGAGGGGTACGCGATCTTCTTCCTGACCGGGCGCGGCGCCGCGCAGGAGCAGGCGACGCTGGGCAACCTGACCGCGGACGGCGTCGGTGTCGACGCCGGCTTCCCGAAGCCGACCACGTTGCCGAACGGTGAGGACGGCCTGTTCACCAAGCCGGCGGTCGCGGACTACCCCGACTACCTGAAGACGGCGTGCGCGAGCGACCCGAACGGGTCCTGCACCACGATCCACTACAAGTCGGCGACCCGCGCCCACATCGAGTCGCTCGGGTACGACATCGTCGCCAACTTCGGCGACCAGTACAGCGACCTCAAGGGCGGGTATGCCGACCGCACCTTCAAGGTCCCGAACCCGAACTACTACCTGCCCTGACCTGTTCTTCCGGCCGGCGGCCGGCGGGCGGTGGTCAGCGGGCGGTGGTCAGCGGGGGAGGAGGCCGTAGAGGAGGCTCTGGAGGGCGTCGCGGAGGTTGGGCTCGAAGTCCAGCCGGATCGCGGCCAGGGTGGGATCGGCGTCGTACGCGGCCTGGATCGCCGCAGTCGGGTGCGAGTGGGTCCAGATCGCGCCGGCCAGCATGCTCGCGGTGGCGACGAAGCGGGACGCGTTCTCGACGCTGAGCTGCGGGAGGGCGGCGATGACGATCATCAGCAGCCCTTCGTAGCCGCGGAGGGCGTGGCGTTTGAAGTTGAGCGCCACGTCGGTCGAGACGTTCCGCTCCAGCACGGCGGCCTGCGCGCTGATCAGATCGCAGAAGACCGGCCGCGCTGCCAGTGTCCGGACCACAGCGTCCACCAACTGTTCACTGCGCTGGGCCGGAGAGCCCTTGGCGTCTCGTAGCGCGGTCCGGAGATCGTCGATCCAGGCGTCGAACTCGGTGCCGAACAGCTCGAGCAGCACGGCCTCGCGGGACTCGAAGTACTTGAGCACGTTGGACTTGGCCAGGCCGACGCGGCGGCTCAGCTCGTTCAGGCTCAGGTCGGCGACCGGCATCTCGGTCAGCATCGTGGCGGCCGTGCCGAGGATCGCCCGGCGCCTGGCCTCCCGCTGCTCCGCACTCCGGGCGCGCTGGAATGTCGTCACCCTCACAGTCTACAGACCGGCGGTCTGTTGTTAACGGACCGCCGGTCTGTTACTGTCGAAGCCATAACAGACCACCAGTCTTTTATGGAGACCATCATGTACGTCGTACCCGACCAGACCGGCAAGCTCGCGGTCGTCACCGGCGCCAACAGCGGCACCGGCAAGGAGGCCGCCAAGCGCCTGGCCGCCGCCGGAGCCCGTGTGGTGATGGCGGTCCGCACCGTCGCAAAGGGTGAGGCCGCCCGCGCCGAGATCCTCGCCGAGCACCCGCACGCCCAGCTCGAGGTCCGGCGGATCGACCTCGCCGACCTGGCCTCGGTCCAGGAGTTCGCCGAGAAGCTGAGCGCCGACGAGCCGCACCTCGACCTGCTGGTCAACAACGCCGGCGTGATGAACCCGCCGACCCGGCAGACCACGAAGGACGGGTTCGAGCTGCAGTTCGGCTCCAACTACCTCGGCCCGTTCGCGCTCACGATCCGGCTGCTGCCGCTCGTCCTGGCCGCGCCGGCGCCGCGGATCACGACCCACGCCAGCGGCGCGGCGAACTTCGGCCGGATCAACTTCGACGACCTGCAGTGGGAACGCAGCTACCGCCGTACGGTGGCGTACTCGCAGTCCAAGCTGGCCGACCTGATGCTCAGCATCCAGCTCGCGAAGGTCGCCGCCGACCGCGGCTGGCCACTGCTCAGCACCGCCGCTCACCCCGGCTTCACCCGCACCAACCTGCAGAGCGCCGGCGCAGCACTCGGCCGGGACAAGCCGTCACTGCTCAACCGGATCGGCTACCGACTGAGCCCGCTCCCGAGCCAGGGGGTCGAGGTCGGCACCGAGCCACTGTTGGTCGCGGCAACCAGCCCGGACGCCGAGCCAGGAGCGTACTACGGCCCGTCCGGCCGCCTCGGCCTCGTCGGCCCGGCCACCGTCGTGCACCCACCGAAGCGAGCCCTCGACCCCGAAACCAACGCCCGCTTGTGGCACGCCGCCGAACAGCTCACCGGCGTCACGCTCCCTACCGGCGTCAAGTAGGCCCTACGCTGCGGGAATGAGCGAGTGGTCGACTGGCGACATCTACGAGTCGTACGTGGGCCGGTGGAGCCGGCTGGTCGCCGAGGAGTTCCTCGGCTGGCTCGACCAGCCCGCCGGCCTGCGCTGGCTGGACATCGGCTGCGGCACCGGCGCCCTGACCAGCACGATCCTGCGGACGGCGGATCCTGCCTCAGTCCTCGGTGTCGATCCGTCGGAAGGCTTCATCGGCTACGCCCGGCAGACCGTCGACGACGAGCGGGCGAGCTTCGAGGTCAGGTCCGCGGCCGAGCTCCCGGACGGCCCGTACGACGCGGTCGTCGCCGGCCTGGTGCTCAACTTCATCCCGGAACGCGTCGAGGCGCTGCGCCGGATGCGCGAGATCGGCTCGACGGTCGCGGTCTACGTCTGGGACTACGCCGACGGCATGCAACTCATGAAGCACTTCTGGGACGCGATGATCGACGTCCGGCCGCAGGACCGCGACCACGACGAGGGCCTCCGCTTCCCGTTCTGTACGGCGGAAGGGCTGGACGACCTGTTCACCCAAGCAGGGTTCACCACGGTCGGGACGCGCGAGATCGTCGTACCGACGGAGTTTGCCTCGTTCGACGACTACTGGCAGCCGTTCCTGGGTGGGCAGGGGGTCGCGCCGGCGTATCTGCGCAGCTTGCCCGAGACGGATCAGGACGAACTGCGCGAGGCCGTGCGCGCCCGGCTGCCGATCGAGGCAGACGGCTCGATCCGCCTCACCGCGAGGGCATGGGCAGCCAAGGCAGTCAGCCGACGTAGTCCCTGCGGAGCAGACCGAACAGCAGGTCGTCGGTCCACTCGCCCTTGAACCAGCTGTTGGCCAACCGGAGTCCCTCCCGCTTGAAGCCGACGCGCTCCAGCAAGCGAGCCGACGCGGTGTTGCGGGCGTCGCATTCCGCCGAAACGCGGTGCAGGTCCCAGTCGATGAAGAGGTGGTCGAGCAGCCCACGCACGGCCTCGGTCGCATACCCCTGGCGCTGGTACGCCGGTGACACCGTGAACCCGAGCTCGGCCTGCATCAGGTTCTCGTGCAGGTTGAGGCCGAGATCCCCGATCAGCACGCCGTCCAGGTCGATCGCGTACTGGAACCAGCCCGGCGCGGCCGGATCCCCCTCGCTGAAGTCCGCCACCAGCGCGACCGCTGCCGGCAGGGTCACCGGCGTTTCCCACGACTGGTAGCGGGCCACCTCGGGCACCGACCGGTACGCCGCGAACGCCTCCGCGTCGGCGGTCGTGAAACGGCGCAGTCCCAACCGCTCTGTTCGCACGAACATGCCGCAATGATGTCAAAACCGCGGCCGCGGCTCCGTCTTGTCAGTGAGAGGAGTGGCGCCGATGAAATTCCTACTGATCCTGCAGGGCGACACCAGTGGGGACCTGTGCCGCGACGAGTTCGAGGACGTCGCGTCCGAGGCCGGCGAGCTGGTCGGCGGCGAGCTGCTCGCCGATCCGCAGTCGGCGGTCACCGTTCCCGACCGCGCCCGCGCGACCCCGATCGATGCCTACTACCTGGTCGACGTGGAGAACCGGGCCCGCGCGGTCGAGCTCGCGCAGCTCCTGCCCGACGCGCACACGGCCGGGCGCTCGGTGGAGGTCCGCGCGGTCATGCACTCGACCGCGGCCGACTTCTAGCCGTCCTTCACGACCTTCAGCCAGAGGTTGGAGGCGAGCGGGTTCTCCGTCAGACTCAGGCGCTCGAGGCGGACGGTCCGGCCGCCGGCGTGCTCGAACAGACGGGTGCCGTCGCCGAGCATCACCGGCGCGTAGCAGAGCAGGACCTCGTCGAGCTCACCCGCCTCGATGCACTGCTTGGCGATGTTCGCCCCGATCACGTTGACGTACTTGTCGCCGGCCGCGTCCTTCGCCATCGCGAGTGCCTTGGCGAACTCCCCGACATACGTCACTCCAGCCTCCGGAGTGGCCGGTGGGCGGTGGGTGACGACGAACATCGGCCCGTCCCAGCCGCCGCCGAACGCTTCGCCCTCGCCCTGCTCGCCCTTGTGTGGATCGTCGCCGTCGTGGGATCGCCGGCCGATCAGCAACGATCCGATCCGCGGGATGAGCTCCTCGACCTCCCGGTTCGGGCCGAGGTACGGCCGCATCCACTGCATGTCGCCACCCGGCCCGCTGATGAAGCCGTCCACCGACATCGTCACCGAGTACAGCACCTTCGCCATCACAAACCTCCGGCTCGCTCGTCCCTACCCATCTTCAGACGAGCGAGCCGGGGAAAACTCATCGCGGGCCGACGTCCGCAGGAGTCAGTGGGCGGTTGAGCGGTGCGGACGGGCTGTACTCGTCGGCGCCGACATCGGCCCGGCCGGTGCGCGGATGACCGTCGAGGTCGCGAGTGCCGCTCGGGTATGTCCTGCTCGCGGCGTTGATCGCCGGGCTCGTCGAGCTGAGGCGGCGGATGCCGTCGGACCCGGTGGCCAGCTTCGGATCCTTCCGGCTGAAACCGCCCGGGATGTTGCCGTCGGCGGCGTCGCCCCAGCAGATGTTGCCGGACCAGCTGATGCCGTCCAGGTACGGCATCGACACCAGTTGCCGGCCGGCGTCGCCGAGCAGCAGGTTGTCCGCGATCGTGCAGTCGCGTGGTGGCAGCGTCCGCTGCGACTCGCCGCTGATCGCCGTACCGCAGGAGAGCACGGTGTTGAGCGCGATCGTCACCCGGTCCGGCGCGTCGTTGCCGCGGCGGCTCTCCGGGGAATCCTCCGGCTTGTGGTCCTGGACGTTGCCGCTGCCCAATACGACGCCGGAGCCGCCGATCCGCTCGAGGTAGTTGTTGATCACCAGGTGGTCGTTGCCGTAGATCCGGATCCCGTTGCTTCCGGCAAGGATGAAGTTGCCCTCGGCCCGGGTCCGGTTGCCGTGCCGGAGCACGATCCCGCCCAGGCTGTCGCGGATCGTGTTGTGCCGGATGGTGTTCGCCGACGACTTGACCGAGATCGCCTCCGGATCGCCGTCGACGCGCTCGAACAGGTTGTACTCGACCACGGCGCCGGCGTCGCTCAGCGACCGCCCGCTCAGGCCGAGCCGGATCGGCTCGCCGCCGTTGTCGCCGGCGAAGGTGTGGTCGGAGAAGTGGTTCCGGGTGATCCGGACCCCGCGGGCCATCCCGTCCGAGTCGGGACCCTCGACCCCGAGGAAAACGCCGAGCGTCGACTTGCCGTGGAAGTGGTTGCGCTCGACGGTCGAGTGGTCGCCGCGGACCATCAGCCAGTGCAGGCCTTCGATGTCGGCGAGCTGGAAGTCGTTGCGGCTGATCCGGACGTGATGACAGCTGGTCGGCACCTCGAACGTCGTACCCTGCCGCAGCTTGAAGCCGCTCACCGCGACGTATGACGAGTCGCCGAGCACGAAGCCGCGGCTGCCGGTCAGCGTCACCCCGCCGACCGACTCGGCGCGCACGGTGATCGGGGCGTCCGCGGTGCCGCGCTTGCCCTGGATGGCGATCGTCTGGCCGTCCGGTACGGCGTAGGTCCCGTTGGCGAGCACGATGTCGGCGCCTGGCCGGGCCGCGGCGATCGCCTTGCGGAGCTCGTCGAGGGTGCGGGCCCGGACCGGCCGGGCGGCCGCCCGGGCGGGTGGGATGGCGACGGCCGAGGTGGCGAGACCGGCGCCGACGGCGGTGAGGAAGGTACGGCGATGCATGGGCGGTCCTCCGGTTGTTCGGGGCGGTGATCCGGATGGTGGCGCTCAGTCTGTGGTCGGCACGGTGATCTTGGCAAGCGTTTACCAACCATGATGCCCGGATCTCCCGTCCGGTGGGACGCAAGTGGCCGGTGGTTCCGTGGCACAGCCCGGGTGCAGCCGCCGGAGCCGGCCCGGGTAGCCTTCCCGACAATCGGGCTTTTCGGATTTTCGGGAGCTTTTCGAGCGGCGGACGGAGGTGGACCCGGACGATGCCGGAGCAGGACGCCGGGCGCCGGTCCACGTCGTACCACCGGGCCGCCGACGCGACGAGTATCGACGTGAACCGGCCGTCCCAGGCGCGGCTCTACGACCTGTTCCTCGGCGGGAAGAACAACTTCGAGGCGGACCGCCGGCTCTACCAGGAGCTGGTCCGGATCGCCCCCGAGGCGCCGCTGCTGGCGGCCGAGAACCGGCGCTGGCTGGCCGAGGCGGTCTGCCTGATGGTCCGCGACGGCGGCGTCAGTCAGTTCCTCGACCTCGGCTCCGGCCTGCCGACGGCGCAGAACACCCACGAGGTCGCGCTGCGCGCGGATCCGGCGGCCAAGGTGGTGTACGTCGACAACGACCTGACCGCGGTCTCCCACGGACAGGCGCTGCTCGCCGACGACCAGCACGCGTACTTCGCCGACGCCGACCTGACCGACCCTGCGGGCGTCTTCCGGCACCCGGTCGTCTCCGGCGCCCTCGACCTGGACCAGCCGGTCGGGATCGTCCTCGGCCTGGTCCTGCACCTGGTCCCCGACGACGACCAGGTACGGCGGATCATCGCGGACTACCTCGAGGCCGTGCCGTCCGGCTCGTGGCTCGCGATCAGCCACCCGGTGCACCCGCGCGACGGCAGCCCGCTGGCCGACTTCGCCGGCTCGCTCGAGGACAAGCTGAAGGACGCCTTCCCCGACGTCCGGTTCCGGACCGCCGGCGAGATCGCCGGACTGCTCGACGGTCTCGACCTGTCCGGACCCGGTCTGGTCGACCTTGCCGGCTGGTGGCCGGCGAACGCGCAGAAGCTCGACCCCACCGGCACCGCCCGGCTGCTCCAGGTCGCTGCCGGCCGCAAGCGCTGACCAAATCACTGGTGCACCGGCCGCCGCGTGGCCGATCATGGTCGGCATGACTCCGAAGGCCGCTGCCGCTCACTGATCGCGCGACACCCCGCAGGATCACGCCCGTCGCCGACGGGCCCTTCAGCGTGCAGCCCTCTCAGTCTTTGGAGCTCATCACCCATGCACACCCTGCCGTCGCCGGCGTGGGTCGAGATCGCGTGTGACGAGTCGGGATTCTCCGGGAGCAACCTCCTGGATCCCGAGTCACCCGTGATCACCCACGCCGGCGTGGATCTCGCCGTACCGGAGGCCGCCGAGCTGGTCGCCGTACTGCGGTCGTCGTTCCGCCGCCGTGGGTCCACCGAGTACAAGTCCAACCTGCTGCTCCGGCCCGGGCAGCGTGCCGACCTGGAGTGGTTCCTCACCGCCTTGCGCGGGCGGGCGAACGTCCACGTGATCGACAAGACCTGGTACGTCGCCCGCCGGGTGATCGAGCTACTCGTCGCCGAACCGTCGTACGGCGCGGGCACCAGCCTGGCCACCGACCACGACGCTGCCGCGCTCGGCATCTACCAGGCGGCGAACCGGACCGAGTTCCTGGACGCGTTCCTCCAGCTGACGCGGACGAAGCGGATCCGGCTGCTCGACCACGCGCTGATCGACCGCTTCTTCGCCACGATGCCGCCCGGCGTCCCGGCGCTGCGCGACCTGACCCGCGCGCACGTCGAGGACGTCGTACGGCGGTTGATCGACGACGATCCCGCGATCCCGCCGCCGCTCGAGCCCTTGGTGCCCGCGCTTGCGGAGACTGCGCTGTTCTGGAGCGGCGGTCGCCGGTCGGTCGCGGTAGTGCATGACGAGCAGAGTGCGCTGACCAAGTGGCGCGTCGCCCGGCTGCGGACCTACCTGGCCGGCGCCGTGTTCCCTGCTCCGACGCCGTTGTTGACGGTGACCCAGGTCGACTCGCGTCGGGACCCGCGGGTCCAAGTGGCTGACCTGCTCGCCGGGATCGCCCGCCGCATGCACGCCAGTCCGAGCGACCTGCTCCGGCCTTACCTGGTGGGCGGGCTCTACCCGCCCACCATGCTGGATCAGCCGACCGGCTGGCGGGTGTAGGAGCGGGCGACGTCGATGCCGAGGATCTCGGGGCGGCCGGCTGGCTCGGGTCCGAGGACCTTGGCCAGCGCCGGGCCGAGGCGCTCGGCGAAGAAGCGGTCGGCGTGCTCCCGGGTGGTCCAGAGGGTAACGACCCGCAGCCCGTCGGCCGTGGTGCCGACGTACCGGGCCTCCAGGCCGTCGGCCTGCTCCTCGCCGAGCTGGTCCAGGACCTTGTCGAACTGCTCGATCGCCGCGAACGGCGGGGTGGCGACTGCGATCCACTGCATGATTCCTCCTCGGTAAGTTCCGACACCCTTGACGCTAGGGATCGGACCGCCGGGCCGAATCCGCCGGATCACTCATTCGAGGTACTCATCGCCGGCTGGACCACGCGGCGATCTGGCTCCGGGTGGCGAACCCGAGCTTGGTGAGGATGTGCTGGACGTGGTTCTGCGCGGTCCGCTCGGAGATCACCAGCCGCTCGGCGATCTGCCGGTTGGTCAGCCCTTCGGCCACCAGGCCGGCGACCTCGAGTTCGCGCGCGCTCAGGCCGTGCTCCTCCCCGCCGTTCAACCGCGCGACGAGCACCTCGGTCCGCTCCGCGTACGCCGTCATCCCGAGCATGTCGACCAGCCGGGCCGCCTCGGTCGCCGACGACCGGGCCCGGTCGTGGTCGCCCGGCCGGTGCCGGGTGAACAGCGTCGAGGCGAGGTGGTACTGCGCCTCGGCGACGAACCCGGCCGCACCGGCGGTCTCGGCCAGTTCGACGGCTGTGCTGAGATCGTCGACCGCGGTATCCAGCCGTCCGAGAGCCGCGCCGGCTCGACCGATCGCCAGCTCGGCCGGTCCCATGTAGGCGACACCGTTGCCGACGGCATGTTCCCCGCGGAACGGCTGCAGCCGGTCCAGCAGTACGGCGAGGTCGTCGTACCGGCCGAGTCCCAGGCAAGCGAGCGTTGCGTAGACGTACGCCGGCAGCACGAAGAACGCGGGCAGCGACCACGTGTCGATCGGCCCCGCTTGCCGGTACGACGCGGCCGCCTGCTCGGGCGAGTTCGTGCAGAGCAACAGATGGGCCCGCGACAGCAGCGACAGCGTCACGAACCGCGGTGGCGGTGTGAACGGCTGCTCGGCGAACCGGCGGATCTCCTCGCTGGGCCCGACGTGTCCGGCCAACGCGATCTGCAGGGCGAAGTACGCGCCGGTCGCCGGCGCCGGTTCGATCGGGCGCATTCGGTCGAACCCGCGGCGAGCAAGCACGGCCGCTTCGGCGTAGAGGCCGCGAGCCTGCGCGATACAAGCGGCGATCCGGTCGTGGTGCCAGGCGGCGACCGGTCCGCCGAGGCGATCGACGGCGACGCGGAGGCGGGGGAGTTCCTCGGCTGCGGCAGCCAGCCGGCCGCTCTCGATCAGCGCATCGAGTCGCCAGATCGCACCCCACATCTCGGCCCGCGGATCGCTCGTCCGCTTGGCCAGGTCGAGCATCTCGGTCGCGAGCGTCAACCGCTCGGTGCGACCTTCGGGACCTGGGCAGGCTTCCTGCCGCGCCCGCAGCGCATCCGCCAGCGCCCGGTCGTCCCTGGATGCCCGAGCCAGCTCGAGCGCCTCCGAACTGATCGCGTCGAGCCGCGTTTGCTCACCGTCGTAGAAGGCCAGATGGCTGCGCAGCGACAGCAGTCGAGCGCGCAACGCCGGACCGACGTCGAGCGCAAGCGCCTGTTCACACAGTCGTTTGGCAGTTGCGTTGATCGTCGGATCGGGCACGGCCTCGAGCACCAACGCCGCCTCGGCCGCCTGCTCCGGACTCTGCGCCGCTGCCGCGGCGTCGACCGCCGCCTCACAACACGCACGCAGATCACCGGCCAGGTACGCGGCCTTGCCCAGCGCAATCAAGATCGCGCAGCACGCTGGCGGATCGGGAGGCCGCGTCGTCAACGCTTGCCGATACAGCCGGACACCTTCCTCATACGCCAGTCGACGTACGGCGTCCTCGCCCGCGCGAACCATCCACATCCGGGCGGTCGTCCCGTCGCCGTACTGCGCCAGGACTGCGTGGTGACTGGCGATCGCAGCCAGGTTGGTCTCGGGATCGGCCTCCAGTGCGGTCGCGACGGCACGATGGAGCGTTGTCCGCTCGGTGGTCGACAGGGATGCCTCGACCGCGTCTCGAGTGAGGGCGTGGACGAAGCGGAAGTCCTGGTCCAACCGGTCGACGAAGCCGAGAGTTGTTGCCTCGTCGACCAGTGGCAGGCAGTCGTCGACTGGTCGTTGCAGCGTCGCGGCAACTGTCCTGAGCCCGAAGTCGCGGCCGACGATAGCGGCCGCCTGGACCAGGCGGCGGCAGTCGTCCGAGGCTCGATCGAGCCGGGTCCGGACGATCTCCCGCACCGATCGTGGCGGTGGCTCGTTCGGACGCCAGGAGCCGTCGGCGATCGCGCGGGCGAGCTCCCGGACGAACAGCGGGTTGCCGCCGGTGACGTCGTACACCGTTGCCGCCAACTCTGGATCAGTGGTTGCCGGCGACAACTGTTCGGCGACCTCGGTCGCGGCCAACGCGTGCAGGTCCAGGCGTTCGGCCGCGGAGAGGTCGCCGAGTCCGGTGCTCTCGCGGGCGGTGGCGAGAACCAGCACTCGCAGGTTCGCGAGGTGGCCGGCGAGTTGCCGCAGGACCAGCAGGGACGGTTCGTCGCCGCGGTGCACGTCGTCGAGGATCACGACGAGGCCGTGGTCGCCGGCGGCTCGCCGTACCTCGTCGGTGACCTGTTCGAAGAGCTTGAAGCGGTCGTCTCCGGTGAGCACCTGATCCGCGTCGAGCCCGAGAGATCGCAGGACCTGCCGCCAGGGCCAGTAAGCGGGCGCGCCTTCGGTCTCGGCGCAGCGTCCCCAGGCGACGGCGGCGCCCTGGGCGAGGGCTACACCGGCGACCTCCTGCGCGAGCCGGGTCTTGCCGATTCCGGCCTCGCCGGTGCACAGCACCAGGCGTCCGTGTCCCGCGCGTGCCTCATCCACCCAGCCCCGCAGCGCCTGCAGTTCCCCCCGGCGCCCCACCATCGCCATGGGGCAAGCATCACTCCGCGGCGGCTTTTGCGGAAGTTTGCGCGGCCAGGAAGTCCTCCCAGGTGCGGGTGCCGACGTGGGCGCCGCTGAGCGTCAGGTTACCGCCGGCCCGGTACACCTTGCCGGCCTTGCCCGGCACCCGGATCGGGAGCGACAGCCGGCGCTTGCCGGTCGCCTTCAGGTAGTCCTGCGCGAGCTCGCCCACGGTGTAGACCTTCGGTCCGACGACATCGGGCACCATGCCGGCGGGCTCGCCCAGCGCTAGCTCGACGAGCCGCTCGGCCACGTCCCGCGCATCCACCGGCTGGAACCGCACCCCGCCGGGAACAGGCAGCACCGGCAGCTTCGCCATCGCCCGCGTGGTCCGCAACGCGAAGTCGTGGAACTGCGCGGCTCGCAGTACGGTCCACGGCACCGACGACCGGCGTACGGCTTGCTCGGCGCCGAGCTTCGACTTGAAGTACGTCAACGGCAACTGGTCCACCGCGGTCACCGAGATGTGCACCAGGTGACGTACGCCGGCCCGCTCGGCCGCCTGGACCAGGTTCTGCGTCCCGATGTCGTCGCCCTTCGGGCCACCAGCCAGGTGGACGACCACTTCGGCGCCCTCGACCACCGCGTCCAGGCCGTCACCCTGCGTCAGGTCTGCCGCGACGTACTCGATCCCGTCACCCCGGTCCTGCGCGTGCCGGCTCAGTACCCGCACCTTCCATCCAGCGGCCTGCACCAGCGGCACGACCTGCCGCCCCAGCGTGCCCGTCCCACCGGTCACCAGCATCGTTCCCACGATTCCTCCACTCGTCTCCGAGGCCCGTCTCCCGGGCCCTCACCCTTCTGACGGACCCCGATCGGGGAGTGTGACTCGGGCAAAATGTCGAGGGGAGTGGGCCAGGTCCGACGTCTCCCGCGTACCGACTCAGAACTGCAGGAGGTTGTCGTGAAGTACGTGATCCTGATCCACTCCAACCCGCAGCCGTGGGGCCACCCGACCCCCGACTTCACCGAGGCCGGCCGGGCGATCCCGGCGGCGGAGCGCAAGCAGATGTACGAGGAGTTCGAGGCGTTGCTGGCCGACCTGCACGCCTCGGGGGAGTTCCTGTCCGCGGCCGCGCTCGACGCCCCCGCCTCGTCGACCGTCTACCGCTGGCAGGGCAAGCGTCCGGTGAGCACCGACGGGCCGTACGCCGAGTCGAAGGAGCAGCTGGCCGGGTTCTTCCTGTTCGAGTTCGCCAGTCGGGAGCGGGCCGAGGAGGTCGCCACCCAGTTCGCCGGTCCCGGTGACACCGTGGAGCTACGGCCCGTGATGATGTGACGTGCTGATGTGATCAGGGCCCCGCAAATCAAGTGATGTACGCCGTACCGCCGGTGCGGAAGTTCTCCTACTCTGAATCGACTACCGAGAGTCAGGAGCACTGCCCGTGACCACCGTCATCCTGATGGGGCCGCCCGGAGCCGGCAAGGGAACCCATGCCGAGTTGCTGGCCGGCCGTCTCGGGGTGCCGGTCATCTCGACCGGCGACATCTTCCGTGCCCAGGTCGCCGAGGGGACCGACCTGGGCCGGACGGCCCAGCGGTACCTCGACGCCGGCGAGTACGTCCCGGACGAGGTCACCAACGCGATGATCCGCGAGCGGCTGGCCGCCGCCGACTGCCGTACCGGCTTCCTGCTCGACGGCTACCCGCGCACCCTCGAGCAGGCCGCCGTGCTGGACGAGGTCCTCGCGGCGCAGGGCCGCGGGCTGGTCGCGGTCGTCATCCTGCGCGTCGACCAGGAAGCCCTGGTGCAGCGCCTGCTCCGGCGGGCCGAGATCGAGCACCGCTCCGACGACACCGAGGACGTCATCCGCCGCCGCCTCCAGGTGTACGGCGACCAGACCGTCCCCCTGATCAGCCTGTACGACGAGCGCGGCGTCCTCCGCGAGATCGACGGCACCGGCGAGATCCACGAAGTCCGCACGCGCGTCCTCGACGTCGCCGTCGAACTTACGCCGGCCGAGTGACCCGCGACGTTCACGGCGTACTGCCAGGAAAGTCCACGGGCTCTCCCAGCGGGTCTTTCTAACGTCTTTACCTTCGCACGGGGATCGGAACCGACGAAGGAGAAGGACAGTGGAAGACGACGACAAGCCGGTCGGCCGGGTGCTCACCCGGCGCCGGGCCCTGGCCGTGTTCGGCGCGGCCGGCGTGACGTTCACCGCCGTGGGTACGGCGGTGGCCGCCGACGCCGCGACGAGTACGACGGTCGACTGTGTGGCCAAGCCGGAGATGACCGAAGGGCCCTACTTCGTGGACGAAGGGCTGAACCGGTCGGACCTGCGGGTGGACACGTCGGACGGGTCCAGGGTCGCCGGGACCACGTTCACCCTGGTGCTGCACATCCTGCAGGTGGGCAGCAAGGCCTGCACACCGTTGCCTGGTGCAACTGTTGACCTCTGGCACTGTGACGCCGCCGGGATCTACTCCGACATCGCGGCCGAAGGGACCACGGGCAAGAACTTCCTCCGCGGCTACCAGGTCAGCAACCCGGGCGGGATCGTCAAGTTCACCACGATCCTGCCCGGCTGGTACCAGGGCCGGACCGTCCACACCCACGTGAAGGTCCGCACCACGGGCGCCGACGGCAGCCCGTACGAGTTCACGTCTCAGCTCTATTTCCCCGAGGAGTTCAAGGCGGCCTACCTGGCCGCGGCGCCGTACGCCGCCAAGGGCACGCCGGACACCACGAACGACACCGACATGCACTACGCCGACCTCGGCGACCAGATGCTTCTGCAACCGAAGCAGACCAGCAGCGGCTACGAGGCCTCGTTCGCCATCGCCCTGGACCTGTCCGACACCGCGGTCGGGGCCGACGACGCGTTCAGCATGCCGGGTGGCGGTGGCACCCCGCCGACGGGCACTCCACCCACCGGCACTCCACCCACGGACACCCCGCCGGCAGCCTGAGCTGTACTGAGCCCCGGGTGCCCTGCCCGGGGCTCAGGTGCGCCAGACGGGGGCTACCGACTTGCGGTAGTTGCGGCCGAAGATGCCGGTGATCACGGTGTAGACCGGCTTCGGGATGCCGCTGGTGATCGCGGCCATCTCGTCGGGTCCGGCGCCGTCGGAGACCCAGGCGAAGAACGTGCCGCCCTGCGACGGCCCGATCTTGGCGAACTCCCGGCCCATCGCCTTCAGCTCGGCGGAGTCCTTCTTCTCCAGGTACACGGCCTCGATCTCGGCCTCCTCGTGATCCATGTGCTGCACCGTCACGCGTTGCAGCTCCTGCATCGCCGCCAGCGCGGCCGCTACGTCCGCGGCGCTCGCCGTACTGCGCAAGCTCGCGATCGAGCTGCGCGCCGCGTTCAGCGCGGTCGCCATCGTGTCGTGCTCGGCATCCATCTGGGTGAGCAGGTCGCGGCCCACACCGATCTGCTCCAGCGCCGGCCAGGCGATGTCGTGCTCGCCCTCGTGATGGTGTGTCAGCTGCTGGTCGAAGTTCGCCCAGGCCGTGGCCAGTTGCTCGGCCCGCTGCCGATCCCCCTCCGGAAATCGCCCCAACGCATCGATGAATCGCTGCAGATCCCGCCGTACTGCGGCGTGGATCGCCTTGTTCATACTCATTTCCGCCATGAATCCGGAGTGTAGGCTGAAATCCCCGGAATTCGGAGACAACATGGCGGTGGCATTTCGCGGGACCGTGCGCCAGTGGCGCGACGACAAGCCTGGCGGGCTGGCAGTGGTCGACGTACCGGCCGAATTCGTAACGGAACTGGGCGGACGCAAACAGCGACGCATCACCGGCACTCTGAATGGCGCGGATTTCACCGCCAGCACCATGCTGGTGGCCGGCGGCGGCTTTTGTGTCGGCGTCAGCAAAGCCGCGCTGAAATCCGCGGGCGCCGCGGTCGGCGACCCGATCGACGTCGTCCTGCATCCCTGATCCCGGGAACATCCCACGCACGCGGGTGGTTGAGCACAACGTGCATGGTGAGTACAAGGTGCCCGGTGGGAAGTTGGTTGTCGCGGACCTCGACGTGGTGGACGAGCACGTCCGGAGGGCGCAGATCAGTGGGGACTTCTTCCTGGAACCGGATGACGCCCTGGAGCGGATCAACGGTGCCCTCGCCGGTCTGCCGGTGGCGACTCCGGCGGCGCAGGTGGCTGCCCGGGTCCGCGGTGTCCTGGGGGATGGCGTCGAGATGCTCGGGTTCTCGCCGGATGCCGTGGCGGTCGCCGTGCGGCGTGCGTTGACCGGGGCAACCGGTTGGAGCGATCACGAGTGGGAGTTCGTGCACGACGTACCGCGCGAGCCGGCCCTGCAGATGGCGCTCGACGAGGTGCTGACCGAGCAGGTCGGCTCCGGTGAGCGCCCGCCGACGCTGCGGGTCTGGGAGTGGGCGTCGAACGCGGTCATCATCGGCAGCTTCCAGTCGCTGCGCAACGAGGTCGACCTCGACGGCGCCACCAAGCACGACGTGACAGTGGTACGGCGGATCAGCGGCGGCGGAGCCATGTTCGTCGAGCCGGGGAACACGATCACGTACTCGCTCTATGTCCCCGAGTCGCTGGTGTCCGGGCTGTCGTTCACCGAGTCGTACGCATTCTTGGACGACTGGGTCATCGGCGCGCTGAACGATCTCGGCATCGCGGCGACGTACCAGCCGATCAACGACATCACCTCGCCGGCCGGCAAGATCGCCGGCGCCGCCCAGAAGCGCCTGGCGGGCGGCGCCGTTCTGCACCACGTCACGATGGCCTACGACATGGATGCCGCGAAGATGCTCGAGGTGCTGCGGATCGGCCGGGAGAAGCTGTCCGACAAGGGCACTACGAGCGCGAACAAGCGCGTCGACCCGCTGCGCAGCCAGACCGGTCTCGACCGTGCCGAGGTGATCGATCGCATGGTCGCGTCGTTCGCCGGCCGCTACGGCCTCAAGCCCGGCTCGATCGACCCGGCCACCGTCGAGCTCGCCGAGGACCGGGTCACCACCAAGTTCGGCACCGAGGACTGGCTCACCCGGGTTCCCTGATCGGTACGGCGTTGCCGCTCACCCGGACCCTGTTGTCGTCGGCCAGCAGTTCGACGTGGATCAAGCTCGGCCGGCCGAGGTCGTCGCCTTGGTGCAGCGTGAGCGTGACCGGCGCCTGGACGAGACCGCGCTCGCGCAGGTAGGCGCCGAACGCGGCCGCTGCCGCACCGGTCGCCGGGTCCTCGACGACCCCGCCGACCGGGAACGGATCGCGCACGTGGAAGGTCGTCTCGGACTCCCGCCAGACCAACTGCAGAGTGGTGAGATCGCGCTCCAGCATGTAAGCGAGCAGCCGGTCGAAGTCGTACTCGAGGTCGGCGAGTCGTTGCTGGGTCGCCGTACCCAGGACGAGGTGGCGGGCGCCGGCGAACGCGATGGCCGGCGGTAGGGCTGGGTCGAGCTGGTCAGCACGCCAGCCGAGGATGTCCAGGACCTCGCTGACGTCGCCGGCCTCCTCGACGTACGGCTCGACACTCGTCAGCGTCGCTCGCATGCCTTCGTCCACCGTGACCGGCACGTCGCCGGCGGGTGTCGAGAAGACCCGTTCACCCGGGCCGATCCGCTCGGCGAGCGCCACGGCGGTGGCCACCGTGGCGTGTCCGCAGAACGGGACTTCTGCCTTGGGCGAGAAGTACCGCACCTGGTATTTGCCAGTCACGAAGGCGGTCTCGGAGTACCCGAGGTCGGCGGCGATCGTCTGCATCGCGGCGTCGTCCAGACCGCTCGCGTCGAGCACTACTCCGGCCGGGTTGCCGCCGGCCGGGTTGGTGGTGAAAGCGGTGTAGCGAAGTACGTCGGTCATCGGCGCCTCAGCGTGAGATGGGTGGCAGCAGGTGAGCTGATCATCTCAGTCACCTTGTAGTTCCGCAGAGCCTCGGCGACGTTGTCGAACAGTCGCTCACCGGCCCCGGCCAGCAGCGGGACCTGAACCAGGTACAGCTCGTCGATCAGACCAGCCCGCAGATACGCCTGGACCGTCGCCGCGCCGCCCGCGATCACCACGTCCTGTCCCTTGGCGGCCGCGAACGCCCGCTCGAGCACGACCTCGACCGGCTCGTCGGTGAAGTGGAACGTCGTCCCGCCGTCCATCGGCAGCGACTCCCGCGGGTGGTGCGTGCGCACGAAGACGTCGTGGTGGTACGGCGGGTTGTCACCCCA
Source organism: Kribbella sp. NPDC050470 (assembly GCF_044458365.1). Classification (NCBI taxonomy): domain Bacteria; kingdom Bacillati; phylum Actinomycetota; class Actinomycetes; order Propionibacteriales; family Kribbellaceae; genus Kribbella; species Kribbella sp. NPDC050470. The sequence goes on along the minus strand of NZ_JBITHV010000007.1, from coordinate 389,265 downwards.
CCACCCCTTCCACGAGCCGTCCTGCCACGGACCGCGGATCGGTCCGAACATGTTCCGGCCCATGATCGTCGCGCCGACCTCCTGGTCCCACAGTGCGACCCGCTCGGCGTCGATCCCGGTCGCGCCGGGCTCCTGCGCCGCGAACAACCAGTCGTGCAACCCCTCCACGCCGTCACCGAATGGCGCTTCCTCGCGCTGGTTCACCCCGGCGCTGAATCCGTCCGCCGTGATGGTGAAGTTGTGGACCCGAACCTTGGCCATGGCAGTCTCCTCAGGTTGTGCTTACACCCGCTGGTCGGAGCCGGTCCGGTCGCTTTGACATGGTTACTCGGTCCAGTCCAGTTGCGGCTCGGGAATCTCCAGTTCGCGCCCGAATGCCTGCGCCTCTGCTCGGGCCGCCGCGTCACCGCGCGGGTACCGGAACACCCGGCCCGGGAACACCACGAAGATCTCCTTGGCGTTGTGGAAGTCGGCGTACCAGCCGGGGGAGTCCAGGCTCGCCGCCAGCTCCCGGGCCAGCGTCTCGGAGTGCCAGTCCTCCACCTCGAACTCCAGCACCGACCACACCGGCGGCTGGCCGGTCGAGGCGCTGCTCACGTCGTACCTGCTGATCTTCCGCACGGCCAGCGGGATCTCCGACAACTCCGTCCCCACCCGGAGGCTCTCCAGGATCAACACACCCTCGTACATGCCGATCTCCTCTCCTCGCCCCCGACGCTAACTCGCCGCGCCGACATACCGTGGGGCCGTGGAGCTTGGATACGTGATCCTGTACGTCGAGGACCTCGACGTCTCGGTGGAGTTCTACCGGGACGTGCTGGGACTGCCGCACAAGTTCACCGACGCGGGGTACGCCGAGTTCGCGACGGGCGCGACCCGGTTCGCGCTGTACGAGCGGCGGCGGGCGGAGTGGCTGACCGGGCGGGCGGTGACGCCCGGCCCGGCCGCGGAGATCGTGCTGATGGTCGGCGACGTGGACGCGTGCGCCGATCGCCTCGCCGGCTTGGGCGTGCCGGTGCTCAGCGGGCCGGCCGACCGTCCGTGGGGACACCGGACGGTGCACGTGGCCGATCCCGACGGGTTCGTGGTCGAGTTGGCTCAGGAGATCCCGCGCCGGCGCGGGCGGCGGGTCAGCGGCGACGGTGGTGGTAGTGCTGCTGATGCTGCCAGCGGTGGCGGTGCGCCCCGCTGAACAAGGCGATCCAGAACAGGCCCCACAACAGCCACGGCGCGGTCAGCAGCACCGCGGTGACGACGAGGCCGATCATCAGGATCGGCGCGAGCATCACGAACGGCGGAGGCGCCTGCCGTTGCCGCTGCCGGACCGGCTTCCCGGCCGGCGACCAGGGGCCCTGCACGAGTTGCAGCTCGGCCGGGTCCGGGAGGTCGTCGAACAGCGGCACCAGGTCGTCGGCGTACCGGGCCCGGGTCGCGTGCTCGCTACGGTCCTCGAACTCCTCCTGCGTCAGCCGGCCGGCGACGAAGTGGTCGCTGAGCATCGCCACGGCCTGGTCGCGCTCGGCGTCGCCGATCCGGACCGGGCCGTGGCGCTCGGGAAGGTACGGGTTCATGACCGGTCCTGCGGCTCGTCGTCGGCGAGGATCCCGTACAGCTTGCGCCGCAGCTCGGCGAGCGCGTCCTTGGCCTGCGCCTGCTGCTCCGGCGTGCCGGTCGCGAGGATCTGCCACATCGCCGCCGCGGCCTGGCCGAGCATCGGTTTCAGCCCGTTCTCGTCGTCGTGCTGTGGCGCGCCCATCGCCTCCCACGGCGCCCGGACCTCGTCGGCGTGCTCGGCGACGTACGCCCGGCCCTCGTCGGTCAGCGTGAAGGTCCGGCGACCGACCTCGGCGTCGGCGGTGACCAGGCCCTCGTCCTCGAGCTGCTGCAGGGTCGGGTAGATCGAGCCCGGGCTCGGCTTCCACACCCCGCCGCTGCGCTCGGCGATCTCCTGGATCAGCTGGTAGCCGTTCATCGGCTGCTCGGCCAGGACGGCGAGGATCGCCGCCCGGACGTCACCGCGCCGGGCCTTGGGCCCGCGCCAGCGCGGCGGCGGCCCGCCCCACGGCGGCCCGAAGAACTGCCCGCCGAACATCCCCCACTGGCCGCCCCCGAACGGGTGCTGGTGGCCGTGATGGGTCTTGCGGCCGCCACTCATCGCGGCGCGCAACTCTTCCTTCAGGTCCTCGAAGGCTGAACAGTGCCGGGCGAGGTGCTGCCAGGGCCACCCCGCCGCGTACGTCGATCCGGTCATCTCGACCACCCGTCCCTCGGCTGAGAATGCGATAGTTCGACGATATATCGCGAACGATCGCAACCCAAGGGATTCAGCCCGCCGACTCCACAGTTGCCCGCCAGCTCGCGAGCAGCCGGAGCGCGTCGTACGTCGGTGAGCCCCGTTCGGCGGTGTAGACGGTCATGGTCAGACCGGGGTCGGCGGGCAGCGGCATCGCCTCGAACCGCAGCTCGAGCGGGCCGACCTCCGGGTGGCAGAAGTGCTTGACGCCGGAGTGGTGCAGGCGGACGTCGTGCGCGGCCCAGCGCTTGCTGAACTCCTCACTCCGGGTGGTGAGCTCGCCGACCAGCTCGGTCAGCTTGCTGTTGTAGGGGTCGCGGCCGGCCTCGGTGCGCAGCAAGGCGACGGTGGTGTTCGCCGAGTGGTTCCAGTCCGGGTAGAAGGTCCGCGCGGCCGGATCGAGGAAGTTGAAGCGGGCCAGGTTGGCCGGTCGACTGGCTGTGGCGAAGACCGGGGCGAACATGGCCCGGCCGAGCTCGTTGGAGGCGAGCAGGTCGAGTCGGCCGTTGCGGACGAACGCCGGCGACTCGGTCAGCGACTCCAGGATCGCCAGGATGCCTGGGCGGACTTCCTCGGTGGTCCGGCGGCGTCGCGCCGTACGCGGGGATGCGCCGGCGGTGCGAGCCAGATCGGACAGGTGCTGACGCTCGGCCTCGTTCAGTCTTAGGGCGTCGGCGATTGCGTTGAGCACGCTGTCGGAGACTCCGCCGAGGTGGCCGCGCTCGAGGCGAGCGTAGTACTCGACGCTGACGCCCGCGAGCAGGGCGACCTCCTCGCGCCGCAGACCCGGCACCCGGCGGTGCCCCGAGTGCAGGCCGCCGATCCCGGCCTGCTCCGGCGTGACCTTCGCCCGCCGGCTGGCCAGGAACTCGCGGATCTCACTGCGGTTGTCCACGCTTTCGAGGCTAGCGCGGGTGTTGTAGGTCAGGGGTGCCCTGTGAGTACCACCCTCAGCTCGCTTCGATCACGCGGTAGTCGTACGGCGGGATCGCGTCGCTGACCGCGGTCAGCGTGAAGCCCGCTTGGGAGAGCAGGCTGCGGAACTCGGCCTCGGTGCGCTCCCGGCCGCCGGTCACGACGAGCATGTGGATATCGACCAGCAGCGTCGGCACGTCATTCGGTCCGGCGAGCTCGGGGAGCATTCGGTCGAGGATCAGGAGGCTTGCGCTCGGCGGCATCGCGGTTCGGCAGTTGCGAAGGATCTGCAGGGCTGCGGCGTCGTCCCAGTCGTGCAGGATCTGCTTGAGCAGGTAGGCGTCCGCGCCCTTGGGCACTTCGTCGAAGAAGTTGCCGGGCTCCAGGCGGCACCGATCGGCGACACCTCGTGCGTCGAGTGTCGTCGCGGCATCCTCGAGGCCGGAGGGGAGGTCGAAGACGATGCCTTGCAGGGTTGGCTGTGCGGCGAGCAGTTCGGCGATCAGGGTGCCGTCACCGCCGCCGACGTCGAGGATGGTGTCGAAGCGCTCTGGGCGGATGGCGTCGACCAGGCCGGGCGCGGCGGCGCGGGAGTGCTGCGCCATCGCCTTGTTGAAGACGGCGGATGCCGCCGGATGGCTTGTGTAGTAGTCGATCCAGAACATGCCATGGGCCTGCAGCCAACCGGGTACGCCAGTTCGGATCGCGGTGACCAACTCACCCCAGCTGAGCCAGGAGGCCTTGTCCCACAACATGGCGGACAGGGCGTGAATGGAGTCGTCAGTGGTACTGCGGAGGCATCCACCGGCCTCGGTGAGCTCGAACATGTCGGTGTCGGTCTGCCGGGTGAGGCCCAGTCCGGCCAAGGCGCGCAGGAGGCGCCGGAGGGATTGCTGCTCGGCGTCGAGGATCTTCGCCAGCTCGGCGCTGGATCGTGGCCCGTCCTCCAGCAGGTCGGCCAGGCCGAGCTCGGCGGTCGCGCTGACGACCTTCGTCACGGTCGCTCCGAACAGCAATTGGTCTTGGTTCGTGGTCATTCGGCCACGCTCACACCGGGTGCACTGCGGGGACATGACCAGGAGTGCACAGGCGTTGAGGATCCGTGTACTGGCCGGTGCTGGTTGGTTACGGTGGGCGGATGAGCGTCGTGTTCCGGGCCGACGACCAGCCTCTGAAGGCACGAGCCGGCTACTGGCACCAGGTGGTCGGGGACACGCTCGCGCGCCTGGATCTGGCGGCTCCGCCGTCGCTGGATGCCCGGGACCGCTTGCGGGTCGGCGAGGTCGGTCCGGTGCGGGTGGTCGAGCTGTCGACCGGCGAGTCGAGCCGGGCCACTCGTCGCCGTACGCATATCAGCAGCTCGGATCCTGAGGTGTTCAAGATCGACGTCCAGGCGCGCGGGCATGGTCTGATCGCACATGGCGGTCGGGAGGCTCGCTGCGCGCCGGGGGACTTCACGCTGGTCGATCTGTCTCGGCCTTGTGGCTGGGCGAACAGTCCGGCGGCCGGCCTGGTGGCGGTGGCATTTCCGCGATCGCTCTTGCCTGCTTGGGATCTGGACTCGCTGACCGGAATTCGGATCGCCGGTGACGACGGGCTGGGTGCGCTCGTGTCCTCGCTGGCGCTTCGGCTTCCGAAGCACCTCGACGACGCCGACGGCGGACGACTCGGTACGGCGATGCTGGACCTGCTGACCGTGGTCCTTGCCGAACGGCTCGGCGACGGTCGAAGCGTTCCGCCGGCGACGCGGCGCCGGGCGCTGCTGGTCCAGATCCACGCGTACATCGAGCAACGCTTGTCGGATCCGGCGCTGTCGCCGCGGAGCATCGCGGCGGCCAACTTCATCTCGGTCCGCTATCTCCACAAGCTTTTCGAAGCCGAGCAGACGACCGTGGTCGCCTCGATCCGACGCCGCCGACTCGCCCGCTGCCACCGCGATCTACTCGACAGCACCCTGAACGCCGTACCAGTCAGCGCCATCGCAACCCGCTGGGGCTTCAGCAGCCCTGCCCACTTCACCCGCCTGTTCCGCGCAACCTACGGCCAACCCCCGACCCAGGTACGCAACCCGTGACCTGACGGGCTGCTGATCGGGGGTCAGGCGGCGAACTGCAGGTCGTCGGCGGTGGCGACGAGGACGACAGAGCTGCCTTCGACGGCGACCTGCTTGAGGGAGGCGCCGAACGGGAGCTCGGGGAGCGTGATGCCGCGGGCCAGCAACCGGCTCACGACGGTGCGGAGTGCTGACGGGACTGCGTCGGAGAGCTGGTCGACGGCGAGCACGATGCGGCCCTTCTCGACCTTCGGGACGAGCGTCGCGTCCACGTCGACACCGCGAACCGCCAGCTGGGCGTGCAGTTTCTCGTCCACGACGCGCAGAGTCAGGTCGTCGACGCCAGTCGCCCGTGCGGCGAGCTTGGTCAGCTCGGCCGGCGACAGCCGGAGCTTCATGTCCGTCGAGTCGATGGTGACCGCCGCGCCGGCTCCGCCCGTCACCAGCGCGCGCGGGACGTGCACGCCGCTCATCGTCACCGTGAGGTCCTCGGCCGGGACGGACGAGAACGTGGGCTGCTGCATTGTCAATGTGACCGACTGGAACTCCTCGCGCGCGACCTGCGGCAGGAACCCGAACCCGCCGATCGAGACGCTGGTGTCCGCGGCCTGGACGTCGTACTTCGCGGCCTCGTCGGCAGCCATCGTCGCCAGCCGATCCTCGGCAACCCACGCGGCAGCCCGATCAGCACCCACCACGAGGCACCCCAGCACCACCACGGTGACCACCAGACGCCGCCCCCAACGACGCGGTCTCCTCGAACCCATCCCAGCCCTTCCCACCATCCGGCCCGCAAGCCCCGACACCCCGTCAACCCCGCACAGCCTAGGCCAGCCCCCCAACCCACCTCCCCACACTCCTGTCAGGAGCTGTTACGCGGGGGTGCGGAGGGTGTTGATGGTTTCTTGGAGGGCTTGGGTGGTGGGGGTGGGGTTGATGCCGAAGGCAACTGTTGCGGCGGTGGAGTCGATGACGAAGGGACGCTGCCACTGGTACTGCGTTTCGACCATTGCGCGGGCGGCTGGGTTGAAGAGGCCGGCGAGACGCAGCGCGAAGCCAGGCATCTTGGCGACGCGGGCGGTTGGGGCGCCGGCGAGCTCGGCAGCGTGGGTGGCGAGCTCGCGGATCGACTGCGGCGGGGGAGTGGGCACGTGCCACGCCCGCCCCCACGCCTTCTCGTCCGCGGCGACAGCGACCAGCGTGCGCGCGACGTCACCGACGTACGTCCAGCTGTGCGGTGCGTCCAGGTCGGCGGGCGCCGTACCGCGCCGTCCTTCGATCACCTTCGGCAGCACCATCACGCTGAACGGCGACACCGTGTGCGCGCCGAGGTAGTCCGACCCGCGCACCTCAGCTGTCCGGATCCGCCCGGCCTCGTGCGCCGCCAGCGCATCGGTCCAGAGCTTGGTGCGCACCTCACCCTTCACAGAGTTCGGCCGCAACGGCATGCCCTCGGTCATCGGCCCGTCCGCTTCGCCGTACCCGTACAAGTTCCCCGTCGTCACCAGTACGGCGCCTGTCTCCTCAGCCGCACGCACCAGCGCCGCCCCAAGCGGCGGCCAGTCCGTAGCCCACCGGTGATAGGCAGGCCCCGCACAGCTGTACAACCCCACAGCCCCCTTGGCCACCTCCGCCAACCGCTCCCCATCCGAAGCGTCCCCCGCCACACACTCAATCCGCCCCTCCCCGCCAACGCCTCCTACGCCAACGCCTGCTCCGCTAGCGCCTGCCCCGGCGGCACCCGCTGCGTCGGGAGCGCCCGCGCCGGCAGCGGCTGCTCCGGTGGGGCCGCCGGGGCCGCCCGCGGTGGGGGCTGGGAGGGGTTGGGGGCCCCGGCCCGAGCGGGTGACTAGCCGGACCTGCTCGCCTTGGGCGGCGAGGAGGTGGGCGGTGGCTGATCCGACCGGGCCGGCTCCGACGACGACGTGCAGAGACATGGTGGGCGACCTCTCGTACTCGGGGCGAGAACAGTGTTCTCGAACAAGTTCACTGTACGCAGACCGCAATGCCATGGTCAAGAACACTGTTCTCGAAACGTTCCAGTGTTCTCAGCTCTGTGTCAGACTGATCCCATGTCCGCACCATCGGTCCGCGCCCGAGTCCGCTCGGAGATGAGCCAGGAGATCAAGGCCGTCGCCCGCCGGCACCTGGCGACCGACGGCGCAAACCTCTCCCTGCGCGCAGTCGCCCGCGACCTGGACATCGTCGCCTCCGCCCTCTACCGCTACTTCCCGAGCCGCGACGCCCTGCTCACCGCCCTGATCATCGACGCCTACGAGGCCCTCGCCGCCGCCGCGACCGAAGCCGAGTCCGCCGTCCCCCGCGACGACCTCCGCGCCCGCTGGCTGGCCGTCTGCCGCGCCGTACGCGCCTGGGCTCTCGCAAACCCCGCCGAGTATGGCCTGATCTACGGCGCCCCGGTCCCGGACTACGCCGCCCCGCAGGACACCGTCGAGCCGGCCTCGAAGGTGATCCTGCTGCTGGTCGGCATCGTCACCGACGGCCTCGGCCGGCTCAACTCGATCAAGGCCTCACCACTCACCATGCCGCTGCGCGCCGACCTCCGCCGCCTCATCGACGAGCGCCAGGGCGAGCTGCTCGAGGAGCGCCTCGACCGCGTGCTGGTCGCGTGGACGCACCTGTTCGGCGTCCTCAACTTCGAGGTCTTCGGCCGTCTCGACGACATGATCGAGGCCCGCGCCGAGTACTTCGACCACCACATGATCCTGATGGCCGACCTCGCCGGCCTGCCCAAGTGACGGTCGCCGACTTCACCCGCCACAAAGGGCTCCTGTACGCCGTCGCCTACCGCATGCTCAGCAGCGTCGCCGACGCGGAGGACGTCGTACAGGAAGCCTGGCTTCGCTGGGACGAGGTGGACCAGGCAACGATCGAGGACCCCGAGGCCTACCTCGTCAAAGTCACCATCCGGCTGTCGATCGACCGCGTCCGCAGTGCCGCAATACGACGTGAGTCCTACGTCGGCCCGTGGCTGCCCGAGCCGATGCTCACCACCCCCGACGCCGCCGACGACGTCGTCCGCGCCGACACAGTCTCGACCGCGATGCTCCTTGTCCTGCAGGCGTTGTCACCCACCGAGCGCGCGGTCTTCATCCTCAACGAGGCCTTCGGCTACAACCTCACGGAGATCGCAGCAATCCTCGACCGCCGTGACGCCGACGTCCGCCAACTGGCCCACCGCGCCCGCGCCGCAGTCGCCGACCGCCGCCGCAAGTACGACGCCGACCCGGCAACGCAGCAGCAGGTCACCGAGCGATTCCTCGAAGCCTGCCTCGGCGGAGACCTGAAGGCGCTCATGGACGTCCTAGCACCGGACGTCACCCTGATCAGCGACGGCGGCGGCCTGACCGGCGCCCCACGCAAGCCCATCCACGGCCCGCAGTACGTCGCCCAGGCGATCATCCTGCTGTCCCAGCGCCGCCCCGCCGACTCCCACGTCGTACTGCGGCACGTCAACGGCGCGCCCGGCCTGGTCATCTACGCCGGCGCTACCCCGGTGATCGCAGCCACCTTCCACCTCGTCGACGGCGCGATCGAGACCATCCATGTCGTCAGCAACCCGCAGAAGCTCACCGGTGTAGCGGAAGTGATCTGACTCACCAGCCAGCCCTGTCACGCTCCACCCAGCCATCTCGTCCGTGAGGCGCCCACCCGCCAGCGGACGAAACGGAACCCCATGTACGCCGTCTACCTCGCAGCAACCCTCCTGGCCGCCACCCTCACCGCCTCAGCCGCAGTAGCCAACCTCATCGGCCACGCCTACCCCAAGTCCCAAGCCGACAAGCTCAACGTCCCCCACACCTGGATGCGCCCGCTCGGAACCCTCCTGGGCGCAGCATCCCTGGGCCTCCTGGCCGGCCTGGCCATCCCGCCCTTAGGCCTCCTGGCCAGCGCCGGCCTCGTCCTCTACTTCCTGGGCGCCCTGGCAGCCCACCTCCGAGTCCACGACCACCAACTGGCCGCCTGGACCCTCTTCTTCACCGCCTCCCCTGGCCGCCCTGATCACCAACCTCACGTACCACTAGGCACCCGGACCATCACCCAGGCAGCCCGCGCGATCGCCGCCGGCGCCAGCAGTTGCCGAAGACCGATGGTTCGGTTGACGAAGGCAAGCATGTGCGCCGCGGTCCGCTCGTCCCGTACGGCGGCCCCGAGCAGCAACCGGTCGACAGGCGTCGGCGGGCCGGCCTTCGCCTGGTCCTCGATGGTCGACTGGTGGCCGGTCAGCGCCTTGCGACGCCGTACGTACTGGCGAAGCGCCGGCTCGATCGGGCTGCCGTCGAGCAGCGCCGGTGTGACTGCGTCGGCCAGCCACTCCGCGGTCTGGAACGCCCACCCGCACCCGACCCCCTGGGACGGGTCCGAGGTCATCGCTGCATCACCGATGAGAGCGACATCAGGACGCGGCACCGCGGAGCGGGTGATGAGTGCGCAGTCGGTGGCACCGACGATCGGTGAGCTGCGGTGGGCTGCTTCGAAAACCGGAGCATCCGGCAGCCGGCGCAGGTCGGCCAGCAGCGCGGACTCCCGATCGGAGCGGTACGCCGGAAGTGCTGCCTTGACCGGCATCGACGCCAGCACAGTGACGCCGTCCTCGTTCGGCATGGCGTAGGCGATCCCGGGCTCGTGCAACCAGATCTGCGTCCTCGAGCCCGACGTCAGCCGAACACCGGTGAACTCGGCGAAGTAGATGAACCGCTCGTTCGCCGCCACCCGCTGTTCGGTGCCGGCGAGCCGCGCGACGACCGAGTTCACGCCGTCCGCGCCGACCACGAGCCGCCCGGACACGGACCGCTCGCTGCCGTCATCGCCCCGAACCCGGACGCCACCATCGTCGAGCAGCCCGCACACCCGCTGCCCCAGCATCAGGTCGACACCGCTCGTGCCGGCGGCCAACGCCCGGACCATCGGGTCGAGCTTCGCCCGGCGAATGCTGTACCCGTGCGGACTGCCCGGTGGAGCGACCACCCACCCCCACGGCGTGTAGCAGTCGAGCCCGTTCCGGATCCCACCGGCCGCCTCGATCGTCCGGTCGAGGCCGAGTCGCCGGATCGTCGGAGTCGCACAGGCCATCACATGATGTGTGCACAGCACCTTGAAGCTGTCGATGCGGTGATGCTTCTCCACGAGCGCGACCCGCAGGCCGGCCCGTCCGAGCAGGGTCGCCGCCGTTGATCCCGCGATACTCGCCCCGACCACGATCACGTCGTACATCTGAACCCTCCCGATAGACAGCACGACCGTGCTGTCTATCTCATAGATGGCACGGTCGTGCTACCTTGTCAAGAGTGAACCGCCTCCGGCGCTCCGACGGCGAGCAGACGTACGCCGCCATCCTCGAGACGGCCGTCCGCCTCGCCTCGATCGAAGGCCTGAGCACGCTCACCCTCGGCCGGCTCGCCGAGGAGGCCGGGGTGAGCAAGAGCGGCCTGTACGCGCACTTCGGGTCGAAGCAGCAGCTCGAGCTGGACATCATCCAGGCGGCCCGGGACATCTTCGAGCGCGAGGTGATCCAGCCGGCCCTGGCCGCCGACGAGGGTCTCCCGCAGCTGGAGCAGATCTGCGCGTCCTACCTCTCCTACATCGAGCGACGCGTCTTCCCCGGCGGCTGCTTCTTCGCCGGCATGCTCGCGGAGTTCGACGCCCGTTCCGGTACGGCGGCTCACGACGCCGTCGCCTCGGACCAGCAGGGCTGGACGGAGCTGCTCGAGTCCTTCGCCGCCGTGGCCCGGGAACGCGGGCAGCTCAAGCGCTCCACCGACGTACCTCAACTCGTCTTCGACCTGACTGCGGCCGTGGAGCTGGCGAACTACTACCACGTCCTCTTCGGCAACCCCAAGGTCCTCGACCGCGCCCGTACGGCGATCGACACCGCCATCGCCGCGAACCGGCCCTAGCGTCCTGAGGCGGACAGCTCGGCGAGCACCGCCTGGATCGCCGGGCTGGTGTTGGCGCTGCGGCGCCAGGCGGCGTGGACTTCGCGCTTCGGCGGGCGGCGGAGCGGGCGGGCGACCAGGTCGGAGCCGAGCGGTGGGCGGGCCAGGCGGGGGATCAACGCGATGACGTTGCCCGAGGCAATGAGCGCCAACTGGGTGCCGAAATCATCGACCAGATGGCGTACGTCGGGATCCTCGGCAACGTCGGCGAACAGCCGCCGGAACCACTGGTGGCACACCGTCCCAGGCGGACTCGTCACCCAGGCCTGGCCAGCAAGGTCAGCACCGGTGAGAGGCGAGTCAAGGCGCGCGAGCGGATGCGTCCGATGCATGACCACGTCGCCGACGTCGGTGTGCAACCCGCGCTGGGTAAGCGAGGGTGGCACCACGGCCGGAATCCCATCGGCGTCATGGATGAGAGCGAGGTCCGCTGTCCCCGCATCGACACTGCGCAGCGCCTCATCCGGGTCTTGCTCGGTGAGGTGCACCTGGAGGTCCGGGCAGCGCACGGACAATTGCTGGAGCGTGGGCGCGAGCAGACCGCGGATGGCCGTGGAGAAGGCGACGACTCGCAGAACGCCACGCGGCGAGCCCTCCGCGACCGACTGGGCCGCCTCCGCACAGCGCTCCAACGCCTGGAACACCTCCGGCGCGGAGTCGACGATCGCCTGTCCAGCCGGCGTCAGCACGACCCCGCGACCGGCCGGCGCAAGCACCGGCACGCCCACCTGACGCTCCAGCCGTTTGATCTGCTGCGACACCGCCGACGCGGTGAACCCGAGCTCATCGGCCGCACGCGCCAGCGTCCCAAGCGCGGCCACCGACCGCAACGCCTGCAGGGCTCCCACGTCGATCATGAAGACAGATTAAGCAATATCGCCAAAAAAGCATCGCTGGACCACATCAATCGTCCGCGCCAGGATCGAACCATGACCGACCAACTCTTCGGCGCGAACCTCGTCGCCCTCGTGACCCCGATGAACCCCGACGGCACGATCAGCGAACTCGGCCTCACCAGCCTCGTCGACCACCTCCTCGCCACCGGCTGCGACGGCCTCGTCGTCGGCGGCACGACCGGCGAGGCACCGACCCTCACCGACACCGAGTCGGCCGACCTCGTCCGCGCCGTAGCGACCCAGACCGACAAGCGAGCCAAGGTCATCGCCGGCGTCGGCACCTACGACACCGCCGCCAGCATCGACCGTGCCCGGGCAGCCGAAGCCGCCGGTGCGGACGCGCTGCTCCTCGTCTGCCCCTACTACTCCCGTCCCAGCCAGGCCGGTGTGGTCGCCCACTGCGTGGCCGTGGCCGACGCGACTGCGTTGCCCGTCATGCTGTACGACGTACCCGCGCGAGCAGGTATCGCGATGGAGGCCCCGACGCTGATCGAGCTCGCCGGCCACCCGCAGATCCGGGCGGTCAAGGACGCCAAGGGCGACCTGTTCGAAGCGATGAACGTGATGGCCCGGACGTCGCTGGCCTACTACTGCGGAATCGACGAGCTCAACCTGCCTTACCTCGCCTCCGGAGCGACTGGCGTGGTCAGCGTCGTCGGCAACATAGTTGCCAACCGCAATGCCGACCTCATCCGGGCGATCCGCGCCAACAACCTCGACGAGGCGCAGGCGATCCAACGTGACCTGCTCCCGTTGGCCGACGCCATCATGCGTACGTCCGGAGGCGCCGTCATGGCCAAGGCCGCCCTCGCCGAGTTGGGCATCATCCCTTCCGCGACCGTACGTCGCCCGCTCCTCGAGGCGCCCGAGTCTCACCTGCAACGACTGACGGCTGCGCTCGCGACCGTCGCCGTACCTGCGTGAATCAGGGCCGGCGGACGTCGAAGTAGAGGCGGGTCAGCAGGTCGCCCATGAGACCCCTGGACGTTGCCTTGTCCTCGTACTGGGCGACCACTGTGCGCACCGAGTTGTCTGCGCCGACCCCAGCCCAGCACCAGACGGCACGATCGCCGTTCTGCTGCTTGTACTGGCGGAACACGCCGTTGACACCACCCAGCGCGAAGGGGGCCTGCGCGGTCGGCTTGCCAAGGCTCGTACACAGGGACTCGGTGTTCAGCGCGGTGTCGATCACGCCTGGCACGGCTTGGCCGAGCAACTCGGCCGGGAGCGGCGCCGAGCGTACGGTCAACCTCTCGATGGCAGCGCCCGGGGCGGACAGCCGGATCCGCCCCGGCACGCTGTCGTCGAGGTCCCAACCGGGCGGTCGGCAGGCCGAGATGCGACCTGACGAGTCGTAGGACCCGACGAAGGACGTCGTTCCGCTGGGAGTGCTCGAAACCGTGGCAGAGGCCAGCAACCGGTCGTCGAGCCAGGCATCGAGGCGGTACTCACCACGCCCCGGGCAGCCGCTGTCCATGAAGTACCGCTGGCCCGGCTGCCCGGCAACGACCCGATCGGTCGCGACCAGAGTGGACCGCTGTTGCCAAGGATCGCCGGACCTCGGCCGGAAGTAGCCGATCCAGGAGATCCGTGACTTCGCGGGGAGATTTGTGCTCTGGTACGTCGCCCCGACGGACCAACCGATGGCGGTCAGCTTCAGCGCGGAGATCGCCGCGTCCGCGCCGGCCGGGTTTGGTCCGGGGGAGAACTGCTCCGCCTGTGCGGCAACGAGCATCCCTTGCAGCTTCTGCACCAGCTCCTTCCGGTCCGGCTCCTTGACGGCCAGGATCTCCAGCGTGGTGCGCGAGCTGGCATACAACTCGGCCTGCTCGAGCGGGTCCGGCCGCTCCGCTGTCCGGCGGATCATTTCGCCGTACGACGCTCGCGCCTCGGCCTCATCGCCTTGGGCCGCTTGGACGAGACCGAGGTTCGCCCACGGCAGCGGTAGGCGATCGTTCGATTCCAGCGCTCTGCGCGTCAGCACCTCGGACGCGGCGTAGCGCCGTACGTGGAAGAGATTCGCGCCCTGGTTGACGAGCGAGAGGTGGTCGGGGACCGGGCTGAGCTCCAGCGCCCGGTCCAGGTCGGCGATCGAACGGAGCCGTGATTTCTCGTCGACCGTGGTGAAGACGTAGGCGGCGTTCTCCGGGCTGCCGGCGAGCACGATCGCGGTCGCGCGGGCGCGGTACGCCTGCGTGTAGTCGCCGCGCAGCCGGATCGCCTCCGTGTACGAGTCGACGGCGCCGTCGTACTGGCGCAGCCACATCCGCTTGTCGCCCTCGGCCAGCGCGACGACCGCCGCGTCGGGTGTGACGAACGGGTGTTGGCTCGCCGCGATGACGCTGACCAGGACCGCGAAGCCTGCGATCACGAGCGCGGGGACGACCACCAGGTTCCGGGTTCCCGGGGCCAGCGTGAGCGAAAGTCCCAACAAGGAAAGGGCAACCGCGAGCAAGGTGATGCCGAGGACGTAGCGGTCCGACTTGGTGCCCCAGGCCGTGGCGGTCTCCCGTTCGGCGTCGGCTCGGAGCGCGGTGACCCGCGGCTCCAGAAGGCGATCTGAGGCCTGCCGGTTCACGTCCTCGAAGTGCGTCGAGCCCGTCTCCGTCACCGCGAGGTCGGCGAGCGCCTGCGACGACTTGTCCCACATCTGCGCCGCGGTCGTGTAGGTGTCCGTCCCGGTCAGCGAGGACGCGAACCGTGCCAACTCGGCCCGCTGGCGCAGCGAGCGGACCTCGCCGTCGCTGGCCGCAAGTTTGGAGATCTCCACGTAGGCAGCGCCGTACTGGGCGAGCGAGGTGATCGAGGTCTCCTGCGCATGCGCCGACAGGTTCCGCTCGTGCTCGCCCGCTCGGCTCGCAGCCAGGGCGAGCAGGCTGCCGAGCAGCACCAGAAGCGCTGCAGAACAAGCGATTGCCTTCTTGAACGGAGTGTCGAGTACGTCGATGTCCGGGAGCTCGATCTGGGCTTCGGGAACAGGCATGGGCAGGCTCCGTTCGCTCAGCCGCCGACGGTGGCGTTGAGGCCGGCGCCGGCCGTCGCGATCACGAAGACGATCGCGGCCGTTGCCAGCACCGGTGTGCGCCACCGCGGACGCAGTACCCGACCGACCGTCAGCAGCAGGACGAGCAGGAGCAGTGCGACGACTGACAGCATCGTGCGGATGCTCTGCGCGTGCCGGGCATCGGCGACCTCGGCAGTGGCCGCGGGCTGGTCGGGCTGCAGGGCTTCGAACGCCTCGTAGCCCTTGATCGTCTCGAGTCGGCGCTCGGTGTCGTAGCTGGCGGACGCCGTCGTACCGCTCAGGCGTGTGACGTCGAACGTCGTCTCACGGTATGCGTCGGCCACACTGCGCAGTACGAGCGCCTCCGCCCGCAGTTGCGCGGCTCGCGCTTGCTGGCCGGCGGCCGCTGCGGCTGTCGCCTGCGCCTCCATGGCCTCCGCCTCAGCGAGCGACCGCCGGTAGCGACTGGCCGCGCTGGACTCGGCCTCCACCCGGATGCTGGCCACGGACCGCTGCCGCTGTACCTGCAGCGTTTCCAGTGTGGCCTGACCGCGTGCTTCCGCGGCCGCGTCGTCCTGGCGGACTGCGACGTACGTCAGCAAAGCCGCGCTCAGCGTCACGATGCCGACGGCGATGGCGACAGTGCGCTCCCAGTCCTTCAGGAGCCGCGGCATCGCTGATCCCACCCCACGTAGATCAACCATGAAATTGTGCCTTCCCCCCACTCGCGCAGCGCGCGATGGCTCCACTGTCGGTGCTCAAGGCACCGAAGTCCAGTGGACGTCAGCGTTACTGGGAGATGAGCAGCCAGGTGAGGTAGGCGACGTACGCCGCGACGAACACACCGCCTTCGGCGCGGGTGATCCGGCGTCCCGACAGGAACACCGGCACGCACGCGACCGCCGCGCCGACCATCAGCAGGAGGTCCCCGCCGAGGATCTCGTCAGGGACCTGTACGGCGCCGGGCGCTGCAAGGATCGTGACGCCGAGGATGATCGCGATGTTGTAGACGCTCGATCCCAGAAGGTTGCCGAGGGCGATGTCCCGGTTCCCACGGATCGTCGACAAGATCGTGGTGACCAGCTCGGGAGCCGACGTACCGATCGCGATGATCGTCAGTCCGATGACCGCATCGCTCACCCCGAAGGCCCTGGCGGCATCGACCGCCCCGTCGACGAGCAGCGTCGCGCCGACAACGATGACGACGATCCCCACCAGCAGGCTCACGAGGTGCACCCAGGGCCGCGCCTTCTTCGCCTCGTAGTCGGCCTGGTACTCCTCCTGGACTGCCGGCGATTCTTGCCGGCCGGTGCGCAGTACGCCCAGCGTGTAACCGACTCCGAGAACCAGGAGCACGACACCGTCCAGCGTCCCGAGGGTCCCATCGAGCGCCACAACCAGCAGCACCACCGACGCCGCAGTCATACAGGGCAGGTCGAACCGCACCGTGCGGGTGTCCAGCGCGATCGGCGCAATCAGGGCACTCAACCCGAGAATCAACAACAGATTGACCAGGTTCGTCCCCACGATGTTGCCGACCGCGAGCCCAGCACTGCCCTGTCGCGCAGCGTCAATCCCGATCGCCAACTCCGGCATGCTGGTGCCCAGCGACACCACAGTCACCCCGACCACGATCGGAGCAATCCCCAACCGCAGCGCCAGCCCTGTCCCACCCCGGACCAGCAGTTCAGCCCCACCCAACAGCCCCACTAGACCACCGATGATCAGCAGAGCGCTCCCCACCACCCCACCGTCTCACGCCTCTAACCCCGCGCCAACCGTCGAGTCCTTCAAGTCTCCGGTCAGAGGGTGCCTGTCTCGACGATGCGGTGGGTGATCCCGTACGCGACGGCGGCGGTACGCGAGTCGACGTCGAGCTTGGTGAAGATGTTGGACACGTGGCGATGGACCGTGCGCTCGCTGAGGTGCAGCTCGTTGGCGATCGCACGATTCGCCTTGCCTCGGGCGATGAGGCGGAGGACCTCGATCTCGCGTCGAGTGAGCCCGTGGGCGTCGGCGTCCGTGGCGGCGACAATCCTGTTCAGCTGAGCCAGATCCGGACGCGCGCCGAGCCGTTCGAACGTCTCCCGGGCCGCTGCGAACTCGAGCCGCGCACCGTCATGGTCAGCGAGCGCGCGGCACGCCTGGCCGATCAGGACGTTCACCTTGGCCGTCTCGTGCGGGGCACCCTGCTCCTGCCAGGTGGCGGCGGCCCGCCGGAGGAGTGGCAATGCGCTTGCGGGATCACCATGGGCGAGGGCCAGCGCGCCGCTGACGGCGGACATCTCGGCCTCGATGGCCGGCGTCGTCAGCCCTCGCGTGATCCCCTCGAACTCGGTCACGGCATCCCGGGCCGCCTCGATGTTCCCTTCCTCGAGGTGGATGGCGACCGCCGCTTTCAGCAGGTCCAGGCGATCGGGCGCCGCAGTCACCTCGGCCAGCGCTCGCCGTACGCCGGCCGACGCGGCGTCGACGTCACCTTCGGCGAGTCTGAGGAGGGCGAGTCCAGGCTGCGTCAGGCAGCCGTGTTCCGCCGCGCGGCGGTAGGCATCTTCGGCGGCATTCCACTCGCCACGGAGCCGTCGTACCTCACCGAGCTGGTAGTACGCGTGCCCGCAAACCCAACCTGTGTAGCCGTCGAGGTCGTCACAGACCGCGGCGATCTCGTCGACCGCCGCTGGCCAGGCACCGTTGAGACACATCAACCGTGAGCGATAGATGCGGCAGTTCCCGAGGTACGCGCCGCCGAGGCTGCTCAGCGAATCGAGCCACCTGGCCATCGACCGGTTCCAGGCTCGGGCGCGAGCGAAGTCGCGGGCCAGACAGCACCCGCGGACGGCGGCGCAGTAGATCCACGGCGTGACGCGTGGCGACAGGCCGGTGTTGAGGGCCATCGCCTCCTCCAGGCGATCCAGCCCGTCCTGCAGCCGTCCCTCGTCGATCAAGGTCTGACCCAACATGCTCAAGGCCCACGGGATCACCTCGCCCTGACCTTCGTCGACGATCGCGCTCAGCAGCTCTTCAGCGCGACCGTGTTGGCCCGTCGCGGCGTGGAACATTGCCTCAGGGATCCGGAGCCACAGGCTGGCGGCCGTTTCGGGACCCAAGGTGCGGCTCGTCTGCTGCAGCCAGCCGTTCGCCTGGACGACCTCGTTGGTGTTCAGGAGCACCCACCACAACCAGAACGCGACCTGCGCTGCGGCTGCAGGTTCGCCGGCACTGACTCGGAGGTCGAACACCCGGTGCAGGAGGGCGACCGCCTCATCGCCCCGGGCGGAGACCTGGGCTGCCTCTGCGAACGCTTCCAGATCCTGGACGGTGAGCGGCTCTTCGGCGTCTGCAGCGGCGTACTCGACGCACGCCGCCTCCCACCGGGAGGTCCGGTGCAGCTCCCGTGCGTGGGCCAGGTGTGCCGTGGCCACGGCATCCATGGCATCCATGGCATCAGCATGCCCCCGGCCCATCGGAGTTGGGTAGTTGTACCCACACCCTCGGATCCAGGGTGGCAGCCAATGCCGATCCCTGCGGTGGCACGGTCGGCCAGTCTCGAATCAGAAGCCGTCCTACGAAACCAGGGAGTTCTGATGAAGACGACAACCGTGAACGGCACCGAGTTGGCCTACCACGTCCAAGGCGAGGGGGAACCGGTGCTGTTCATCCACGGCGCCATCTGGGCCGACTTCCTTCGCCCGTTGGCCGAGCAGCCGGCGTTCAGCGAATTCCAGCGGATCCGCTACCACCGGCGCGGGTACGGCGAGAGCGGCGGACCGGCCGGCGGGTTCGACCTGCAGGCGGCCGACGTCGTAGCCCTGCTGGACCACCTCGGGGTGGACCGGGCACACCTGGTGGGTCACTCCGAGGGCGCGATGATCGCGCTCGTACTCGCATCCTCCTACCCGGATCGGGTGCGATCCCTGGCACTGCTCGAGCCGCTGCCGTCGAGCAGTTGGCTGGCCGCGAGCAACTTCGCGGACCTGCTGGGAATCCTTGGGCCGGCGTTCGAGGCGATGGCAGGGCACTACCAGGCAGGGGACGTTGCCGGCGCCTTCGACGCCCTCTTCGAGCCGACCGGCTTGGACTGGCGCACGGCGACGAAGGCCGCAGGACCCGGCGTCATCGACCAGGGCATCAGAGACGCGGCAACCTTCATCGAGACCGAAGCCTCCGCCCTGGTCGACTGGACCTTCGACCCCGACCAGGCGGCAACCATCACCAGCCCAGTCCTCTCCTGGAGCGCCGCCTCAGAAAACCCGCTCAACCCCGCAACCAGAGCCTTCCTCCACGCCCTCTTCCCCGACCACGAGGAGACCACCCTCACCAACGGCGACCACTTCTCAGTAACCACAAACCCATCGGCCGTAGCCGCCCCAATCGCCACCTTCGCCTCCCGCTGTTCGGACGCAGCAACTTTCCGGGGCTGATGTGTATCGAGGTAGGCAGGAGTGCTACTTCGTACTGCGATCCGAGGGGCTGGGTATGTCCGGTCGATTGAGTAAGGCGGCTGTTGCCGCATGTCTGGTGGTCGGATTCACCCCTGGTCCCGCACAAGCGGGGACGTCTGCGCCGGCGCAGGTGTCGGCTGGTTGTTCCGTCAAGGTCGGATCGGTGACCGCCGGTGGTGACCACACGGCCCGGGTGATCACTGCCGGTTCGCCACCAACGGTGCAGCAGAAGCCGCGGTACACCGATATCTACCCCGACGGCCAGCCCAGGTTGAGCAGTCTGATCGTCAATGACCCGGAGATCCCCAACTTCGGCGGCGGCTACCACGGCCACGTGGTCATCGGCGCTGGGCTGTACAGCAGCTTCTACCTGCTCACGGAGGACGGCGAGGTCGACCGGTCGCAGGCCCTCAACTCCCGGATCGGTGGCGGCTGGGGCGACGTCACCTTCCTCGAGACGAGCTACCCGTACGACACGAACCCCTTTGCCCTCGTCAACCACTACTCGCTGCGCGGAGACGGCACGCTCACCCGGTGGGATTCCAGAGGCGGGTTCGGCTGGACCAACCCGCAGTCCGCGGGTGGCTTCTCGGCAGTCAAGACGATGGCGCTGATCAGCCAGACCTCGACGTACGACACCTTCCTGGCCACCACGCGCGGCGGCGCCCTCTACACGATCCGGCTTCCCCTGACCTCGCCGATGAAGCCGGTCGTGAAGCGGGTCCGCGCCTCCACGTGGCAGGCCTTCGACGCCCTGATCGCCGAGAAATGCGGCCAGTACGGCACCCTGCTACTCGGCATCGACAAGGAAACCCAGTCCGGCTACCTGTACGCCATCGGCCACGCAACCGGCCCCACCACGATCATCCAAGGCCTGGGCAAGGTCCCAACCACCTTCCCCGACCCCGTCCACTTCCGCCACGCCCTGGAACCCGGCACCGCTCCACTCTTGTTCGGCGAGTGACCTGCTAGTGCTGCTGCGTCTGGACGTACAGGGTGACTGCCAGGACGTGTTTGCAGGGGCCGCGTTGGCCGTGGTACTTGGCCCACCACAGGCAGGTGCAGGTGTACGGATCGCCCTTGACCCAGTGACGGTGGTTGCCGGAGGTGATCGACCAGCCGTTGGCGGATGGTGCGACGGCTCGGTCCTGCAGTAGTTGGCGGGCGTCCTTCAGTCGAGGGTTGTCACGCTCGATCCGTTCGCTGTCCCACGGCAACTCTCGGTGGAACCAGGTGCTCTCGTGGAGGTCGTAGCCCACCTTGCCGGACACGGCCAGAAAGCCGATGCCCGCATCGACGTCCGCGAGGGAAAGATCCGTCGTCGCCGCCAGCCGATCGCGATCGATGTCCGGCTGCCAGGCGAGATGTTCGAGTAGCCGGGCGGCAGCGGACCCGGCCGAAGGCGCCGTCAAGGTGGTCAGCAGGCCCCCTTCACCCGAGAAGCCTCGGTACGGTTCTGGGGAAAGCAGCAGCGTCAACCGCGCGCCCGGCAGTTCGAACACCCACGCGCTGGCGTGATCGTCGGACCCGAACACGCGCAGGCGGTGCGTGAAGCGCGCGACCCGCGCCGACGCTCCCAGCCGCGCGGCTCCGGCAAGATGCACGGACCCAGGCGATGGCCGGGTCGACTGTCGCAATCCGCCTGGCGCCGGGAGCAGGTGGTACGACGGACCCGGCGCGGACTTGGGCAATGCGGCGAGCCATCGAGCCGCCGCCGATCCGGCGAGCTCGGCCCGCTGCGTCATCCGCGCGGCGAGCACGGGCGTCTCGGCGAAGCCCCTGATCCATCGGTCCGGGAGATCGACCTTCCGTTCGTGATGGGTCGCGTCGAGCGTCGCCACTGAGAGGCCTTCGGTTCCGACGTCGAGGTGGACGAGCTCGGTGCCGCCGACTCCGGCGAGTGCGGTGCGCAGCGGCTGGTTGATGTCCACGTTGGTGGTCCCGTGCGCGACCTCGCCCGAGTCGATGCCGTCGGCAAGCAGATCGAGCCGGGCATGGACTCCGTTGCAGAGTGAGAACGCCTCGAATCGCAGCCGGTCGCCCGACGCGGTGACCACGGGATCGAGATTGCTGAGGCGGTGGACGAGACCCGCGTCGAAGTACCGGCTGTTGGCCACGTCGGCGACCGCCAGGATGCCGGCCGCGGTCACGTCCGGCCGCGCCAGCATTCCGCTGAAGAACCGCGGCTGCTCGACGAGCCCGCCGGGAGTCGCACCGAGCGCTGTCTCGAGTTCCAGCAGTGCGCTGCGATCGGTACGCCGGACGAGTGTCGAATCAGTGCGGTAACCGGCCTCGATCGTCACGCTCTGCCGTCTCCCCGTGCGGCTGCTGCCACAAAGGCGGCTGCCTCCACCCGCGCCTTGCTACTACCCTTCGATGCCGCCAGCTCCAGGACGGATTCGGGGATCTGTGGATCGGGGACCGCACCGACGTAGCGACGCAGTATGCCGTACAGCTCCGCCAGCCCAGGGGGCTTCCGCTCGAGCACCGAAGCCTTGCCAAGCACGGTCATCGCGGTCGGCCAGAGTGGTTGCAGGCCACCCGCGAGAATCAGCTGCTCCCACGAGTGGCCAAGGCGACCGAGACGCAGTAAGCCGTCATCGAGGAGATGCAGACAACACTCGGTGTACGCCGTGCTGTCCCACCGACTGCGGCCCATCAGCGCCAGCGCTGCTTCGACGGCGAGGAGCCGTCGATCCTCGTCGGCGTGGCACAGCGTGGCCGCGATGTCATGCTGGACAGCGAGGCCGGGGCCGGGCGCGTGCGCCATCATCGGCAACCAGCGAGGTGGGTGCCGCGCGGCTTGGTCGTACTGCGTCTGCGTCTTGGCGGCCAACAGATCCGGCCAGGCCGGGACGATCCCGAATCCGGTGTCGGCTCGGATCGCCCACTCGTGGTACTCGCGATGGGTACCGCTCGTGTGACCGTCGAGGAGCCCGGCCGGGATGCCTGGGATGAGGCCGATGTCGATCGGAAGCCGGACCGGTTCGACGGTCACGGTGGCTCCGTCATGCCGAGCCACGAGCTTCGGGAGGCCGCCGCCTTCGATCCACTGTCGCAGCAGGTCGACCGCATCTACGGTGTGTTTCGCCGTACGCCACCGGGATCCTGGAGACCACAGGTCGAGTGACAATCCGTCGAGTTGGGTTGTGTGTTCGGGTCGTGTGGGTTCGAGGCGGAGTAGCGCGAGGAAGAGATCCGTCGGGCCTGCCGACGTGCGGCCATAGCCTTTGAGACGGTCCACGAGGGTGTCGAAGGAGAGCAGGCCGTTCCACTGTGTCGGGGTGCTCAGCAGGTACGGGATCGTGCCGAGTCTGAGGGTCGTCTCGCTCGCGAAGATCTCGTGGACCGCACCGGTCAGGGACAGGCCGGCGATCTCCCAGTCGGTCGGCGCATGGACGCCGTTCGCGATCTTGTCGCACAAGGTCAGGTGGGTCTTCGCGGTCACATCGGCCGCGGTGACCACCGCCCACAGCGCCGACGGCGGGCGCACTCCGTCGCCGAGGCTCTGATGTGCGGACCAGGCCCAGTAGCGCACCTCATGAGGCGATCTGGCAGCCCAGCGGACGATCGCGTCCCAGAAGACCGCGCCGTCCGCAGCCGTGATCGATCTGATGATCCGCGACAGAGCAGCGGCCAGACCAGGCTCATCCGGCTCGATCTTGGCGGCCGGCCCGGTGTCGTCCACCGGCAGGGGAGCGGTCCACAGATCGCACGGCGGAGCCTCTGCGTTGGTTTCCTGGGCGACTCCGAGTGCGGTCAGCGCTTTGGCGGCTCGGTCCGCGAGCGCCTGGTCGGGTACGTCGGCCGCGACCTTGAGCGCGATCGTCACCGCGTCGGATCCCCACCGGTCGACCGCATGCGGCCCGGTCAACGCCTTGAGCAGCACGGTCTTCTGGGCCTTCTCCGGACGCGCGAAGATCGTGGCCGCGAGGTCGGGGAGGTCGTCGGCGTGAGCGGTTTCGACCGCTGCGGGCAACAGCACGGCGGTCACCGATCCGTGGCTGGTCGCCAGCAACCCCTGGACCAACGGCATGCGATCGGCGAGGTCCGGACCTTTCAGGTCGAGTGCTGCCAGCAGCTTCGCGATGCCCTTCTGGGTGCTGGGAGTGTCCTGGCGAGTCAATGCGACAAAGGCGTCGGCCAGAACGCGGGACCGGTCGAGGTGGCTATCGGCGACCAGTTCGGCGACGGCTGGACCGAGCTCCCACGACGGTACGGCGTGCCGCTCCAGAATCCCGATCACGCCCGGGCCGGCCAGCGCGGCTGACAGGGCTTCGGGCAGGACGGGGTCAGCGCGCAACTCCTCGACGAGTGATCCGGTGGGCAGCGGTTCCGGCGTACCGTGACGCTCTTGCCGCCACAGCGCCCACTTCATCTCCGACGCTGCCAGCGCGTGCAGTTCGGCCCAGGATTTGGCAAAGGCCGGGCCGGTCGGCAGGTCGGCCAGACCGGCCGCGATCAGCGGCCGCGCGAGTCGCGCAATCCACGCAGAAAGGAACCCGTCGCCCTTCGCCACCGTGGACGCGGTCTCGAGGAATGCCACACACCAGTCCCGGCCGCGGCGGGAAGCGAGCTCGACCAGCAACTCGTCAGCGGGACCGGGACGCCAGTCCGACGCGAGCTTCGACAGCCACCTCGCCGCCTGCTCCGGCTTCGCCAGCGCGACCGCGAGGGCGCGGAGACAGGCGGCGAGATCGAACTCGGGGTAGTGGACTTCCCCGGTCCAGTGAGCCCGACGCGACCGGTACCACGCTCGAGTTTCCTTGCCGGTTTGGCTGGTCGCCGGGGCGTCCAGATATGGCACCAGCTCACGCCAGGACCCGGTGACCAGCAGCCGTTCCAGTTCGTCGTACACGGACACGACGGTCACCCTAGCCCGGCGTTTTCCCGGCCGCGGCCTGGATGCTCGATCAAGCATTTCCATCAGCACCGATAGGTGCCCCCGGCAGGATTCGAACCTGCGACGCACGGTTTAGGAAACCGACGCTCTATCCCCTGAGCTACGGGGGCGGACAGACGGGGACAGCGTAGCGGAACTTGGGGGTGGGGCTCATCTTCGTGTGCGGAGGGTGAGCGCTGGACACGGGGGTGGGGTGGGCGCACGCTGCGGGGATGGGGTGGTTCGTGGGGGAGGCATCATGAGTTTTGGTGTGCTGGGGGACTTGAACTGGCTCGCGGTGGTCGTGAGCGCGGTGGTGTACTTCGGGATCGGTGGGTTGTGGTACGCCCCGGTTGCCTTTGGCAAGCAGTGGCAGGAGGCGATTGGGTGGACCGAGGCGGACGCGGAGCGGGCGACGCCGGCGGTGATGTACGTCGTACCGGCGATCACCTGCCTCGTGTCGACGGTGGCGCTGGCGATGGTGGCCGAGGCGACCGTGACGGATACGTTCGGCGAGGGTGTGGTGCTCGGCCTGGTGGCGGGCCTGTTGCTCGTGGCGCCGGCACTGTACGTCACCGGGTTCTTCGATCCGCGGAAGCCCGAGCCGCAAACGTGGATCGGGATCACGGCCGGCTACCACGCCGTCAGCATCCTCGTGATCGCGGTGATTCTGGCGGTGTGGACCTAGCCGGTGAGGGCTGAGACGCCGAGGTGGCCGGAGATGGAGGCGTAGCGCTCGGCGTAGAGGGTGGTGCAGCGGGAGGAGGCGCAGCCGGAGCCGGCGAAGGTGGTGCCGCGGATAGTGGCGCCGGTGGAGCCGCGGCCGGTGTAGACCGGGCCGCCGGAGTCGCCGCCGATGATCGCGATCTTGCCGCCGCGGGTGGCCCGGATCACGTACGTCGTGCAGCCGTCGGTGTCGCAGTACTTCGCTGACGTCGAGCGGACCGTGATGCCGCAGAGCGACGTACTGAAGCTGCCGGACTGGCAGACGACCGTGCCGACGCCGGGGTCGCCGCCGCCCTTCACCGTGCGGGTGTCGGCCGAGTCGCCGGGGCCGTCGGTCCAGATCTTGGCGCCGTACGTGCTGCCGGTGAGCAGGGCCTGGTCGTAGTCGGGGTAGTTCGTGCGGACCGAGGTGGTGCCGTAGTAGTGGCTGCCCGACTTCCACAGCGTGCCGACGCCGCCGCAGTGTCCGGCGGTCACCGATCCGCGCTGGCCGTTGGACCGCCGTACGACGGAGAAGCCGGCAGTGCAGTTCTTCAGCGCCGACGTGATCCGCGCTCCGCCCCAGTGACCGCCCTTCGGGGTGTCGTTGAGCCGGGACGTCCGCGCTAGTGAGCTCTCCACCAGCCGTACGCCGGACAGCCCGCGCAGGCCCTCCAACGATTCGCCGGACGTCGTCTCCTTGTCGTACTCGACGACGATGTCCTCGCTGACCGGGTCGAGATCGGCGGCGAACGTGGTCCGCGTGGCGTCGCCCGACCACGACCGGGCGCCCACCGTGTTCCAGGCGTCGGCGATCGCGCGGGCCGATCGGCAGCTGCGTTCGACCCGGACCATCTGCTTGCCGGCCGCGGGGACGTTGCGGTTCATCGCGGCCTCATACCTGCGGGTGTCCACCATCGAGGTGTCCACCACGACCTTGTAGCCGGTCGACGCCGATCCGACCACGCCGATCACACCTTGGCTCAACCCATACGGCAGGCCGGACGTCGGCCGCCCGGTGGCATCCACCGGCTCGAGGGACCGGACGGCCAGGCTGATGCCGTCGCCGAGGCTCTCACCGAGCGGCCGCGGGTCCGACGCGGACGTCGGTTGCGCCAGCCGCTGGGACTGCACCGAGCTCACGCTGGGCTCCGCGTGTGAGCACCGCGCCGCGGCGGCCGGGGCAGCCCCGGACGCCGTCAAGCCGACCGCGAAGAGTGACACTGAGCCGAGTGTGAGCAGCGGGACGGTAACTGAGAGTCGCACGTAGCTCCCCAAATCGGTGGACGGCCGTCTCCATGGTCCAGTCAGTGACTCCGCTCAGTCAAGGCCTGATCACCGAAAGCGAGCAATTCCGACTACCGTGCGCGAGCGTAACTCGCAAGTTCGCGCCCGTCGGCGCCGAAGAACTTCAGTGTGTCGGCGTCGAGCGTGATCCGCTTGGCACCCTGCAGTACGGCGGTATGCGGCACGTTGTCGCAGCCGACCAGCCGCTGCGGCCCGGCCTTCGCGGTGAACTCACCACGCTGACCGATCGTGTATGTCCCCTGCAGCCCGTTGCAGCCGTCCGAGCCGGTCCACGTCCCGTTCGCGAGGAACTCGATCACCGGGTCGTCGGGCCGCTCCGTCTTCAGCGAAGTGAGCCCGGCCATCTGGACCGGACGCCACGTGCCGGCCACGCTCTCGGCCGACGGCGGCGGCTGCACGGACGGCGTGGCGACAGACGCCTCGCCGCCGGCGACCGGCAGTTGCACTGGTGAGTTCCCGCCCGCCAGGCTGAACCCGACGACGGCGATGGCGGCCACTGCTACCGCTGCGGCGCCGGAGACGATCCAGGTACGACGCTGGGCCTGCCGGGCGCCCGTGGTCGCGCGCTCGGTCAGACCGGTGGCCTGCGGCACCGAGGCCGCGGCACGGTCGAAGGTACCCCGCAGGTCATCCTCGAGATCGGTGTTGCTCACGACAACCTCTCATCACACATGGTGGGACTGCCTTGTCGTCCGTAGCGTGGCGAGCGCCCTGCTGGCGGTCGCCCGGACGGAGGACGGTTTGATGCCGAGCACCTCGGCGATCGTGTGGTCGTCCAGGTCCTGGTAGTAGCGCAGCACCAGCACGACTCGCTCCCGCGCCGACAACTCAGCGAGCGCTCGCCACAGCGCGTCCGAGTTCGCGACCTCGGTGGCGTGGTCGGGAACCGTGCGCTCCGCGTCGATCTCGGCGGCCGGTGACTCGGTGAACGACCGTCGCCGCGTCATCGACAGGTACGCGTTGATCAGGATCCGCCGGACGTAGTGGTGCGGGTCGTCTGCCTTCCGAACCTTCCGCCACGACCGGAACGCCTGCATCAGCGCGATCTGCGCCAGGTCCTCTGCTCGCTGGTAGTCGCCGGAGACGGTGAAACCGAGCCGCACCAGTTCCTGTCCGCGTGCGGACACGTACTCCTCGAACTCCACTCGCCACTCCCCGGCTGGGCGTACAACACCTCACACCTATTAGACGCATCGAGTGGCTCAGGGTGCTGCAACCAATCACACACAGTCGAGTCTCAGCCCAGCAAAAAAGCCCGGGCCTCCTCCTTGCCGCGCGGATCCCGCTGCACGCCGTGTCCACTTCCGGGTACGACGACGAGCCGCGCCGACTGTGCGTGCTCCTGCTCCCACCGCGCCCACTCCACCGGGCAGAACAGGTCGTTGGTGCCGTGCAGGATCAGCGTCCGCGGCATCAGCTTGTCAGCCGCCGGATATGTCGACATCCGCGCAGCCGGCCACCGGGAGCACCCGTCGACGATCAGCTGGTTGCGTGACGTCTCCACGTCGTACGGATACAGCTTTGCCGGATCCAGCTTCGTCAGTTCGGACTCGACACTGGCCTTGGTGACGTGCAAGTCGGCGCACAGCGTGGCCAGGTGCAGCCCGGCGGACAACTCGTCGTACGCGATGTTCCTGCTGGTGACGGTCTGGACGAACTCCTTCAGGCCCGCGTCGTCCCCGTTGCGGGCGGCGTGCAGCATCGCCGGGATCCCCTTCAGCGACGGGTTGACCGAGTTGAGGCTGGAGATCGACATGCTCTCCAACAGGCTCGTGCCGTCGACCGGCCCATGCCGAACCAACCACGCCAGGTCGGCCACCGGGTCCGTCGTACATGCGGGGTCCTGTCGGCAGGTAGCGCGGAGCACGGAGCCTGTAGCAGCCATGAGGTCGACGCTGAGCGGGTCGAACCCCTTGTGCGGCACGACCGAGTCCAACACGATCGAGGCAACCCGGTCCGGGTATTTCAGCCCGTACTGCGCCGCCGTGAAGCTCCCGTACGACGTCCCGTTGAGCGTCAGCCGCTCGACGCCGAGGTGCTGGCGCAGCCGCTCGATGTCCTCGACCGTGTCCGGCGTGCCGTAGTACCCAAGCCCTGGGCCGATCCGCTGCGCACAGTCCTCGACAGTCCCGGCCGGCGCAGCCAGGAAGTCCGAACCACCCACAGCTGCTTGCAGTGAAGGGCAATTGATGCCAGCGGACCCGGTGCCGCGTTGGTCGAACATGACGAGCCTGTACTCGCGCAGCAGGTCCGGGTGCAGGTTGGTACGGACCCGCGGTAGCAGGGAGACACCTGGTTGGCCTGGGCCACCAGTGAGCATCAGCAGGACACCGCGTGGCGCATCGACGTTGTCGGCTGCGGCCACGGCCAGCTTCAGGGTCTGATCGCCAGCGCCGAGTGGCACGCTCAGCGTCGTACAGGTGAAGCCGCTGATGCATGGAGCCGTGGGAGACGCCGCCGGCGAGGAGCAGGCGGTGCTGACGAGCAGCAGCGCACACAGCAACCGGAACACTCGCATGCTGCAGCTTGCAACAGATGGCGAGGAGCCGCCACCTGCCTTGCGGGTCAACCCAGGGAGGAGACCCGCAAGGCAGGCGCGGGTTGACCCGGTCCGGACGGCTTCGGGGGGCGCGTCCGGGCAGGGTCAGCGCAGGCCGAGCGACTTGATCAGCTCGGGTGTCACCTGGCGGGGCGCCGGCAGTTCGCCGGGCTTGCCCTGGCCCTCCAGGGAGGTCGCCACCAGGCGGCGGCAGCCGTAGGCCTCGACTGTGTAGGAGAGGACGCCACGGTCGTTGTCGGTGAACCGCAGCACGTACGTCGGGCCGAGCTCCTGCGTGCAGTAGCCCGGCTTCTTGGCGACCGGCTTCGGAGCGTTCACCAGAGCGAACAGCTCCGCGGCCTGCTTGGCGTTGCGCTTCGTGCTGACGGTCGCGTAGTCCTGCCCGGACGCCTTGGCGTCGTACTGGCAGACCGCCACGCTGACCGGGTTGAACAGGGACTTGGCGGCGCCCTTGCCCCAGACGACCTTGTCGGTGGCCGCACGCACTGCCGCGATGGTGTCGGGGCAGTCCATGCTCGGGGTGCCGCTGGGGGTGGGCGACGAAGGGGTGGTCGGGGTATCCGTGGGCTGGGCGGCGGGCGGGGACGTGGCGCTCTCGTCACCGCAGGCGGCGGTGACTCCGAGTACAGCCACGACGAGCGTCGCACCGATCAGGCCCCGTGTCCGTAATGCACTCACGACTCGGTCCTTCCGGGTTGGCAAGGTCACCCATGATGGTCGACCGGAGTCACGTCGCGCGCCCCTAAACCATCACGGCGGCGCGTCGTTCCGGTCACGCAGCCCGATCGTGCGCCAACCGAGGCACACCTGTAACGCGCACGCGCTGGTAGGGCGTGTCTGGCGATCCATCGCCTACTGCGCTGGATCACCAGACACGCCCTTCGACCCCGATTACGATCTCTTGTCGTGGGCCGGAAGAAGAACGCCGAGGCGACGGCGCAGCGTGAGCGGGACGAGTGGAAGCTCGGGATCGACTGGGCGCGCTGGCTGCTGGCCGGCAACAGTCCGCAGCCGCTGACCATGTACGGCCTGGTCCTCGAGTCCGGTGAGGTCGCCTACGTCAACACCCCGGCGCACTACGCGCGGCTGTACGGCGGCAGTGGTCGCTACACGCACAACAGCGGACTGTTCATCGGCAAGCCGGGTGTCGTGCTCGGGATGATGGCGGCCAACGCGGCGATCAACGCGAGCCGGAAGGCCGCGGCCAAACGGGACATGCAGCTGCTGTGGCGCGACCTGCAGGAAGTCCCGACCGTGGTGACGAACTACCGGATCCTGTGCATGCTGCCGCAGCGTGGCTGGCTGAGCTTCTACTACAGCGCCGTGCAGGAGTTCTACCCCGATCCGGTGAACTGGATGATCACCTTCGGTTTCCAGAACGCGGAGCCGTTGCGGCTGGCCGGCCTGGCGGCACCGACACTGTCCGTGCTGACCGCGTGGTGCGTGCTCGGAAACGACCGCTGGCAAGGCGAACCGGGGATTGCGCCGCTGCTGCAGGCCGCTGCCGAACCACAGTTGCCGCCGGGCGTCGTACCGGGTGAATTGGATACCGGAGAGCCGCGTCGACTCGGTAATCTGGAGCCATGACGAGCCCGTACGAAGACGACGAGCCGCTGCTGCCCGACCAGACCCGCGACGACGACCCGCGGTCGTGGGGCGACAACGACTTCGGTGCCGACGACGACGAGCGCATCCTGCGCGAGGTCCCGCCGCACCACGAATGAGGCAGCTCCGGGGGGTGCACGAGGGGTACGACGGCCAGGTGGCCGGATGGGCCCGGACACCGCGCGAGGTGGGGTTGCTGTGCGGCCGGGAGGAATACCCGTTTCCCGCCGACGCCGTCACCAGTTGGCGGAAGCTCGAGCCTGACATCCAGGCGTACGTGTACTTCGACGGCGACGAGCCGATCGGGTACGGCGAAGTGTGGCTCGACGACGACGAGGACGAGGTCGAACTGGCCCGGATCATCGTGGATCCGGAACGGCGAGGGCAGGGGATCGGGGCCGAGCTGGTCCGCGCCCTGCTGACACCAGCGATCGCGGCCGGGCACCCGGACATTTTCTTGCGGGTGCGGCCGGACAACGCGCCGGCGATCCGGACCTATCTGGGGGTGGGCTTCGTGGACGTCTCCCAGCACGAAATGGACGAGTGGAACGCGGGACAGCCGCTGGCCTACCGCTGGATGCGGTACGCCGGATAGAAAACGTTCGCCTAACCATACGGTGACCCGAGGGGGCTGACAAGCCTCCTCGGCGGCTGCATGCCCGCATCGCCTTCATTCATGGAGCATTTCCCACGTTGACGTTCCCGATCCTGGCGGCCTAGCGTAGATAGCGCTTTCTATCCCTGACTCTGATCGGAGAACCGCCCGTGACCGATCGCCCGGTGGCGCTGTTCGCCCTCGCCGCGGAGCACTGGCCGATGCTGTTTCCGCCGCTCGTCCGGCAGCGGCTCGGCGAGCTCGCCGACATCGACACCGGCCTGGTCGTCGACGACTTCGACGACCCGCGGGTGGCCGGCCGGCTGGACGACCTCGAGGTGCTGATCACCGGCTGGGGCTGCCCGCCGCTGGACGAGGCGTTCCTCGCCAGAGCGCCGAAGCTGCGGGCGGTCCTGCACGCCGCCGGCAGCGTGAAGGCGCACGTCACCACGGGTGTCTGGGAGCGCGGCATCCTGGTCTCGTCGGCCGCCGCCGCGAACGCGATCCCGGTCGCGGAGTACGCGCTCGGCGCGATCCTGCTGGCCGGCAAGGGCGTCTTCGCGCTCCGCGAGCACTACCGCAGCGGGCGATCGTTCACCCTCGCCTACATCCATCCCGACATCGGGAACTACGGTCGCCGGGTCGGCATCATCGGCGCGTCGCGGATCGGCCGGCAGGTGATCGAGCTGCTCCGGCCGTTCGACTTCGAGGTCAGCCTCTACGACCCGTACGCCGACGACGTCGACATCCCGCGGGTGAGCCTGCCGGAGTTGCTGGCGTCCAGCGACATCGTCAGCGTGCACGCGCCGTCGACCGCGGAGACGTACCGGATGATCGACCGGGCCGGACTCGGGCTGCTGCCGGACGGCGCCGTACTGATCAACACCGCTCGGGGCGAGCTGGTCGAGACCGAGGCGCTGGTCGACGAGCTGCGCAGTGGGCGGATCTCCGCCGTGCTCGACGTCACCGATCCCGAACCGTTGCCGCCGGGGTCGGCGCTGTTCGACCTGCCCAACGTCTTCGTCACCCCGCACATCGCGGGGTCGCACGGCAACGAGCTGGCCCGGCTGGGCACCTGCGCGGTGGACGAGCTGGCCCGTCTGGTGGCCGGCCGGCCGTTGCTGCACGAGGTCACGCTGGCCGATCTCGAGCGGGTGGCCTGAGGTGCGCATAGACAACGTTTGCCATCCGGCGACTCCGTTCTTGACAGGCCTATGCGCCGGAGCTATGTTTCCGGCACTGGAAAGCGCTTTCTATCCAATCGAGGGGATCTCGCGATGAGTACCCGATCCAGTCGCAGCCGGCGGTGGGTGACCCTGCGGGGCAGTCTGTGGGTGGGCACCCTGGCACTGCCGGCGGTCGCGTTCTTCCTGGTCTTCAGCTACGCGCCGATGGCGGGCCTGGTGGTCGCCTTCAAGGAGTTCGACATCAGCCGCGGCATCTTCGGCAGCCCGTGGAACGGCCTGGACAACTTCCGCTACTTCTTCAGCTCCGGTGACGCCCAGCGGATCCTGGTCAACACGCTGGTGCTGAACACGCTGTTCCTCGCCGCCACACTCGCGGCCGGCGTGACGCTCGCGATCATGCTGAACGAGATCCGCGGCCGGTACTTCAAGCGGGTCTCCCAGTCGGTGATCTTCTTCCCGTACTTCGTCTCGCCGGTCGTCATCGCGATCATGCTGCAGGTGCTGCTGTCCGGCCCGCAGGGTTCGGGCGGCCTGGTCAACGACGCGTTCACCGGCCTCGGCCTGCCGACGCTGGACTGGTACAGCGAGCCCGGCCCCTGGCCGTGGATCCTCACCGTGGTGAAGGTCTGGCAGCTCGGCGGCTACATGAGCATCATCTTCCTGGCCGCGATCACCTCGATCCCCGAGGAGGTCTACGAGGCCGGCCAGATCGACGGCGCCAGCCGGGCTCAGATGGCGTGGCGGATCACCCTGCCGCTGCTGAAGCCGACTGCCGCGGTGCTGCTGGTGCTCGGCGTCGGCCGGATCTTCTACGGCGACTTCGGCACCATCTACGCGATCATCGGCGACAACGGCACGCTCTTCCCGACCACCGATGTGATCGACACCTACGTGTTCCGGTCGCTGCGCCAGATCGGCGACTTCGGCACCACGGCCGCGGTCGGCCTGTTCCAGTCGGTCGTCGGCTTCGTCCTGGTGACGACCGCGGTGCTGGTCCAGCGCCGCTACTCGAAGGAGACGAGCCTGCTGTGACCACGATGACTTCGAGTGTCGCCAAGGTGACCAGTCGCGCCACGACGCGCAAACGCCGTACCCGGCCCGAGCCCTTCACCATCGTCAGCCTGATCGGGGTCGGACTGTTCATGGTGGTCTGCGTGGTGCCGTTCTGGATGATCGTGTCCGGGTCGTTCACCGACGAGCAGAAGCTCGCCACCACCGGCTACAGCCTGCTGCCCAAGCCGTTCTCGCTGGCGTCGTACGAGCTGATCTTCACCGGCCCGACGGTGCTCAGCGCCTACACCGCGAGCGTCTTCATCACGGTCGTCGGTACGGCGCTCGCCCTCGCCTTCACGTCCGGACTCAGCTGGGTGATCGCCCGCCGGCTGCCGTACGTGAGCCGCCCGCTGGCGGTCTTCGCCTATATCCCGATGCTGTTCACCGGCGGACTGGTCCCGCTCTACCTGCTGGTGACGCAGTACCTGAAGCTGCAGAACACGTACTTCGCGGTCATCCTGCCGTTGCTGATCGCCCCTTTCCTGGTGTTCATCCAGGTCAGCGCGTTCCGCCAGCTGCCCGAGGAGATCATGGAGTCCGCCCGGATCGACGGCGCCGGGGAGATGCAGATCTTCTTCCGGATCGGGCTGCCGCTGTCCAAGCCGATCCTCGCGGTGGTCGGCCTGTTCTACGCCGTGCACTACTGGAACGAGTGGTTCACGGCCCTGCTGTTCATCTCCGAGACGGACAAGTACCCCCTTCCGCTGCTGTTGCAGAACCTCGTCTCGAACGTGTCGTTCTCGCAGATGCTGCCCACCTCGTCGGGGCAGTCCACGCCGGTCTACCAGCTCCGGCTGGCGCTGACGGTCGTCACCATCGGCCCGATCCTGCTCGCCTACCCGTTCGCGCAGCGCTACTTCGTCAAAGGCATCACGTTGGGTGCCACCAAAGGCTGATCCCCAGCCACTCCATCCTTTTTCAGGAGGCATTGTGCCCGCCACGCAACTCTCCCGGCGCGGTTTCCTGGCCGCGGCCGGCGGCCTGTCGATCGGTGCCGTGCTCGGCCTCAGCGGCTGCGGCGACTCGTCCACGTCCGGCTCGTCGTCGTCCGGCGGCGACACCTTGTCGCTGCTGCTGCCCGGTGATGTGCCGAAGGGCTGGGATCCGATCCTGGCCGAGGTGAACAAGAAGCTGAAGAACGACCTCGGCTTCACCATCGCCCCGCAGTTCATCGCCTGGTCGAACTACCAGCAGCAGGCGCTGCTGAAGTTCACCGCCGGCGAGAACTTCGACACCGCGCTGCAGGCGCGCTGGCTGAACATGGTCCAGCTGGTCGGCAGCAAGTCGGTGGTCGCGGTCGACGAGCTGATCGGCAAGTACCCGAACCTGAGCAAGAACCTCGACCCGCAGCTGATCGAGCAGAACAAGTGGTCCGGCAAGCTGTACGGCATCCCGCAGGTCAACTCCGCCGCCCGGTTGCACCACTTCACCATCCGGCAGGACCTGGCCGACAAGCACGGTCTCGGCAACATCACCACGTTCGACCAGCTGGAGAAGTACTGGTACGACGTGAAGCAGAAGGAGAAGCTGACTCCGATCGGCATCACGTCCAACATGCCCGACCTGCTGATCGCGTTCGCGCCCGTCGGCTGGCTGAACCGGCACGACTGGGAGAACCCGCACGTCAGCGTGCAGTTCTTCAGCGGTGGCTCGTTCCCGTTCTACCTGGCCCAGGACGGCAAGACCACCGGGTCGTCCA
This sequence comes from Kribbella sp. NPDC050470, assembly GCF_044458365.1. NCBI lineage: Bacteria > Bacillati > Actinomycetota > Actinomycetes > Propionibacteriales > Kribbellaceae > Kribbella > Kribbella sp. NPDC050470. Next base: position 354,111 of record NZ_JBITHV010000007.1, on the reverse strand, counting down.
ACCCGATCCCGTTCTGGGAGGCGCCGGGCGTGATGGACGCGCTCCGGACCGTTCGGAAGTACTACCAGGACGGCATCATCAACAAGGACGCGCTGAACGTCGACTCCAACGCGGTCAAGACCCAGTTCGAGTCCGGCCGCATCGCGACCCGGTGGGCGATGACGGACGGGCTGTCGTCGCAGTCGCTCGCGCCGCTGCGTAAGGCCGTCCCGACTGCGCAGCTGGCGAACGTCGTACCGCTGCGGGGTGGCAAGAACGCCAAGCCGAACCAGACCTTCCAGGCCGACAACTTCGTGGTGCTGAACGCGAAGGGCCGCAACAACGAGCGGGCCATGCAGCTCGAGGACTGGGTGTCGATCAAGGAGAACCACGACCTGCTCAGCTACGGCGTCGAGGGCAAGGACTGGAAGCCGGTCGGCACGGACCGGATCGAGCAGCTGTCCGGGTACAGCTTCCCGGGATACGCGCTCTGCTGGCGGCAGCAGCTGGAGAAGAAGGTCAAGGACATCACGCCCACCGAGAACGAGTGGTTCGACTGGGCCCAGGACTACGACAACTTCACCGTCGACCCGTACTCCTCGTTCGTCCCCGACGTGACGCCGGTGAAGCGCGAGGACAGCCAGATCACCGCGGCGATGACGCAGTACGGCAACCCGCTGTGGATCGGCGCGGTCGACGTCGACAAGGGGCTGGACCAGCTGAAGAAGGCCGTGGACAAGGCGGGGCTGAGCAAGCTGCAGGCCGAGATGGCCAAGCAGGCCGACGCGTACCTCAAGGGTCAGTAGGACCGGATCGATGACCGCGCGATCGAAACTGGCGGTCGTCGCCCGGGAGGCCGGCGTCTCGGTGTCCACGGTGTCGAAGGTGCTCCGCGCCTACCCGGACGTCGCGCCGGCCACCCGGGCCCGGGTCCGGGACGTACTGCGGCAACGTGGGTACTCCGGAGATGTGAGCGCGGCCGGTCATCGGCCGGCCGCCTTGGTCGACGTGGTCGTGGCCAGTCCGGCACCGGCCGGTGCGGTGCTGAACTCTTTCGACATGGAGGCACGCCGTACCGGTCTGTCGGTCGTGGTGACGACGGTTATTCCTGATCGGCCGGTGCCGCGGCATTGGCTCGATCAGGTGTCGGCGCGGGGGACTCGGGGTGTCGTGGGGGTGCTGGTCGACTTCACTCAGGCGCAACTCGGGTACCTGGCGACTCACGACGTGCCGCTGGTGCTGATCGCTCCGCCGGGGCGCTCGCCGCGGCACGTGACTACGTTTGCTCTTGGCAACGATCTCGGGGAGACGGCGCGCCGGGCGCTGGCTGAGTTAGTCCCTTCTGGCGACTGAGTCGCGGACGACCACGTGGGTCTTCAGGGTGACCTGGAGGCCCGGCCAGTCCTCGCGCTGGTGGTCCTCGTCGGCGGCGACCTTGGCGGCGATCCGGCCGAGTTCCTCGTACGGGACGTGGACCGACGTCATCCTCGGACGGAGATCCTGCGCCAGCTCGATATCGTCGTACCCGACGATCGAGATGTCGTCCGGGACGCTCAGGCCGGCCTCGGTGACCGCGGCGTAGACGCCGGCGGCCATCACGTCGGTCGCGGCGAACACCGCGGTGAAGTCGCGGCTCCCGGTCAGTTGCTTCTTGGTGAGCTGGTAGCCGGCGGCGCGGGTGAAGACGCCGTGCTCGACCAGGCCGGGATCGAACTCCACGCCGAATGTGCTGAGGGCACGGCGGTAGCCGTCGAGGCGGCCCATGCTCGTGGTGTGCCGCTCCTCGCCGCCCAGGAACAGGATGCGCCGGTGTCCTTGTGCCAGCACGTGGCTGGTGATCGCGTACGCGCCTTCCTCGTTGTCGTAGCCGATCACCGCCGCGGGAACGCCTTTGGCGAGCGGCGGGCGGCCGCAGAGCACGAGCAGGGATCCCGCAGCCCGCAGCGAATGCGCGAGCTCGGTCATCTGCTCGTCGTAGTCGTCGGCGTCCGCGACTCCACCGATCAGTACGACCGCTCCGGCGCGCTGCTCTCGCATCAGCCGAACGATCGCGAGCTCACGGTCGGGATCGCCCTGGGTGGTGCCGATCAGGCACAGCCAGCCGAGTCGCGCGGCCTCTTGCTCGACGCCGTGCGCGGCCTCGGCGAACGACGGTCCGCGTACGTCGGCCAGCACGAAGGCGATCGTCTTGGTCTGGACGCCGGCCAGCGCTCTCGCGTGAGTGTTGGCGACGTAGTTGAGCTCGCGGATCGAGCGGAGGACGCGCTGACGGGCCGAGCGGGAGACCGGGTAGTTGCCTGCCAGGACGCGGGAAACGGTCGCAGGTGAGACGCCGGCGTGGGTCGCGACATCGCCGAGCGTCGCAGCGGCCTTCCGGCGCGACGACGATGCGCTGTCGTCGGCTGTCCGCGGGGTGCGTGGCATCGATGTCCCCTCCTGAATCGGCGGGCCGAGTCTACGTTCTCCCGGCGTGGAGCCGGGCCGGTTACTGGGTGGTGGCGCCGGGCCGGCTGCCGGGGCTGGCCCGGCTATTGGTGTGGTGCCGGGCCGGCTGCCGGGGCTGGCCCGGCTATTGGTGTGGTGCCGGGCCGGTCGAGTCGCGGATGACGAGATGTGTGCCGAGGACGACGTGCTGGTCGAGGGCGTGCTGGTCGCGGTGCAGTGCGAGGCGGATCGCGGTCCGGCCGAGCTCCTCGTGGGGGAGGTGGACCGTGCTCAGTCCTGGTGTCAGGTCGGCCGCCAGCGGGATGTCGTCGTACCCGATCACCGAGACGTCCTCGGGGACGCGGCGACCGGCCTCGCGCAGCGCGAGCAGGACGCCGCTGGCGACCACGTCGGTGATCGCGAAGACCGCGGTGAACGGAATGCCTTGGTCGATCAGCGCCTTGGTGTGCTGGTATCCGGACTCGCGGTCGTAGTCACCGGGCAGGACAAGCTCCGGCGCGACCTCGAGACCGCGTGCCTTGTGTGCTCGCGTGTAGCCGTCGAAGCGCGCCTTCGTGGTGGTGTGCTCGGGTACGCCGGTGCCGATGATGGCGATCTGGCGATGACCGAGTGAGATCAGGTAGCTCGTGGCGGCGAACGCGCCGCCCTCGTTGTCGTACTCGACCACTGTCGACGGCACGTCAGCGCCGATCGGTGGGCGGCCGCAGAGCACCAGCCGGGAGCCGGTCCGGTCCAGGGCGTTCGCGAGCTGCGTCATCCGCTCGAGGTTGGACGCCGTACGGACACCACCACCGACCAGTACGACGGCCTCGGCCTGCTGCTCGCGCATCAGCTCGATCAGCTCGAGCTCGCGGTCGGGGTCGCCGTTGTGGGTGCAGACCAGGCAGAGTCGTCCCTCGGCAGTCGTCTGCTGCTCGACGCCTTGGCCGATGTAGGCGAACAACGGGCCGACCAGGTCGCGGATGATGAAGGCGACCGTGCGCGGACCGCCGCCGACGAGGGCGCGGGCCTGTGCGTTCGCGACGTAGTCGAGCTGCTGGACCGCACGCATCACGCGGCCGCGGGTGGTGGCGGCGACCGGGTAGTTGCCGGCGAGCACCCGGGAGACCGTCGTGGCCGAGACGCCGGCGATCGCCGCGACGTCCTTCACTGTGGGGCGATCCCCTGACGACAGTCTGGCCACCGGCTCCGCCCTTCAGAAAGCGCTCACCGAAATTGTGCCACGAAGGACACCGCTAGGCCGCATCGTGCGCGGTACTGATCTGCTCGAATCGCATTGCCTGTTTGACGGAATGGGTCTCCTGGGCGGTCTGGCTCGCTCCCGAGGAGGCCGTGGAAAACGTTGACCTGCAGGGAGCAGGGAGCAGGGAGCAGGGAGCAGGGAGTGGGAGCAGGGAGTGGGAGCAGGGAGCTGGGGAGTGGGGAGCTGGGAAGTGGGGAGCTGGGAAGTGGGGGGTGGGGAGTGATGGGCGGTTGGCGAGCTCAGGGGCTGAGGTTTGGGCGCCCCCACCCGCTCCCGGCGCCGTCAGGGCCGGCGGGCGAGCTGGTCGCGGATCTCGGTGAGGAGCTGCTGGTCGGTGGTCAGCGGGTCGGGCTCGGGCTCGATCCCGCGGGCGCGGCGCTGGGCGAGCTTGTTCAGCGGCATCACGATCACGAAGTAGATGGCGGCGGCGACGAACAGGAAGTTGAGTATCTCCTGCAGGACCGCACCGATCGAGAACTTCGCGTTGTTGATCGTGAAGGTCAGCACGCCGCTGATGTCGGGCTTGCCGAAGATCGCCGCGATGAGCGGGTTGATCAGGTTGTCCACGATCGCGGTCACGACCTGGCCGAACGCGGCGCCGATGACGACCGCGACCGCGAGGTCGACGACGTTGCCGCGCATGATGAATTCCTTGAAGCCCTTGAGCATGTGGGTATTCCTCCACTGAGCGGGTGATGTTCCCGGTCAACGTAGGGCCACTGCCCTGCCCATGCGAGCGAGCGCACCGCAACACCACGGATCGTGTCCAGTTGTGTCCGGTAAGTGACCGTCAGCTGGTGTCCGGGGTGAGGGCGACGGTGAGTTTGGAGTTGGTGGTGGCTTGGGCCAGGCGGGTCGCGGTTTCGGGGGTGGTCGCGACCACGATCAGCGCGCCGGTGGTCGTCGTACGCGGGGTTGGGAGGGCGACCACGCGGACGGCTCGGGCTAGGAGGTTTGCGGAGTCGGTTGGGGTGCTGGTGGCGGCGTACAGATTGATGTGGTCGCCGACGCGGAGCAGGGCGCTGATGTCGGCGTCGTCGATGCGGAACGGGTAGGCGAGCTCGCCCTTGGGGACGGCGGCCGGGGCCAGGAAGCGGGCGTCGGTGAGTGGTTCGCCGGATCTGACCGGGCTGGTGAGCACGCGGGCGGTCAGGTCGGCGCCGGGTTTGAGGACGCCGTCGGGCACGGCCTCGGGTGGGAGGTCGAGCGTGCGGAGGTCGGCGCCGGTGGGCACAGCTCCGCCGACCAGGTCGCGCGCTGCCGCCAGCACGGCGATGGTCGGCGGGGGTGGTGGGGAGAGGGCGACGAGGCCGAAGTACACAGCTGCCGCGGCGGCCACACCGGCCAGGAGCCGGCGGTGCCACCTGACAGCACGCAACAGTTCACGAAGTGCGAAGGGCTTTCTCATGCCAGAGAAAGTACGAGTTTCCCCGCACCCCACCTGTCAGTTATCCACAGGCGGCTGAGCTCAGGCGGCGCTGGTGTTGGTGGTCGAGGAGGAGGTGGTGCTGGGGGACGGCTTTGAGGAGTCCGAGGTGGAGGAGGTGGTCGTCGAGGGGGTGTCGGACTTGGCTGCGACGGTGCCCTTGCCGGAGTTGCGGCTGTCGGTGCGGTAGAAGCCGGAGCCCTTGAAGACGACGCCGACGGCGTTGAAGACCTTGCGCAGGGTGCCCTGGCAGGCGGGGCAGACGGTCAGCGCGTCGTCCGTGAAGCTCTGCCGCACCTCGAGCGCCTCACCACAGTCGGTGCACTGGTACTGGTACGTCGGCACGGTTCGTTCCCTTCAGGCCGTTGGCACTCCTACTACTCGACTGCTAATAATGCGCCAGGACCCCGAAGTATTCCAAGTCGGGCGCGTGTTACCTCAACTCTGCGTGGATGTCCACCGGACGCAGAGCAACGCAAAGTTGTGCGGCACCCCATTTGGGGCGCGGGGCCGGATTCTCTACGGTTGGTCCGTGCGTCGCCTGCTACGAGTCGTCATCATGAGCGGAATCGCCCTCGCCACCGTCCTGTTGGTGATCGCCGGTACCGTCGTTTTCGTCGTCCGCCACTCGTTCCCCACGTACGACGGATCGATCGAGCTGACCGGCCTCGAGGGCGACGTGGAGGTGGTCCGGGACGCCAACGGCATTCCACAGATCTACGCCGACACCCCGAGTGACCTGTTCGCCGCGCAGGGTTACGTGGCTGCGCAGGACCGGTTCTTCGAGATGGACTTCCGCCGGCACGTCACCTCCGGCCGGCTGTCGGAGCTGTTCGGGAAGGACGCGCTGGAGACCGACAAGTTCGTCCGCACGCTCGGCTGGCGCCGGGTCGCGGAGAAGGAGCTCGGCCTGCTGACCCCGTCCACCCGGCAGTACCTGGACGACTACGCCCGCGGCGTGAACGCGTACCTGGACACCCACAGCGGCTCCGGCCTCAGCCTCGAGTACGCCGTCCTGTCGGTTCAGCCCAACGGACCGAAGAACTACCGCCCGGAGCCGTGGACCGCGGCCGACTCGCTCGGCTGGCTGAAGGCGATGGCGTGGGACCTCGGCGGCAACATGGACGAGGAGATCACCCGGACGAAGCTGCTCGCCTCGTTCCCCTCGCGCAACATCGAGAGCCTCTACCCGCCGTACCCGTACGACCGGAACGAGCCGATCATGGCCTCCGGCTCGGTCCGGGACGGCAAGTTCAGCACCGCGCCGATCGCCTCCGAGGCCCGGCGCGGGATGCTGACCAAGGACCTGCTGAAGTCGCTGGACTCGGTCGACAAGGTCGTCAAGGGCCTCCCGCAGTTGCTCGGCCGCGGTGACGGTATCGGCTCGAACTCGTGGGTCGTCTCCGGCGACCACACCACCACCGGCAAGCCGCTGCTGGCCAACGACCCGCACCTCGGCGCGACCATGCCGGGCATCTGGACCCAGGTCGGCCTGCACTGCAACAACGTCGGCAAGGCCTGCCCGTACGACGTCTCCGGCTTCAGCTTCTCCGGGTTGCCCGGGGTGGTGATCGGCCACAACAACGCGATCTCCTGGGGATTCACCAACCTGGACCCGGACGTCACCGACCTCTACCTCGAGCGCATCGACGGCGACAACGTCCTCTACAACAACAAGTGGCGGGCGATGGCGACCCGCGAGGAGACGTTCAAGGTCGCCGGCCAGGACGAACCGGTCAAGATCACGGTCCGCGAGACCCGGCACGGTCCACTCATCTCCGACGTCGGCGACGACCAGCGCGAGACCGGTGACCTGGCCGCGAAACAGGGCAAGTACGCCACGCCGTACGGCGTCGCGATCCAGTGGACCGCGCTGAACCCAGGTCGCACCGCGGACGCGCTGTTCGCGATGAACCGGGCGCAGAACTGGACCCAGTTCCGATCCGCGGCGCAGCTGTTCCAGGTGCCGTCGCAGAACCTCGTGTACGCCGACACCGAAGGACACATCGGCTACCAGGCGCCCGGCCTGATCCCGATCCGCAAGACTGGGCGCGGCGACTGGCCGGTGCCGGGCTGGGACCCGAAGTACCACTGGACCGGGTACATCCCGTTCGAGGCGTTACCCACGGAGTTCGATCCCGCGGACGGGATCATCGTGACCGCGAACCAGGCGGTAGTGCCGCGGACGTACACCTACTACCTGACCAACGACTGGGACTACGGGTACCGGTCGCAGCAGATCGTGGACCGGATCAAGACCGCCGGGAAGCTGGACGCGAACGCGATGGCGTCGATCCAGCTCGACACCAAGAACCGGGCCGCCGAGATGCTGGTGCCGTACCTGCTCCAGATCGGCATCGACGACGAGTTCGAGCGCCAGGGCCAGGACACGCTGCGGAACTGGGACTTCACCCAGCCGGCCGACTCCGCGGCGGCGGCGTACTTCAACGTGGTCTGGCGCAACCTGCTCGCGCTGACCTTCCACGACCAGCTGCCCGAGGGCACCTGGCCGGACGGCGGATCGCGCTGGTTCGAGGTGATCCGCACGCTGCTGTCGCAGCCGAACAGCGGCTGGTGGGACGACCTGCGGACCGGGCAGCACGAGAGCCGGGACGACATCCTGCGCGAGGCGATGATCGACGCGCGGCAGGAGATCACCCAGAAGATGGCGCGCGACCCGGCCAACTGGAAGTGGGGTCAGCTGCACAAGCTCACGCTGACCAACCAGACGCTCGGCAAGTCCGGCATCGGGGCGGTGGACAAGCTGTTCAACCGCGGTCCGTACGAGCTGGGCGGCGGCTCCTCGATCGTCAACGCGACCGCGTGGGACGCCTCGAAGGGGTACGGCGTGACCGCGACGCCGTCGATGCGGATGGTCGTGGACCTGTCCGACTTCGACAAGTCCCGGTGGATCAACCTGACCGGTGTGTCCGGGCACGCGTTCTCGTCGAACTACACGGACCAGACGGACCTGTGGGTGCGCGGTGAGACGCTGCCGTGGGCCTACACCAAGGGCGCAGTCGAGGCGGTCCGCGAGCACACGCTCACCTTCACCAAGCCCGAGCCGTAGCAGTCACCAGGCGGGGGAGTTGGCCTCGGCGAACAGCTCCTCCGGCCAGGTCCACAGCGCTCGCTGGGTCAGCAGGATCGAGATCGTCTGGTCGGCCGGAGTGGTCGACCAGAGCGTGCCCAGTCCGCCGGCCCAGCCGTAGCGGTCGGCGCTGACCGAGAGCCCATAGCCCCACCCGGTGTCCGGGCCGAGGAAGTCGGCGGCCGCCGTACGCTGGCCGGCCGTCAGGTGGTCCGTCGTCATCTCTGCGACCGCCGCCGGTGACAGGATGCGGTCGCCGCCGGTCAGCAGCATCTGGGCGAACGCGTGGAAGTCATCCGCCGTCGAGATCAGCCCACCACTCGCGTCGGGGAACGACGGCGGCTGCAGCCACTGGCTCGCCGCCGCGGGGTCGAGCAGGTCGTCGCCGACGTACGCCGTGGTCAGTCGCGTGGGGTCGGGGGCGGTGAAACCCGTGTCCCGCATCCCGAGCGGCTCGAACAGCCGCTCCTGCAGGAACTCCTCCAGCGGCTGCTCTGTGGCTCGTGCGATCAGTACGCCGAGCAAGTGCGAGCCAGTCGAGTACATCCAGCGCTGACCAGGCTGGTACTGCAGCGGCAGCGTCGCGAACCGTCGCATCCACTCGTCCGGCTCGAGCGGAGTGCGCGGCACCGGCGGCCCGAACGTCCGCAGCTCCAGCTCGTCCTCCCGCTGCCGGATGCCCGGGTGGTCCGTCTCACCCAGCCCCTGCCGGAAGGTCAACAGGTCCCGCAGCGTGATCGGCCGTTCCAGCGGGACGACGTCGTCGACCGGCCCGTCCGGACTGCGCAGCACCCGCGTCGCGGCCAGTTCGGGCAGCAGGGTGTCGACCCGTCCGTCCATGGACAGCCGAAGCTCGTCGACCAGGATCATCGCGGCCGCAGCGACGATCGGCTTGGTGAACGAGGCGACCCGGAACAGGCTGTCCCGCTGCATCGGCGGGCCGTCGAAGGCGGTGTTGCCCAGTACCTCGACGCGCGTCTCACCGGCCCGGCTCACCAGCGATACCAATCCCGGGAGGTCGCCGTTGTCGACGTACTGGCTCAGCATCAGCCCAGTCCACCAGCGAACGGGGTGTCCCGCCACTGCCCGACGAACATCCGGATCCCGTCCGCCAGCGCGGGCAGCAAGGGCACCATCGACGTGCACGCGATGACCTGCAGCACCCGTGACGTGTCCATGACCTGCTGGACCCGCTCGTCCAGCAGCGGGCGCCCCAGCGCAGCCGCAGCCTCGTTGTAGACCTTCCCGAGGTCCGGACCGAACCCGGCCATGTCCCACTCGATCGGACCGAGCGTGGTGTCCTCGAAGTCGGACCGCAGCACGCCGTCCGCGGTGGGGATCACGTTGTACGACGGTGCGTCGCCGTGGATCGTCTGGATCGTCGCCGACGGGAAGACCTCCTCGAAGGCGCTCCGCCTGGTCAGGAGCGGCTTCAGCACCTCCCACTCGGCTCGTGCCCGGTCCAGGTCCTCCTGCTCGAGCAGACCCGGCACAGCCTCCAGCACGGCGAGCGCCGACGGCACTGCGAGGAGCGGCGTCATCCACGGCAGTTCCTGCGGGTAGTCCGCGAGTACGGCGTGCAGCTCGGCAGCCCGCGCAGTCCCGGCGAGGAAGTCGAGCTCCACGGACTTGTCCTGCTCAACGAACTGCCAGAACGTCATCGAGAACCCGTCCTGCTGCACCGGCTCCAGCGGCACCAGCGGGCTCGGTGTCACGCACGGCTTGCCCTGCGCCACCAGCCACGCGGTCACGTCCACCTCACGCTGCATCCGCCGTACGGCGACCTCCGGCTGCATCAGGGGTTCTGGCAGGGCCAGAGGGACCCGCGCGACCACCGGTGACGGCTTGAGGTGGACCACCACGGAGAACGCGTCGTACAGAACGGTCGGGTCGTCGACAGTCAGGCCCAGGCTCCGTGCGGCTGCCGCGGCGGCTTGTACTGCGTTCTCAGTCATCCGCCGATCTTCTCAGCGCGATCAACCGATTTGGCGTCAGCGCTGCGTGCACCAGGTGGTCGTGCGTGTCGGACGGGAGCTCGTCGACTACCTCTGGGTCGTACACCGCGGCCCAGATCGGAGTACCAGGGCTGACGCGGGCCAGGGCGCGGTCGTACGACCCGCCGCCGCGGCCGAGACGCACACCGTCGCGGGCGACCGCGACCGCTGGGCAGATGACCAGGTCGGCTGTGGCGATAGCGTCCGGGCCAAGGTCGGCAGGTGGCTCCCGCAGGCCGAGCCGGCCGGGTACGAGGTCGGCGGCGCCCGGTGCGACACCCCAACCGAGGTCGTTGTCGGCGTACAGGATCGGCAGCAGCACCTCACGGCCAGTAGCCAGTAGCCAGTCGATCAGCGCCCCGGTCTGCGGCTCCGCGCCCATCGACACGTACAGAGCGATCCGCCGCGCCGCCTGCACCACAGGCTGCGCCTGAGCAGTCTCCAGCAGGTCGCCCGTGTGCGGACGAGCCCTGCGGGCGCTCAGCAGGTGCTGACGTGCAGCGGCCTTGGACGGGAACACTCCCTGATCGTAAGCACGTGACGCGGATAACACGGTGATTACCCGGCGTCCCCTAGGGTTGGGACATGAGTGAGGCAGGTCTACGACAAGCGCAGGACAAGATGCGCGCGGCCGGCGCTGCCGAGGTCGCGATCCGGGTCTTCACCCACTACTACCGGCTGCTCGAGTCGGGTCAGCAGGGCAAGATCCGCGAGGACGACATCGAGCCGGTGGGGGACTTGCCGCAGCTGGACCATCTCGACGCCGAGCCGGCGGCGATGCGGGCCGCGCTGGCCGAGACCGTGGTGATCAAGCTCAACGGTGGCCTCGGCACGTCGATGGGCGTGACCGGGCCGAAGTCGGCGCTCCCGGTCAAGGACGGGCTGAGCTTCCTCGACATCATCGCCCGCCAGATCCTCAGCACCCGCGCGGAGTACGACGTACCGCTGCCGCTCGTGCTGATGAACTCCTTCCGGACCAAGGAGGAGTCGCTGCAGATCCTGAGCGAGTACGACGGCCTCGCGCTCGACGGCCTCCCGCTCGACTTCCTGCAGAACATGGAGCCCAAGCTGCTCGCCGACGACCTGACGCCGGCCGAATGGCCGCCGGACCCGGAGCTGGCCTGGTGCCCGCCCGGTCACGGCGACCTGTTCACCGCGCTGGTTGCCTCCGGCACCCTGGACGCGCTGCGAGAGCGCGGTTTCCGGCACGCGTTCATCTCGAACGCCGACAACCTTGGCGCCACCCCGGACGCCCGGATCGCCGCCTGGATGGCCGAGCACGACGTGCCGTTCGGGATGGAGGTCTGCCGGCGGACCCGGTCCGACCGCAAGGGCGGGCACGTCGCGGTGCGCAAGTCCGACGGCCGGCTGATCCTGCGGGACAGCGCACAGGTCGCCGAGGAGGACGGCAAGCACTTCCAGGACATCACCCGGCACAAGACGTTCAACACCAACAACCTGTGGATCGACCTGGACCGGCTGGCCGAGCTGATGGCCGGGCACGACGGGATCCTCGGGCTGCCGATCATCGTGAACCGCAAGACCGTCGACCCGGCCGACCCGTCGTCGCCGAAGGTGATTCAGCTGGAGACCGGGATGGGCACCGCGATCGAGACCTTCGAGGGCTCCCAGGCGGTGCTGGTGGACCGGAGCCGTTTCAAGCCGGTGAAGACCACGAACGACCTGCTGGTGCTGCGGTCCGACGTCTACGAGCTGACCGAGGCCGGCGACCTGACCACGACCCACGAGGGTGACGAGCCGTACGTCGACCTGGACCCGGAGTTCTTCAAGATCCTGGCCGACTTCGAGGCCCGGTTCCCGGCCGGGCCGCCGTCGCTGGTCCGGGCCGACCGGCTCGAGGTGCGCGGTGACGTTGCCTTCGGCAAAGATGTGACGGTGGTCGGGGACGTCGAGATCGCCGCGGCAGAGGGTGAGCGCCGGGAGATCCCGGACGGCGCCGAGCTCGGCGGCTGACGCTCGTACCTGGGGGAGCATGTGGACGACCTGCTGATCCGGCCGCTGGAGCCGTACGACACCGACGAGGCGGCCCGGCTGTGGTGGCGCTCGCGGCACGCCGACCCGGCGCAGCTGCCCGCCGCGATCCACAGCCTCGACCAGGTGGCCACCTGGTTCGCCGACGTACTGCTGCCCGACGCCCAGACCTGGGTCGCGCTCGACGACGGCCGGATCGTCGCAGTCCTCACCCTGGACGGTGACGACCTCGACCAGCTGTACGTCGACCCGGACGCGCACGGTCTCGGCATCGGCTCCGCGCTGGTGGACCTCGCCAAGGACCTCCGGCCCGGCGGTCTGGCGCTGTGGACCTTCCAGTCCAACCTCCGGGCGCAGGCCTTCTACCAGGCGCACGGCTTCACTGAGGTACGCCGTACCGACGGCTCCGCGAACGAGGAGCGCGCTCCGGACATCCGGATGACCTGGGGGAACCACCCCGAATCCACCGGCTGAGCCGCGGCGGCCCGCTTGGATTAGGGTCGGGGCGTGAGACGGAGTGTGGATGAACACCTGGAAGTGGTGCTGGGGAGGGTGCGGGCGCTGCCGGCGTTCGAGCAGCCGTTGATGGAGGCTGTCGGGCTGGTGCTCTGCGAGGACGTCGTCTCGGGGCTGAGCCTGCCGGGGTTCGACAACTCCGCGATGGACGGGTACGCCGTCCAGGCTGCCGACCTGGCGGGGGCGACCCAGGACAACCCGGTCACGCTGCCCGTGGTCGGTGAGATCGCGGCCGGCCGGGTCGAGCCGATCGTGGTGACGCCCAGGACGTGCGTGCGGATCATGACCGGCGCACCGATGCCACGTGGCGCCGACAGCGTCGTACCGGTCGAGTGGACCGACGGTGGCACGGCGAATGTGCGCATTGCTCAGCAGCCCGCACTGGGCGCGTCGGTGCGGCGAGCCGGTGAGGACGTGCAGGCGGGGGAGAAGGTGCTGGACGCCGACACCCTGATCGGTCCGCGGCAGGTCGCCGTACTGGCCGCTGTCGGCCGGGCCCGGGTCAAGGCGCGGCCGCGGCCGCGGGTAGTGGTCGTGTCGACCGGAGCTGAGCTGCGTGAGCCGGGCAGCAAGCTGCACGAGGGGCAGATCTACGACTCGAACAGCTACACGCTGGCCGCCGCGGCGCGGGACGCCGGAGCGGTGGTGTACCGCGTCGGGATCGTCGGCGACGACCCGAAGCGCATCATGGACACCCTGTCCGACCAGCTCGTCCGCGCCGACCTGGTGATCACCACCGGTGGCGTCAGCATGGGCGCGTACGACGTGGTCAAGGAGGTCCTCACCAAGACCGGCACAGTCGACTTCCCGCAGGTCGCGATGCAGCCGGGGAAGCCGCAGGGGTTCGGTGTCCTCGGTGAGGAGGAGGTGCCGATCTTCACGCTGCCCGGGAACCCGGTGTCGGCGTACGTGTCCTTCGAGGTGTTCGTCCGGCCAGCGCTGCGCAAGCTGATGGGGCAGATGCCGTACCGCCGACAGCCGGTGCACGGGGTCTCGCTGGACAGCTTCAACTCGCCGGGCGGGAAGCGTCAGTTCGTCCGCGCTGCGGCCACGTCCGGCGACGAGGGCTGGATGGCCAGTACAGTCGGCGGGCACGGCTCACACCTGCTCGGCGGGCTGAGCCGCTCGAACGCGCTGATCGTGGTGCCCGAGGACGTGACGTCGGTCCGGGCCGGTGACCAGGTGGAGCTCATGCTGCTGGACGAGGAGACGGGATGACGGACCCCGGGCGCGAGACCGGTACGACGCCTGCCACCGGACTGACCCACGTCGACGAGACCGGGGCCGCGCGGATGGTGGACGTCTCGGCCAAGTCGGCGGGCAGCCGCCGAGCCGTTGCCAGCGGCAAGGTTTACGTCTCGGCCGAGGTGGTGACTGCGCTGCGCGGCGAGGGTGTGCCCAAGGGGGACGCGCTCGGCGTGGCCCGGATCGCCGGGATCATGGGCGCCAAGCGCACGCCGGACCTGGTTCCGCTCTGCCACCCGATCGCGATCACCGGGGCGAAGGTGGACCTCGAGGTGGCGGACGACGCCGTACTGATCACCGCTGCGGTGAAGACGACGGACCGGACCGGTGTCGAGATGGAGGCGCTGACCGCAGTGGCGGTCGCCGGGCTCGCAGTGATCGACATGGTGAAGGCGATCGACCCGGCCGCGGTGCTGTCCGACGTACGCGTCGAGCTGAAAGAAGGCGGCAAGACCGGGCACTGGGAGCGGCCGTGAGGGCTCTGGTCGTCAGCGTGTCCAACCGCGCCGCCGCCGGTGTCTACACCGACACCACAGGTCCACTGATCGCTTCCCGGCTGGCTGAGTGGGGCTTCGAGGTCTCCGGTCCTGAAGTGGTGCCCGACGGTGCGCCAGTAGGTGATGCGCTGCGCGCAGGTGTCTCGGCGTCGTACGACGTGATCCTCACGACCGGCGGGACCGGGATCTCGCCGACCGACGCGACGCCCGAGGAGACGGCTGCTGTCCTGGACCGCGTCATCCCTGGGATCGCCGAGTCGATTCGCGCGTATGGCGTGGTGAACGGCGTACCGACTGCTGCTCTGTCGCGCGGCCTGGCCGGTGTCGCGGGTACGACGATCATCGTGAACCTGCCCGGGTCGCGTGGCGGGGTGAAGGACGGGCTGGCCGTGCTGGAGCCGTTGCTGCGGCACGCCGTCGACCAGGTCCGCGGTGGCGACCACGTCAGGACGGACACCGACTGATGGCCATCGTCCACTGGCCCGTCGAGCTTCGGCACGGGCAGGTCGGGCTCCGGCCGTTGCGTGCCGGCGACGGCGCCGAGTGGGCCGCCGCACGCCAACGCAACGTCAGCTGGCTGCGTCCGTGGGACGCCACCCAGCCGCCGGGCGCGGAGGACGGCGCACGCACGTTCCGCGCGATGGCACGCGACTGGAACCGGCAGGCCCGCTACGGGCGCATGCTGCCGTTCGTCATTACCTACGGCGGTGCTGCAGGAGCTGGTGGACGGGCGAAGTGGCCGTTGGTCGGGCAGCTCACCGTGTCCGGAATCACCTATGGCTCAGCGCGTTGGGCGAACCTCGGCTACTGGGTCGACGAGCAGTACGCCGGCCGCGGCATCGTGCCGACCGCGGTCGCGATGGCCGCGGACCACTGCTGGTTCACCCTCGGCCTGCATAGGATCGAGGTGGCGATCCGCCCCGAGAACAAGGCGAGTCTGCGGGTCGTGGAGAAGCTCGGCTTCCGGTACGAGGGCGAGCGGCCGCGGTTCCTGCACATCGACGGCGACTGGCGCGACCACCGCATCTTCGCCCTCAACGTCGAGGAAGTCGGGCCCGGTCTCGTATCGCGACTGACCTGACTACGCTGCGTGCTGTTCACACCAGTCACACGAGTTCTCTTGCGACACACCGGCGGACATGCCTCATCTGGCCCTCGCTGGGTCTTAGCGTCGTCGCATGGGGACGACAGGGCTGATCTATGTGGCGATCGTCGCCGCGTGGGCCGCCTACCTCGTCCCGATGATGCTGAAGCGTGGAGACGAGGCCCGGCGCCGGCCGGTGTCATCGGCCGCTGACGCACGGGTGCTTTCGCGCGACCCGTCGCGGCCGCGGTACGTCGTACGCCCGGCTGGTGCCTCGGCTTCGGGGGCTGCCTCGGGTGCTGCTGCCGGCTCGGCTTCGGGTGCGGTCGAGGAGGACCTGCCGCCGCCGGTTCGGCACCGCTACGTCCCGAACCGTGCCCGCCGGGTGGCCGCGATGCGCCGCCGGCGGGTCCTGTCGATCCTGACCCTCTCGCTGTTGTCGGTGACCGCACTGGCCGGCCTGGAGATCCTGCTCTGGTGGACGGTCGCGATCCCGGGCGCGCTGATCGTCGCGTTCGTCGTACTCACCCGGGTGCAGCTACGGCGCCAGGCGCGCGAGCGTGCCCGCATCGCCGCCGAGCGCCGGGCCCGCGCCCAGGCCCGACACGACCGCGGTCCCGCCGGCAAGCCCGCTCCGTCGCCCGACGAGGAGCTGACCATCGAGGTCAAGCTCCCCGCTTCATCGCCCGCGCCCGCCGAAAAGCCCGCCGCGTCCGAGGGCCTGTGGGACCCGGTGCCCGTCACGCTGCCGACGTACGTCATGAAGGAGAAGGCCCCCGACCGCACGGTCCGCACCATCTCCCTCACCGACGACGAGGTCTTCTCCAGCGCCCGTACGACGGACCCCGCCGAGAAGCCCGCCGAACCGGTGGTGACCCCCGTCGAGCCCGAGGTCAAGCGCGCCGTCGGCGACTGAAACCCACTCGACAACCTCGGTTTTAACCAGCGACCATGTGCGTGTTAGAGTTTCGCGGTCGCCAGGGAAACCCGGCGCACCGCTCGGGGCTGTGGCGCAGTTGGTAGCGCGCTTCGTTCGCAACGAAGAGGCCAGGGGTTCGAATCCCCTCAGCTCCACGAAGGCGATAGGCGAGGTGTGTCGCGCAGTTTCTGCGCTGACCGCCTCGCCTTCGTCGTGTTGTGCGGCTGCGCTTCGCTTGCCGCAGGCGGG
This sequence comes from Kribbella sp. NPDC050470, assembly GCF_044458365.1. Lineage (NCBI taxonomy): Bacteria > Bacillati > Actinomycetota > Actinomycetes > Propionibacteriales > Kribbellaceae > Kribbella > Kribbella sp. NPDC050470. Next base: position 337,431 of record NZ_JBITHV010000007.1, on the reverse strand, counting down.
GGCTCCGCCACCCGCACCCCCTAGCGCCCTCGCTTCGCTCGGCGGCGTCGGTTGGGCGCGGCGGTCGGGTGGCGCCGTCGCTTCGCTCGGCGGCGTCGGTTGGGCGCGGCGGTCGGGTGGCGCCGTCGCTTCGCTCGGCGGCGTCGGTTGGGCGCCGCCCCCGGACGCCGTAGCCGCTACGCCCGCTCCTGCGTCGCGCACTCGCGGCTTGCTGCAACCGCCTCGTACGGGCTCATGCCGGTTGCCTGCCTCGTGTGCCAGAGTGAGGGGGCCTGGATGAGACTTCGATTTGCCTCCGTCTGGTCGGCCGTGTGAAGATTGCGGTCTAGCTCCCCACCGTCCTCCGGGACTGGTGGGGTTTTTCATTTCCTGGGGGATAACGCCTGATGCCCGACCTGCGTGCTGTTGTGGTGATCGACTACCAGAACGTGCACCTCACCGGACACCAACGCTTCGAGAAGACCAAGTACGGGCCGAAGCACGAGGTACTGGTCGATCCACTGTTCTTCGCTCAGCAGTTGCTTCACGTGCGCAATTCACGGCAGCGTCCGGGATATCCACATGCTGTGCTTCGACGGGTGGATGTGTATCGCGGCGAGCCGAGCCCCGATCACGAGCCGAAGGCCTACGCCCGGAATCAGGCACAGAAAGCACACTGGGAACGCGACAAGCGAGTCACGGTGACCCTCCGTCCGCTGAAGTACCGCTACCTGTACGACGGCGACGGAAAGGCGCTCCGCGATCCGGTCACCGGAACCAAGATCCCGTCCGGTCCACCATCGGAGAAGGGCGTCGACGTGCTGTGCGCACTCGCGTTGGTGCGGCACGCACTGCGCGACGATGTCGATCTGGTGATTCTCGCGTCACTGGACAGCGACCTGGTTCCTGCGATCGACGAGGTGCTGGCCCTGCGCGCGGCGAAGGTCGAGACGTTCTCCTGGTACGTGCCCGGCGACAACTCCTACGAGCTGCGACCAAGTGACCGGACGCATTGGATCTGGAACACCCGGCTGACTGAGACGAACTTCCTGAACTGCCTCGACCGTACCCACTACAGCTGACTACCTCACGCGTCGTCACCCGAGGCGCAGCTGTGTCGATCGATGCTTGGCGCAACGAACTTCAGTGGAGAGTGAGTTCGGTCGATGGGGTCAGGCGTTGAGGGCCCTTGTTTGGGCGAGGGCGGGGGAGGTTTGTAGTTGGTCCAGTAGGACCCAGAGGCGGGATGCGCGGTACTGGGCGCCGTTGGGGATCGGGTCGAATGGGGGAATGCGTGGACCCAGGTCGTAGATTGCGTGGGGTCGAGTCGTGTCCTCGGTTGGTGGGATGTCGGGCCAGCGTTCCAGGAGGCTGGGGACCACCTCGGCGGTCGGACTCGGTGGACTGAGCCTTGCCATCGGAACGCGATGAAGTTGGGTGGTTCGGTTGGCCAGCCGCTGACGCCGTACGGGTGGAAGTAGCAGTGTTCGTCGGTGACGAACTGGCGGAACGTGTGTGGGCCGCCGCCACCGGGTTGTTGGTCGTTCACGGCGACGCAGTATGTCCAGCTGTCGGCCACGCTTCGCACGTTGATCACTCCTGCAAGGTAGGTGTCGAGCTGGTCGAGCCAGAAGCGCTCGCGGCCGCGGCAGGCCGACCGCACCGCGACGATGCCGGCCAGAACGTGCAGCCACGGCAGGTGGACCTTAGGTACCCCATCGATCTCCGCTGGCAGCTGGGTCCTGGCCAGCGCCTCGCTGGCTTGGGACAGGCGACCTCCAGGTCGGTGCGGCCGACCTGGTCGCGGACCTCGAGATCGATCGCGATCTGGTTCCGATCCGGGCGGCCGATTCCTGGTGCGGTACGGCGAACGATTGCTTCGAGCAAGTCGTCGCAATGTGGGAGCGTGAATCCGAGTGCGGCGGTCAGGTCGTTCTCATCGTGCCCGAGGAGATCGAACACGGCCTTGACCTCCGTGCAGTGTCTGGTCAGCCAGTCCACACTCGTCCTCCCAGGATTTCGCGTCGGTCTACCTGTTCCAGTCCATCCTGGATACGTCGAATCGGCAACGTTCTGAGCGAGAGGAGGGGCGGTGTCAGTCTGTCGGAGCCCGGGATGTGAGCGTGCGACACCGGACCTGGTCTGCTGTCGCCGTGTCGATCGATGCCGGTCGTACTGCAGGGCGTGCACTCGTGGGATTCGGGCTCGCGAGATCCCGGAGTTCCCGGTCGATCTTCTGACCTGCTCGAACTGCGGGCATCGCGTGATGGTGCATCGTGGCGAGCGTCGGCCGTGCTTCGAGTGCGACATTCGCCAGGTGTCGGACGATCGGTTTCTGGCTGAGCGCCGTACGGAGGAACTCGCCGCAGGGTTCGAGTTGGTCGCCTACGCGCGGCACCATCTGCTGAACACCGGTGGCCGACCCGAGTTCGCCTCGTCCGTCTGGTATCGGCACAAAGCGTGCGGCGCGATCGTGCCGGCGTGGCAATTCCGGCGGACGGATCCCAAGACAGGTGAGGGTGCGCCGCCGCTGTGCTACTTCTGTGGTGGCGAACCATGGCGACGGTCCACCGCGCGAGACCCCGCTTGGCCGGCGCTTCTTTACCTTGTGCGGTTCCAGGCCCGCGGGAGTCGGCTGCTCAAGATTGGGCTCACCACATCTGGCCTTGGGCGGCTGGACGCTCATTTGCGGCTCGGTGCTCCCTTCGACAAAGTTGCCTCGGCTGAGAAGCGCATCATCGAACTCTGCGCCGACCACCGCACGGAGCCGCACGCGTTCATGGGCCACTTCGGGACCAGAGAGACCTTTCGAATGAGTGCACAGGGTCTGATCGGTGATCTCACCATGTACGTCGGGCGTCGCGGTCGCGACCGGACCGAGGAATGGCGGCAGCGGGCGATTCAGCGCGGGGCGAGATAGGCGCACGCTGGCTTCTGGCGACGGTTGACGATCCGGGGGTACGGTGCGCGCGTGCCCGGGGAAGGTGTCGAAGGCGCGTGCAGGTTGTGCGTGGGGAGAACACCGCGTTCGGGTCGACTGCACAGAGATCCGTATGGCGCTTCCCGATGGGTACGGCCTTTGGCCGGTGGCGCTGGGCTCAGGTCGATTCGGGTTGATCGAATGCTGTGACGGGAAATAGGAAGGTAGGAGAATGCGAGCTCTTCTTACGTCTGGCGGGATCAAGAACGACAGCATCCGGGATGCGTTGGTTGATTTGTTGGGGAAGTCGATCGAAGAGTCCAGCGCTCTCTTCATCCCCACGGCCATCTATCCGTTCCCTGGTGGGGCCGGGGCGGCGTGGCGGGCGCTCTCCGGTAAGGGGCCGTCGCGGTTGGCTGAATTGGGCTGGAAGTCGTTGGGGATTCTGGAGTTGTCGGTGCTGCCGAGTATCGAGGAGGAGGCTTGGGTGCCGACGGTTCGGGAGGCCGATGCGCTGCTGGTCTGGGGTGGTGACCCGTTGTTCCTCGCTAATTGGATGCGGCGGTCGGGTCTGGCTGATCTCCTGCCGACGTTGCGCTCTGATGCGGTGTACGTGGGGGTGAGCGCGGGGAGCATCGCTGCCACCTCGACGTTCGTCGAGACGTACGTCGATCCGCCCCGCGTGAACGATGGACCGCTGAAGTTGGAAGAGGTGGTCTTCAGCACGCCCCAGGGCGACATCGACAGGATCCTGGTCACGGGTCAGGGAACGGGACTCGTCGACTTCGGGGTGATCCCGCACCTGGAGCACGAACACCATCCTGACGCTTCGTTTGCCAACGCCGAGAAGTGGGCGGCGAGGATTCCCGCGCCGACGTACGCAATCGACGACGACACCGCGATCAAGGTGGTCGACGGCACCGTCGAAATCGTCTCCGAAGGCCAGTGGAAACTCTTCCAGCCAGCCAACTCCTGAACCCGGAGCCCGCCGAACCCGGGATCCAGCAAGCCGTGAGCACGCGACGCAGGAGCGGGCGTGGCGGCTGCGTGGGCTGATTGCGGTTTGCGGATCGCAAGTGTGGTCGGACGAGCGGTGGTAGCCGCGCAAGAGGGGCGGGTGGGAGCGCCGGCCGAGCACGCGACGTAGGAGCGCGTGGAGCTGGCGCGTGGGGGCGACACCGGCAACATGCTGTGGAAGCTAATCTTGACTGGTTCCAGAAAAGGGGGCAGACTCGGGGCGTGCCGTCGGGTGAGGAGCTTCAGGGGTTGTTGCGGGGCGCTGCGCTGCGGGTGACTCGGCCGCGGTTGGCTGTGCTGGGCGCCGTACATGCGCATCCGCATGCCGACACGGACTCGATTATCGGTGCCGTGCGCAACGAACTTCCCGAGGTCTCGCACCAGGCGGTGTACGACTCGCTGCACACGTTGACCGCAGCCGGGCTGGTACGGCGGATTCAGCCGCACGGCCTGGTCGCGCGGTACGAGTCGCGGGTGGGGGACAACCATCATCACGTCGTCTGCCGGTCGTGCGGTGTCATCGCCGATGTCGACTGTGCGGTCGGTCATGCGCCGTGCCTGACCGCGTCCGACGACCACGGGTTCGTCATCGACGAGGCCGAGGTCATCTACTGGGGCCTGTGCTCCGACTGCTCCACCGCACGTAGTTCATGACTTCCTCGAAACGTCCAGTCTGGAAGGGATCCGATGTCTGAGAACCACCCGCCGCTGCCGGCGGAAGCGTCCACGGAGAGCCAGGGCAAGTGCCCGGTCGCGCACACCACCCGGGCGCCGCACCCGACCCAGGGCGGCGGCAACCGCGGCTGGTGGCCGGAGCGGCTCAACCTGAAGATCCTCGCGAAGAACCCGGCCGTGGCGAACCCGCTCGGCGAGGAGTTCGACTACGCGGCCGAGTTCAAGACCCTCGACCTGGCGGCGGTGAAGGCGGACATCGCCGAGGTGCTGACCACGTCCCAGGACTGGTGGCCGGCCGACTTCGGGAACTACGGCCCGTTCATGATCCGGATGGCCTGGCACAGCGCGGGCACGTACCGGATCAGCGACGGCCGCGGTGGCGCCGGCGCGGGCCAGCAGCGGTTCGCGCCGCTGAACAGCTGGCCGGACAACGGCAACCTGGACAAGGCCCGCCGGCTGCTGTGGCCGGTGAAGAAGAAGTACGGTCAGAAGATCTCCTGGGCCGACCTGATGATCCTGACCGGGAACGTCGCGCTGGAGACGATGGGCTTCGAGACCTTCGGGTTCGCCGGCGGCCGTGCGGACGTGTGGGAGCCGGACGAGGACGTGTACTGGGGTCCGGAGACCACCTGGCTGGGCGACGAGCGGTACACCGGCGACCGCGAGTTGGAGAGCCCGCTCGGCGCCGTACAGATGGGTCTCATCTACGTGAACCCGGAAGGCCCGAACGGCAACCCGGACCCGATCGCCGCGGCCCGCGACATCCGCGAGACCTTCGGCCGGATGGCGATGAACGACGAGGAGACCGTCGCGCTGATCGCCGGCGGCCACTCGTTCGGCAAGACCCACGGTGCCGGCCCGGCCGACCACGTCGGGGTGGAGCCGGAGGGTGCGCCGATCGAGGCGCAGGGGCTCGGCTGGAAGAGCACCTACGGCACCGGCAAGGGCAAGGACGCGATCACCAGCGGCCTCGAGGTCACCTGGACCACGACGCCGACCGAGTGGAGCAACGACTTCTTCGAGATCCTGTTCGGCTACGAGTGGGAGCTGACCAAGTCCCCGGCCGGCGCGCACCAGTGGGTGGCGAAGGACTCCGAGGACATCATCCCGGACGCCTACGACGCGGCGAAGAAGCAGAAGCCGACGATGCTGACGACCGATCTGTCGCTGCGCTTCGACCCGATCTACGAGGAGATCTCGCGGCGCTTCAAGGACAACCCGGACCAGTTCGCGGACGCGTTCGCCCGCGCCTGGTTCAAGCTGACCCACCGCGACATGGGTCCGGTCGTGCGTTACCTCGGCTCGGAGGTTCCGAGCGAGACGCTGATCTGGCAGGACCCGCTGCCGGCGGTCGAGGGCGAGCTCATCGACGCCGCCGACATCGACGCCCTGAAGGCTCAGGTCACCGCGTCGGGCCTGTCGGTCGCGCAGCTGGTCTCGACCGCGTGGGCGGCGGCGTCGTCGTTCCGCGGCAGTGACAAGCGCGGCGGCGCGAACGGCGCCCGCATCCGCCTCGAGCCGCAGAGCGGCTGGGAGGTCAACAACCCGGACGAGCTGGCCACCGTGCTGAACACGCTCGAGGGCATCCAGAAGTCCTTCAACGCCGCCGGCGGCAAGCAGGTCTCGCTGGCCGACCTGATCGTGCTCGCCGGTACGGCGGGTGTCGAAGCGGCGGCCAAGAACGCCGGGTACGACGTACAGGTCGGCTTCACCCCGGGCCGCGTGGACGCGTCGCTGGAGCAGACCGATGTCGACTCCTTCGCCGCGCTCGAGCCGGCCGCCGACGGGTTCCGCAACTACTACGCCAAGGGCAACCGGCTGCCGGCCGAGTACCTGCTGCTCGACAAGGCCAACCTGCTCACCTTGAGCGCGCCCGAGCTGACTGTCCTGGTCGGCGGCCTGCGTGTGCTGGGCGCGAACTACGACGGCTCGAAGCTGGGCGTCTTCACCGACACCCCGGGTTCGCTGACCAACGACTTCTTCGTGAACCTTCTCGACCTGGGCACGGAGTGGACCGCGGTCGACGACAGCCAGGAGGTCTTCGAGGCCCGTGACGCGTCGGGTGAGGTCAAGTGGACCGGCACCCGCGCCGACCTGGTCTTCGGCTCCAACTCCGAACTGCGCGCCGTCGCCGAGGTCTACGCCAGCGACGACGCGAAGCAGAAGTTCGCCGAGGACTTCGCCGCCGCCTGGACCAAGGTCATGGAGCTCGACCGCTTCGACCTCCGCTGACCGCCGTACCAGCACACAGGCCGGCTCCCTCACGCCAGAGGGAGCCGGCCTTCTGCTGTCTGAAATCTGTGAGGTATCCTTTCGGATACATCGAGGGTGGTGGATCCATGAGCACAGCGGAGATACTGCGACGCGCTCGGCGGGAGGCGGGCCTGAACCAGGAGGAGCTTGCCCGACGGGCCGGTACGTCGCGCCCGACCTTGTCGGCCTACGAACACGGCAGGAAGTCGCCAACGCTGGAGACAGCGACGCGACTGCTCGGAGAAGCCGGCTTCGAGCTGGACATCCGACCGCGGGTGACCTTCGTCGAGCGTGGAACGTCCCGGGGTCGTGTGATCGTGGTGCCTACGACACTGCCCAGACTCCCGATCCAGGAGGCGCTGGCATCCGTCAAGCTCCCGCTGCATCTGAACTGGTCCGACCCGGGAAGGCAGTTCAACCTGCGGGACCGGGCGCAGCGAGCGCGGGCGTACGAGATCGTCTTGCGCGAAGGCGGCCCTGAAGACATCCTCAAGTACGTCGATGGTGCCCTTCTCATCGACCTGTGGGACGACCTGGTGCTCCCGCGCGCGGTCCGTGCCGCCTGGGCAGAAACGGTTGAGGACGCGATCGTGGCGGCGGCGTGACCGCCGATTCGGCCGATGTCCCAGGCGGTCTGACCCCGTTCCAGCTCGACGTCGCGCAGATGTTCTTCAGTCTGCCGGCCAGCGCCGGGTTCCTGCTCGCCGGAGGCGCAGCGCTGGCAGCCCAGCGCCTCACCAGCCGGCCGACCCGGGATCTCGACTTCTTCACCGGGCCTGGTCGTGGGGACGTTGCGGCGGCCCGAGATGCCTTCGAGGCTGCGGTGCAGGCCCGAGGCTGGACGGTAGATCGGGTGCATGACAGCGACACGTTCTGCCGGATCGTAGTCTGCGGCCCCGAAGATCTGCTGGTCGACCTCGCGCTCGACTCGGCGCCCAACGGGCCATCAAACTGCGAGCGTCGCGGGCCCGACGTTCGGTCTCGAAGAACATGCCGGCCGCAAGGTGATCGCGCTCTTCGATCGAGGCGAGGCCCGGGATTTCGCGGACGTGTACGTCTTGGCGCAGCGGTACGACAAGGACCGCCTGCTGGCCTGGGCCGCCGAGGTGGACGCCGGGTTCAGCCTAGCTGTCTTCGCTGACATGACCGGTGCGGTGTCCCGGTTCGGCGACGACGAACTGCCCGTGAATGCTGAGGAAACCGCTGCGTTGCGGAAGTTCTTTACAGCCTGGGCGGCCGAGCTGCGAACGCCTGAGTCTTAGCTGACAGAAGTCCGACCCTGCGTCCCGCGGAGCCGGTTTTGTCAGATTCGGGTGAGTTTGTCGGGGTTGGTGATGGAGTAGACGCCGGTGATGTGGGGCCGTCGAGGTCGAGGATCAGGACGGCGAAGGGGGAGCCGGCGGTGAAGAGGACGGCTGAGAGGTCGCCGTTGATGTTGCGGTAGGCAACGGTTGCGTCGGCGGGGACGTTCAGGGCGACTGTGATCAGCAGGTCGGCGACGGTGTCGCGGCCGTGTACGGGGAGCAGGCTGGTGGCGGGGCCCTTGCCGCCGCCGTCGGTCCACAGCGTGACGTCGGGGGCCAGGACGTCGAGCAGGGCTTCGAGGTCGCCGCCGAGGGTCGCTTCGATGAAGCGCTCGGTCGCCTTCTGCTGGACGCGGGCGGTGACTCGGTAGCGGGGGCGCTGGGCGGTGACATGCTCGCGAGCCCGGTGGGCGACCTGGCGGATCGCTTCGGGCGTGCGGCCGAGCATGTCGGCGATCTCGGTGTACGGGTAGGCGAACGCCTGGTGCAGGACGAAGACCGCAGGTTCGGCCGGACTCAGGGACTGGTGAGGCGGCGGGGGTGCCGGTCGTCGACGTGCCGGGAGTCGGGGTGTCGGTTGCCGGCCGCCGGGGGCTGTCGCCTAGAGGTGGTCGAGGCCTGGGCGGGCGTGCTGGGCCCACCACATCAGGTCGGCGTGGGCTTGGGTGCGGGTTTGGGGGTGTTTGTGGGTGGTGGCGTCTAGGGCCTTGTTCCAGGCGAGGTCGAGTAGGCCGGCTAGGAGGGCGAGGTCTATGTCGGGTCTGGTGATGTGGGGGTTCAGGGCGCGGAAGCGGGTGATGAGGGATTCGCGGGTGGGGGTGATGTGGGCGGCGGAGCCGGAGAGGAAGATGGCTAGGTCGAGGGCGGGAGGGCCTTCGGTGGCCAAGGCCCAGTCGAGGAAGACGAGCTCGTCGGGGAGTAAGGCGAGGTTGACGGGCCAGAGGTCGGCATGGAGGAGGGTGGTGCCGCCGCGGCGGAGCGCCGTCGCCAGAGTGGCCGGGTTCGCGTGCAGGGCGAAGACTGCGTCGACGACTGACGGGTCGAGGAGGTCGGCGAAGTGGTCCCAGCCGCGCAGGATGAGGCGGGGCAGTTCGCCGGGTTGGGAGCCTGCGACCTCAGGGGACAGCAGAGTCAGCCGCGTTTCCAACGGGCAGAGGCCGGCAGGAGCGTCCCCAGCGAAGGCACGATGCATACCCACCAGGGCAGTGAGGATGCGATCGCACTCACCCGTGGTGAGCGTGCGTTTCCAGCCCGGTACGGCGTCGCCCAGGTCGCGCATCACGGTGACCGTCGTACCGTCCTCGTCGGAGACGTCGACAATCGCGTGACCGAGGCCCGCCGGCAGCCGGTCGAGGACGCCCGACGACCACAACAGACGCTCGCGATCGACACCGCCAGTGAGCGCAACGGTGAGGTCTGCAGCAGGATCGGCGTACTTGACGACGAGCCGGGTCCCGTCGTCGAGGCGGACGCGTTCGAGGCGCGCGCCGGAGCGGCCGTCGTGGTCGTCGAGGATGGTGCGCTCGACCACTCGTTCGAGGATTGCGCTCATCGCCCGGCTCCCGACCCAGCTGGTACTGCGTGGGACCATGGTGACGCCATCCGCCGGAAGGGGCCATGCCATGCGCTTTCACCATGATCGAGAGCCGGCCGGGGATCTGACGTTCAGTGACGTCTTCCTGGTCCCGAACCGGTCCGCGGTCGTATCGCGGCTGGACGTGGACCTGTCCACGAGCGACGGCAGCGGGACGTCGATCCCGGTCGTCGCGGCGAACATGACTGCGGTGTCCGGCCGCCGGATGGCCGAGACGATCGCGCGCTGCGGCGGGCTGGCGGTGATCCCGCAGGACATCCCGGTCGACGTGGTCGCCGACGTCGTTGCCTGGATCAAGGAACGGCACACCGTCCACGACACCGCGCTGGTGCTGCCGCCGACCGGGACCGTCGGCGAGGCGCTGAACCTGCTACCGAAGCGCGGTCACAACGCGGTGATCGTGGTCGACGACGGCCGCCCGGTCGGGGTGGTGACCGACGCCGACTGCGCCGGCGTGGACCGCTTCACCCAGTTGGACGGGATCATGTCCCGCGAGCTGCAGACCCTGCCCGCCGGGATCGATCCCGAGCATGCCTTCGACCTGCTGCACGACGGTCGCCACCGGCTCGCGCCCGTGGTCGATGCGGACGGCACCATCGTCGGCATCCTCACCCGGCAGCGGGCGCTGCGGGCGACCCTGTACGACCCGGCCGTCGACGCCAACGGGAAGCTCCGGATCGCCGCCGCGATCGGGATCAACCGCGACGCCGAGCAGAAGGCGAAGGCGCTGCTGGACGTCGGAATCGACGTACTGGTCATCGACACTGCGCATGGTCACCAGGAGCGGATGCTCGAGGTGCTCAAACAGGTCCGCGCCCTCGGGCCCGACGTCCCGATCGTCGCCGGGAACGTGGTCACCGCCGAGGGCGTCAGCGACCTGGTCGCGGCCGGTGCGGACATCATCAAGGTCGGCGTCGGACCGGGTGCGATGTGTACGACGCGGATGCAGACGGCCGTGGGCCGGCCGCAGTTCTCCGCCGTACTGGAGTGTGCCGAGCGGGCGCGTCAGCTCGGCAAGCACGTGTGGGCGGACGGCGGCGTACGGCATCCGCGGGACGTCGCGCTGGCGCTGGCCGCGGGGGCATCGAGTGTGATGATCGGGTCCTGGTTCGCGGGGACGTACGAGTCGCCCGGCGACCCGCATCGCGACAACGACGGCCGGATCTACAAGGAGAGCTTCGGGATGGCCTCGGCCCGCGCGGTGCGGTCGCGGACGGCCGACGACACCCCGTTCCAGCGGGCCCGGAAGGGCTTCTTCGGCGAGGGCATCTCGACCGCCCGGATGTACCTCGACGCCGAGCGCCCGAGCGTCGAGGACGTGCTCGACTCGATCGTCTCCGGCATCCGGAGCTCGTGCACGTACGTCGGCGCCGGCACCCTCGAGGAGTTCCACCAGCGCGCCGTCGTCGGCATCCAGACCGCCGCCGGCTACACCGAAGGCAAGCCTCTCGACACCAGTTGGTGACAGTGGCGTTTCCGCCGGACGGCGATTTCCGCGCTTCGACGGTTGCGTAAACGACTACAGAGAGTCTCATTCCCGGGGTGACGTCCAGGCCAGAACGGCTTCATTCCCAGGGCGATAGGCAGGCGGTGACGCCCGTGGCACTGTGTAGTCAACGGGGTGGAGGGGAGGACGCCGCAGACACTGTCCGGGGTCGCCGATCTCGCAGGGGGCGTGGGATCGAACGACGCGGGGGGCTCACAGCTAGGCGTCCCACACCGTGGTCGCGGGTGGTGGTGTTCAGTTCGACCGAGGCTTGGGAGGGCGACTCGGGAACTCGGACCCACCACCCGCGACTGCTGTGGCTCAGCCTTCCACGGTGCCGGCGGCCGGTCGGGCGTGGGTCTCGGGTCTGGGTAGCGCCTGTGCCGGAGCCTCCGGCCGGGCGACGACGGCCGACTTGCCCGGCACACGGGCGAGGACCGCCTCGGCCTGATGGTCGATGAGTCCAGTGAAGAGTTGCTGGGCATACCCGAACAGCAGCGCGTACGCGAGCACCTGGGCCTGCGAGTCCAATGCGCTCAGGCCTGGTACGAACTCGCCCCGAATGGCAATCAGGCCTGCGATCGCGGTGACCACCCCGAACGGAACCTTGAGCACGGCAAGCGCGATCGGGACGTGGTACGGCGTTGACGTACCCGTGACCTTCCTGATCGCCAGCGAGGCTGCGATCGCGGCACCGAGGAGTCCGAGCAGGGCGACCACGAGGACGTCGTCGCTGGAGGGCTGTCCGCCGGTCGGGCAGTACTGCGGCCCGTCCGCGTCGGGCTGAAAACACAGCGGTACGGCGGTCGGGTTCATGGCGACCGCGAGTACGAAGAGGCCGACGAAAACACCGAGGATGATCGCGGACAACAAGATCATGTTGCGGAAACTGCGCAGCCGGGAATGTTGCCGGTCTGCAGCGGCGTAACCGATCTCGATCAATTTGCTCAGTAACACCGCCCTGTCCGACTCCGGCGGCATCGTGAGGATCCTTCGCGCATCCCGTCGGCGTAGGTCGTCGCGATGCAGTGAGACCTCGACTCGGCCGACGGCCTCCGGGATCTCTGCCTCGACCTCTTCGGAGCTGTAGTGCGCCGCCAGGATCGCCTCGGCAGCATGCAGGTTCTGGTACGCCGCCTCGATGAGCGTGCCTCGCACCCAGTTCCCGACCCGCGTCGGTATGGGATTGTCGCGATAGGCCGCGTCCTTGGCCCGGCGGATCAACTCTTCGGCGCCGTCGAGCAACTCGTCGACCGTCGTGTCGCCCGACTGCCGTGCGCGGATCGCCCTCAGCTTCGCTTCCAGCACGGTGGCGTTGACGGCGACATTCTGTACCCAGACCCGCTTGCGGAGCTTTTCTCCCTCCCGGAATTTCTCCATGGTTCCCCCCACGGTTCGCACATTCTTTTGTAAATCCCACTTCATGTGAGGGTGACACTGCGTAGCCATCCCGTCCAGAGGGTGGCCGGCCTCGATTGGGTCACGCGGTAATCAGGTGCAGTGCGCCAGTGGGGGTGAGAGAGTCTTGGCGTGGTGGATGCAGCGCGGGTGGAGCCGGTGGGGGCTCTCGAGGTCGCGTGTGACGAGTCCGGGTACGAAGGGGAGAAGCTCGTCGGTGGTGTGACCGACGTGTTCGCGCATGCGAGCGTTTGTATCAGCGAGGCCGACGCGGCCGCCTGTGTCGCCGAGTTGCGGCGGCGGATCCGGTCGCCCGCGACGATGTACAAAGCCACTCATCTGCTCAGGTCCAAGCACCGCGCGGTGTTGCTGTGGCTGCTCGGGGACGACGGTCCGTTGCTCGGCAACGCACGGGTGTTCCTGGTCGACAAGACGTACTTCCTGGCCGATGCGCTCGTCACCTGGCTCGGCGCCCGTCCGGAGCTGACCCGGTTCCTGTACGACGCCTCCCGCCGTACGGCGGAAGCCGAAGCGTTCCTGATCGCGGCCAACGACTTTCTCCGGATCACGCTCCGCGACGAGCAACCCGTCGTCTCGCCGCTCGACCCGCTGCTGCCCGCGATCGTCCGGGCCGTCGAGTACTGGGGCGCCGGCGGCCGGCCGGTCGCGGTCGCGCACGACCGCCAGACCACGTTGTCCCCCGAGCGCGTCCGCACCTTGCGGGCCGCGAACTTCGCCGGCCTCGAGCAGGTGGACTCGTTCACGGACTCACGAGTCCAGGTGGCCGACTTCCTCGCCGGAGTGGCGCGCAAGATCGCCTCCGACCAGCTCAAGGGATCCGACGACGCCGAGGTGAGCGCGCTGCTTCGCCCGTACGTCGAACCCGCGTCGATCTGGATCGACAACGCCAGTTGGTCTCGCCTGACGGGCAGCCCTTGGCAACAACCGAAGTACGGCGGCATAGTCGAGTGATCGATACAGCAGAGTATCGGGAGCCGCTGTCGTGGAAGGGGAGAAGGGCGTCCCGCTGCGGGTTGACGCCGAGACCGCGATCATCCTGCGCGAGGCGTACCACAAGATCGAGGCATTGTTCCGAAGCGACCACTACGGTCTGTACGACTACGTACGCGTGGTGGCCGGCAAGTTCGCACGTGTCGACACGTTCTTCGTCGGCTTCCTGCAGGGCAACAGCCGGGTCCGCTACCCCTATGGGTACGACGACGGCCTGTACGTCGACCCGGACACGCACATCTTCGGGCCGAACGGCCAGACCGCGTGGCTGGTACGGCGCCGGCAGACGTACCGGTTCGCCTACGACAACGGGGCCGCTCTGCATGCCGGCGTACCGATCGGGGATGTGAAGAAGCGATCGGCGGACGCCGTCACGGTGCCGATCTTCCGGCCGGTGAAGGAAGGTCCGGACCAGTTGTTCGGGATGCTGTCGATGCAGAGCTACGCGGCGAGCACCTACGACGACAACGCGATCCGGGCGTTCGAGTGGTTGTGCGGGGTGGTCGAGCGGGTGCTGACCCGGGAAGGCGAGGACCGGGAGGCGCTGCGCCGGCTGCCGGCCGGCGACGTCGGGCCGAACGTGCTGACGTCCGACCACGTGATGGAGTACCTGGCGCACCGGGTGGCGTCGATCCGGGAGATCGCGGCGGAGGCCCTGAACGAGGCCGAGCCGACCGCGGCGGTGCAGAGCCACCTGTCCCGGATCGTCGACGCCACCGAGCACATCCAGTCCGAGCTGATCGAGATGCTGATGGACACCGACGAGGGTCCGGAGCACCGGTACCTGAGCCTGACCAAGGCGCAGCAGGGTGTCGCCGTACTGCTCGTCGACGGCCTCGACAACGACCAGCTCGCGGCCGAGCTCGGGATCAGCCTCAACACCGTCAAGACCCACCTCAGCGCCATTCTCCGCAAGTACGGGATGGCCAACCGGGCCCAGGTCGCCGACGACGTCCGCAAGTACCTGGCCCGCTGATCCCGCACAGCAAGGTCACGGCCAAAAGTTCGGCCTCCAGCTCCGACGGGAGCTGGAGGCCGAGCCTTACAAGAGTCAGAGCGACGCGAGCGCGTCGTTCCAGGTCTTCGACGGGCGCATGGCCGCGGCGGCCTTGGCCGGGTCGGGCTGGTAGTAGCCGCCGAGGTCGACCGGGTTGCCCTGGACGGCGATCAGCTCGTCGACGATGGCCTGCTCGTTCGTCGCGAGGGTCTCGGCCAGCGGGGCGAACGCCTTGGCCAGCTCGGCGTCGTCGGTCTGCTTGGCCAGCTCCTGGGCCCAGTACAGGGACAGGTAGAAGTGGCTGCCGCGGTTGTCGATCCCGCCCACCCGGCGGGTCGGCGACTTGTCCTCCTCGAGGAACGTCGCGGTGGCCCGGTCGAGGGTGTCGGCGAGGATCTGCGCGCGGGCGTTGCCGGCCGCCTGGGCCAGGTGCTCGAAGCTCGCGGCCAGCGCGAAGAACTCACCCAGGCTGTCCCAGCGCAGGTAGTTCTCCTTGACCAGCTGCTGCACGTGCTTCGGCGCAGAGCCGCCGGCCCCGGTCTCGAACAGGCCGCCGCCGGCCATCAGCGGGACGACCGACAGCATCTTCGCGCTGGTGCCGAGCTCGAGGATCGGGAACAGGTCGGTCAGGTAGTCGCGGAGCACGTTGCCGGTCACCGAGATCGTGTTCTCGCCGCGGCGGATCCGCTCCAGCGACAGCTTGATCGCGTCCACCGGCGCCAGGATGCGCAGATCGAGGCCCTCGGTGTCGTGGTCGAACAGGTACTGCTGGACCTTCGTGATGATCTGAGCGTCGTGCGCCCGGGTCTCGTCCAGCCAGAACACCGCCGGGTCGCCGGTGGCCCGGGCCCGGGTGACGGCCAGCTTGACCCAGTCGCGGATCGGGTCGTCCTTGGTCTGGCAGGCGCGGAAGATGTCACCGGCCGACACGGTCTGCTCCAGGACGACGTTCCCGGTCTCGTCCACGAGCCGGACGGTGCCGGTGGTCTGGATCTCGAACGTCTTGTCGTGCGAGCCGTACTCCTCGGCCTTCTGCGCCATCAGGCCGACGTTCGGCACCGAGCCCATCGAGGCCGGGTCGAACGCGCCGTTCGCGCGGCAGTCGTCGAGGACGACCTGGTAGATGCCGGCGTAGCTGCTGTCCGGCAGTACGGCGAGAGTGTCGTGCTCCTGCCCGTCCGGGCCCCACATGTGGCCGGAGGTGCGGATCATGGCCGGCATCGAGGCGTCCACGATCACGTCGGACGGCACGTGCAGGTTGGTGATCCCCTTGTCGGAGTCGACCATCGCCAACGCCGGGCCGGCGGCCAATTCGGCGTCGAAGGAGGCCTTGATCTCGGCGCCCTCCGGCAGCGCGGCGATGCCGTTCAGGATGCCGCCGAGCCCGTCGTTCGGGGTCAGGCCGGCCTTGGCGAGCACCTCGCCGTACTGCGCGAAGGTGTTCGGGAAGAAGGCGCGGACCACGTGGCCGAAGACGATCGGGTCGGAGACCTTCATCATGGTGGCCTTCAGGTGCACCGAGAACAGCACGTCGTCGGCCTTCGCCCGGGCGATCTGGGCGGTCAGGAACTCGCGCAGCGCCGCCACGTGCATGACGGACGCGTCGACGACCTCACCGGCCAGCACCGGGACGGACTCACGCAGTACGGTCGTGGTGCCGTCGTCGCCGACCAGCTCGATCCGCAGCGAGCCGTCGGCCTCGATCACGGTGGACTTCTCGGTGGAGCGGAAGTCGTCCTGGCCCATCGTCGCGACGTTGGTCTTCGACTCGGCGCTCCAGGCGCCCATCCGGTGCGGGTGCGCCTTGGCGTAGTTCTTCACCGAGGCGGGCGCGCGGCGGTCGGAGTTGCCCTCGCGCAGGACCGGGTTCACCGCGGAGCCCTTGACCTTGTCGTACCGGGCGCGGAGGTCGCGCTCCTCGTCGGTCTTCGGCTCGTCCGGGTACGCCGGCAGTGCGTAGCCCTGGCTCTGCAGCTCGGCGATCGCGGCCTTGAGCTGCGGGATCGAGGCGGAGACGTTCGGCAGCTTGATGATGTTCGCGGCCGGCGTCTTGGCCAGGTCGCCGAGCTCGGCCAGCGCGTCCGGGATCCGCTGGCTGTCCTGGAGGTACTCCGGGAAGACGGCGAGGATGCGTCCGGCCAGTGAGATGTCCCGGGTCTCCACCCGGACTCCGGCCTGACCGGCGTACGCCTGGATCACGGGGAGGAACGAGTACGTCGCCAGCGCGGGCGCCTCGTCGGTGTGGGTGTAGATGATCGTCGAGTCAGTCACAGCCCCACCCTAATGGGCGCCCCGCCCGCCACCGCCGCCACGTGGGCAGGCTCACCTTCCGTCGAGGTCGTCCGGGTGCGTGAGCTTGATCCCGGTCGCCGTGGTGACCGCGGTGGTGAAGGTGAGGGTGTCGATGGGGGAGGAGGCGGCGACGGTCGCGCCGGACAGCGAGGTGAGACCGCGGGCGGCGTCCCAGGTGCAGTCGACGAAGACCGCGCCCGCTGCCTTGACCTGGGAGAACTCGGCGCCGGTGAAGTCGCAGCCGCGGAAGACTGTGCCGCTCAGGTCGGCGGAGACGAAGTCGGCGTTCTGCAGCCGGCAGTCGGTGAGCTCGACCTTGACGAACTTCGCGAACCGGAACGAGCCGAAGTCCAGCACGCTGTCACGGATCGTGGCGTGCTGGAGGCTCATCCCCGGTCCGGCGAACCCGGTCAGCCGGGACGAGGTGATCGCCAGCCGGGTGACCGCAGCGTCCGCCCAGCGGGCGTTCGCGACATCGCACTGGGTCAGCTCGGAGTCGACCAGGATCAGCTTGTCCAGGTCCGACCCGGCGAGCTTGACCCGGGTCAGCCGGCAGCCGCTGAGCTCGACGTGCTCGGCGGCCACATCGCTCAGATCCACATCCTCCAGCGCGAGATCGAGCAGCCGGGTCTCGTCGTCGATGTCGTCCTGGGTGAGCGACGCCGGGTCGAGTTGGGCGCGCAACCGGGGTGCGGCGATCTTCATGACGCCGACCGTAGCCAGCGCCGCCGACAGTTCACTGCGACCGGAGGTAGTGCGCGGCGGCGCCGATCAGGGCCGAGTGCTCGGTGTCCTCGGTCGCCGCGACCTCGAAATCGAACACCTCGCGGACGATGTCGAACGCCCCGGAGATCGAGCCGCCCAGCACCACCTTCGTCACCCCGAACCGCTCCAGCCAAGGCGTCAAAGCAGCAGCCAGTACGCCGAAGGCCTCGAGCAGCACGTCACGCGCGTCCTCCGCGCCGCCCCGAGCCCGGTCGGCGATCTCCTTCACCCCGATCTCCGGCTCCTCCCGGCCGGTCCGGGCGAAGTAGGCGCGCAGGATCGCCCGGGCGGAGATCGAGTCCTCCAGCGGGCGGCCGGCGTACGACGTCTTGTAGAGCTCACCGCCCGGCGGCACGGTCGCGCCCTCGCGGACCACGTGGCCGTCGGCGAGGAACGCCGTACCGATGCCGGTGCCGATGGTGACGCCGACGCAGCGAGCCAGGCCGCGGACCTCGCCGGCCGTCCACTCGCCGACCGCGAACGCCTCGGCGTCGTTCATGAACAGGATCTGGTCGAGGTCCAGCAGGTCGCGGAGGCGGTCGCCGACGTTGTAGCCGTAGAGGTTGTCGAACTTGCCCTGGCCGCGGTACCAGGCGACGCCGGTCGCGAAGTCGAACGGACCCGGCAGCGCGACCGCGAGACCGTTTGCCAACGGCAACTTCCGGGCCGCCGTGGCCAGCTGGTCCATGACCACCTCGGCCGCCTTCTGCGACTCCAGATCGGCCCGCTCCACCACGTTCACGGCCCAGGTGTCCGCCGTCACGACCGCTGCCGTCACGTGGCTGCCCCCGACCTCCAGCACCGGTACGTCCATCCGGTCATCATCTCAGGTGCGGGCCTCAGGCAAACTTCACTGGCCCGGTCTGCCTGGTCCACCCCGGCGCCCCCGGCGCGGAACTCGTGGTCTTCCCGGATGCCGTTCTGCGGTTCGCGTGCGGATAATTCTCATGTGCAGGAGTTAACGGTCGAGGGCCTGCGGGTCGCCTACCACCGCCACGGCACCGGTCCGGTGTGCGTGGTGATCCCGGGCGGCCCGGGCTTCGACTGGCGGTACGTGCGGCTGCCGATGCTCGAGGAACACCTGACGACGGTGTACGTCGAGCCGCCGGGCAGCGGTCACTCGGACCTGCTCCCCGGAGGCGACTACGCGATCGGGCGGTACGCATCCTTCGTCGACCGGCTCGTCTCGCACCTCGGCTCCGAGCAGGTGTTTCTGCTCGGCCACTCGCATGGTGCCTTCATCGCCCTGCAGGCCGCGCTGGACTTTCCCGATCGGCTGGCCGGGATCATGGTGTACGGCGGGGCCGCGTTCTACGGACCCGAGCTTTTCGAGCAGGCGTACCGCAACATCGAGGCGTTCGTCGCCGGCCGTCCGGCGGGGGATCCGCTGTCGGCCCAGATCGTCCAGGCCTGGCACGACGATCCGCCGGGACGTGAGGAGCACCTGGCCGCTTTTCTGCGGTTGTTGCCGATGTACTTCCACGACCGGGAGGCGGTGCACCGGCTCACCGACTGGGTGGACACGATCGACATCACGATGGATCCGGACCGGCAGGAGGAGCGCTGGGACATCCGCGAGCGGCTCGGCGAGGTCGCCGTACCGACGCTGGTGCTGGTGGGGGCGGCGGACTTCATCACGCCGGAGAACTCGGCGCGTGAACTGGCGGACGGGATCCCGAGGGCTGAGCTGGTCGTGTTCGCTTCCAGCGGGCACTTCACCCATCTGGAGGAGCCGGATGCGTTCCGGGACGCCGTACTACGCTTCGTCGTAGCCCACTGAAGACAGGACTGGACTTGCCCGCCGAGAGCAGTACGACGTCCGTGGTCGCGGCGCTGAGTGTCGTGGTCGCGATGGCCGGGCATGTTCTCGCAGGTGGCGGGTCGGTTCCGCTCGGGGTGGTTCCGCCGCTGCTGGCGTTGATGGGCGTCTGCTGGCTGCTCGGTGAGTATCTGGCCGGCGAACGCGTGCTGACTGCGCTGGTTCTGACCGGTGTGCAGCTCTTCGTCCACGTGACGCTGGATGCGTCCCATGCTGGGCACGCGGGGATGCATCGGGGGATCAGCGGCAGTCTGTTCATGACTGCGACCCACCTGGCCGCGCTGATGGCCGGGGTTCTGGCTGTCAGCCAGGCTCATCGCTGGGCCCATCGCGTCGTACGCATCTTCGCGCGTCTCCTGCCGCGGCTCCCTGCTCTGGTCACGGTACGGCGGTCTGCCGCCGTGGCAACTGTTGTCTTGACGGCACCTCGGCTGCTTCGGCGCTGGCTAACGGCGAATGTCTCCCGGCGTGGACCGCCGGTCACACAAGACCTCCCGCTTCCGTTCTGACCCGGCGCCGTCGTACGCCGGGAGCACTCGTGTGACCGCGAAAGGTCCCTTCATGTCCAAGAGGTTCGTCCTGCGTGCCGCCGCGATCGTCGCGGCCTCCACGCTCGTCCTGGCCGGCGCCGCCACCTCGGCGTCGGCCCATGTCACGGTGTCGTCGCCGGACGCCAAGCCCGGCGGGTACGCCAAGCTGGTCTTCCGGGTCCCGACCGAGTCCGACGACACCAGCACGACCAAGCTCGTCGTCTCCCTGCCCAAGGACCGCCCGTTCGCGCACGTCGGCGCGCAGGTGAAGGATGGGTGGAAGGTCGAGAAGAAGACCGAGAAGTTGCCGACGCCGGTCAAGGTCGGGGACGTGACGCTGTCCGAGGCGGTCACCACCGTCACCTGGACCGCCATCGCCGCCGGCATCCCGCCGAACGACTTCGACGAGTTCGCGTTGTCCGTCGGACGGCTGCCCGAGGGCGTCGACTCGCTGACCTTCCCGGCCGACCAGACCTACAGCGACGGCGAGGTCGTCAAATGGGCCGACGGCGCTGAAGCCGAGCGCCCCGCCCCCACGCTCAAGCTGGCCGCCGCGACCACGCCGGTCGCTGCGACGACCTCGTCGGACCCGGTCGATCCGGTGGCCCGTTGGCTTGGCGGCGTCGGTCTGCTCGTCGGTCTGCTCGGTCTGGCCTTCGGCCTGGCGTTCGGCTTGCGGTCGCGGAAGGCCGCACAGGCTGGTACGGCGGACGCCGGAAAGGCACAGTCGTAATCGTGCGCCGGTTGATTGCAGTCCTTGTCGCGTCGCTGCTAGCCCTGGTGGTCTCCACCGGGGTGGCGGCGGCGCACGCCAAGCTCGAGTCGATCACCCCGGCCGACGGCTCGTCGATGGCGGCGCCGCCGACCCAGGTGGTACTGACGTTCAGCGAACCGATCGGCAGCAACGGCGCCCAGGTCCAGGTGAAGTCGCCCAGCGGCAAGAACGTCGCCTCCGGAGACGTACAGGTGATCGACAACAAGGTGACCCAGCCGGTCGGCGCGATGATCGAGGCCGGCCGCTACCAGGTCGACGCCCGCGTCGTTTCCGCCGACGGCCACCCGGTCACGGTCACCGCATCCTTCACCGTGACCCACGCCGGCCACCCACCGGAGCAACCGGCCGGCCCCACGCCGGCTGCCGGCGACAACAACTCGAACACAGTCACCATCGTCGCCATGTTCCTGGTCATGCTGGTCGTCGTCGCCCTGGCGGTAGTCATCGTCCGCCGCCGCCCGGCCTCCCAATGACCCGCCCCCACAGCCGCCGCCCGCTCCTGATCACGGCCATCCTCACCGCAGGCGTCGTCGTACTCGTCGTCGCCCTGATCGCCGCCGGCGGCGCCCCCCAACCCCCACCCCCCGGCCTGCTCACCGCCGGCCAACCCACCTCCTGGGCAGTCCCTTTCCTACGCTTCATCGCCGACATCTCCGCCATCACCACAGCCGGCGCCCTATTAGCCACCACCCTCTTGCTACCAGCAACCACTGCAAACCCAGCTGCCGGCGGGGAGCTTGGGCCGCAGGGGTTGCGGGCGTGTCAGGATGCGGCTGTTGCGGCGGGCGTCTGGGCGGTGGCGAGCATCGGCGGTCTGCTCACCTCCGCGGCGGTGATCCTCGGCGTCCCGCTGTCCCACCTGGCCGATCACGCGTCCGCGGCGGGCGAGCTCGACCAGGTCCGGGCCCTCGCCGTGTCCGTCGTACTCACGGCAATCCTCGCAGTGATCCTCAGCGGCTGCCGGACGCAGCGAGGAGCCCGCTTCGCCTTGCTCCTGACCGCGCTCGCGCTCATCCCACCGCTGCTCACCGGCCACGGCGCGATCGAAAACACCAGCTTCTGGACGATCCTCGCGACCACGTCCCTGGTCATCCACGTATTCGCGGCCACCGCGTGGATCGGCGGCCTAGGCGGCGTACTGCGCTACGCCCGCGAGCGAACCGCAGTCGAACGCTTCAGCCGCCTAGCCCTGATCTGCGCGATCACCATCGGAACCACCGGCCTCCTGACCGCCGAAATCCACCTAGGCGGCCGCGAAGACGGCTGGGCCCTGATCACCCAATGGGTGACAACCGGGTACGGCGCCCTCGTCCTCGCCAAAGCCATCGCCTTCGCCATCCTCGTCACGGTCGGCTGGTGGCACCGCCGCACAACCCTCCCCGACCTAGCCACCGGCAACCCCACCGCCTTCCGCCGCCTCGCCCTGGTAGAACTCCTAATCATGTCCGCCACCATCGGCCTAGCAATAGCCCTATCCCGCACCCCCTGACTACTCCCCGCTCCGCGACGCCCACCCTGTCGTCCATCTCCGACGGCGCGAACTGTCTCCGCCATCGACCGCCTCGGCGCCAGCCTCCTGGGACAGCACGCCGCCCACCAAACACCGCCGCGCGACACCCGCCTGCCGACCGCCTCCGGCAGTGTTAGGCGCCTTGGCGTTTGCGGGACTGTCTCCGGCATCGGCCGTCTGGCGCGCCGGGCGCTCGATAGGTTGCGGGTGGCTTGGAGCACTCCGCTTCGAGGCGGTCATCCGTCGGCCGCCTTGGACTGAACCGGGGAGCGCACCCCGCTCCAGCCTGGCCGCACGACCGGACGTGGTTCGTTGACTTGTGGATTGTTGTTGTAGATCCGCTCGGAGAAGAACCGAAATCGACGATTCGGCAAGGTCGCGGATCGGTCACCGCTGGGTGGCGGCTGGTTGTTGGCCGCCTGAGGTGCCGGCTGTGTTGGGTGCCTCGGCGGTTTGCGGGACTGCGTCGGCCGTCTGGGGCCGGGTGCTGGGTGGCTTGCGGGTCGCTTGGAGCACTCCGCCTCGCGGCGGTCGTCCTGTCGGCCGCCTTGGACTGAACTGGGGAGCACACCCCCCGCTCCAGCGACGCCGCCGTACAAACGGAGGTGGTTCGTCGAGTTGTGGATTTCTGTTGTGGATCCGCTCGGAGAAGAACCGAAATCGACGACTCGGCAACATCGCCGATTCCAGCGCGGTGCCTCGCCGGTTGGGGTGGGCCCGGGTCGCCGGTTCGCTTGCCAAGCCACGGGTTGGGGAGGGTTGGCGCCTGCACTAGGTGGCTCGCGGGGTGCGTGATGGATCCCGCTTGGGGGCGTGGTGTGGTTGCTGCGGGCGGTCCGAGGGGGCTGCGGCGGCGGCCGGCGTGGGCGGGTTATTCGTCGCAGCTAGAGGACGCGCAGGGGTCTGTGGGGATGGTGTTGACGATGCGTTCGAGGACGGTTGTTAGTTGGTCCTGCTCTTCGGGGGTCAGATGGTCGAAGAAGTACGTGCGTACTGCGTCGACGTGGTCGGGGGCGGCTGCCTCGATGGCCTTTCGGCCGATGTCCGTCAGGCGGACCATCGAGCCCCGGGCGTCGGAGACGCACTCCTCGCGGCAGACCAGGCCACGCTTCTCCATCCGGCTGACCTGGTGCGAGAGGCGGCTCCGCTCCCAGCCGACTGACTTGCCGAGGTCGCGGGTGCGCAGTACGCCGTCCTCCGCGACAGACAACGGGTGCAGCAGCGCGTAGTCCGCACCGGACAGGCCTGAGTTGCTGATCAGCCGGGTCTCCAGCGCACGCATCAACTCGCGGTACGCGTCACGGTACGACTGCCACAGCCGCGCCTCCCGCGTATCCAGCCACCGCGAATCCGTCATTCAACCATCATACGGACTTCTGTTGACATATCACCGAGTACACGAACCGACACCGCGGCGGCTGTCTTGTGGCTGCAGTCGGAGGCGGCGGACAGGAGGTCCCTGGGTAGCGGCGTCGGCCGGCTGACTGGCCACCGGGCACTCGGCGTCAACGTGGCTGGAGCGTGACGCGGTTTGCGCACGCCGCCGGAGGCGGTAGCAAGGCAGTCGCCGGGTAGCGGTGTTTGGCCATCGTCGTGCGACAAACCCAGGGATGGGCGCCTACGTGGCGGGGCTTGATGCAGTTCGCGCATCCGCCGAAGGGGGGAGAAGACCGCCGCTGCGTTGCGGTGTCCGTCGTGCGTCCTGTGACTGACCCCATGGTTCGGCGCCGAGCCGGGCTGGCGGTGGACACAGTTTGCGCGCACCCGCCGGAGGCGGCAAGGAGGCTGTCGCTGCGGTGTCCTTCGGGTTGACGTGTCATCTCGATGGGGTATTTTGATGATGCATCATCAAAGAGCCTGTTGGCTCCTCCTTGTGAAGGAACTGTCATGCCCAAGATTGGGATCATCCTCGGTAGCACTCGGCCTGGTCGGAACGGTGAGGCCGTGGCGAAATGGGTGCTGGATATCGCCAAGCAGCGTGGTGACGCCGAGTTCGAGTTGGTCGATATCGCGGAGTACGAGTTGCCGCACCTGGATGAGGCGATTCCGCCGTCGATGGGGCAGTACACGCAGCCGCACACGCTGGCCTGGGCCGAGAAGATCGACGGCTTCGACGGGTTCGTGTTTGTCACGCCGGAGTACAACCACTCGACCTCGGGTGCGCTGAAGAACGCGATCGACTTCCTGTTCAAGGAGTGGAACGACAAGGCTGCGGGGTTCGTCAGCTATGGGGCGGTCGGCGGTGCTCGCGCGGTCGAGCATCTGCGGCTGGTGATGGGGGAGCTGAAGGTGGCTGACGTACGTAATCAGGTCACGCTGTCGCTGGCCACGGACTTCAAGGATTACAGGGAGTTCACGCCGGCTGCGTACCAGGAGCCGGCGGTGCACGCGATGCTCGACCAGGTGGTCAGCTGGAGCAACGCCCTCGCCACGGTACGGACCGCCGCCTGAAACCGTCCGGCCGCTGCCAATGCGGCAGCGGCCGGACGGTCGGTCGCCGGGGTCCCGGCGACTGGTGTCTCAGTCGCCTCGGTGGGTGGATGAGGAGGCGGCTGGTAGCTGCAGGGTGGTGAGGGCGAGGATGGTGGCGCCGCCGATCAGGAGTCAGCGGGCGTCTGCTGACCGCCTCCAGCCGAGGAGAACAGTCGGTACGCCGCCGATCAGTAGCAGACCGCCCAGCAGCAGATGGCCGGCGGACTGGTTGCCGGAGTCGAGGCCGAGTGCGATCAGGATCGTTGCGGCGGGCAACGCCATACCGACGACCAGTGCCTGCGAGTGCCGGTACGCCGACGCCGAGCAGGGCGGACCCTTCCGGCGCCACGAAGTACAGCTGTCCCAGAGGCTGTCGCGGACAGTTGCTCGATCTCGCGAGGCCAAGCCTGGGAGTCGAGCCGGCGGTCAGCAAAGCACGGGCCGAGCAGCAGCGTGAGCGCAAGCCAACGGTCGCGCGGCGACGCGCGCCCTGCAGGCACGTCGAGCTCGCGTCGCGAAGGTGTGTCGAGTTCGCCGGCCGCTGCGGATTGTCGGAACGTCCGCTGGTCGCGGGTGAATGACGGTGCCGGACGGGCGGCCTGAGTTGTGGATCTGTCGCAGGTGACTCCGGGTGCTCGGAGGTAGGGGATGGTGACACGCCGTTACGGAGGGCAAGGGGGGACTTCGGCGGAAAGAATGAGTCGTCTGGTTCGGATGCGCGCTGAATTTGACAACGATTTTCATTAACGGCAGGATGCATGACCGGCGGCGGGTGACCGTGGGGCGTCGCCGGACCTCTACCGTGAAGGAAACGCGCATGTCCGACCGACTGAACAGACGAGCGTTCCTGGGGGTGGCCGGCGGACTGGGTCTGGCGGCGCTGACCGGATGTGGATCCGACGGCCAGGCCGCGGCCCAACCCACGCAGGGCGGCCGGCTGCGGGCCGTGTACGCCGGTGGCGGTGCCAAGGAAGTGCTCGACCCGCATGTCCAGAGCCTGTTTGTCGACATCGCGCGGCACAAGGCGATGTACGACAAGCTGGTCGAGCTCGGCCCCGACCTGAAGCCGGTGCCGCGGCTGGCGGAGAAGTGGGAGAGCGACAAGCAGGCAACGACCTGGCGGTTCACGCTCCGGGACGCGATGTTCCACGACGGCAACAAGCTGACCAGCGAGGACGTGCTCTACAGCCTGGCCCGGATCGCCGACCCGAAGACGCCCGAACGGGTCGCCCAGTCGTCACTGGCCACCGTGGATCTGCGTCGCTCCAAGGCGATCGACCCGCGGACCGTCGAGCTGACGCTGTCCGCGCCGAACGCCGAATTCCCTGCCCTGCTGGCCGGAATCGGCACCCAGATCGTCCGCGACGGCTTCACCGATCCCACCAAGCCGGTAGGCACCGGCCCGTTCCGGTTCGTCTCGTTCGAGGCCGGCCGGTCGATGTTTGCCAGTCGGTACGGCGACTATTGGGAAGACCCGGCGCGGATCGAGGAGCTGCACATCCTCTCGGCCGACTCCGAGGCCCGCGCGAACGCCGTACAGGGTGGACAGGCCGAGTATGCGAACGACATGACCGCGACCTTCGCGCGTACGGCGGAAGCCGGCAAGACGATCCGGATCGTCGCCGCGAAGGCCAGCACCATGCAGGCGTTCGTGATGAAGTGCGACCGGCCGCCGTTCGACAACCCGGACGTCCGGCTGGCGTTCAAGCTGCTCGCCGACCGGCAACGGCTCGTCGACGTGGTGCTCGCCGGTCGTGGTGCCGTCGGCAACGATCTGTTCGGCAAGGGCTACCAGTACTACCCCGACGGCCTGCCGCAGCGGGAGCGTGACGTCGAGCAGGCGAAGACGTTGCTGAAGAAGGCCGGCCTGGTGGGCAAGGAGATCGAGATCTTCACCGCCGACGCGTCGGCCGGGTTCGTCGAGGCGGCCACGCTGTTCGCGGAGCAGGTCGCCGAGGCCGGGGTGAGGCTGAAGGTCACCACCGGCAGCCCGTTGACCTACACCAAGGATCTGCTGACCAAGGGCGTGATCGGCAACCACCGGTCCGGCGCGATGCCGATCCCGCAGTACGTCACCGACCGGTTGCTGACCAAGTCGCCGTTCAACGTCACGCACTGGCGCCGGCCCGGGTTCGACGCCGAGTTCGCCGCCGCGCAGGTGCTGACCGACGAGGCGGCCCGATCGGCGAAGTACGGCGTACTGCAGAAGACGCTCCGGGACGAGGGCGGCATCCTGGCCTGGGGCCTGCCGGACTACCTGGTCGCGGTGTCGTCCAAGGTGCAGGGTGTCGACGCGGTGCCGCCGAACACCGTGGACTTCGGCCGGTTCGACAAGGTGTGGCTGGCCTGAATGCGGTCGTACGCCGCGCACCGTGCTGCGCTCGCCGTCGTCCAGCTCGCCGTACTGTCCGTGCTCGTCTTCGTCCTGACCGCTTTGCTTCCTGGTGATGCGGCCGAGATGCGGTTCACCGAGACGCTGACGCCTGAGCAGGTCGATCGGATGCGGGCGCAGCTGGGGCTGGATCAGCCTGCGGTCGAGCGGTTCACGCACTGGTTCGGCAATGTGCTCACGGGAGATCTGGGTACGTCGCTGATCAGTGGCGGGCCGGTGATCGACATCGTCAAGGCTTCGGTCGGGGCGACGCTGGTGCTGACGCTGGCCACCCTGGCCGTTGTGGTCCCGCTGGCCGTTGCCTTGGGCATCGTGATGGGGACGCGGGAGAACGGGCGGTTGGATCGGGCGATCACGTCGGTGACGCTGGCCCTGAGTGCGATTCCGGACTTCGTGATCGCGGTGCTGTTGGTGGCGGTGTTCTCGCTCAAGCTCGGCTGGCTGCCGGCCACGTGGATCGGCGACGATCTGCTGGCGAGTCCGGTGTTGCTGGTGCTGCCGGTCGCGGTGTTGCTTGGTAGGACGGTGTGTCTGCTGTCGCGGCAGGTGCGGGCGGGGACGATCACGGCTCTGCAGGCGGAGTACGTCGTACAGGCTCGGCGGCTCGGGGTGCCGCGGCGGCGGTTGTTGTTGCGGCACGTGTTGCCGAATGCGGCTGTGCCTGGGGTGCAGGAGTTGGCGCGGACCGGGGACACCTTGCTGGGTGGAGTTTTGGTGGTGGAGGCGATCTTCGCGATTCCTGGGTTTGCCACGGCGCTCGTGGATGGGGTGGAGACGCGGGACGTGCCGGTGGTGCAGGGACTGACGCTGGTGCTGGCGGTGGCTGCGTTGGTGATCAACCTTGGCGCGGACTTGGTGTGCAACCGGTTGGTGCCGCGCACGGAGTTGCTGCGATGAGGCGGCTTGCTGCGCGGTTCCCGGTGGCGGTGTCGGCGACGCTGGTCGTCGCGCCGCTGGTTGTGGCTGTATTTGGGCCCTTCATCGACGTGCGGGCCACGCCTGGGCTGCCCTATGACTCGCAGGGTCTGCTGGGCACGGATGGGCTTGGGCGGGATGTTCTGCAGTTGGTGCTGGACGGTGGCCGGACGGCGCTGGGGATGGCCTTTGGTGCGGTGGCGATTGCATATGTCGTCGGCGGATTGATCGGGTTGGTTGCGGCTTCGACTCGGCATCGGTGGTTGGACGAGGCGTTGATCCGGCCGCTCGACGTACTGCTGCCGTTGCCGTCGCTGCTGGTGATCAGTGTGGTGGCCGTCGGGTGGCGGGCGTCGGCGTTCGCGATCACGCTGGCTGTTGCCATGGTCAACGTTCCGACGGTGGCGCGGTTGGTGCGGGCGGCGGCGTTGGATGCCGCGAGCAGCCCGGTCGTCGAGGCGCTTCGGATGCAGCGGGAGAGTTGGATCGGCGTTCAACTCGGGTACGTCGGCCGCGCAGTCCTCGGCCCTGTCGCCGCCGACATCGGGACCCGGATCACGCTGGCCGTCTTCCTGGTCGCCTCAGTCAACTTCCTGGGCCTAGGCCTGAGCCCCACCGCCCCCGACTGGGCCGTCAGCGTCTCCCGAAACCGCGAAGGCCTCCTACTCCAACCGTGGTCGGTCCTCGCCCCGGCTCTCCTGCTGGTCTCCTTCACCCTCGGCTTCAACCTCCTGGCCGACCGCCTCGTCCACCAAACCCGCCGCCCGGCGGAGGTGACCCGATGAACGCCCCGCCTGCTGGGCGGGTGCTTGTGCGGGTTGCTGGGCTTGAGGCGAGTGCTGGGTCGGCGATTCTGGTGGATGGGGTTTCGTTTGAGGTGTGGGGCGGGCGGGTGACGGCACTCGTCGGCGCCTCGGGGTCTGGAAAGACGACCTCCGCCCTCGCGTTGCTTGGTGAGCACGGGACTGGGGTGCGGCTCAAAGGCTCGGTTGAGGTTGAGGGGCGGGTGGTTGTTGACGGGGGCGGGCCTACGGACCAGGCGGCCGGCGTCCGGGGGCGGGTGGTGGCTTACATGCCTCAGCATCCGGGGAGTGCGTTGAATCCGGCGCGGCGGGTGGGGGCCACGTTGCGGGAGTTGGAGGGGTTGCACCATCCGGGGGAGAGGGTGGTGCGGGAGGCGTTGCGGGCGGCGCAGTTGGCGGACGATCGGGAGACGTTGCGGCGGTTTCCGCATCAGTTCTCGGGTGGGCAGCGGCAGCGGATTGCGTTGGCTCAGGCGTTGACCTGCCGGCCCAAGGTGCTCGTCTTGGACGAGCCCAGCACAGGGCTCGACTCGATCACCCGGCTGCAGTTGGTCAACGAGTTGGAAGACCTGGCGGCCGACGGGCTCGGGATTCTGCTGCTCAGCCACGACCTCGATCTCGTCCGCGCGCTCGCCGAGCACGTCGTCGTACTGTCCGCCGGGCAGGTCGTGGACGCCGGCGGTCCCGAGGTGCTGCCCGCGAAGCTGGAGCTCCCGCGACCAAGCACCCCCGCGCCGGCCAAACCATTGCTCCAGGCAACAAGCCTCACGGCATCACTCACCCGCGGCCGGGACCCGATCCTGCACGACGTCGACCTCGCCGTCCGGCCAGGCCAGTGCATCGGCGTGGTCGGCCGCTCCGGCAGCGGCAAGACCACGCTCGCCCGTACCCTGGCCGGCCTCCACGAACGCCACACCGGCAAGATCCTGCTGGACGGCGAACACCTCCCCGTCCTCCGGAAGCGATCGCTCGAGCAGAATCGCCGAGTCCAGTACGTCTGGCAGGAAGTCCGCGGCTCGTTCGACGAACGCCGTACCGTCGACCAGCAGGTCGCCCGGACCGCCCAACGCCTCCGCGACCTCCCCGCAAAAGAAGCCCATGCCGAGGCCGTAGAGATTCTGGCTCGCCTGGGAGTCTCGGCGATCACCGCGGCCCGACCGCCAAGCCGGTTGTCAGGCGGCGAACTCCAACGCGCCGCGCTCGCCCGGGCCGTCCTCGCACACCCCGACGTGCTGATCTGCGACGAGATCACGACCGCCCTCGACGACCGAGGTACGACGCTCGTCGTCGAGCTGCTCGCCGAGCTGAAGGACCGCGGCACCGCGCTGGTCTGGATCGGCCACGACCTCGGCCTGGTCGCGGCGGTGTCCGATCACGTCCTGGTGATCGACGCCGGCCGCGTCGTCGAGGAGGGCCCACCGGCGACCGTGATGTCCGGCCCCACGTCCGAGCTGACCCGGCGGCTGGTGAGCGCCGCCCGGCTCGGACGCCCCGAATCTCCGCCCGTGCCGACCCCCGACATGAGGAGCGAATCGCGCCGATGACGCGACTGCACGACCACCTGGCGGAGGCGATCAAGGACCCGGATCCGATCCGGGTCAGTTCCCGATCAGGGGACGACCTGATCTGCCTGCGGTTCGAGACGATGAAGGTGTACTCCGCGCTCGGCGCCGTACGCCACCTGCTGGAGACCGGCGCGGTCCGGCCCGGCGACACGCTGATCGACAGCTCGAGCGGGATCTACGCGCACGCGCTGGCGCTGGCCTGCCACCGGTACGGGATGCGGTGCCACATCGTGGGCTCCACCACGGTCGACCGGACACTGAAGATCCAGCTCGAGATCCTCGGCGCGACCGTCGAGCAGGTGCCGTCGTCGAACAACCTGCAGCTCGACCAGAACCTGCGGGTCCGGCGGATCGGCGAGATCCTGCGCGAGAACCCGACGTACCACTGGATGCAGCAGTACCACGACGACATCCACTACCTCGGGTACGGCGCAGTCGCCGACCTGGTGAACGACCTGGTGCCGGACGGGCCGCTGTGCCTGGTCGGCGGGGTCGGGACCGGTGCGTCGACCGGTGCGATCGCGGAGTACCTGCGCAACCGCGGCCGGGACGTGAACCTGGTCGGGGTGCAGCCGTTCGGCAGCATCACGTTCGGGGCCGGGCACACCCAGGACCCGGAGATGATCATCGCCGGGATCGGCAGCTCGATCGAGTTCCGGAACGTGCGGCACGAGCTGTACGACCGGTTGCACTGGGTCTCGTTCGAGTACGCGATGTCGGCGGCTGTGGACCTGCTGCGGACGTCTGGTGTCTTCGCGGGACTGTCGGCGGGGGCGGCGTACCTGTCGGCGTTATGGGAGCACAACTGCGACAGCGGTCGCAAGCACGTCTTCCTCGCGGCTGACACAGGCACGCGGTACGTCGAGTCCGCTTTTGCCCGTCATGCCGAGGCGCGGCCGATGGCGTCGATGCGGCCGTGGGAGATCGCCTCGCTGGAGGAGCTCGCGGTGCCGTGGTCGGCGATGACCTGGGACCGGCGGGAGTCGGCGCTGCTCCGGCGTGAAGAGTTCCCATCTGCGACCCCGTCGCATTAAGCTGGAGTGTGTGCCTGACCGGGGTGGTGGGGCGGGGAAGGAATCTATATGGCGTATGTGGTGCTGCGGGAGTTGTTCACGGCAACGGAAGTCGAGCGGCTGCCGGCGAGGCGGCGTACGACATCGCGACCGCGATCGTGATGCTCGACGACAACACCGTGGCCAACGGCGCGATGACGTTGATTCCAGGGAGTCCTGCGGAGGGCCCGGTACGCCGGGATCCGCAGGACCCGACCGGTCTGCTGGTGGATCCACTGGTCGTCGACGCGTCCCGCGCGGTGACAGTGGAGGCGCCGGCCGGGTCGGTCCTCATGTTCCCCGGGCTGATGGTGCACCGCTCGGCGCCGAACCGGACCGCGTCCGATCGCCGCTCGCTGCTGTACTGCTTCCAGCCCGCGGGTCGTCCAGAGTTGTCCGCCCTGACTTACGACCCCGAAAGGCTGGCCGATCTGCCATGACCGCTTCCGTGGCTGCTCTCACCTCCGACGTCCTCGCTGGTGCGCTCGGTCCCGACCCGTCCACGCTCCCCGTGGTGAGTGCTTTCTGGCTGCACCACACCACCCGGCTGCCCGGGGCTGATGTGACCTACCGGAACTACTACGTGTTGTTGCGGGTCGGCGAGGTGTTTGGCGCATGCTCGTTCGAGGCGGATGAGCTTGACCCGTCGTACTGCGCCGAGGCCTCGGGCCGATCGCTGGCCGAGCTGATCACCGACAGCCCGCTACCTGTAAAGATCGCGGCGCTGGACGCCTACCTGGCCGCGGTCGAGCCGCATCACGTATCGGCGGAGGCTGAGGAGATCGTGCTTCCTGCCGGTACGCCGGAGGTGCGTGCACGCGCCCGGGATGCGGCGGTCGCCGGGCTGCTGGAGGTTGCGGAGGGCACCAAGGTCGCGTTGATCGGGGTGGTGAACCCGCTGGTCGACGCGATCACGGCCCGGGGTGGGACCTGTTTGCCGTGTGACTTCAACCTCCGCGAGACCGCGTCCGGGTTGCCGGTTTCCCGCGACATGACGGCGGTTGTCGATGCCGCCGATGCGGTCGTGGCTACCGGGATGACCTTGTCCAACGGGTCTTTCGACGTACTCCTTGATCGTTGCCGTCAGCAAGAGAAGCCGCTGGCGGTCTATGCTCAGACCGGAAGCGCCGTGATCCGGTCCTTCCTTGGCAACGGCGTCACAGCCCTCTCCGCCGAGCCCTTCCCTTTCTCCCAGTTCAGCTCCCGCCCGAGCAGCCTCTACCGCTACCCCAGGACGGACACATGAGCAGCCCCAGTCAGAACCCCGCGATCGCGACGCCTGTCGTTCCACCACTTCCCGCCGAGGTGCCGGGCGACTGGCGGATGGCACGGCGGTTGTGGCCGTTCTTGGTGGCTTCGGCGGTGAGTTTGATTCCGTTCACGGTGTTCGGGATGTACCTGGTGCCGATTGCTGCGGCGGCGGGTGGGAACGTGGCCGAGATCGGCGGGCTGCGGGGGCTCGGTGGTCTGGCGGCGTTGGTGGTGGGGTTCTCGTTGGCGCCGTTGATCGATCGGATGGCACGGGAGCTGGTGGCCGCCGGTGGGCTGGCGCTGCTGGGGATCTCGGCGGCGCTGGGTGCTGTAGGCAACGTGTTTGCCCTGGCGGCGTTCTGTCTGTTGATCGGGGCGTCCACCTCGATCCTGGCGCCGTCGATCGGGGCCGCCGCGGCGGACCGGTTCAAGACCCTGGCGGCGGCCGGCCGGGCGGCGACGCTGGTGTCCGCGACCACGTCGGCGATGGCGATGCTGGCCGCCCCGCTGCTCGCCGTACCAGGGATGCTTTGGGGCTGGCGCGGCAATCTGCTCGCCGCCGCCGTCATCTCGCTCGCGCTGTCGGCGGCATTCTTCTGGCGTGGTCGTGGCCGGAAGGCTCCGCTCAGGACCGGGGAGCGAGTGAGCTACCTCGCGACCTACCGGGAGCTGGCCCGGATTCCCGGCGCGCTGCCACTGCTCGTGGTCGCGATGCTGCGGACAGCCGCCTTCATGGGCTACCTGGCCTACCTCGCCGCGTTCTACGACGAGAAATTCGACCTCGCGCCGGGCTGGTTCGCGCTGGTGTGGTCGCTGAGTGGTGCGTCGTTCTTCCTCGGCAACCTGCTGGCCGGCCGCTACATCGCCCTCGAGCGCCCCTGGATCGGCCCCGAGAAGATGCTCCTGGTCGGTCTCGCCGTCGCCCTGACCAGCGTCTCCGCCTTCTACTTCTCGCCCAGCCTCCCGCTGACCCTGCTGCTCACCGCACTCATGGGCGCGAGCCACGCGACGGTCGCCGCCTGCGTCACCACGCTGCTCGTCCGCCGCAGTGGTGACCTGCGTGGTTCGGCGCTCAGCGTCAACGCGGCCGGCATGAGCCTCGGCACCTTCCTCGGCGCCGCGCTCGGTGGTCTGGGCCTCGGGCTCGGTGGATACCCGGGCACCGCCCTGACTTTCGCGTCGATCACCCTGATAGCGGTCGGATTTGCGCTGCGGGTGCGACGCTGAGGGAGTTATCGTTCGGTGCTATGGAGAACCTGCCCGACCGCCAGCACCCGCACGCGCACCTGCGTGCTTCCGACACCGATCGTGACCGCGTGGTCGACGTACTGCGGGACGCGCTGATGTCGGGCCGGTTGACGCAGGACGAGCACGCCGAGCGGCTCGAGCAGACCCTGCAGGCGCGGACCCTGGGCGAGCTCGAGCCGATCACGCAGGACCTCGTCATCCCGGCGCAGGCGACGCCGGTCGCCGTACCGTCGAGCAGCCCGGTGCCGATCGAGGAGCCGGCCAACCCGTCGGACAGCTTCGACACCTTGTTCGCGGTCTTCGGCGGTGGCGAGCGGAAGGGCCGGTGGCGGGTCAAGCGCCGGACCAACGCGGTCGCGATCTTCGGCGGGCACGACCTGGACATGACGGACGCGGTGTTCGAGGGCCGCGAGGTGACGATCTACGCGTTCGCGGTGTTCGGCGGGATCGACCTGACCGTCCCGGACTCGGTCGAGGTCCGCAACCAGGGCGTCGGCATCTTCGGCGGCTTCGGCGCCCGCGGCGGCGACTCACCCGACCCGAACGCCCCCGTGGTCATCGTCAAGGGCCTGGCCCTGTTCGGCGGCGTCGGCGGCCAGGTCTCCTCCAAGCGCCACAAGAAGCGCTTCAAGAACCACGGCGGCCACGGCCGGCTGGACCACTGACCGGCGAGGCCGTGTCCGGCAATTCCCCGCCTACTGCGCGGCACGGAATTGCCGGACAAGGCCTCAGATCCAGGTCTTGAACCACATTCGCTGCAGC
The DNA here is from genome assembly GCF_044458365.1 of Kribbella sp. NPDC050470. NCBI lineage: Bacteria > Bacillati > Actinomycetota > Actinomycetes > Propionibacteriales > Kribbellaceae > Kribbella > Kribbella sp. NPDC050470. The sequence continues at coordinate 302,646 of NZ_JBITHV010000007.1, read as the reverse complement.
CAGTCGGGGTGCGGCATGACCTGGTCGGTCAGGATCGGCCAGATGTAGGCGAAGTTCAGGACGACCAGTACGACGAAGGCGCCGACGACCGCGCTGCCGATCAGGCGGCGAGGGCTGGCCTGGCCGAATGCCGTCCGGGCCGGGCCGAGGATCTTGCCGAGGACGAGGGACAGCGCCATCACCGTGAACGGGACCATCGTGACGGCGTAGAAGAAGAAGATCGGTCTGTCGTCGAACGCGAACCACGGCACCCAGCAGGTGACGAAGCCGACGATGGGTATGCCGAACCGCCAGTCCCGCTGGGCGACCCAGAGCACCAGCGCGGCGAGCAGCGCCAGCGCGCCACCCCACCACAGCAGCGGTGTCCCGAGGGCGGAGATCACCGACAGGCAGTTCGTCCCGGCCGGGGCGGTGCAGCCGTTCGTGCCGGGCTTGATGTCGTTGACCGCGTCGAACCCGATCGGGCGGGCGATGATCGGCCAGCCGGCCGGGTTCGAGGCGTACGGGTGGGTGGCGTTCTTGATGTAGTCGCCGGTGTGGAAGGCCAGCACTTCCTGGTGGTAGTGGATCAGTGACCGGAAGTCGTCCGGGACCACCTTCATCACGCCGTGCGCCGGGTTCTTGGAGGCGTAGTCGTGGTCGTAGGCGTTGTCGTGCAGCAGCCAGCCGGTCCAGGTCGCGGTGTAGGTGACGAGCGCGACCAGCACGAGGCTGACGAACGCCGGGATGCCGTCGACCAGCGCCGACTTCACGAACGCGTGCCGGACGCCGAGCGCCCGCCGCGCGCCGAGGTCCCAGGCGAAGGTCAGGAGGCCGAAGCCGGCGATCACCCAGACCGCGGACCACTTGGTGCCGAGCGCGAGCCCGAAGCAGACACCCGCCGCGAGCCGCCACGGCCGGATCAGCAGCCAACGGCCGAGGCTACGGCGCTCGCCGTCGGCGACCGGCGTGTCGAGTGAGTCGGCGTGCCGGCGCCGGGTCCAGTCCCGGTCGGCGACCAGGCAGGAGACCGCGGCGACCAGCCAGAACGCCAGGAAGATGTCGAGCAGCGCGACCCGGGACATCACGAAGTGCAGGCCGTCGACCGCGAGCAGCAGGCCGGCGACACACCCGATCAGGGTCGACCGGGTCATTCGCCGTACGGTCCGGATCAGCAGCAGCACGGTGAGCGTGCCGCACAGGGCCGGCATGAACCGCCAGCCGAACGTGTTCATCCCGAACAGCTGCTCGCCGGCCGCGATCATCCACTTGCCGACCTCGGGGTGCACGGTCAGGCTCGGGGTGTCCTTGAAGACGTCCAGGTTGCCGGCCAGGATCGCCTTGTCCGCGGCGCCCTCCGGCTGGTCGATGAACTGCCGCGCGTAGCCGAACTTGAGCAGGCTGAACGCGTCCTTGGCGTAGTACGTCTCGTCGAAGACGAACTTCACCGGGTTGCCGAGGTCCCAGAACCGCAGGAACCCGGCCAGCGCGGTGATCGCCAGGGTCGCGATCCAGCCGCCCTCGAAGTCCTTCGGCATCGGCGGGTACAACCGCTCCTTGAGCGGTGGCAGCCGCCTCCCGAGCACGTCCCGCCCGAGCGTTTCCCGCCCCTCGGCAGCGTCTCCCCGCCGAGCGGTACCGTCCTCGATCACAGCAGTCACGACCGCCATGGTACGGAGCCCCCAGTAGCACTGCGCCCCGCCGTGCGTCCTGGGACTGCGATGATGGGGCCCGTGACCGGGCGATTGGTACTGGCGGGGAGTCCTATCGGCGACGTCCTGGACGCGTCGCCCCGGCTCGGGCGAGTGCTCGGCGAGGCCGATGTGGTGGCGGCCGAGGACACCCGGCGCCTGCGGCGGCTGACCTCGGAGCTGGGGGTCGTGGTCGCCGGCCGGGTGGTCAGCTACTTCGAGGGCAACGAGCGGGAGCGCACCCCCGAGCTCCTGGACGCGCTGACCGCGGGACAGACCGTGGTCGTGGTGACGGACGCGGGCATGCCGAGCGTGTCGGATCCGGGCTACCGGTTGGTGGCCGCCGCGATCGAGGCCGGCGTCGACGTCACCGCCGTACCGGGGCCGTCTGCCGTGCTGACCGCGCTGGCGCTGTCCGGGCTCCCGGTGGACCGGTTCACGTTCGAGGGGTTCCTGCCGCGGAAGCCGGGGGAGCGGTCCCGGCGGCTGGGCGAGCTGGCGGACGAGCCGCGGACGATGGTGTTCTTCGAGGCCCCGCATCGGCTGGCCGCGTCCCTCGAGGCGATGGCGGAGGCCTTCGGCGCGGACCGTCGTACGGCGGTCTGCCGCGAGCTCACCAAGACGTACGAAGAGGTCAAGCGCGGCCCGCTCACCGAGCTGGCCGAGTGGGCGGCGGACGGCGTCCGCGGCGAGATCACCGTGGTCGTCGCGGGCGCGGACCCGCACAAGGTGCTGACCCCGGAAGACCTCGCCCGGGAGGTCGCGACGGACGAGGAAGCCGGAACACCCCGCAAACAGGCCATCGCGGATGTGGCCAAGCGCTTCAACGTTCCCAAACGGACCGTGTACGACGCTGTGCTCGCCGCCCGGGACCCTGGTAAATAGCGCTGGCGCGCGGCACTACCCTTTTCCTTATGTCCGAGAAGGCCTATTACGTCACCACCCCGATCTACTACGTCACGGCCGCGCCGCACATCGGCAGCGCGTACACGACCGTGGCCGGGGACGTCCTCACCCGTTGGCACGCGCAGCGCGGCGAGCGGAAGTGGTACCTGACCGGTACCGACGAGCACGGCGAGAAGGTGATGCGCAGCGCGCAGGCCCAGGGCATGTCGCCGAAGGAGTGGACCGACAAGCTCGTCGAGGAGGCCTGGAAGCCGGCCTGGGTCGACGTCGACATCGCGTACGACGACTTCATCCGGACCACCGAGCAGCGGCACACCGAGCGGGTCCGCGAGTTCTGGCAGACGCTCTACGACAAGGGCGACGTCTACCAGGGGCAGTACGAGGGCCTGTACTGCGTCGGCTGCGAGGAGTTCAAGCTGCCCGCGGACATCCGGGTCGACGAGGACGGCACCCAGCGGTGCATGATCCACGGCACCGAGCTCGAGACGGTCGCGGAGACGAACTACTTCTTCCGGCTCTCGGCGTACGCCGACAAGCTGATCGAGCTGTACGAGTCGCAGCCCGACTTCGTGGCGCCGGCCAGCGCCCGCAACGAGGTGATCGCGTTCGTCAAGCAGGGCCTGCAGGACCTGTCGATCACCCGGTCGACCTTCGACTGGGGCATCCCGGTCCCGTGGGACGAGGAGCATGTCCTCTACGTCTGGATCGACGCGCTGCTCAACTACGTGAGCGCTGCGGGCTACGGCACCGACCCGGAGCGGTTCGAGGAGCTGTGGCCGGTCGACGTGCACCTGGTCGGCAAGGACATCCTGCGGTTCCACGCGGTGATCTGGCCGGCGATGCTGATGGCGGCCGGGGTGGCGGTGCCGAAGCAGGTGTTCGCGCACGGCTGGCTGCTGGTCGGCGGCGAGAAGATGAGCAAGTCCAAGCTGACCGCGATCGCGCCGCACGAGATCACCGACCACTTCGGCTCGGACGCGTTTCGGTACTACTTCCTGCGCACGATCCAGTTCGGCTCGGACGGCTCGTTCTCGTGGGAGCACCTGAGCGCGGTCTACACCTCCGAGCTCGCCAACGGCCTGGGCAACCTGGCCAGCCGGATCGCGGCGATGGTCGGCAAGTACTTCGACGGCGCGCTGCCGGAGCCGACCGACCACGGCCCGGCCGAGAAGGCGCTGGCGGACAAGCTAGCCCAGACGGTGGCGACCGCGGACAAGGCGATCGACACGCTGGCCTTCCACGACGCGCTGGCCGCGATCAACGACCTGGTCGGCGTGATCAACGGCTACGTCACCGAGCAGGAGCCGTGGAAGGTCGCCAAGGACGACTCGAAGCGCGACCGGCTCGCCACGATCCTGTACTCGTCCGCCGAGGCGCTGCGGGCGGTCGCCGTACTCCACAACCCGACCATGCCGAAGACGTCGGCCAAGCTCTGGACCCTGCTCGGCGCCGAGGAGAAGCTCGGCTCGCTCAAGGATCAGCGCGTCCAGGACGCGGCCACCTGGGGCCAGCTCCCGGCCGGCGCCACCCTCACGAAGGGCGACCCGCTGTTCCCTCGCCTCGAGGAGTCCTGACGTCGGGGCGCAGCCGCAGCACGGGAATCGTGCGATCGGCTGCCCACCGGCGGTACCGGGTGAATCCCGGGAACACCTCTTCACCGCGCCGGTAGTCCCGCTCCCGCTCCGCGCCGTGCAGCTCGTAGGCGACGACCTCGCGGCTCTGGCCGTCGACGACGATCGTGGCGTGCTGGTCGGCGCGGAGGTTGTAGTACCAGGCCGGGTGGCCGGGGCGGCCGTAGTTGGAGGCGATCAGGATGATCTCCTCGCCGTCCGGCAGCCCCAGCAAGGGCGTCGTCCTGGGCAGGCCGGTCCGCGCGCCCGTCGTGGTCAGCATGGTGATCGGCAGCCCGGCCAGCCAGGCCGTCGCGCTCGTCCGGCCGTGGCTCAGGCGATAGACGAGCCGGTCGAGGGGTGGCTGGATGACGCCGTAGAACCTGGCCATCGGCAGGGTGGCCGCAGACCGGCGCACGAGCCGGTGGAGGCGTCTGGGTCGGCGATCGGGCCTCACCCTGGCCACGCTAACAAACGGGCGGCGTTCTAGAGCGCAGTTGCGTGGTAGAGGGCGGCTGCCTGGGTGCGAGTGGTGACAGAGAGCTTGGTGAGGATGTTGGCCACGTGGAACTTGACCGTGGACTCGCTGATGTGGAGGTCGTCGGCGATGGAGCGGTTGCGGTGACCTTGGGCCAGGCGTTCGAGGACTTCGAGCTCGCGGGTGCCGAGGGGCGCCAGCGGGTCTGAGGTGACGGTCTGGGGCGCGGAGCCGGCGTGCAGGGTGATGCGCGCGGTGAGACCCCAGCCCGGTACGGCGTCCAGGTCCAGGTCGCCCTCGTGCAGGCGGAGGCGTTCGGCCAGCTGACCGAGGTCGAGGACGTCCTCGAGCCGGCCGGGGCCGTCGTCGCGGACGGTCGCCTCGAGGTCCGTGCCGTTCCACCGCCAGCCGACGCGGATCCGCCGTACGCCGTCCTGCGTGAGCATCGCCAGCACGACCGAGCGGACCGCGACCCGGGCCCGGTGCGCGACCCCGGCCGGGATCAGCTTGTCGTTGCCCGGGGTGTCGAGCTCGAGGTCGACCGGGCCGTGCCGGAGCAGTGCGCGGAGCGAGTCGGCGAGCCGGTCGAACGCCTTCCCGGCCGGCTCCTCGCCACTGCACACCCGATCCCGCTGAGTGTCGTTGCGCAGCTCGGACAGGCCGTTCAGCGCCATCTCGACCGCCATCGTCCGGGCCGAGGCGTCGTCGATCCGCTGGTTCCGCAGTACGCCGAGGATCGTGGCGAGTGTGGCCGCGTGTGCCTCACCGAGCTCGGCGGCGACGTCGTTCCGGGCCTCCGCGACCGCCCGGTTCTGCGCGAGCACGCCCGGTTCGCGTTCGAGCGTGAGCCGGTACATGTGGATGGTGACCAGGTCCCACAGCTCCTGCACGACCGCGGCCGCGGCAGTCGGCGTCTCGTCGTACCGGATGAAGACGACCACGGATCCGCGCGGCGCCCGGTCGCTGGACACGGCCAGGACGGGATACTCCGCGCCCGCGATCGGTACGACGCCCTGCCACGGCTGACCGGCCGTCACGGTGCCGAGCAAGGCGGCCAGGTCGGCCCCGGTGATCGCCTCTGCGAGCGCGGGCTCGCCGTGCGCGGTGACCGGGGTCGACGCGCACTGGGAGGCGAGCTGCGCGACGGCGCGGTGCGGGACGAGCTCCGCGGTCGCCGTCGACAGCCGGTCGAGGATCTCGTTCGGCGGTCCGTCGATGATCTGCGCCGCCGCCGCGAGCACCGCCGCCGCGTCGACCACCTCGTCAGTCGTCAGCATGTCCTTCAGAGTACGTCGGTTGACGCGTCCACCCGAGCCCGTCCAACCGGCGACACCTGCGACTGCGTGATCCGCCGCCGCCGGACCGGCATCCCGAGCATCGGGTTGGCGACACCCCAGTACGCGCCCCTGCAGATCAGTTCCTTGTACACAGCTGCCGCGCGGCCCCGCAACGAGAGGTTCACCGCCCGGTCGTCCGCGGTGACGTACTGGATGAGGCCCTCCTTGCGTCCCAGGCTGATGCACTGGTTGAAGTAGCGCAGCGGCGAGTGCGGGAGCTTGCCACCGGTCAGGCGGGCGGCGATCGCGTCGGCGGCCTGCCACGCCATCGGGCCACCCGAGGCGCAGGACATCCGCAGCGGCTTCCCGGTGGTGCCCATCGCGTAGCCCGCGTCGCCGACGGCGTACACGTCCGGGTGCGAGACCGACGCCATCATGTCGTCCACGACGATCTGGCCGGTTGCGGTGGTCTCGAGCGCGGTCGCCGCCGCGATCGGGTGCACCGCGAACCCGGCAGTCCACACCGTGACCGCCGACGGGATCGCCGTACCGTCCTTCGTGACGACCGCTCCGGCCTCGACCCGCGCGACCTCGGCGCGCTCGTGGACGGTGATGCCGAGGTCCGCGAACACCTTCCGCAGGTGTGCCTGCCCCTTGGGCGAGACCCACTCACCCAGGCCGCCGTCGGTCACGAGCGCCACGCTCAGATCCGGCCGGGCCTCGGCGAACTCGGTCACCGCCTCGATTCCGGTGAGACCGCCGCCGACCACCGTGACCGTCTGCCCCGCTTCCAGGCCGGCCAGGCGTTCGCGCAGTTCCAGCGCTCCCGGCCGGCTCGCGATCTGGTACGCGTGCTCGGTGGCGCCAGGGACGCCGTGGTCGTTCCAGCGGCTGCCGAGCGCGTAGACCAAGGTGTCGTAGGTCAGCTCAGGCGAGCCGTCGGCGAAGGTCACCGTCTTGCGGTCGACGTCGACACCGGTCACCTTGGCGAGGCGCAGTACGACGCCGGTGCCCTCGAGCATCTCGTCGAGCGGCCGCGACGGCAGGTCCTGCCCGGCAGCCAGCTGGTGCATCCGGACCCGCTCGACGAAGTCGGGTTCGGCGTTGACGAGAGTGAGGTGGACGTCGTCACCGTGCAGCCTCCGGGCGAGACGGCCCGCGGCGATGGCACCGGTGTAGCCGGCGCCGAGGACGACGATGCGGTGCTTCATATCCGAGCTCCTGTCTGCGTGGGTTCGCGTCCTGAACCGGACGGCGCACGGATTCCTGACAGGTCTGCGGTATGAAGCAGGTCACACCCGCTACCAGGCGGTCATCAGCGGTTCCCCGTGCTCGGTCGCGTTCCACCGGGCGGTCGCGCGCTCGAGCTTGTCGGGGTTGGCCGCGCTGCGGACGGCGGTGATGCCTGCGGCGGTGACCTCGAGGTGCATGACGCCGACGACGCGACCGTCCACCACGGCCACGATCGAGGGGTCGCCGTTGGCGAGCTCGGCGTACAGACTCGGGCTGCCGCCGAGGTAGCCGCGCTTGTTCTCGGAAGGCTTGAACAGGCCGCGCAGGAACTTCGAGACCGCCACGGCGCCGGTGAACGGGCTGGTGCGGGCCGGGACCTTGCCGCCGCCGTCGCCGACCGCGATGGCGTCGTCGGTCAGCAGTCTCACCAGCGGCTCGGTCTGGCCGGTCACGGCCGCGGCCAGGAACTCCTCGACGATCCGGCGAGCCGCAGCCTCGTCGACCTCGATCCGGGCCTTGCCACCGGCGAGGTGCTGCTTGGCCCGGTGGTAGGTCTGCTGGCTGGACGCCTCGGTGAGGTCGAGGATCTCGGCGATCTCGCGGTGCGGGTAGTCGAACGCCTCCCGCAGTACGTAGACCGCCCGCTCGTTCGGCGACAGCCGCTCCATCAGCGTGAGTACGGCGATCGACACCGACTCACGCTGCTCGGCGGTGTCGGCCGGTCCGAGCAGCGGGTCGCCGGCGAGCAGCGGCTCGGGCAACCACTGGCCCACGTACGTCTCGCGACGGGACCGTGCGGAGGTCAACTGGTTCAGGCACAGGTTGGTGAGCACCTTGGTCAGCCACGCCTCGGGGACCTCGATCCGCTCGCGGTCGGCGGCCTGCCAGCGCAGGAATGTCTCCTGGACGGCGTCCTCGGCCTCGCTCGCCGAACCGAGCAGGCGGTAGGCGATCGCGCCCAGCCGGGGCCTGGAAGCCTCGAACAGGTCGACGTCGCTCAGAGTCAGGGACACGTGCCCACGGTATCCAGATTCCGGGGATCGACGCCTCCTGGCCATCGGACCGGTGCACAACTGTCCGAACGGCCAGTACGGATCCGGCGCCGGACGGCGACCATCGATTGAAGCATCAACCAATCGATGGAGGCAGGATATGCAAGCGGTGGTGTTCGAGGAGTTCGGCGGTCCCGAGGTGCTGCGGACCCAGGATGTGGCCGAGCCGCACGCCGGTCCGGGCGAGGTGCGGGTCCGGGTGCGGGCCGCCGGTGTGAACCCGATCGACTTCAAGATCCGCCGCGGCTGGACCCAGGGGTTCATCGACGTGACCTTCCCGGCCACGCCGGGCCTCGAGGTCGCCGGGGTGGTCGACGAGGCCGGCGAGGGTGCGGGTTTCGCGGTCGGTGACGAGGTGGTCGGCTGGGCCAAGAGCGGGGCGTACGCCGAGTACGCGATCGTCGGCAACGTCGTACGCAAGCCGGCCGGGGTGAGCTGGGAGCAGGCGGTCGGCCTGCCGGTCGCGGGCGAGACGGCGCAGCGCGTCCTGGACGAGCTGAAGGTGAAGGAAGGCGAGACCCTGCTGCTGCACGGCGCCGCCGGGGCTGTGGGCTCGATCGCCGTCCAGCTCGCCAAGGCGGCCGGCGTGACGGTCGTCGGTACGGCGGCGCCCGCCAACCACCCGTTCCTGCGGGAGCTCGGCGCGATCCCGGTCGCGTACGGCGAGGGCCTGCTCGACCGGGTCCGGGAAGCGGCGCCGCAGGGAGTCGACGCGGTGTTCGACGCCGCCGGTCAGGGCGGGCTGGAGGAGTCGATCGAGCTCCGCGGCGGCACCGACCGGATCGTCACCATCGCCGCGATGAACGCCGGTGAGCTCGGCGTCGCGGGATCGATGGCCGCCACGGCCACGCCGGAGGAGATCGCGGCCGCTCTGTCGGCACAGCTCGAGGCAGCCGCCGACGGCGCCCTCCGGGTCCGCATCGCCGAGACGTTCGCCCTCGCCGACGCCGCCAAGGCCCAGGACCTGAGCGAGTCCGGCCACGCCCAGGGAAAGGTCGTCGTACTGCCGTAGGGCGGCTGATCAGAAAACTTCGGGGAATCTCCGCCCGGCTGTCGAGAACAGCCGGGCGGCTCCGATGACGGGGTGAAGTCCACACCTCGAGAATCGGAGCAAGACCATGACGCAGATCGACATCCGGCCGACCGCCCGCCCCGCGACCGCCGGTCGTGCGGCGCGAGCCCGGAAGGTGGCCGAGCTGGTCACCCAGGTGGCCTTGGCGGCGCAGTTCGTCGCCGGTGGAGCAAGCAAGCTGCTGGGCAGCGACCAGATGGTGACGATGTTCGACGACATCGGCGCGGGGCAATGGCTCCGGCTGCTGGTCGGCATCCTGGAGATCGCCGGTGGCGTCGGCCTGCTGGTTCCCCGGCTGACCGGCCTGGCGGCCACCGGGCTGGTCGCCCTGATGGCCGGTGCTGTCGTCACCAACGTCTTCGTGCTGGGCATCGCACCGGTCATCCCGCTGGCCTTCGGAGTCCTGGCGAGCGTCGTCGCCGCCAGCCGCCGCGGGCAACTCGCCGCCCTCGTCCACTTCGTCCGCCGCTGACGGCCGCGGCTCACAGGTCAGGAGAAACTCCCATGTCCGAGAAGAACCCCGCCGACCGCTCACCCGCCGAGGCGCTGCAGGCCCTCGCACCGCTCATCGGCCACTGGAACGTCAGCGGCCCCGGCCACAGCGGAACCGTCAGCTACGAGTGGTTCGACGGCGGCAACTTCATCGTCCAGCGGGTCGACCTCGGCGACGAGGGCGGCCGGGGAGTCGAGTACATCGGCCTGGACCCCGACAGCGATATGCTCCGGTCCCATTTCTTCGGCACCAACGGCAAGATCCTGGAGTACACCTACGAGCTGGCCGGCAGCACGCTGACGATCTGGTTCGGCAGTCCGGGCTCGCCGGCCAAGTTCGTGGGCGAGTTCGACGCCGACTTCACCGTCAACACCGGCGCCTGGCAGTGGCCGGGGGGCGGCTACGAGTCGACCATGACGCGCAAGGACGGTGACGACCGATGAAGTACATGATCATGACCTTCGGAGACGAGTCGGCCTGGGACACGCTGGGCCTCGGCGGACGCGAGGCCAGCTGGTCCCAGGAGCAGATCGACGCGCACTTCCAGGCGATGGGGGAGTTCTACGGCGAGCTGGCCGCGAACGGCGAGCTCGTCACCGGCTACGGGCTGGCCGATCCCTCGCACACGATGACGATCGAGATCTCCGACGGCCGCCCGGTCGCCTCGGACGGTCCGTACGCCGAGGCCAAAGAGGTGCTGGCCGGCTTCGGGATCATCGACGTCGCGTCGCACGACCGCGCGGTCGAGCTGGCGGCCCGGTTCTCGGCCCTGGTCCAGACTCGGGTCGAGCTCCGGCCGGTGATGGAGCAGGGCGGCCAGGAGATGTGACCGTGGAACCGGACCCGGCCGAGCCTGTCCGCATCGAGGACCTGCTGCGTGAACACGCGCCGCGGGTCCTCGCTGCGGTCACCCGCCGGTTCGGCCGGTTCGACGTCGCCGAGGACGCGGTCCAGGAGGCCCTGCTCGCTGCGGCGACCGGGTGGCCGGCCGACGGCATCCCACCGAACCCGGCGGCCTGGCTGACGACTGTCGCAGTACGGCGGATGACCGACCTGTTGCGGAGCGAGCAGTCGCGACGGCGCCGGGAGCAGCTGGACGCCACCAGGCGACTGCCCGAGGATCTCCTCGGCTCGCCCGCCGACAGCGGCGGAGGCGTCGCTGACCAGGACGACACGCTAGTGATCATGTTCCTGTGCTGTCATCCGGATGTGCAGCCGGCCAGCCAGCTGACGCTCACCCTGCGAGCGGTCGGCGGCCTCACCACTGCCGAGATCGCCCGCGCCCTGCTGCTTCCCGAGACCACTGTCGGCCAGCGGATCAGCCGCGCCAAGCAGCGGATTCAGCAGTCAGGAGCGAGGTTCCGACTCCCTGAGGGACCGGAGCGCCGGCACCGTCTCGACGTCGTGATGCAGGTGCTCTACCTGATCTTCAACGAGGGGTACGCCGCCTCGTCGGGCGCGGACCTGCAACGGGTCGAGCTCGCCTCGGAGGCGATCCGGCTGACCCGGATGCTCTGGGCGAAGCTGCCGTCCGAGCCGGAGGTCGGCGGCCTGCTGGCGCTGATGCTGCTCACCCACGCCCGCCGTACGGCGCGAACCGGTCCGACCGGCGACCTGATCCCGCTGGCCGAGCAGGACCGGACGCTGTGGGACCGGGCCATGATTGCCGACGGCATCGGTCTGCTCGAGGAGGTGCTCCCGCGACGCCGGCCCGGGCCCTACCAGTTGCAGGGCGCCATCGCCGCCGTACATGCCGAGGCCGACCGCTTCGCCGACACCGACTGGCGGCAGATCGTCGCGCTGTACGACGTCCTGATCCGGATCTCCGCCGATCCGATGGTCCGGCTGAACTCGGCGGTCGCGGTGGCGATGCTGCGCGGCCCGTCCGCCGGCCTCGAACTCCTCGACGAGCTGGCTGCGGACCCGAAGATCGCTGACCATCACCGGTTGGCCGCCGTCCGTGCACACCTGCTCGAGCAGTCGGGTGACCTGCCGGCGGCCCAGGAGGCCTACATCGAAGCCGCGAAGCGCACCACGAGCGCCCCAGAGCAGCGGTACCTCCGCACCCGCGCCGCTCGGCTGCTGTAAACACCTGGTCCTGCAGTCGTCCGGACTCCTACAGTCAGCAGATGACCAGCATCCTCTCCGCTGTGGCGTGGCCGTACGCGAACGGGCCCAGGCACATCGGCCATGTCTCCGGCTTCGGCGTTCCTTCCGACGTGTTCAGCCGGTACCTGCGGATGGCCGGTCATGACGTGCTGATGGTGTCGGGGACCGACGAGCACGGGACGCCGATCCTGGTGGAGGCCGAGCGGGAAGGTGTCAGCCCGCAGGAGCTCGCCGATCGGTACAACCGGGTGATCGTCGAGGACCTGCAGGGGCTCGGCCTGTCGTACGACCTGTTCACCCGGACCACCACCCGCAACCACTACGCGGTCGCGCAGGAGCTGTTCAGAGTCGTTCACCGCAACGGATACCTGGTCCCGAAGACCACGATGGGCGCGATCTCGCCGTCCACCGGACGCACCCTGCCGGACCGCTACATCGAGGGCACCTGCCCGATCTGTGGGTACGGCGCCGCGCGCGGCGACCAGTGTGACAACTGCGGCAACCAGCTCGACGCGATCGACTTGCGCAGCCCGCGCAGCCGGATCAACGGCGAGACACCGGTGTTCGTCGAGACCGAGCACTTCTTCCTCGATCTCCCGGCCCTGGCCGACGCGCTCGGCTCCTGGTTGCAGACCCGGACCGGCTGGCGGCCGAACGTGCTGAAGTTCGCGACCAACCTGCTCGACGACGTCCGGCCGCGCGCGATGACCCGCGACATCGACTGGGGGATCCCGGTCCCGCTTCCCGGCTGGGAGGACAACCCGAACAAGCGGCTGTACGTGTGGTTCGACGCCGTCATCGGCTACCTGTCCGCGAGCATCGAGTGGGCACGCCGGTCCGGCGACCCGGACGCGTGGCGAAAATGGTGGTGCGATCCCGACGCGCAGTCGTACTACTTCATGGGCAAGGACAACATCACCTTCCACGCCCAGATCTGGCCGGCCGAGCTGCTCGGCCACAACGCGTCGCCCGGCGAGTACGGCGTACTGAACCTGCCGACCGAGGTGGTGAGCAGCGAGTTCCTCACCATGGAGGGGCGGAAGTTCTCGTCGTCGCGGTCGGTGGTGATCTACGTCCGCGACGTGCTCGAGCGGTACGGTCCGGACGCGCTGCGGTACTTCATCTCGGTGGCCGGGCCGGAGACGCAGGACACCGACTTCACCTGGGCCGAGTTCGTCCGCCGGAACAATGACGAGCTGGTCAGCACCTGGGGCAACCTGGTGAACCGGACCGCGTCGATGATCGCGAAGAACTTCGGCGCGATCCCGGCGGCCGGCGAGCTCGCCCCGGCCGACCGCGCACTGCTTGCCGCCAGCAAGGAGGCGTTCGGGACGGTCGGCGACCATCTGCGGCACCAGCGGTTGAGGCTCGCGATCGGTGAGGCGATGCGGAACGCCTCCGAGGCCAATCAGTACCTGTCCCAGCAGGCGCCCTGGAAGGAGTCCGACCCGGAGCGCAAGGGCACGATCCTGCATGTTGCCGCGCAGGTGGTGGCCGATAGCAACCGCCTGCTCGCGCCGTTCCTGCCGCACTCGGCGCAACGCGTCCACGAGGCGCTTGGCGGTGTTGGTGCCTTCCTGCCGCAGCCGGAGATTCACGAGGTGGAGGATCTCGACGGCGGTGCGCCGTACCCGATCATCACGGGGGACTACTCGGCTCAACCACGCTGGGTGCAGGAGCCCGTCGTACCAGGCACTCCTGTGCGCGCACCCACTCCGATCTTCACCAAGCTCGCGCCCGAGGTGGTGGACGAGGAGCTTGCGCGACTCGGTTGACGCTTTTCTACAAGCGCGTAAGGCGGGGGCGTCGTACGGTCGGGGGAGAAAGGAGTTGAGGACGATGGCGAACTTCCTGGCCACGGCGGAGACCGATATCGAGGCCTCGCCCGCACGGGTGTGGGAGGTGCTGACCGATCCGGACGAGCTGAAGGCGATCTGGTTCGGGGCCGACGTGAAGACGGACTGGAAGCCCGGCAGCCCGGTCACCTGGAGCGGTGAGTTCGAGGGCAAGGCGTACGAGGACAAGGGCGAGATCCTCGAGGTCGACCCCGGCCGCCTGCTGAAGGTGACCCACTACAGCCCGATGAGCGGGCAGCCGGACGTCCCCGAGAACTACCACACCCTCACCTACGAACTGAACGACCACGGTACGTCGACCCACCTGTCCCTGACCCAAGACAACAACTCCACCGAAGAAGAGGCCACCCACTCCCAAGGCATGTGGGAGATGCTGGTAGCCAAGGTCAAGGAATCGGCCGAGAAGTAGTCAGTAACCTTGGGCGTATGTCTGGTGATGGTGTGGAGGTTGGGCGGCCGACTCGGGAGCGGGCCTCGGTGGGGGAGGACGGGCGGTCCCGGGATCGGAGCCGGCCGGCGGTGCCTGATCCGTTGCCGATGAGTGTGGTCGACGCGCACTGTCATCTGGACATCGCCGACGGCGAGGACGGGGCCTGGCTGAGCCCGGCCGAGGCGATCAAGCTGGCGTCGTCGGTCGGGGTCACCCGGATCGTCCAGGTCGGCTGCGACCTGCCGGGCGCGCTGTGGGCGGTCGAGGCCGCGCAGCAGTACAAGAACGTCGTCGCCGGCGTCGCGCTGCACCCGAACGAGGCCCCCAAGCTGAAGGCCGTCGGTGAGTTGGACAGCGCACTCGCCGAGATCGAGCGGCTGGCGAAGAGCTCGGACAAGGTCCGGGTGATCGGCGAGACCGGGCTGGACTACTTCCGCACCGGCGAGGACGGCCGGGCCGCGCAGCACGAGTCGTTCGCCGCGCACATCGACATGGCGAAGCGCCTGGACAAGGCGCTGATGATCCACGACCGGGACGCGCACGACGACATCCTGAAGATCCTCGACCGCGAGGGCGTGCCGGACCGGTTGATCATGCACTGCTTCTCCGGCGACACCGAGTTCGCCCGCGAGTGCGTGAACCGCGGCGCGTTCCTGAGTTTCGCCGGCGTGGTCACGTTCAAGAACGCCCAGTCGCTCCGGGACGCGCTCGCCGTGACCCCACTCGACCACGTGCTGGTCGAGACGGACGCGCCGTACCTCACTCCGTCACCGCATCGCGGCCAGCCGAACGCGTCGTACCTGATCCCGCACACCGTGCGGAAGATGGCCGGCGTCCTGAACATCTCGGTCCCCGAGCTCTGCGACGCCCTGAACACCAACGCGAACAAGGTCTTCGGCGGCGCCTGGTGAGGGTCGTCACGGATGCGGACATCCGTGAGCACCTGTCCGCGGCCGACGCAGTCGCATGGATGCGGGAGGCGGTCCTTGCCGCGTACGAGGGGCGATTGCACACGCCGCCGCGCGTGTACGCCGAGCTCGGCGACGGGAACCTCATCTTTACCACCGGCGCGCTGACAGGGGAGTGGTACGGCTACCGCTCGTACGACACCTTCGACACCGACCCGGGCAGCCAGTTGGTCGTCGTACACGACTGGCACTCCGGCGCCGTCCGAGGTGTTGCTGTGGGCAACGAGCTCGGTCCGCGCCGGGTCGGGGCGATCGGTGGCGTCGCGGTCGACGCGCTGGCCCGGAAGGACGCGACCACGCTCGGCCTGGTCGGCACCGGCACCCAGGCCTGGACCCAACTCTGGGCGATCTCCGCGGTCCGCCCGCTCTCGTCCGTCGCCGTCTTCAGTCGTGATGCCGATCGCCGGAACGCCTTTGCTGCAAGGGTTTCCGAGGAGTTCGGGCTGCCTGTGACGGCTGTCGGATCGGCCCGGGAAGCGGTCGAGGACCGGGATCTCGTCGTACTCGCGACCAGCAGCGCGGTGCCCGTGATCGAGTCCGAGTGGATCGCGCCGGGCACCTTCGTGACCACGCTCGGGCCGAAGGTGGTCGGGCGGGCCGAGTTCGGTCCGGACCTGATCGACCGGGCGGACCTTGTGGTGACGGACTCGGTCGCCCAGACCCATGCGTACGACCCGCCCTTCATACTCGCCGGCACCCCGCAGCACGACCGCCTGATCGGCTTGGGCGAGGTGCTGACGGGTACGGCGTCGGGCCGGACCGTCGTGTTCTGCTCGGTCGGGCTGGCCGGGACCGAGGCGTACCTGTTGGCGCGGCTGGTAGACAGTGCCTCATGGAGTTCAGTGAGGTAGTCCGGCGGCGCCGGATGGTGCGTAACTACGACGCCGATCGGCCGGTGCCGGCGGAGGTCCGGGAGCGCATCCTGGAGAACGGGCTGCACGCGCCGTCCGGCGGGTTCAGCCAGGGCTGGGCGTTCCTGACGCTGGAGGGCGCCGACCGCGAGCGGTACTGGGGAATCGCGGCCGAGGAGGTCGACGACAAGTATGTGGAATGGATCACAGGCCTGCGCCGCGCGCCGCTGCTGATCCTGGCCTTCGCGCACAAGGACGCGTACCTCGACCGCTACACCGAGCCGGACAAGGGCTGGACCGACCGCGACGAGTCCCGCTGGACGGCGCCGTACTGGTACGTCGACACCGGGATGGCCGTGCTGCTGATGCTGCAGACGGTCGTCGACGAGGGCCTGGGAGCGTGCTTTTTCGGGCCTCCCGCGGACAAGGTGGGCAAGCTCTACCAGGAGTTCGGTGTGCCGGACGGGTTCGACCTGATCGGCCTGCTGTCGGTCGGCTACCGGGCCCCGGACAAGCGGTCGCCGTCGCTCAAACGAGGGCGCCGGAGTACGGCGGAAGTCGTTCATCGGGGGCACTGGGGCCGTCACGAGGCGTGATCGGTCCATTACACCTTTTTGCGACTCGCCGACGAGGGGATTGGCACTTCCGCGACTTCTTCGTTATGGTCCCGTGATGTTGGCCGGGATCGGGGAAGGTTCCGGGCAGCACGCCGCTCGGCGTTCATCGTGATGCCAGCCCTCCAGTCTGGAGCACGCGGTCGGTGCCAGTGCTGTCCTGCCCCGTGCCCGGGTAGCCCTACCTGGGAGCGTTAGTGCGTAAGTCCATCATCGTGGCCGTCGGTGCGACGGCTGCGTTTGCCGTCGCGGGCGGCTCCGTGGCATATGCCAGCAAGAGCAAGACGGTCAGTCTTTCCGTCGACGGCCAGGTGCAGAAGGTTCACACCTTCGGCTCCACCGTGGCGGACGCCCTCAAGGCCGAGAAGGTTCAGGTCGGCGAGCATGATGTCGTGGCGCCGGGCCTGGACGCGAAGCTGAAGGACGGCCAAGAGATCGCGGTGCAGTACGGTCGCCAGCTGACCGTCACCGCGGACGGCACCAAGAAGACCTTCTGGACCACCGCCGACAGCGTCAACGAGGCGCTGGCGGACCTGGGCCTGCGGTACGACACCGCGGCCGTGTTCTCGACCAGCCGGAGCGCGCCGATCGGACGCGAGGGGCTGAGTCTCGTGGTCCAGACCCCGAAGACCGTGCAGATCGTGCGGCAGGGCAAGGTCGCGACCATCAAGTCGATGGCCGGGACCGTCGGTGAGGCCCTGACCGCGGCGAAGATCGTGTGGGACCAGGACGACCGGATCAGCCCGGCCGCCGCCACCGCGCTCAAGCCCGGCGTCAACAAGGTCGGTTACGTCAAGGTCGACCAGAAGAAGGTCACCAAGACCGAGGCGATCGCGTTCGGCACCGACGAGACCGAGTCGGCCACCCTGCTCGTGGGGACGAAGAAGACCACCGCCGCCGGCAAGGCAGGCGAGAAGTCGATCACGTACCTGTACACCTACCTGGACGGCAAGCTGTCGGCCACCAAGGTGGTCTCGAGCAAGGTCGTCACCGCCCCGGTCGACGCCAAGGTCACCGTCGGCACCAAGCCGAAGCCCGAGGAGCCGACCACCGACACCGACCCGCCGATCGGCGACACGAGCGCGTGGGACCGGATCGCCGAGTGCGAGTCGGGCGGCAACTGGGCCACGAACACCGGCAACGGGTACTACGGCGGCCTGCAGTTCAGCCACCAGACCTGGGTCGCGTACGGCGGTGACGCCTACGCGGAGAACGCCCACCTGGCCAGCAAGGCGCAGCAGATCGCGATCGCCGAGAAGGTCCGGGCGGCGCGGGGCGGCTACGGCGACTGGCCGGTCTGCGGCCAGCGGGCGTAGTGCAAGACTGTGCTGTGTGAGCAGCGCTGATTCATCCACATCAGCCGGACCGAGGCTTCTCGGTCCGGCTGATGTGCGTTCACTGGCCGCATCGCTCGGGGTCCGCCCGACCAAGCAGCGCGGCCAGAACTTCGTCATCGACCCGAACACGGTTCGCCGGATCGTCAAGGCCGCTTCGCTGGCCCCCGGTGAGACGGTGCTCGAGGTCGGCCCGGGGCTCGGGTCGTTGACCCTGGCGCTGCTGGCCGAGGGCCACAGGGTCACCGCGGTCGAGATCGACCCCCTGCTCGCGTCCGCGCTGCCGTCGACGATCGCGTCGTACGCGCCGGGGCAGGCCAGTGCGTTCACGGTGATCGAGGCCGACGCGATGACGGTCGGCCCGGACCAGATCGGCGCGCCGACCGCGTGTGTGGCGAACCTGCCGTACAACGTCGCCGTACCGGTGCTGCTGCACCTCCTCAAGGTCTCCGACTCGCTTCGGCACGGCCTCGTGATGGTCCAGTCGGAGGTCGCCGACCGGCTCGCGGCCGGGCCGGGTTCGCGCACCTACGGCGTGCCGTCCGCGAAGGCGGCCTGGTACGCCGAAGTCCGCCGGGCCGGTCCGATCGGGCGGAACGTGTTCTGGCCGGCGCCGAACGTCGACTCGGGCCTGGTCGCCTTCGAGCGTCGCGAACCGCCTGCCACGGCAGCGAGTCGCGAGGAGGTGTTCGCGGTCATCGAGGCGGCGTTCTCGCAGCGCCGCAAGACGATCCGGTCCGCGCTGGCACGCTGGCTGCCGGACCGCGAGCAGCTCGACGAGGTGTTCCGCCGTACCGGGATCGACCCGAAGCTCCGAGGAGAGATGCTCGGCATCACCGAGTTCGCGGCTTTGGCGGACGCCGCGAGGCACTAGCCTGTGCGAGTGCCACCTTCTGCTGAGGTCACGGTGCGAGCGCCGGCCAAGATCAATCTCGGTCTGTCGGTCGGTCCGCCGCGCCCGGACGGGTTCCACCCCGTCGCCACGGTCTACCAGGCCGTCGCCCTGTACGACGACGTCACCGCGGTGCTGCGGGACGACGACTCGTCGATCTCGGTCGAGGTGCTCGGGGACTTCGCGGCCGACGTGCCGACGGACGAGACCAACCTCGCGGTCAAGGCGGCCCGCCTGCTGCAGGCGGAGTACGACGTCGAGGAAGGCGTCGACCTGACCATCCGCAAGACCATCCCGGTCGCGGGCGGGATGGCGGGCGGTTCGACTGACGCGGCAGCGACTCTGGTCGCGTGCAACCGGCTGTGGGGGCTGCAGCTGTCGCAGACCGAGCTGCAGCATCTCGCCGGCGACCTGGGCAGCGACGTACCGTTCTGCCTGGTCGGTCACACTGCGCTCGGTCGCGGGCGCGGCGAGCAGGTCACCGAAGTGATGTCGCGCGGGACCTTCCACTGGGTGTTCGCGATCTCCGACGGCGGCCTGTCCACCCCGGCCGTGTACGGCGAACTGGACCGCCTGCGCCCGCTTCGCCGGGTCGAGGCGCCCCAGGTCCGTCCGGAGCTCCTCTCGGCGCTGTTGTCCGGTCAGCCCGGCGCGCTCGCGGTTGCTCTCAGCAACGATCTCCAGGTGGCGGCCCTGTCCCTGCGCCCACAGCTCGGCGAAACCCTGCAGTTCGGCCTCGACCAGGGCGCCCTGGCCGCGCTGGTCTCCGGCTCCGGCCCCACCTGCCTCTTCCTGGCCGCCGACAGCCGCAGCGCCGTCGACCTGGCCGTCGAACTCGCCGAGTCCGGCCTTTGCCGCATGGTCCGCCAAGCCGAAGGCCCAGTCCCCGGCGCCCGAATCCTCCCCGCCCCGGTCAACCGCTGAGGAGTTGGTGGGCCAGGGCTGGGAAACCAGGCCTTCGGGGCCTGCCCGGCAAGCGAGTGTTTGAGTCCGGAAAATCGGTCGCGGCCGCATCGGGGCGGCGTTAGCATCCAAGCGTTTGCCCCTTGGAATGCCTCGTGATCGGAGAACGGGATGCGCCGCACGGTGTTCGACCTCGACAGGACGAATCACTTCGACGC
Organism: Kribbella sp. NPDC050470; assembly: GCF_044458365.1. NCBI lineage: Bacteria > Bacillati > Actinomycetota > Actinomycetes > Propionibacteriales > Kribbellaceae > Kribbella > Kribbella sp. NPDC050470. The sequence goes on along the minus strand of NZ_JBITHV010000007.1, from coordinate 282,680 downwards.
ATTCGCGAGGACCCTTGAACTCTCTGACGATGGGCATTGTGGCGCATGTCGACGCCGGTAAGACCAGCCTGACCGAGCGGCTGCTGCACGCCGCCGGTGTGATCGACCGGGTCGGCCGGGTCGACGACGGGAACACCCAGACCGACTCGATGGACCTCGAACGCCGCCGCGGCATCACGATCCGCTCCGCGGTGGTGTCGTTCGAGCTGGGCGACCTGACCGTCAACCTGATCGACACCCCTGGACACTCGGACTTCATCGCCGAGGTCGAACGCGCGCTGTCGGTGCTGGACGGCGCCGTACTGGTGATCTCTGCGGTGGAGGGTGTGCAGGTGCAGACCCGGCTGCTGATGCGCACGCTGCAGCGCCTCGGCATCCCCACCCTGCTGTTCGTGAACAAGATCGACCGGCTCGGAGCCCGGTACGGCGACTTGCTCGCGGACATCGCGCGGTTGCTGACGCCTGCCTGTGTGCCGATGGGGTCGGTCGCGGATCTCGGCACTCGCGCAGCACGCTTCGAGTCGGCCCCTTCGATGAACAAGGCCGTTGCCGAGCTACTTGCTGAGCGCAACGATGACTTCCTGGCGCGCTACCTGGACGACGACTTGGCGGCTGACGACTATGCCGCCGAGCTGCGACGGCAGGTGGGTGCGGCCTGGGTCCATCCGGTGTACTTCGGGTCCGCGATGACCGGCGTCGGCGTGCAAGAGCTGATCGACGGCATCCGCGCCTGGTTGCCACGGGCAACTCCTTCTGCCGAAGATCCCTTGTCGGCAAGGGTTTTCAAGGTCGAGCGTGGTGCGGCCGGGCAGAAGGTCGCGTCCGCGCGGGTGTACGCCGGGACGCTGTCGGCGCGTTCGTACGTCGACGTGCACCCGGCGGCAGGTACGTCGTACCAGGTCCGGCCGAGCGCGGTCGAGGTCTTCTCGCGCGGCTCTCGCCATCCGGTCGAGCGGGCCGAGGCCGGGCAGATCGTCGCGTTGCTGGGGCTCAAGGAGGTCCGGATCGGCGACCAGCTCGGCGTCCGGGCTGACGGGGTCGGGCGGTTGTTCGCGCCGCCGACGCTCGAGACGGTCGTGCGGGCGCGGGACCGGATGAAGCTCTTCCAGGCGCTGACCCAGCTCGCCGAGCAGGACCCGCTGATCCGCGTCCGTAAGGCCGACGACATCACGGTCAGCCTGTACGGCGAAGTGCAGAAGGAGGTGATCGCGTCGCTCCTGGAGTCCGAGTACGGCGTGGCCGTCGACTTCAGCGAGACCACGCCGATCCATGTCGAGCGGCTGACCGGCGTCGGAACGGCGTACCGGGAAATGGGTGCCCCTGACAACCTGTGGGCCGCGACCGTCGGCTTCCGGGTGTCGCCGGGGGAGGCTGGTGTGGACTACCGGGTCGAGTCCGAGCTCGGCGCGCTACCGCGGGCCTTCCACACCGCGATCGAGGAGACCGTCCGGCTGACGGTGCAGCAGGGCCTGTACGGCTGGGAGATTCCCGACCTGGAGGTCGCCGTCACCCACACCGGCTACTCGTCCGTGGACACCGTCGCCGCCGACTTCCGCCGCCTGGTGCCACTGGTCCTCATGCAGGCCATCGCCGAGGCCGGCACCACCGTCCTCGAACCCGTCCAGCACTTCGAGCTCGACATCCCACCCGACTCGATCTCCCGAGTCCTCGCCCTGCTCGCCGAATCCCGAGCCGTCGTGGACCAAACCACCCTTTCCGACCAGACCGCCCACCTCACCGGCACCCTCCCCGCCGCCACCACCCACACCTTCGAAACCCACCTCCCCGGCGCCACCCACGGCGAAGGCATCCTCACCCCCACAACCACCACCTACACCCCCGCCCCCTCCCCAACCCCCACCCGCCCCCGAACCGACGGCAACCCCCTAAACCAAAAGCAATACCTCCTCCACCTCAACCAGTCCTGAGGCCTCAGCTGAAGTGGTTGAGGGTTTGTTGGATCTTGGTCAGGGCTTCGCCGGTGTTGCCGAAGTGGGCGAGGACGGCTAGGTGTTCTCGGAGGTGGAGGAGGGGGAGGCGGGCTTGCCAGCCTTCGGTGAGGGGGTTGAGCTCTTCGTAGGCGGTGTAGAAGGTGTCGGGGATGTTGCCGCAGCCGTCGAGCATGGAGAGCTCGGCTTCGGGCCAGCCGTAGTAGACCGCCGGGTCGATCAGGGCGGGACCCGGGAGGAGGTTGCCGTGCCACAGGTCGCCGTGGATCAGGGACGGGGGCTGGTCCGGGATCAGGTCGGGGAGGCGGGAGGCGACGCGCTCCAGGCGGTGGCGGTCGGTCGCAGGGAGGGCGTTGTAGCAGCGCGGGACTTCCAGGAAGCGCAGCAGGCGGTGTTCTGCGAAGAAGGCGTGGCCGTCGGAGGTCCACGGGTTCCGCTGAGGGAGTAGCCCCAGGTAGTTGTCCTGGTGATAGCCGAACTTGTCCGACGTCTGCTGGTGCTGCATCGCCAGGCGATGGCCGGCGTCCCGCCAGAAGTCCGGCGACTGGTCCGCCAGCGCAGCGCTGCCGAGATCCGAGAGCACGAGGAAGTCCGCGGCCACCCGCAACACCTCAGGTACGGCGAACCCACCAGGCACCCGCAGTGCGTTCAGCCCGTCGGCCTCGAGCTCGTACAGCCGCGGCGGCGGATCGTCGTGCGTCTTCACGATCGCCGACCGGCCGAGCGTCGTACGCACCCGGTAGGTCTTGTTGGCGACTCCGCCTTCCAGCGGATCGCAGGAAACCGGGTCGCCCAGGTCGAGGCCGTCCAGCCAGGATCGAGTCAGCACGTGGACGATCCTGGCACGCGGGCAGGCGTCGGATACTCTGGTCCGCGATATGGCGGCACCTAACTTGGTCAATCTGGAAGCTGTTTCCAAGGGCTTCGGGACTCGGACACTCCTCGACACTGTGAGCCTCGGCATCGGCCGGGGTGAGCGGGTCGGCGTGGTCGGGCGCAACGGCGACGGCAAGTCGACGCTGCTCCAGCTCCTGGCCCGGCGGGAGGAACCGGACAGCGGCCGGATCGTCCACAACCGCGACGTCCGGCTCGGGTACCTCGGCCAGACCGACGACCTCGACCCCCAGCACACGGTCCTGCACGCAGTGCTCGGCAACGCCGAGACCTACACGTGGGCGGCCGATCCGCGGGCGCGCTCGGTGATGGAGCACCTGCTCGGCGGAGTCGACCACCAAGCGCTGGTCGGCACCCTGAGCGGTGGTGAACGCCGTCGCGCGTCACTGGCCCGGCTCCTCCTCACCGAGGTCGACCTGCTGATCCTCGACGAGCCGACCAACCACCTCGACATCGAGGCGGTCGACTGGCTCGCCAAGCACGTGGTCGACCGGGCCGGCGCCCTGCTCGTCGTCACCCACGACCGCTGGTTCCTCGACGCGGTCTGCACCGACACCTGGGAGGTCCAGGGCGGCCGCGTCACGTCGTACGACGGTGGGTACGCCGCCTACGTCCTGGCCAAGGCGGAGCGTGCCCGGACGGCCCAGGTGACCGAGACCAAGCGGCAGAACCTCCTGAAGAAGGAGCTGGCCTGGCTGCGTCGCGGCGCACCGGCCCGGACCAGCAAGCCCAAGTTCCGGATCGACGCCGCCAACGCCCTGATCGAGAACGAGCCGCCCCCGCGCGACAAGCTCGCCCTGTCGCAGCTGGCGACCGCGCGGCTCGGCAAGGACGTGTTCGACGCCGAGGACGTCAGCCTGAGCTTCGGCGACCGCGTCATGCTCGACCACGTCACGTTCCGCCTGGGCCCGGCCGACCGGGTCGGCCTGCTCGGCCCGAACGGCGCCGGCAAGACGACGTTCCTCAGGGTCCTCACCGGCCAGCTCGCGCCGGACCGCGGCGTCGTGAAGCAGGGCAAGACGGTCCGCGTCGCCAGCCTGACGCAGAACCTCGAGGAGATCGACAGTACGGCGACCGTCCTGGAGCACATCACCGCCATCCGCCGTACTGCGGCACTCGCCGGCCGCGGTGGTGAGCTGACGTCGTCGCAGTTGCTGGAGCGGTTCGGGTTCAGCGGCGACAAGCTGACCACGCGGATCTCCGACCTGTCCGGTGGTGAACGCCGGCGGCTGCAGCTGCTGCGCATCCTGCTCGACGAGCCGAACGTGCTGATCCTCGACGAGCCGACCAATGACCTCGACGTCGAGACGCTGACGGTCCTGGAGGACTTCCTGGACAGTTGGCCGGGCGTGGTCGTCACGGTGACGCACGACCGCTACTTCCTGGAACGGGTCAGCGACATGGTCTACGCGATCATGGGCGACGGCCGGGTCCGGCACCTGCCGCGCGGCGTCGACCAGTACATCGACGAGCTCGGCGACGCCGCTCCCCGCCGTACGACGGTCAGCGAAAGCCCAGCCGTGGACGCGAAGCCCGCAGCGGCCGAGGCGGTGGTTGACGCGGCAGCGGCCCGGGCGGCGAAGAAGGAGCTGAACCGGATCGAGCGCCAGCTCGCCAAGTTGACCGAGACCGAGGCGAAGCTGCACGACCAGTTGGCCACCAACGCCAGCAACTACGAGCGGCTGGCCGAGCTGGACACCGAGTTGCGCAAACTGGCCGAGGAACGCGCCGAACTCGAAACCGCCTGGTTCGACGCCGCCGAACGCGCTGAATGAGCTGCGTCCGCATTTGATCGTATTCCCGAGGCTGTGAACCGAAGCACGACCACGACCGGTGAGTAATATGCAACGCGCGCCTGTGGAAAACGTGTGGAAACACAACTGAGTCGCGGCGCACCCTCCGATCCCCTGTGATTCGGAGGGCGCGCCGCGCCTCCGGGTGAGCGGGCCCCGTGCCGGCCGGCGTTGTTCGGGCCCCGAGCCCCGGACACCGCGCGGCCACTTTCGGCGGACCACCTCTTGCCGCCGAAGTCACCATATTCTTGACGTTTCGTGGTCGGTCAACCACCGACAGTGAGGACCCTAGTGCGGTCGATCACTCAGTGTCGATAGTCGACCGCTACAGCAGTCTCACGATCTCGTTGCAACTAGCAACGATCGGAACCGGGGTGAAGTGACGGGTCGTCTTTTCGGATAATTCCGGCCGAATTCCGGCGGGTTTGTCCGGGGCCTGGGAATTCAGTGCTTTTCGAGGTCGAACGGCCGGACCAGTTCGCGCAGCACCCGCGCGATCTTCGCCTGGTCGCGGTCGCTGATCGACCCGAGCAACTGCCGCTCGTGGGCCAGCAGGTCGGCCATCGCGGCGTCGACCGCGTCGCGTCCGGCGTCGGTCAGCTGCACCAGGACCCCGCGCCGGTCGGCCGGATCGGGAAGCCGCTCGACCAGGCCGCGAGCCGTGAGCCGGTCGACCCGGTTCGTCATCGTGCCCGAGGTGACCAGGGTTTCCTTCAGCAGCTTGCCGGGGGACAGCTGGTACGGCGCTCCCGCCCGCCGCAGCGCCGCGAGGACGTCGAACTCCCAGGACTCCAGGCCGTGTGTCGAGAACGCCTGGCTGCGCGCGCGGTCCAGGTGCCGCGCGAGCCGGCTGACCCGGGACAGCACCTCCATCGGCGCGACGTCGAGGTCTGGGCGCTCCCGGCGCCAGGCCTCGAGCAGCCGATCGACCTCGTCTTCCATGCTGTCGAGATTACGCCATCAAGACTCTTGACATCAAGACAACTTCCAGGTTTAGAGTATCTCGACATCAAGATAAATCCTGGGAGAGGCGGCAGCATGCGAACGTCACCGGTCTGGAGCCCGCGCCAGTACGGCACCTACGCCGAGGAGCGCGGCCGCCCGTTCGCCGATCTGGTCGGCCGGGTGCGCGCCGACACAGTCCGAACGGTCGCCGACCTCGGCTGCGGTCCGGGCAACCTGACCGTCACCCTGCGGGAGCTGTGGCCGGAGGCCACCATCCGCGGGATCGACAGCTCACCCGAGATGATCGAGGCGGCCCAGAAGTACGCCGACGACAAGCTCACCTTCGAGATCGGCGACCTGCTCGAGTGGACCGCCGAGCCCGGCTCGCTGGACGTGATCGTCACCAACGCGGTCCTGCAGTGGATCCCGGAGCAGCTCGACCTGCTGCCCGGCTTCGTCAAGGCGCTGCGGCCGGGCGGCTGGCTGGCGATCCAGATCCCCGGCAACGGCAACGCCCCGTCGCACTCGATCCTGCGCGATCTGGCCGCCTCCGAGCCCTATGCGCAGTACGCGAAGAACGCGTCGCTGCGGGCGGAGGTCCCCGGCCCGGACACGTACGTCGATGCGCTCACGGCCGAAGGGTGTGTCGTCGACGCATGGGAGACGACGTACTACCACCTGCTGCAGGGCGACAACGCCGTACTGGAGTGGGTGAAGGGGACGGGTGCGCGGCCGGTGCTGCAGTCGCTGCCGGATGACATGCGCCAGCGGTTCGAGGACGAGTACGGCGCCCGGCTGGCGGATGTGTACCAGCAAAAGGACTACGGGACGCTGCTGCCGTTCCGCCGGATCTTCGCGGTCGCGCAGAAGAAGGAGGCCTGATGCGGCTCGATCATGTGCAGGTGTCCTGTCCGCCCGGTGGGGAGGACGTCGCGCGGGCCTTCTACCGGGACGCGCTGGGGATGACCGAGGTGGAGAAGCCGCCGTTGCTGCAGGCTCGCGGCGGTTGCTGGTTCCGAGCGGGCGCGGCGGAGGTGCACATCGGGGTCGAGCAGGACTTCCAGCCGGCGAAGAAGGCGCATCCGGCGCTGGCGGTCGACGACCTCGACGCCTTGGCCGAGAAGCTCGAGAAGCTCGGCTATCCGGTGACCTGGGACAACGAGACGATCCCGGGCCGCCGGCGGTTCCATACCGCCGACGGCCACGGGAACAGGGTGGAGATCGTCTGAGCTACTCGGTCGCCAGGGCTCCGGCGGGCGCCACCTTGGCGGCCCGGCGAGCCGGGAGGACCGAGGCGAGCAGGCCGGCCACGGCGGCGACTGCGGCAATGATCACCAGCAGGCTCACGGGTACGGCGTACTCCACGCTGCCGTCGACGGTCTGGCCGCCCATCAACGCACTGGTGCCGGTCCAGCCATAGATCAGGCCGAGCGCGATCCCGAGGCCTGCCGCGACCAGTGCCATCAGCAACGACTCGACCGCGAGCATGCTGCGCAACTGGCGGCGGGTCAGGCCCATCGCCCGCAGCAACGCGTTCTCCCGGGTCCGTTCGAGCACCGACAGGCTGAGCGTGTTGCCGACCCCTACCAGCGCGATCAGCACGGACACCCCGAGCAGCCCGACTCCGACAAGCAGCAGGACGTCGAAGACCTGGGTGTAGCTGTTCCGCTCGGCCAGGCCGCCCTCGACCCCGAGCTCCTTGACCGTCGGGATGGACTGCTCCACCGAGTCGATGACCGCCGACCCGTCGGCCTTCGGGTCGGACGCCAGCCAGAAGCCGGTGACCTGCGCCGCGGGCGCCAGTTTGCGGAGGTCCGTCGACGTGACTGTGATCGGATCCAGCCCGGTCGCCCGGTACGCCGTCAGCGTCAGCTTCTGCCCGGCAGCCACGATGGTCAGCGGCGCGCCGTCCTTCAGGTCGAGCATGGTCATCGTCGGCGAGTCCAGCAGGGCGGTGCCCGGCTCGAGCCGCGCGGCCAGCGACGGGTTGTGGATGACGGATCCGGCCGCGGCCTGGTCGATCCCGGTCACCGGGAGTTCCTGGCCGGCGGTCTTCGCCATCACCTTGCTGACCGGGACGACCTGGGTGACGCCCTTGATGTCGCGCAGCTGCTGCTCGGCGCCGGCCGGCATCTTCTCGTTGTACGCGGTCACGATGATGTCGACCGGGTACTGGCCGTCCATCGACACGTCGAACGTCTTCCGCACCGACGCGATCCCGACACAGGTGAGGCTGATCAGCGTGACGCCGATCAATAGCGCCGACGTCGTGGCAGCCGTACGCTTCGGATTCCGAATCGCGTTCGCGACGGCGATCCGGGCCGGAACTCCGCCGCCCTTGGCGGGCAGCGCGCCGATCAGCCGGATCAACGCCGGGACCAGCAGCGAACCGATGGCCAGTACGCCGAGGAACGAGAGCACACCGCCCGCGACACCGACCAGCACCTGGTGACCGGACGCGCCGACGGCCAGCAACAGCCCGCCGCCGGCCAGCAGCAGGAAGCCGAGGATCAGCCGCACGACGCCGGCCTTCGACGCGGCGACCGGGGCGACCTCGGGCCGAAGCGCGGCCAGCGGAGCCACCTTGGTCGCCCGCCGAGCCGGTACGACGGCCGCGAGGACGGTTGCCACGGTGCCGAGCGCGAGCGGGATGAGCACCGACCACACGTCGAGGTGGAGTGCGATCGGCGGGAGGCCCCAGTCGAACTCACGGGCCAGGGTGAGGGCGAGCGCGGACAGTGCGACGCCGAAGACGACACCGATCGCGGACGCGATCACCCCGACCACGGACGCCTCGGCGAGGACGGACGAGAACACCTGCTTGCGGGACGCGCCGACGCAGCGCAGCAACGCCATCTCCCGCGTCCGCTGGGCGATCACGATGGTGAAGGTGTTGCTGATCACCAGGCAGGCGACGAACAGCGCGATCACGGCGAACATGCCGAACACCCCGCCGAGCACGTCGATGCCGTTCGTGTAGCTCTTCACCTCGTGGTCGATCCAGGCCTCGCCGGTGAACACCTTCAGGTCGCTCGAGACGACGCCCTGCGCGGCCGAGGCGAGGGTCGCCGGGCTGACGCCGGGCTTGGCGGCGAGCCCGACCGACTGGATGAAGGCATCCGGCTCGAAGGTCTTCACCGCGGCCGCGGTCGCCACTGCGGACGCCGAACCGATCGCCTTCGAGTCGTCGAGCAGACCCACGACGGTGACGGTGAAGGACTTGCCGGTGTAGGCGTTCAGTCGCAGCGTCTGGCCGATCGCGACCTGGTGCTTGGCGGCCAGCTTGGCCGGCAGGGCGATCTCGTTCGTGGCGGTCGGCAGGCGGCCGGACGACGTACCCGGGCCGGCGATCCGGGTGGTGTCGTACAGGGCCTCGACGGCGAGGCCGTCGGGCCGGACCAGGTCCGGGAAGGCAGCCGTCATGTACGCCGTGGTAAATGCGACGACCGAGTCGGCCTGCGGGAGCTTCTGGAGCTTGGCCACGTCGGCCGGGGTGATCTGCGCGTTCTCCGGGTAGACCATCGTGTCGACCCCGCGGTACTGCGCGCCGATCGACTCGTCGATGCCGTTCGACGCGGAGGCGTGCGCGGTCAGTGCGAGGGTGCCGAAACCGACTCCGAGCACGATCGCCAGGCAGGCGGCGACCAGGCGGCCCAGGTGGGCGCGCAGCGAGGAGAGGATGGAGCGTCGCACCTCAGGCTCCCAGCTGCCGCAGCGCGTCGAGCACGGTCTCCGGAGTCGGCTCGTGCAGCTCGCCGGCGAGTTTGCCGTCAGCAAGCATCACGACACGGTCGGCGTACGACGCGGCCAGCGGGTCGTGGGTCACCATGACCACCGTCTGGCCGAACTCGCGGACCGAGCGGCGCAGGAAGCCGAGCACCTCCGCGCCGGACCGGGAGTCCAGGTTGCCGGTCGGCTCGTCCGCGAACACGACCTCGGGCCGCCCGACCAGCGCGCGGGCCACCGCGACCCGCTGCTGCTGACCGCCGGACAGCTCCGACGGCCGGTGCGTGAGCCGGTCCTGCAGCCCGAGTACGTCGACCAGCGTCGACAGCCACTGCTGGTCGGGCTTGCGGTTGCCGAGCTCGAGCGGAAGCAGGATGTTGTCCTTCGCGGACAGCATCGGCAGCAGGTTGAAGGACTGGAACACGAACCCGACCCGGTCCCGCCGGATCCGGGTCAGCTCGGCGTCCGGGAGCTGGGTGAGCTCGGTCTCGCCGAGCAGCACCTGGCCGCCGGTCGGGGTGTCCAGGCCGGCCAGGCAGTGCATCAGCGTCGACTTGCCGGACCCGGACGGGCCCATGATCGCGGTGAACCGGCCGACCCCGAAGTCGACCGAGACGCCGTCGAGCGCGGCGACCGCCGTGTCGCCCTGCCCGTACACCTTGCGCAGCTCGTGCGCCCGGATCGCGGTCCGCGGCGCGCCGTCCTGCGGCAGCCGCCCCACCGGTAGCTGACCGGTCTGCAAACTCATGTCACTCCTCGGCTCAAAAACTGACGTTGGCCAAGAAGTTAGTGATTTCGTCCGGTGATCTCGTCGGACTGCGGACTGCAGTTGGCGTAGTACCTGGGTATTACTTGTTCGGCCGGACCAGGCCGGTCTCGTACCCGAGGACGACCAGGGCGACCCGGTCGCGGAGCCCGGTCTTCGCCAGGATCCGGCCGATGTGCGTCTTGACCGTTGCCTCGGACAACGTGAAGAGCTGGGCGATCTCGGTGTTCGACAGACCGCGGGCGACCTCGACCAGAACCTCGCGTTCCCGGGCGGTCAGCTCGGCCAGGTCCGGCCGTTCCACCTCGCCGTCCGGAAGGGACCCGGCGAAGTGCTCCAGCAGGCGTTTCGTCGTACTGGGGGAGACCACGGCGTCACCGGAATGCACCTGCCGGATCGCCGACAGCAGGTCGGCGGGCGGTGTGTTCTTGAGCAGGAAGCCGGCCGCGCCGGCCTTGATCGCGGCGAACGCGTACTCGTCGAGGTCGAACGTGGTCAGCACGATCACCTTCGGAGCCTGCGGCAACGACTGGAGCCGGCGGGTGGCCTCCACCCCGTCCAGCCGCGGCATCCGGACGTCCATCAGCACGACGTCGCAGGCGGTCACCTGGATCTTCTCGATCGCCTCGCCGCCGTCACCGGCCTGGCCGACCACCCGCATGTCCGCCTGGGAGTCCACCAGCATCGTGAAACCTGCTCTGACGAGTTCCTGGTCGTCCACGAGGAAGACCCTGATCACGTCGTCATTCACTGCTCTCCTCCAGTGGGCAGGTGGTACGGCAGCCTGGCGATCACCTCGTAACCGCCACCCGCCTTCGGGCCGGCGTTCACCGTACCGCCGGAGATCGAGGCTCGCTGCCGCATCCCCACCAGGCCGTGACCCGGGTCGGAGCTCGGCGCGACCCCGGCGCCCCGGCCGTCGTCGGTGACCACCACGGTCAGCATCTCGCGGCCGAAGTCCAGCGCGACGGAGGTCCGGGCTCCCGGCCCGGCGTGTTTCAGCGTGTTGGTCAGGCCCTCCTGGACGATCCGGTACGCCGTCAGGCCGAGCACCGAGGGCAGGTCCCGCGGCGCACCGGTCACCTGGTAGTCGACGGAGAGCCCGGCTTCACGGACGTTCTCGATCAACTCGGGCAGGCTGGAGACACCCGGTTGCGGGCGGGGCTGGTTCGGGTCGAGCTCGAGCTGCTCCTCCTGCTTGAGCAGGCCGAGCATCTTGCGCATCTCGGTCAGGCTCGCGCGGCCGGTGTCGCCGATCGTGGCCAGCGCCTTCTTCGCCTGCTCCGGCGACTGGTCCGCGGCGTACAGGCCGCCGTCGGCCTGGACGATCATGATCGACAGCCCGTGCGCGACCACGTCGTGGATCTCCCGGGCGATCCGGGTCCGCTCGTTGGAGACGGCCAGCTTGGCCTCGCGGTCGCGATCCCGTTCGAGCTGGGCGGCCCGATCTTCGAGCTGAGCGACGTACAGGCCTCTGGTACGGCGTCGTTCGCCGGTCGCCCAGACGCCGAAGACGAGCGCGCCGAGGGCGACCATCATCGTGACCTGCTGCTTCCAGTCGGAGTTCGACCAGTAGCGCGAGACCGCCATCAGGACGCCGAGGCCGCCGATCCCGAGGGCGATCCGGCTGTACCGCACCTCGCCGTACACCGAGATCGTGTAGAGGGCGACGAGCAGGCCGAAGTTGGCCGGCATCAGCTGGGTGCCGGACAGCCACTGCAGGACGGCGACCGCGCAGACGCCGAAGAAGACCACTTCGGGATGGGTGCGGCGCCAGACCAGCGGAACCAGCATGCCGAAGCCCAGGATGCCCTCGAAGCCCGTCTGCGCGATGCCCAGGAACCCCAGGATCAGGCACATCGCGCCGGCCAGCAGCAGGTCGAACGCCTTGCTGCGGGCAGGCACGGGCCGCGCGGTCAGGATCCCCGTCATGCGGGCCAGGGTACGGGGAAGCGCCGCCCGGGTGGTCATGCCACGGGCGGATGTCGTGTCCTACCGGGGTCTACCTGTCCTGCCGGGGTCTACGTGTCTGCCGGGGTCTACGTGTCTGCCGGGGTCTACTTGTGCGGCCGGGTCGAGAGCGTGGGCTTGGCTTCCAGGCCGGACAGGCCGTTCCAGGCGAGGTTGACCAGGTGGGCGGCGACGTCCGGCTTCTTCGGCTTGCGGGCGTCCAGCCACCACTGACCGGTGAGCGCGACCATGCCGACCAGCATCTGCGCGTACATCGGAGCGTTCTTCGGGTCCAGGCCGCGGCGCTTGAACTCCTCGGCCAGGATGTGCTCGACCCGGGTGCCGACGTCGCTCAGGATCGAGATGAACGAGCCGCTGGACGACCCGACCGGCGAGTCCCGGACCAGGATCCGGAAACCGTCGGAGTTGTTCTCGATGTAGTCCAGCAGCGCGAGCGCCGCCTGCTCGACCAGCTCGTGCGCGCGCCCGGCCGTCAGCGACTGGGTGACACCGTCGAGCAGCGCCCGGACCTCGCGGTCCACGACGACGGCGTACAGGCCTTCCTTGCCACCGAAGTGCTCGTACACGACCGGCTTGGAGACCTCGGCGCGCGCCGCGATCTCCTCCACCGACGTCGCCTCGTACCCCCGCTGGGCGAACAGGCCGCGGGCGATGGTGATGAGTTGTTCGCGACGTTCGGCACTCGTCATCCGGATCCGGCCGGACCGCCGCGGTTTGGGTTCCGTCACGTCGAGATCACGTCAGCATCATGCCGTACTTCGGTGTTGCAAGTCGGAGGTTTACGGTCAGGCTGCTTTCAGAGTACGCGTGGTGGCATCGGCACGGCGCGCCTCCAGACGCTCCTTGACCGGCCAGCGGACATCGCTCACCCAGCCCATCTTCTCGAAGAACCAGATGCACCGGGCGGACGTGTCGAGCTGTCCCTTGAGGACGCCGTGCCGCGCGCAGGTCGGGTCCGAGTGGTGCAGGTTGTGCCACGACTCGCCCTGGCTCAGGATCGCCAGCCACCACACGTTGCCGGACTTGTCCCGGCTCTTGAACGGCCGGTCGCCGATCGTGTGGCAGATCGAGTTGATCGACCAGGTCACGTGGTGCAGCAGCGCGATCCGGACCAGGCTGGCCCAGAAGAACGCGGTCAGCGCGCCCTCGATCGACCACGACCACAGCCCGCCGATGACCGCCGGCGCGAGCAGCGAGATCGTCACCAGCAGTGGGAACATCCGGGACACCTTGACGATGTCCTTGTCCCTCAGCAGATCCGGCGCGTACTGCCGCTGCGGGGTCTGCTCGGTGTCGAACAGCCAGCCGATGTGTGCGTGCAGGAAGCCCTTGGTCAGCGCGCCGAGGCTGGTGCCGTACTTCCACGGGCTGTGCGGGTCGCCGTCGCGGTCGGAGAACTTGTGGTGCTTGCGGTGGTCGGCCACCCAGCGGATCACCGGCCCCTCGATCGCCAGCGAACCGGCGATGGCCAGCGCGTACTTCATCGGCCGGTTCGGCTTGAACGACTTGTGCGTGAACAGCCGGTGGAAACCGATCGAGATGCCGTGCCCGGCGACCGTGTAGAACACCACGGCCAGGATCACGTCCCGCCAGCCCAGGAACCCGCCCCAGGCGATCGGTACGGCGGCCAGCACGGCGAGGAACGGGATCCCGATGAACAACGCCAGCGCCACCTGCTCCCACGGGCGCTTCTGCTCACCCCCGAGCGTCCCGGTGTGCACGTCGAGCTCGTCGGCCTGCGCGGCGCGTTCGGGCGCCTCCGGTGCGGCTACGGCGGGTGGAGTCATGGCGTAATTCCCTCAGCTGGAGGACTGCTTACCTACGCCACCGTAACCTACGGAGCCGTAGGTAAGGAACCCCACAGCGTGTCGCTCACCCCACTCCATGGCAGACTGTCCCGGCGACCACGATCCCCCGTGGGGTACTCGGCAGCCCGCGAGACTTTGAATCTCGAAGACCTGGATCGAAACCAGGCGGGGGAGCTTTCTCACGTAGGACCCGTGTTGCTCACGGGTCCTACCCACGCGCCGCGACGCCCGGCTCCTACGTCGCCGTGCTCGCCACCGCTCCCACCCACCCGAAGACGGTGCGTGCTACCGCGCGCTCCTTACCGCTTATCGCGCGGCCTGTCGCGTGCTCCCGCCCGCCGTTTCGCGCTGCCGCGCGGGCCTTGGCGTGCTGCCGCCCGCACTTGCGCGCTGCCGCGCGCCCCGACCGCCCCGTGGTCCCGCCGACTCGTGGTGTGTTGCGGCCTGCGTGGTCGAGTGATGCATCCCACGCGCCGCTACGCCCGGCTCCTCCGTCGCCGTGCTCGCCACCGCTCCCACCCACCCGGCGACGGTGCGTGCTCCGCGCGCTCCTTGCCGCTTATCGCGCGGGGAGCTTGCGCGCTCTCGCCCGCACCTGCGCGCTGCCGCGCGCCCTCGACCGCCCCGTGATCCCGTCGACTCGCGACGTGCTGCCGGCTGCGGTCGGGTGGTGGGCTCCCAGGTGGTGACGGGCATGGTCACGGCGCATTGTGCTCGGACGAGCCGGCACGTCGTACTGCCGATTGAGCACCGACAAGAGGTTGCTCCTGATGTCCCGGGGAGGATGCCCGGCTCGAAATGGCCCGGCAGATTGGAGCACGAAGGGCTCCGCGAGCAGACTGTGCCCGTGACGGAACGGCGGCTCATCGGCTACTGGCGCAACGAGGCATCCCGAGTACCCAGACCCGACGGATCTTGTCGACGAGTCCTGGGATGCGGACGAACCCACATGGTCTCGTCCTACCTGTCCAGTGCAACAACAGTCGTCTCATACATGGGCTCTCGCCCTGCCGCGTGTGTGGCAACCAGAACGGCGCGCTGGAGTTCTCCGACGGCACCTATCAGTGGCCCGAAGGCTTGGCCCATTACGTCTACGACCACGCCGTTCGTCTACCAGCCGAGCTCGTCGAGCACGCGCGCAAGCAGTTCGACCGCCTGGAGGCCGGAAGCGCCACCCTCGACTGGTGGCTCACGGTCACACGCCCCTGACCCACAAAAGCCGCACCTATCCGCCGCGACCCCCGGATTCGCACTGACACACGTCCGCCCACACGGCTCGGCGGTGGCTATTCCGTCGCAAGTTGGGCGTTCTCTAGTACGACGCCCGGACTGGCGCCGGCAGCGCACTCAGCTGCCGATGACAGAGCAGCGTTGAAGTTCAGGCGTGCTGGCTCCGTATCGCGTCCACCAGGGCCGTGCGCACGAGTACGTGGGCGGGAGGAGGAAGCTCCTCGAGGCCGAACCATCCGATGTCGTCGTGTTCCTCGGGAGCGACGTTCGCCGGCGTTCCCTGCCAGTCACGCACCAGCCAAGCGCTGAGGAGTGCCGGCTCTTCTGCAGGTCCTGCGGTCACCCGACACAGATGAGACGCCGAGTCCGTCGCTATCTGCACGCCGAGCTCCTCTTGCAGTTCCCGCGTGAGCGCGCCCAGTTCTGACTCGCCGGCCTCCATGAGTCCACCGGGCAAATCCCACACGTCTGGGTACGCACGTTTGTTCGGCCTCCGATGCACGAGTAGGACTCGACCTTCACGAACCAGCGCGCCGACGACGACCTTATGCATTCGCGTATCAAAGCATCGACATCCGACAAGCGAGCCTCGCTCATGCCGCGGACAGCGTGGTCTCAGCCGGCGATGTTCGATCGCCGCGTCTGCGAGACTGCCCTCGTGGCAGCGAACCCGGGAGCCGGTCGGCACGAGCCGACCCGCGCTGAGGTGCACGCCTGGTGGGAGGACGTCGTTGCGGGGCGTCGTACCCGAACCGAGGCATCGGAGTTGGCCCAGCCGTGGCTGCAGGCCAACTTCATGGGGGAGGAGCTGGTGCTTCAGGGCCTCCTCTACCTGCAGGCGTTGGACCTTGGCGTTGACGCCCCGGGGGACACGCCCCGACATCGGTCCGGATCCGCCTCCGAGTACTTGGTATCGGACGCGGACATGGCTACGGCGCTCAGTCGATGGTTACAAGAGCTGGATGTCGTTGACGAGGATCCTGCCGGTTGGACGGTCCGGCACTTTCAGAGGATGGTCAGTGGCTTCGCCACGAGATGCGGCGCTGACCGGGCGCGCTCCTTCGGCGCGAAGCTCGTCGCTGCCGGCCACCTCACCAGCGCAGACGTTCTCGACGCGTTACGATAGCCAGGCCCGGGACCTTCGGCGCCACACCAACGCCCGGATCAAGCTCGCCGCCGGCCTTCACCTACTGTTGCGGGCGACCGTGACGAGGATCTTTGGATCGACGGCGTGGAAGGCGGAGGGCAATGACGCCGCGTGAGGCGATGGATGGCGCCTTGAAGGATGCGATCACGCAGTACCTGCGTCCAATGGGGTTCACCGGATCTCTACCGCATCTGCGTCGCCGTTCCGACGCCCAAATCTGTTTGATCAGCTTCCAGTTCTACTCGGCCGGCGGAAGCTTCGCCGTCGAGGCGGCTGAGTGCGGGCCCGACGGATTCACCACCTCCTGGGGCGAACACAAACCACCTCACAAGGTAAAGGCCTGGGATGTCCCGGCGCCTCGGCCGCGACTTGGAAGTGCGGATTTTCCCCATGGCGATCATTGGTTCGTCTTTGGCCCGCGAAACTATGAGCCGGGCGCGGAGAAGCTGCAGCGCCTTGAGGTCTACGAGGCGCTCGCTGCCGAAGTGATGCGATCTGTCGAGTCGCAGGCAGGGCCGTTCTGGAAGCAACAACTCTCGGCGCGGACGTAGCGCCAGCTGACTCAGCGGCGTAGTGCGTAGGCACCCAGCGCTGCCGAAACGCGCTCATGGCTCCGATGTGCGGACGCACCGCCCTCTGCACCGAGTTCTCTCGGGAGATTTGACGAGCCGCTAGCATCCGTCCATGCCGATGCTTGAGGTCCCTGGGACCTTTACGATGCTCGTCCCAGAAGGTTGGAACGCCAGCCAAGACGGGCGGACCTACGAGTTGACGCGACCCGGAGAGGACGGCGCGGTCCATGTGTCCGTCTACGACCGCGATGGATCGCCCTTGGGGGAGGACGAGGCGGGTCGTCTTGCGTCGAGGTTCATCGAACGGGCCGTCGTGTCAGACTCCGTTGCAGTCACCGTTCTGAAGGAGGATCAGAGCCAGCACCGTGCAGTCGCCCGATTCACCTCCGACGGCGACGGATCGGCGTACGCCTGGCTGGTGTTCCTCGTGTTGTGGCGGGAACGGTTTCTGATCTGCTCTTGCAATGCGGTGCCGGACTCGTCGCTGCTGGACGAAGCGGAGCGCATGTTCGCCACCATCTTCAAGCCCAAGAAGAGCCTCTTCCGGAAGAAGTGACCCGCAGGCTCGGGCCCGAACGCGGACGTCCGGTAGCCGCGGGTCAGCAAGGCGGTGTCATGCGGATGGGCCCGGCGTTCGCCGTCAGCTCTCCGGAAGGAACGACAGCGCATTCGGAACGCGATCACCCAGATGCATCCGGTCGGCGAGCGCGAGCAGGTCGGCTCGCTCGTCGCGTGCGAGCGGCAACTCATCCTCGGAGAGGACGTCCGCTAACTGTTCGAGTGCCAGGCCGAGTTGGTTCGCGTCGACGAACTCAGCGATCAACGCGATGTCCTTGCCTCGAAGCCGGTCATCCAGCCGGATGAGGAGGCCGTGCAGAAGTCCGGCGATCTCTTCGTAGTAAGCGCGATCCACGCAAGAAGTATCACCTGGCGGACGAGAGTCGCGCAGCAGTCGACGGAGGACAACATATGTCCGCCAACTGATCCGCGACAGATGTCCGCCAACCGATGTGCGACAGGCTAGAAGTCTGTCCACGTGTCGAAGCAACGCAAGCAGCTGGATCGCGGACACGTCAACCGACGACGTACGGACGAACGGGCTCGGGTCCGCGGATCTCGGTTGATCCACGCGGGCAGCGGAACGACACTGGACGCCATGCGAGGTCCCAAGCAGCCTGTCTACCGGTTCTCCGGCGCACCCTCGTGGGATCCGTCTGCCCTTCGCGACGCGCTCTCCACTGCGCGATCTGCAACTGTCGCGCGGCGGATTCCTGATCTTCGCCACGGATCGGCACGCTGACGTCCTCGACGACACGACAGCGAAGTACGTATCCGTTGTGCGCAGCGAAGACGGCCCGCTCATTGACGAACCCGGAGCCGTCGGGGATCTGGTCGAAGCGCTTTCTGTCACTGAGGTCACCGACCTTCTGTGCATGTGCACTGGCGACGTTGCCGCCGAGTTCTTCGACGACGACCGCAAGTTGCTCGCGGTTGTCCGACTCGACTTCCCGAACCGCGTCGAGTGGCCGCACTGGCCCGGCCAGGCCTACGTCGCCGACCCGGACCGGCTTCGCCGATGGTTCACCGCCCACTACGACATCGCGAAGTAAGCTGCCTCGCGTAGGCGCCCAGCGCTGCTGAAGCGCGCTCAGCCGATGTGCGTCCACCCGGGGCACCGTCGTTTACTCGCCGAGAGAATCGCTCAGAGTTCGATCGCGCGGTAGGCGAGAGCCCGGTCGACCACCTCTTCCGGGGTTGGGTCGTGGTCGAACTCATCGCGAGGCCAGAAAATGAGCCCAGTAGCGCGAGGATGCGGCACAGCGGCCTGGAAGTCAGCAACGAGACGATCGACTTCCTCCTCGCTTGTGTAGTCGCCCGTCATGATCCGGTGCACGATCCGGATCAGTTCGGCGCGCTCGCTTGGTGGAGGACTCATGGCCGTCTCCCATTTCTGTGGACTGGCCGATCATGCCAGGCGACGCAGAACGTCTTTCTATGCCGCGATTCGTGCTTGCGCTCTGGCGTAGATCGCTTGGCGGGCAGGTGTCGCACATCTGCTCGTTGTCTGGCGCGTCGCGGTCGCGAGCGGGGCAAGGGGCGGGCTGAGGGGCCGCGTCGTGGACGCTGTGCCGGATTCGACCAGCGGTGGCGGTTGGGTTGTGGGGGTTGTCGGTGGGGGGTGGAACGATGTTGTGGTCGGCGATGGAGGGAGAGGTTGTGGCGCGGTTTGGTAAGGGTGATGAGCTTCGGGGGGCGGAGTTTGTGGGGGTGGATCTGCGGGGGGCTCGGTTTGTCGAGGCTGATTTGTCGGGGGTGGTGATGCGGGGCGTGGAGATGCGGGAGGTGGATATCGACGCGCCTTGGATCGCCCACGGGGAGAGCTTCTTTCGGGTGAACGGGGTTGATGTGACCGCGTTCGTCGAGGGTGAGCTTGATCGGCGGTTTCCGGGGCGGGCGGAGCGGCGGGCGGGGGATCCGGTGGGATTGCGGGCGGCTTGGGGTGCGGTCGAGGGGGCCTGGGCGGCGGCGCTCGAGCGGGTCGCGGGGATGCCGGACGGGACGGTTGACGTGTCGGTGGATGGCGAGTGGTCGTTTGCGCAGACGTTGCGGCATTTGGTGCATGCGACGGATTTGTGGTTCGGGAAGGCAGTTCTGCAGATCGAGGAGCCGTTCCATCCACTCGGTCAGCCGTATGACGATCGGGAGCTCGGAGGATCGGTCGCCGCTACGAGCACGCCGTCGTACGGCGAGGTGCTCGAGGCCCGCGCCAGTCGGGTCGCGATGGTGCGCGACTTCATTGCCACGGTGACGCCGGAGGTGCTGGATACGGAGTGCAGGAATCCGCACAACCCTGACCATCCCGAGACCGTACGGTCCTGTTTGCACGTGATCCTCGAGGAGGAGTGGGAGCACCAACGGTTCGCCCTGCGCGACCTCGACACCATCGAGGCGCGCGGCTGAGCGCGGTCAGCGGTTGGGTGGCTTCCAACGGGTGAGGTGGACGGCGAACCACAGCGCGGCGGCAGTCGCTGCATGGGCTGGATCGTTCGGGGACAGGCTCAGGCCGTCGGGGGAGTTGTGTCGAGCTGGGCGTCGTACGCGCGGACCAAGGTCCCATTGACGCACGCGGGGCACTGGGGCACGTGGGCCGACAACTCTTCGAAGGAGGCATGCTCCGTTGCTGTGGGCTCCTGGTTTCGGCTGCTAGGGGCGGTGGACGAGGTGTGGGGTTTCGGGGGTGGTGTTGTCGATGATGAGTGTGGCTCGGGACTGGGGGTTGCAGGCGTTGGTGTAGAGGTGTTGGGCGGCGATGTAGCGCTGGATCGTGGGGTGGTTGGGGTCCGGGTTGGTGCCGTCTCGGGTGGCCATTCTTTGGGTGGTCACGTCGAACGGGACGGTGAGGAGGATCGAGAAGTCCCAGCAGGTGGCGAGTTCGTCTCGGTGGAGGAAGAGTCCGTCGGTGACGAGGACTGCGTTGGGCGGAGCAGTTTCGTACGGCGGGGTGAAGACGCGATCCGTGGTCAGGTCATGGGCGGCTCGGCGGTAGCGGCGGGAGCCGGCCGGGCCCAGAGGGACGAGGACGTCGGAGCGGAGACGGTCGTAGTTGAACGCGTCCAGCCAGAAACCTTCTGGTGACAGGCGACCGCGGCGGTACCTGAGGTCGCGGACGTTGTGGAAGTCGTCGACCGAGACGCGGATGACGTGTCGCCCAAGAGAGCGCAGTACGTCGGCCAGCTCGTCAGCGAAGGTGGTCTTGCCGGCGGCGTCGGGACCGTCGGTGCCTACGCGCACACAGTCGTCGCCGACCGCGGTCGGCACGAGGTCGGCCACCTGCTGAAGAAGTTCCGAGCGCATCACTCAGCCGGATCTTATTCGACGACGAGGGGCGGGGACACAACGATCAGAGAGCTTCGGCGAGGATGGCGAGGCCGATTGCGATCAGGACGATGGGGAGCAGGATGTGGCCCCAGCGGGCGAGGGCTTGGGCGATCACGGGGCGCGTGGCGAAGTAGCGGCCGGCGGCGCACCACACTGCTACGCCGACCAGGAACACCACGACGAAGATCGTCGTATGGCCGATTCCTGCGGTGGCGAAGACGGGGACGTAGACGCCGATGTTGTCGCCACCGTTCGCGAACGTGACCGCGGCGACCTGCCAGCTCGTCACGGCGGTCACGTTGTGCTCCTCCGGCTTGCCGCGGTCGCGCCAGACCGACCAGGCGGCGCGCAGGCCGAGTGCCAGCGGGAGCAGGCCGAGGAACGGGATCGCGGCGTCAGGCAGCAGTCCGGCGCCGAGCGCGCCGAGGACGGACGCCGCGAGGATGGCGATGAATCCGAGGTACTGTCCGACCACGATCCGTACGGCGCCGGTCCGGCCGGCGCGTTGTGCTTGTCCGAAGAACAGCGCGAGGATCACGAGGTCGTCGACGTTGGTGATCGCGAACATCCCGATCGCCTGCCCCACCAACCCGAGCTCCACAACCCTCCCCACCGCGACGAACGGACCCGGCACACCCTAGTGGCTGGATACTGGCGCGGTGATCGCGCTGCCGCATGAGCCGTCGGGGTTGACCAAGGCGACCTGGACGGATGCCGACTTCGCCGTGATGGGGTGGCATGACTGCCGGATCCATGCGGTGAGCATCGCTGAGTACGACGACGGGACGCTGCCGCCGGCGCGTGTGCTGCTTGACGTCGACTACATCGTTCGCCGGGTGGATGGTCAGGCGTTCAGTTTCTGGATTGCGCCGGCGACGCTCGTGTTCGAGGGTGTCTGGGAGATCCGGGGTGACTTCGGGCCGCTGCACGAGCTGCTGGAGATCGACGCACTGCACGGTCTCGATCCGCCGGACGCGACTCCTGATCCGTTGTTGCACCTCGAGGGCCACAACTTCGACCTCCGCCTCCGCTCGGCCGGCTTCACGCAGTACCTCCGCCGACCGCCCCAGCACGTACGCCGCCAACTGCTCACGCCGGCCGAACGCGGCGGCCTCAGCTTCGCCGAGCACTCATTCGCCTGAATCCGAGTAGCCGTAGTCACGGAGTTGCGAGGCTGGGGGTCAGCCGATGATGCAGAAGGTGGTGCCGTCGGGGGCTTCCATGACGATGAAGTCGGCGTCCGGGGGATAGACCCAGTCCTCGACTCGGCGGGCGCCGAGGGCGACGAGGCGCTCGACTTCGGCCTCGGGGGTGGAGGTGGTCTTGTCTACCCAGAGGTCGAGGTGGGTGCGGTCGGTTTCGTCGAGGTGAATGCGGGACCCGTGCCCGTTCCTGGGACCGAGGAAGTCCGGGTTGCCCGGGTCAGGGTCGTACCCGAGCGCCTGGCTCCAGAAAGCCGCCGACCGCACTCGATCCGGGACGTTCAAAACGATTGCTCCGAGCGACAAACTCATGAAAGCTCCTTGCCTGGTAGGCCGGACTCTGTCCCACTCAGCATGGCAGCCAGCGGGTGCGAGCATCCTCGGGTGCAGGCCGTCGGATGGGGCCGGCGTCCGGGCGCCTTGGTGTGCGCTCGTGACGGGGTGAGGGCTGGTTAGCGCTCCAGGTCGGAGCGCATTGCTTGGCGCAGTGATTTGACGGCTGCCTTGTACGCATTCATTGCCGCGGTCTCCACTGGAGAGCCGGTCTGGCTTCCGCTCATCAGGCAGTCGCGGTACTCGCGGACGCGATCGACTGCCTGGTCAGCGCTCGCCCGCACGCCCTCGGGCGCGAGGATCATGACCTGCTCGCGGTAGGAGTACAGGCCGGTGCGGTGCACCTCGCCGCGGAGAGTCTCGTCGAAAGGTGCTCCGTCCGTGCCGCGGCGGTCGCCCAGGCTGACGGCCCACAGCGACTCGGCAGCTTCGTTGAGCGAGGTCAGGAACTGCCCATACAGTTCGCGCCTGCTGTCTTTGGCGCGCTGTTGGCGCTCGCGACGCCAGCGAACCCGTTCTGCGATGAGTGTCGAGCTCACCCGATGACGGCTCCGACGACCGTCGACAGCAAGGTCCCCCAGTCCATCGGGCAAGTCTGGCATGGCAGGTGCCGAGCATCTGGGCGCGGTCAGAGGGGTTGGATCAGGAGGGTTATGAGGATGCTGGCGAGGAGGCCGGCGGTGAAGAAGAGGAGGTTGGCGTAGAGGGCTTTGCGGTCGGCGGTTTTGGCGGCGGCGGCGAGTTCGGCGCGGAGGGCGGTGATGATCGCGGTCTGTTGGGTGGGGGTGAGGGCGGCGAGGGGGTCGGTGGGTGGGGCCGGAGCCGGAGCTGGAGCAAGGGTTGGGGGTCTGCCGCCGTTTGTGGGAGCGGGAGCGCTGGTGCTGGCGGTGGGAGCGTTGGTGCCGGGGGTGGGAGCGGGAGCGCCGCCGGGGGCGGGGGCGCCGCTGCCAGGGGCGCCGCTGCCGGGAACGCCGCTGCCGGGGGCGGGGGCGCGGCGGCGTTCGGTTGGGGGCTGCCACGGACCCGGGGAGGTGGGTGGTTCGCCCGCCGGCTTCGGCGGCTGCGATTGGCCGGGTGATTCCCAACCTGGCTGCGATCGGCCGGGTGGTTCCCAACCTGGCTGGGACTGGCCGGGCAGTTGCCCACCCTGCTGCGGCTGGCCAGGCGGTTGCCAACGTGGCTGGGAGGCGGGCGGCCACGGGTCCGGGCGGCGTTTCGGCTTTTCCCAGCCCTGCTGCGGTTGGGATGGGACGGCCCGGGCGTCCGGCTGGTGGCGGGTGAGGAGGGGGATCGTGCGGGGGCGGCGGGACTGGCGGGTGAGGGTTATTGCGGTGGTCAGGGCAGCGGCCAGGGCGATGAGTGTGGTGAGGGCGGCGGCGAAGTCCACAGGGTGATGGTAGGGAAGATACGGAGAGTCAGCACCGCGTGAGGCGGGTCACGGCGTTCGGGTGGGGCCGGTCGGGGGCGCGCGGGGGAGCAAGTAGGCTTGCGCGGGCACCGTTTCGAGTGCCCATGCTGATACTGGCTCCAGAAACTCGCAGGGAACTCGAGGAGAAGACCGCGTGACTTCCCATCGTCCCGCGGCGGTCGTGATCATGGCCGCCGGTCTGGGAACCCGGATGAAATCGGCGACCCCGAAGGTGTTGCACGAGATCGGCGGGCGCAGTCTCGTCGGGCACGCCGTGGTCACCGCCCGTGCACTCGCCCCGGAGCACCTGGTGGTCGTGGTCGGCAACGGCCGCGAGCTGGTCGAGGCGCACCTCGCCACCGTGGACCCCGAGGTGAAGACCGCCGTCCAGGAGCAGCAGCTGGGCACCGGTGACGCGGTCCGTTGCGGCCTGGCCGCCGTACCGCAGGATTTCGAGGGCTCGGTCGTCGTCACCTCGGGTGACGTGCCGCTGCTGGAGGCGGAGACGCTGCAGGAGCTGGTCGCCGAGCACGACAAGCAGGGCAACGCGGTGACCGTGCTGACCGCGCGGGTGCCGGACCCGACCGGGTACGGGCGGATCATCCCGGGCGATGACGGCACTGTCGCCGGGATCGTCGAGCACAAGGACGCGACGCCGGCGCAGCGCCAGATCGACGAGATCAACGCCGGGATCTACGCGTTCGACGCGGCCACGCTGCGCGACGGCCTGAGCCAGATCACCACCGACAACGCGCAGGGCGAGCTGTACCTGACCGACGTCCTCGCGATCGCCCGATCCCAAGGTAAGCGCGTCGGTGCGTACGTGATCGAGGATGCGATGCAGACCGAGGGCGTGAACGACCGCGTCCAGCTGGCCGCGCTCCGCGCCGAGCTGAACCGCCGTACGCTCGACAAGCTGATGCGCGCCGGCGTCACGATCGTCGACCCGAACACCACCTGGGTCGACCAGACCGTCCAGCTGGCCCGCGACGTCACCCTGCTGCCGAACACCCAGTTGCACGGCGCCACCACGGTCGACGAGGGCGCCACGATCGGCCCGGACACTACGCTGACCGACGTGAAGGTCGGTGCCCAGGCGACCATCATCCGGACGCACGGATCACAGTCCGAGATCGGTCCGCAGGCCTCGGTCGGCCCGTTCGCCTATCTCCGCCCGGGCACGAGCGTCGGCGTGAAGGGCAAGATCGGCACATTCGTCGAGACCAAGAACACCAGCATCGGCGACGGCGCCAAGGTGCCGCACCTGACGTACGCCGGTGACGCCACGATCGGCGAGGGCGCGAACATCGGCGCCGGCACGATCTTCGCCAACTACGACGGGGTCAAGAAGCACCCGACGCACGTCGGCAAGCACTCGTTCATCGGCAGCAACTCGGTGCTGGTCGCGCCGCGGACGATCGCGGACGGCGCCTACCTGGCCGCCGGTACGGCGCTGACCGAGGACGTCGGCCCGGGTGAGATCGCGGTCGCGCGCGGCCGGCAGCGCAACATCAAGGGCTGGGTGGCCCGGAAGCGGGCGGGTACCAAGACGGCGAAGGCTGCCGAGGAGGCCCTGGCCGCGCAGCAGACGGACGACGCTGCTGTGGGCGACACTGGCGAGAAGGCGTAACGGGAGGCCGGCCATGAGCGGCATGAAGCGAACCACCGAGAAGAACCTGATGGTGTTCTCCGGCCGGGCTCACCCCGGTCTGGCCGAGGAGGTCGCCGAGCAGCTCGGCGCCGGCCTGGTCCCGACGTCGGCGTACGACTTCGCGAACGGCGAGATCTACGTCCGGTTCGAGGAGTCGGTCCGGGGCAGCGACGCGTTCGTGATCCAGAGCCACACCTCGCCGATCAACGAGTGGATCATGGAGCAGCTGATCATGGTCGACGCGCTGAAGCGGGCGTCGGCCAAGCGGATCACCGTGGTGCTGCCGTTCTACGGGTACGCGCGGCAGGACAAGAAGCACCGTGGCCGGGAGCCGATCTCGGCCCGGCTGATGGCCGACCTGTTCAAGACCGCGGGCGCGAACCGGCTGATCTGCGTCGACCTGCACACCTCGCAGATCCAGGGCTTCTTCGACGGCCCGGTGGACCACCTGATGGCGCTGCCGATCCTGAGCGAGTACGTGCAGAACAAGTACGGCGACCAGAAGCTGGCCGTGGTCTCGCCGGACGCCGGCCGGATCAAGGTGGCCGAGCAGTGGTCGGCCCGGCTGAACGGCGTACCGCTGGCCTTCATCCACAAGACCCGCGACATCGACCGGCCGAACGAGACCGTCGCGAACCGGGTCGTCGGTGAGGTCAAGGACCGGGTCTGCATCCTGGTCGACGACATGATCGACACCGCCGGCACCATCACCAAGGCAGCCGACGCCCTGTACGCCGACGGCGCCGCCGGGGTCGTGATCGCGGCGACGCACGCGATCCTGTCCGGCCCGGCGGTGGACCGGCTGAAGAACTGCCAGGCCAGCGAGGTGATCGTCACCAACACGCTGCCGATCGCGGAGGACCGCCGGTTCGACAAGCTCACCGAGCTCTCGATCGCGCCGCTGATCAGCCGGGCCATCCGCGAGGTCTTCGAGGACGGCTCGGTGACCAGCCTGTTCGACGGCCGCGCCTAACCGTCAGGCGCGCCGCCACGCGAAATACGCCGTACCCAGCGACGCTGCCGTCATCGGCAGCGCGGTGATCAGGCCTGCGACGCCATTCCCGAGTACGACGAACGTCGCGACGATCGTCAGCCATCCTGGCCAAGCTCGGCCTGCTGACGAACGACGAGCAGCATCGGCGGGTGCTCGCCGTACTGGCATATCTTGGGGAGCATTGACCGCTCACCCTGAGGACACTCCATGCGGATCGCTGTGTTCCACCCCGGCGCGATGGGTTCGAAGCTGGCCGCGCAGTTGGTTGCCGCGGGCCACGAAGTGCACTGGGTCCCGGACGGCCGCAGCCCGGAGAGTACGGCGCGCGCCGCCGACGCCGGCCTGATCGGCACACCGTTCGCCGAGGCCGTCGGACTGGCTGAGGCGGTGCTATGTTCGTGCGCGCCCCAGGGTGCGGTGGACATCGCCGTGCAGGTAGGGCAGGCCGGGTTCGACGGGCTGTACATCGAGGCGAACCCGCTGTCGCCGAAGTCACTGCGGGAGGCGCAGGAAGCGGTCGCTCGGGCGACGTTCGTGGACGCCGGAGTGGTGGGCCCGCCGCCGACGGGTGGGCCGAGCCCGACGCACCTGATGCTGTCCGGCGCAGCGGCTGAGCAGGCAGCCGGGCTGTGGGCAGGGACCGCGGTCACGCCCATGGTGGTCGGCGTCGAACCAGGTGCGGCCAGTGCGGCCAAGTCGTCGTACGCGCTCTACAACAAGGGCAAGGCGGCGCTGGCCGTTCTCGCCTTCCAATTGGCCGAGAAGCACGGAGTGACGGAGGCGCTGACCGCACAGCAGGTCCGCGGGGACGCCGGCTCGCTGAGCGACCCGGCTCTGCCCGATCAGCTCCGCCGGGTTGCCTGGCGCTGGGGACCGGAGTTCGACGAGCTCGCGGAGACCCTGGACGAGGCCGGGCTCGAAGGCGACGCCGCCCGCGCCCTCCGCCAGGTCTGGACCAAGCTCACATAGCCCGCGGGTCGTAGGCGCGGTAGACGTCCGGCGGGATGCGCTCGATCACGCCGTTCAACGCCTCGAGGCGGTTCAGCACGTCGCGGACGACGAACGAGTTGTCGCCCCAGGAGACCAGCGCGTTTCCGGCGACCTGCCACTCCAGGCCGCCGTTGGACAGCATCCACTCCATCATCCGCGGCGTCAGCACCGCCGAGGCGAACCGTTCGTCCGCGCAGTCGACCTTGAACTTGTCGTTGAACCCCTGGCTCAGCGTCAGCGGTGGGAGGGCGACCGGCAGGGTGAGCGCGACCAGGTGCACGATCCGCCGCTGCGGCTGACCGTTCGCCCCGGCGGTCGAGAAGACGTAGTCCAGCACGCACATCCCGCGCCCGCGGAACTCCCCGGCGAACATCTCCCCGGGCTCGCCGTACGTGAACAACCGCGCCGCGACCTCCATCAGCCACGGGTTCGGCGGCGCGAGGACCCAGCCGGCCTGGGCTGCCTCCGCAGCGCGCCGACGCAGGACGGCGGAGCCCTTCTTGTGGATCACCACGATGAACACGACCAGCAGCGTGATCAGCAGGGCAACGATCAGCGGGAGCACGAGCATCGGAGCCAACACGCCAGCAAAGTAGCCGAACCGCCGGGCCACCCGGTTCCGGTATAGCCCGCTGGGGGAAATTCACCGTCCGGGCCCGTGATTGCGCAGCCGAGGAACGGATTTCCTGTCCGGGCGGGGTGATGGGTAGACTGTTTTGGTTGCCTCGGCGAGGGACGCCCCCCGAGAACTGTTGGGCGCGGCTCCGTGATCGACGCGGTGGTTCGTTGCCTGACGCCTTCTCCGGGGTCACAAGGCGCCCGCTGAGGCCGCAGCCGAGTTCCACCTAGACAACAGATCACCGCAACGCACTGAGGAGTCCATCTCGTGGCCGAGGTCAAGATCCAAGCCGAATCGCGCACGGAGTTCGGCAAGGGTGCTGCCCGCCGAATCCGCCGGGACAACAAGGTTCCCGCAGTCCTGTACGGCCACGGCAGTGACCCGGTGCACATCACGCTGCCCGGCCACGACACCATGCTGGCCCTGAAGACCGCCAACGCCCTGCTGCTGATCGAGGTCGCCGGCGGCGAGAGCCACCTGGCGCTGCCGAAGCAGGTCCAGCGCGACCCGCTGAAGGGCTTCATCGAGCACGTCGACCTGGTGATCGTGAAGCGCGGCGAGAAGGTCCAGGTGGAGGTCGCGGTGCACCTCGAGGGCGAGGCCGTCAGCGAGACTCTGGTCGTCACCGAGCACGCCACCGTGCTGGTCGAGGCCGAGGCCACCCACATCCCGGAGAGCATCACCGTGTCGATCGAGGGCCTCGAGGTCGGCGCCCAGATCCACGCCTCCGACCTGTCCCTGCCGAGCGGCACCACGCTGGTCACCGAGCCGGACACCCTGATCGTGAACGTGACGGCCCAGCAGACCGCCGAGCAGCTCGAGGCCGAGCTGGCCGGCGCCGAGGCCGAGGCCGGCATCGAGAAGGAAGAGAAGACCGAGGAGGCTCCGGCCGAGGAGCCGGTGGCCGCCGCCGCGGAGTAGTCTCCTCAGCGCAGCAGAACCTTCAGGAGGGCCGGGATCCGTGGCGGACGACGTGTGGTTGGTCGTCGGACTGGGGAATCCCGGCCCTTCCTACGCCCGCACCCGGCACAACGTCGGCCACCTGGTCGCCGACGAGCTGGCCGCCCGGGCCGGCGGCAAGTGGAAGCAGCACAAGCAGGTCCGGGCCGAGGTGATCGAGACCCGGATCAGCGGGATCCGGACCGTGCTGGCCAAGCCGCGCTCGTACATGAACGAGTCCGGCGGCCCGGTGTCCGGGCTGCTGAAGTTCTTCAAGGTCGAGCCCACCGGCCTGGTCGTGGTGCACGACGAGCTGGACATCGACTTCGGCGTACTGCGGGCCAAGTTCGGCGGGGGCGACAACGGCCACAACGGGCTGAAGTCGCTGCGGAAATCGCTTGGCACCGGTGAGTACTATCGAGTCCGGTTCGGTGTGGGTCGTCCACCGGGCCGGCAGAACCCCGCCGACTTCGTCCTGAACGAGTTCTCCTCGACCGAGCGCAAGGACCTTCCTTTCGCCGTCGACCGGACCGCGGACGCGGTCGAGTCACTGCTCACCGACGGCCTGGAAGCAACCCAAGGGAAGTACAACTCGTGAAACTGGGCGGCCTCGTCGACACCCTGGTCACCGATCCGGTGGTGGCCGAGGCCGTTCGCGATGCCAAGACCGACACCGTCACTGCGCTCGACCTGAGCGCCCCGGGCCCGATCCGCCCGGTCCTGCTCGCGGCGCTGGCCGCTGAGCAGAACGGCGCCGATCGACCGGTGCTCGCGGTCACCGCGACGTTCCGCGAGGCGGAGGAGCTCACCGAGGCCCTGCAGTGCCTGGTAGACCCCGCCACCGTCGCGTACTACCCGGCCTGGGAGACGCTGCCGCACGAGCGGCTCTCGCCCCGGTCGGACACGGTCGGCCGGCGGCTAGCCGTACTGCGCCGTCTGGTGCATCCGGACCCGTCGGACGAGACGACCGGGCCGATCAAGATCCTGGTCGCGCCGGTGCGGTCCGTGCTGCAGCCACAGGTCGCCGGTCTGGCCGACCTGAAGCCCGTCCAGCTGCATGTCGGCGACACGGTCGAGCTGGAGGAGGTCGTCGAGGCGCTGGCCGGGGCGGCATACCACCGGGTCGACCTGGTGGAGCGGCGCGGTGAGTTCGCGGTCCGCGGCGGCATCATCGACGTGTTCCCGCCGACCGAGGAGCACCCGCTGCGGGTCGACTTCTTCGGCGACGACGTCGAGGAGGTTCGGTACTTCGCGGTCGCCGACCAGCGCTCGCTGGAGATCGCCGAGCACGGCCTGTGGGCCCCGCCGTGCCGCGAGCTGCTGCTGACCGACCAGGTCCGGTCGCGGGCCGCCGTACTGGCGAAGGAGCACCCGGAGCTCGCCGAGCTGTTCGAGAAGCTGGCTGAGGGGCATGCCGTCGAGGGCATGGAGTCGCTGGCGCCGGTGCTGGTCGACGAGATGGAGCTGCTGGTCGACCTGATGCCAGCCGGCACACATGTCGTCGTCAGCGATCCGGAGCGGGTGCGGGCGCGTGCACATGACCTGGTTGCGACCAGCCAGGAGTTCCTGGAGGCGTCCTGGGCGGCTGCTGCCGGTGGTGGCGAGGCGCCGATCGACCTGGGCGCGGCGGCGTACATGTCACTCGGCGATGTCCGGTCGCATGCGCTGAGCAACGGCCTGGCCTGGTGGAGCATGTCGCCGTTCGCGGCCGCGCCCACCGACGGCCCGGAGTTGCGGGACTCGATGGGCGAGCGGGTCGCGTTCGACATCGACACCGAGGCCGGTGCGGTCCGTAGCCGGGCCATCGAGGCGCACGAGGTCGACCCGTACCGCGGTGAGACCTCGGCTGCCGTCGAGGACATCCGCGGCTGGTTGCGGGACGGCTGGCGCGTCGTCTGCGTCACCGAGGGCCACGGTCCGGCGCAACGTCTGGCCGAGGTGTTCTCCGAGGCTGAGCTGCCGGCCCGTGCGGTCGAGGGCATCGAGGAGATCCCCGAGCCGGGCGTCGTCCTGATCTCGCAGGGCCAGCTCGACCACGGGTTCATTGCCGACGGCATCAAGCTCGCGGTGCTCACCGAGAACGACCTGGCCGGTCAGCGGTCGGCGGCCGAACGGCGTTCGCAGCAACGGATGCCGAGCCGGCGGAAGAAGACCATCGACCCGCTCGAGCTGCAGCCCGGCGACTTCGTCGTGCACGAGCAGCACGGTGTCGGCCGGTACGTCGAGATGATGCAGCGGACCGTCGGCTCCGGCGCCCAGAAAGCCACCCGCGAGTACGTCGTCATCGAGTTCGCCCCGAGCAAGCGCGGCCAGCCCGGCGACCGGCTGTACGTGCCGACCGACCAGCTCGACCAGGTCACCCGCTACGTCGGCGGCGAGCAGCCCACCCTGGACAAGATGGGCGGCGCCGACTGGGCCAAGCGCAAGGGCCGCGCCCGCAAGGCGGTCCGGCAGATCGCCGGCGAGCTGATCAAGCTGTACGCCGCCCGCCAGGCGACCAAGGGGCACGCGTTCGCGGTCGACACCCCGTGGCAGCGCGAGCTCGAGGATGCGTTCCCGTTCGTGGAGACGCCGGACCAGCTGGCCACCATCGACGACGTGAAGCGCGATATGGAGCGCGTCATCCCGATGGACCGGATCGTCTGCGGCGACGTCGGCTACGGCAAGACTGAGATCGCCGTCCGGGCCGCCTTCAAGGCCGTGCAGGACGGCAAGCAGGTCGCCGTACTGGTGCCGACGACGCTGCTGGTGCAGCAGCACTACGCGACCTTCGCCGAGCGGTACGCCGCCTTCCCGGTGAACGTGGCGCCGCTGTCGCGGTTCCAGACCGACAAGGAGGCCAAGGCCGCGCTGGACGGGCTGGCCGACGGCACCGTGGACGTCGTGATCGGCACCCACCGGCTGCTGTCCGGCGAGATGCAGTTCAAGGACCTCGGCCTGGTGATCGTCGACGAGGAGCAGCGGTTCGGCGTCGAGCACAAGGAGCAGCTGAAGCGGTTGCGGACGGCGGTCGACGTACTGACCATGTCGGCGACGCCGATCCCGCGGACGCTGGAGATGTCGATCACCGGCATCCGGGAGATGTCCACGATCGCCACCCCGCCGGAGGAGCGGCACCCGGTGCTGACCTTCGTCGGCGCGTACGAGGAAGGCCAGATCACCGCCGCGATCCGGCGCGAGCTGCTCCGCGAGGGCCAGGTCTTCGTCGTCCACAACCGGGTGAACACGATCGAGAAGGCGGCCGCCCGGATCCGCCAGCTGGTCCCCGAGGCGCGGGTCAGCGTCGCGCACGGCCAGATGAACGAGCACACCCTCGAGCAGGTCATCCAGGACTTCTGGGAGAAGCGCTCCGACGTGATCGTCTGTACGACGATCGTCGAGTCCGGCATCGACATCTCGAACGCGAACACGATGATCGTCGAGCGCTCCGACCTGCTCGGGCTGTCCCAGCTGCACCAGCTCCGCGGCCGGGTCGGCCGGGGCCGCGAGCGCGCGTACGCGTACTTCTTCTTCCCGCCGGAGAAGCCGCTGACCGAGACCGCCCACGACCGGCTGGCCACTATCGCCCAGCATGCGGACCTCGGCGGCGGCATGGCGGTCGCGATGAAGGACCTGGAGATCCGCGGCGCCGGCAACCTGCTCGGCGGCGAGCAGTCCGGGCACATCGCCGACGTCGGCTTCGACCTGTACGTCCGGCTGGTCGGCGAGGCGGTCGCGGAGTACCGCGGCGACACCCAGGCCGAGGAGCCCGAGGTCAAGATCGAGCTGCCGGTCGACGCGCACCTGCCGCACGACTACATCCCGTCGCAGCGGCTGCGGCTGGAGATGTACCAGCGGCTGGCCGCCGTACGTGACGATGACGGCATCGCCGAGCTGGTCGAGGAGCTGCACGACCGGTACGGCGACATCCCGCAGCCGGTGCTGAACCTGATCGAGGTGGCGAAGTTCCGCACCCACGCCCGCCGGGCGGGGCTGCACGACGTGACGCTGCAGGGCAATCTGATCCGGTTCGGGCCGGTCGAGCTGCCCGACTCGAAGGTGCTGCGGCTGAACAGGCTGTACCCGAAGAGTCTGGTCAAGCCGCAACTGCGTACCATCCTGGTGCCGAGACCTGCCACCCGGCCGGTCGCCGGCCAGCCGCTCCGCGACCAGGAGCTGCTGCAGTGGTGCACCCGGCTGATCGACGACGTGATCGCCGAGCCGGTCGGGGCCTCGGTGTAGGTTCGACGGACAAGACGAGGAGACTTTCGGTGAGCAGAGGGCGACGGCTTCGGGCCATCGGTGCGGCAGTGGCGTCGGTGCTGCTGGTCGGCGGCTGCGCGGCGGGGACGCACCCGGGTGCGGCGGCCGTGGTCGGCGAGACCGAGATCACCGTCGGCGACGTCGACGAGACCTCGCGTGCGGTCAGCTCTGCGCTCGGGCAGCAGTTCAGCACCGCGGTCGCGCTGAGCGAGCTCGTGAACAACGCGCTGGTGTCGCAGGTCAGCGAGCAGCGGTCGATCACCGTGAGCGACGCCGAGACGGCCGAGGCGGCCAAGCTGGTGGTCAACGACCCGACCGCGTTCGCCAAGTTCGAGGCGGACCCGGTGGCGCGCGGCTTCCTGCACGAGGTGGCCGCGTCCGCGGTCGCCACCATCAAGCTGGGCGGCGGCAGCGGCGTCAAGGACCCGAACGTGCAGCAGGCGCAGCAGGCCGGGATCCAGCTGGTCAAGGAAGCCTCCAAGGACGTGAACGTCGAGATCTCGCCGCGCTTCGGCCAATGGACCGACGGCGCGATCGACAACAAGATCTCCGGCTCGCTGTCCGAGGAGTCCGCCCAGGCCAAGGCCAAGCGCGAAGCCGCCGAGAACGCCCAGCAGGGCCAGGGCTGAGGCCCCTGCATGCCTGGTGACACGGGCGGCGCGATCAAGGTCGTCCTGACCAGCCCCCGAGTGGCCCCAGGCCTCCTCACCCGCGCCGCCTGGCAAGCCTTCGCATCCGCTGACGCAGTCGGCGCCGCCGGTGCCGGTACGCTGCGGCCGGATGTGCAGGCCTTGGTGGGCTCTGGCGTTGTCGTCACGCAGGTTGACGGTGGAGTTGCAGAGCACTGGGCCTGGCTCTCGGCAGCGGCCGGGCAGGGTCGCCAGGTTGCCTGGCTGGTGGGGGAGGACGGCGAGCCCGGGCTCCTGCGGGTGGTGGCCGACCAGGTGAGTCGTGAGCCGCGGCCGTCGTACGACGTGGAGATCCTGCACGGCTCGTACGACGTACCGGGCGCGCGGCTGATCGACCTCGTGCGGGTGATGGACCGGCTGCGGCGCAACTGCCCGTGGGACCAGGAGCAGACCCACGAGAGCCTGGCGAAGTACCTGCTCGAGGAGACCTACGAGACCCTCGAAGCGATCGACACCGGCGACCGCGACCACCTCCGCGAGGAGCTCGGCGACCTTCTCCTGCAGGTCGCGTTCCACTCCCGCATCGCCGAGGAACACCCCGACGAGGGCTACTCCATCGACGACGTCGCTGCCGACATCGTCGAAAAGCTCGTCCGCCGCCACCCGCACGTCTTCGGCACAGTCGATGCGGCCGACGCCGCTGCCGTCGAAGCCAACTGGGAAACCATCAAGGCCGCCGAGAAGCAGCGCTCCTCGGTCCTCGAAGGCATCCCGCTGGCGCTCCCGGCACTCGCCCTCGCCGACAAGGTCCTCGGCCGCGCCGCCAAACTCCTCCCCGCCGACGCCGAGCCCACCGAGCCGACCACCGACGCCGACCGGATCGGCGCGCAGCTCCTGGAGCTCGTCCGCGAGGCGCGCACGCTCGGCGTCGACGCCGAACAGGCCCTCCGCACCACCGTCCACCACCTCGCCGACGACATCCGCACCACCGAATCCGCCGGCTGAGGCGGAGTGCCGGACGCCCAGGCCATCACAATCGGCCGCGCTGGCCGGCCGCGTGCGGGGCCTGGGGTCCCCGCCCGCCTGTTGTGATGGGCTGGCGGTCCGCGCCTAAAACCGGGTGCGCTGCTGCCGGGGCGCTGGCAGGGTGACGCCGGTGGACATCGCGCAGCTTCTGCAGGACCGCTGGGGTCTGGCCGCAACTCACTTCGAGGCGCTGACGGGTGGCATGAACTCGGCGGCTTGGTCCGCCGCGGTCGACGGCCGCCGGGTCGTGCTGAAATCGGTCGATGCCGGCGATGGCGCGTTCGCACCCGGCCTGGAGCTGGCTGCGCGGCTCAGTGACGCCGGGCTGGTGACAGGTCGGCCGCTGCCGAGCGACGCCGGCCGACTGGTCGAGCGCGTTGACGGTCGGCAGATCGGGTTGCTGGAGTTCGTGGACGGGGAGCCACTGACCCAGGCCGATGCGAGCGCCGTCGGCGATCTGCTGGGACGTGTGCACGGAATGTCCCGTGAGCCCGCGGGCGAGCTGGAGGACTGGCTCCAACTGGTGACGCAGCTCGATCCGTGGCTGGACCTCGAGCCCTGGATCCGGCCGGCCGTGGAAGGCGCGCTGGACGGCGTACGGCGGCTCGGGGCGTTGACGTGGGCCTGGTTGCACGGGGATCCGGCGCCGGAGGCGTTCCTGCGGCAGGGGGACGGGACCGTCGGGCTGATCGACTGGGGCTCGGCGATGCACGGGCCGGTGCTGTACGACCTCGCCTCGGCCGTCATGTACGTCGGCGGGCCGGCTGTCGTCGTTCCGGCGTACCTGGAGGAGCGGCCGGAGTTGCGGGACGAGGTCGCGGGCGGGCTGGACGCGTTCCTGCAGGTGCGGTATGCCGTGCAGGCCGGGTACTTCGCGTGGCGGTGTTCAAACGACGTCCGGACCGGGATCGCCGACCCGGCCGAGAACCGCAAGGGGCTCGACGACGCCCGCCGCGCCTTCGGAGCCTAGGTCGCGCCGGATCGCCTCCTCGGTGGCACGCCAGTTCTTGAACAGGTAGCGGTGCGGCACCACCGGGGTGATGGCGGCGATCACGTCCGGCTTGTCGTCGACGAAGTGCGTGATGCCGAGCTCGGCGCAGTGGATCGCCTTCTGCGGTCGCTGCAGGCAGAAGCGGACGTTGCCCTCGGCAATCCCGGTCCGCTCGAAGAACCGGTGGTGCCGCAACCACTCCAGCGACCGCTGCTGCACCCTCGGCCCGCACTTCGAGACCAGCCACGCGTCCTCGAACGACGGCACCAGCCGCGCGATCGCCTCGAAAGCCCCCGGTACGGCGGGGGTCCGCAGCATGGCCACGGTGTCGCCGGAGAAGAACGACGTGTCACCGGCGCCGTGGGATCCGTCGATGATCACCCGGCCGATGTCGATTCCCCATCTGTTCATGTCACCAGGCTGACCGCGGTAACTCTTCAGCAGAACTAGTAATCACTCCGCCAGCTATAGTTTCTGCCAATGGAACTCGTCGCGGAGGATCTGGAAGCGTTCGCGGTGTTCGCGCAGCACCGCAACTTCACCCGCGCCGCCGAGGAACTGCACGTCAGCCAGCCCGCGCTGCACACCCGCATCCGCAAACTCGAGGGACGTTTGGGACGGCCGCTCTACGCCAAGCAGGGCCGGCTGCTTCGCCTGACCGAGGCCGGGGAGCGGCTCGCCGCGTTCGCCAACGAGACGCGCGACCGCGCCGCCGACTTCCTCACCACCCTGGACGCCGCTCCGCCGCGACCGCTCGTCCTGATCGCGGGATCGGGGAGTTACCTGTACCTGCTCGGCGATCCAGTCCGGCGATACCTGGCCCGGGGCCGCGAGTTGCGACTGCGCACCGGCGATGCCGGCGAGACGCTCCGAGCGGTGCGCGAAGGCACAGCGGACCTCGGAGTCACCGCGCTCACCGTGCCGCCGGACGACCTCGAGTGCACACTGCTGGCGCAGTACCCGCAGACCCTGATCACGCGGGCCGATCACCGCCTGGCCGACCGGCGGAGCGTGCGGTTGAAGGATCTGCAGGACGAGGCGCTCGTCGTACCGCCGAAGGGGCGTCCGCATCGGCAGCAGTTGGAGCGGAGCATGCTGGACCAAGGCATCCGGTGGTCCGTCGCGGTGGAGGCGGAGGGGTGGGAACTGCTGGTCCACTTCGTCCGTCTAGGAGTGGGTCCGGCCGTGGTCAACGGGTCGGTCAAGGTGTCGAGCGCCGTACGGAAGATCCCGGTGAAGGACCTGCCGCCGGTGCGGTACTACATCGTGACGCGCGACGACGTGGGGGAGCGGGTGGAGGAGCTGAAGGGGATGTTGGTGTGAGCAGGGACAGCCGGAGGATCTCCAGGCTGCTCAGGCACACAGCAGGTGAGCGCGGCCTCACGATGAGTGCGGACGGGTGGGCCTCGATCGGGGAGGTCCTGAAGGTGCTGGCGATGGATCGGCCAGCCCTCGACGCGGCCGTCGAGCAGAACGACAAGCAGCGGCTGCAGGTCGACGGGGAGCTGATCCGGGCCTGTCAGGGGCACTCGCTGGACGGGATGCCGGTGACACGTGAAGCCTTGGAGAACAGTTGGGAACGGGTCCACCCCGACCACCTGCTCTGGCACGGGACGACGTACCAGGCATTGGACGGGATCAAGGCGCACGGGCTGCTGCCGGGACGGCGTACGCATGTCCATTTGGCACCGTCCAAGAACAGCCACGTCGGCAGGCGGTCAGCTGTGGAAGTCTTGCTGGGTGTGGATCCAGGTGATTTGGCCGTCTATCGGGCTCCCAACGGAGTGTTACTGACGCGCTTCGTGCCACCTGATGCGATCGTGGAGGCCGACCCTGACCGGGGCGGTGGGGTGGGCTAGCGAGGACACAGTCCACCCTGCCCGCTGGTCTGCCAGCTAGGCTCAGAACCGATTCGTCATCGAGAACTTGGGAGTCAATGTGGCCACCATCGAGGCCGTCGGCGCCCGCGAGATCCTCGACTCGCGCGGCAACCCCACTGTCGAGGTCGAGGTGCTCCTCGACGACGACACCGTCGCCCGGGCCGCAGTGCCGTCGGGCGCGTCCACCGGCCAGTTCGAGGCCGTCGAGCTCCGTGACGGCGACAAGGCCCGGTACGGCGGCAAGGGTGTCCAGAAGGCCGTCACGGCCATCCTGGAGGACATCGACAAGGAGATCGTCGGGTACGACGTCCACGAGCAGCGGCTGATCGACCAGGCCCTCCTCGACCTGGACGGCACCCCGAACAAGGCCAAGCTGGGCGCGAACGCCATCCTCGGCGTCAGCCTCGCCGTCGCCAAGGCGGCCGCGGACTCGACCGGCCTGCCGCTGTTCCGCTACGTCGGCGGCCCGAACGCGCACGTCCTGCCGGTGCCGATGATGAACATCCTCAACGGCGGCGCCCACGCGGACAGCAACGTCGACGTGCAGGAGTTCATGATCGCCCCGATCGGCGCGCCGACGTACGCCGAGGCCGTCATGCAGGGCGCGGGCGTCTACCACGCGCTGAAGGCGGTGCTGAAGGAGCGCGGCCTGTCCACCGGCCTCGGTGACGAGGGCGGTTTCGCGCCGAACCTGGCCAGCAACCGGGACGCGCTGGACCTGATCGTGATCGCGATCGAGAAGGCCGGCCTGCAGCTGGGCACCGACATCGCGCTGGCGATGGACGTGGCCGCGAGCGAGTTCCACACCGACGGCGTCTACGCGTTCGAGGGCGGCAAGAAGTCGGCCGACGAGATGATCGCGTATTACGCCGACCTGGTCGCGTCGTACCCGATCGTCTCGATCGAGGACCCGCTGAACGAGGAGGACTGGGACGGCTGGAAGGCCATCACCGCCGAGCTCGGCGCCAAGACACAGCTGGTCGGCGACGACCTGTTCGTCACCAACGTCGAGCGGCTGCAGCGCGGCATCACCGAGAAGGCGGCGAACTCGCTGCTGGTCAAGGTGAACCAGATCGGCTCGCTGACCGAGACCCTGGACGCGGTGGACCTGGCCCACCGCAGCGGCTTCACCTGCATGATGAGCCACCGCTCCGGCGAGACCGAGGACACCACCATCGCCGACCTCGCGGTCGCGACGAACTGCGGCCAGATCAAGTCCGGCGCCCCGGCCCGGTCCGACCGGACCGCGAAGTACAACCAGCTGCTCCGGATCGAGGAGGAGCTCGACGACGCGGCGAAGTACGCCGGCCGCTCGGCCTTCCCGCGGTTCAAGGGCTGACCTGACGTGCCGCCCCGTCGGGAATCCGGTTCGCGCCCCGGCTCGCGTCCGTCGAGCCGGACCCAGTCGCGTCCACCGGCCCGGCGGGGCGACCAGCCCAAACGCCGTACGACGGGAACCACGCCCGGCCCGCCCCGCACCCGCGGCTCCCGCAATCTCACCGGCCGGGCGGCTGTCGTGCTGCTCGTGCTCGGTGCGCTGATCGTGTCGTACGCGCAGAGCCTGCGGGTGTGGTTCGACCAGCACCAGCAGATCACCGCGCTGCAGCAGGAGATCCGCGACCGGGAGAAGCGAGTCGCCGAGCTGAACGACGAGATCGCCCGCTGGGACGATGACGCCTACGTGAAGGCGCAGGCGCGGCAGCGGCTCGGCTGGGTGATGCCGGGCGAGGTCGGCTACCGGGTGATCGGCGCCGACGGCAAGCCGGTCGGCGCGCCGCCGGAGCCCGCGACACCCTCGGACGGTTCGACGGAAGCCGAGCAGCCGACCTGGTACACCAAGCTGTGGGGGAGCGTCGAAGGCGCCGGCAAACCCACGACCCCGGTGAAGCCGACCCCGGCCAAGCCGACCCCGAAACCCATCCTCACCCCGTCGCCGAAGGCAACCCGTTGAGCGTCAGCCCAGAAGACAGCGTCGGCCCGGAGGACATCGAGGCGATCGGCAGGCAGCTCGGCCGGACCCCGCGGGGGATCCGCTCGATCGCTCACCGCTGCACCTGCGGCCTCCCCGACGTCGTCGAAACCGAGCCCCGGCTGCCGGACGGCACGCCCTTCCCCACCACGTACTACGTGACGTGCCCGCGCCTCGCCTCCGCCATCGGCACCCTCGAGGCCGAGGGCCTGATGAAGCAGATGACCGACCGCCTGGCCGAGGATCCTGAACTCGCGGCGGCCTACCGCGCGGCCCACGACTCCTACCTCGCCCACCGCGAATCCATCGAGCACGTAGCAGAAATCGCCGGCATCTCCGCCGGCGGCATGCCCACCCGGGTCAAGTGCCTCCACGTCCTGGCCGGCCACTCCCTGGCCACCGGCCCCGGCACCAACCCCCTGGGCGACGAAACCCTGCAAGCCCTGGACGACTGGGGCCACCGAGGCCCCTGTGTCTGACAACCCCTCGCCGGCCCCCACCCCCGCTGGCCCTGCCTTCTTCTCGCCCCCGCAGGGGGCGGTGTGATGCGGGTTGCGGCGGTTGACTGTGGCACCAACTCGATCCGCCTGTTGCTTGCGGACCTCGTCGACGGGCGGCTTCGCGAGGTGGATCGGCGGATGACCATCGTGCGGCTCGGGCAAGGCGTGGATGCGACCGGAGCGTTTGCCCCGGAGGCTCTGGAGCGGGTGTTCGCGGCTGCTGACGAGTTCGCTGGAGTGATTCAGGCGGCGGGGGTCGTGCGGACTCGGTTCGTGGCGACGTCGGCGGCGCGGGACGTGAGCAACCGGGACGAGTTCTTCGGGGGCATCTCCGCGCGCTTCGGCGTCGAGCCCGACATCATTTCGGGCGCCGAGGAAGCCGAGCTCACCTTCCGCGGCGCGACCGAAGCACTCGACGTCCCCGGCCCGTACCTGGTGGCCGACATCGGTGGCGGATCCACAGAACTGGTCCTCGGCAACACCACCGGCGTCATCGCCGCCGAATCCCTCGACATCGGCTCCGTCCGCCTGACCGAACGCCACGTCAGTTCTGACCCGACAACCCCCGCCGAGCTGGCCGCCATCACCAAAGACGTCGACGCCCTCCTCGACACCACCTCAGTGCCGATCAACCAGGCCCGGACCCTGGTAGGCGTCGCCGGCACCGTCACCACAGTCGCCGCCGTCGCCTTCCACCTCCCCGAGTACGACCGATCGCGTATCCACCACGCCCGCATCTCCGGAGCCGACCTCCGCGCCACCACGGCCTGGCTGACGAACTCCACCCGCGCCGAGCGCTCCGCCGTACGGTCGATTCATCCCGGCCGGGTAGACGTAATCGGCGCCGGAGCGCTCATCCTGCAGCGGCTCTACGACCGGATGGCCGTCGACGAGGTCCTGGTCTCCGAGCACGACATCCTGGACGGCGTCGCGCTCTCCATCGGCTGAGCCGGACCGCCAGGCCATCACAATGCGCCGATTCTCGCGTCGCGCAGCGCGCGTGCGCCCAGCTGGCCTGATTGTGATGGCCTGGGCGTCCGCAGGTCAGCGGACGCGGATCCCGTCCAGCGCGATCGCCAGCACCCGGTCGCGCTGGGCCTCGTCGACGAAACTGCCCGCGGTCAGGCCGCTGACCATCCGGAGTACGTCGTCGAAGTTCACGTCGGCGCGGGCGTCGCCGGACTTCTGCGCCTGCTCGAACAACGGCGTCCCGGCCGCGTACATCGCCTCCCGAGCGGCCTTGAAGCTCTCCGACTCGCGGTTCAACGACTCCCAGATCGCCCGCTTGGTGGCGGCGTACCCGACGAACCGGCGCAGCCACGTGGTCAGCGCCTCCCACGGCGGCAGGCCCGCGACCTCCTCCGCCGCGATGCACAACTCCTCGATCTCGCCGAAGTAGACCGCGTTCAGCAGGTCCTGCCGGGTCGGGAAGTTGCGGTAGAGCGTGCCGATGCCGACGCCGGCCTGGCGCGCGATCTCCTCGAGCGACGCCTCGACGCCCTTGGCCGCGAACGCGTCCCGGGCGGCGGCGAGCAGCGCGTCGAAGTTCCGCCGCGCGTCGGCCCGCTGCGGCCGCCGTACGTCGACCTGCAACGCCGGCCTGGTCTGATCCACACTTCACCCTATCGACTTGGAACCGGAGGTACGCCTCCGTTATAGTGGAGGCATACCTCGACTTTACCAGGCCGGGGACTTCGCACGCCGCGCTTGCGGCGGACTCCTACCTCTTTGAAGGACTTCTGCATGCCCAGAATCGTGCGCAGAAATGGCACTTCAACGCGACTCACGCTGGCGGTGCTGGCCACCGTCGTGGCCGCGTTCTCGATGTTGCAGTCGCTGGTCACCCCGGCCCTCCCGGTCATCCAGCACGACCTGGGTACGACGGCGAGCACCGTCACCTGGGTATTCACCGCACTGCTCCTGTCGGTCTCGGTGGCGACCCCACTGCTCGGCCGGATCGGTGACATGGCCGGCAAGGAACGCACCCTGCTGATCGCGCTGGCTGCGCTCGCGGTCGGCTGTCTGATCGCCGCGGTCGCCCCGAACATCGGCGTACTGATCGCAGGCCGGGTGGTGCAGGGCCTGGGCGGGGCGGCGTTCCCGTTGGCGTTCGGCATCATCCGGGACGAGTTCCCGGCCGAGCGCGTGCCGTCGGTGGTCGGCGTACTGTCCGCCGTCATCGCGGTCGGCGGCGGGCTCGGGATCGTGCTGGCCGGCCCGATCGTCGAGGCGCTCGGG
This sequence comes from Kribbella sp. NPDC050470, assembly GCF_044458365.1. Classification (NCBI taxonomy): domain Bacteria; kingdom Bacillati; phylum Actinomycetota; class Actinomycetes; order Propionibacteriales; family Kribbellaceae; genus Kribbella; species Kribbella sp. NPDC050470. Next base: position 240,389 of record NZ_JBITHV010000007.1, on the reverse strand, counting down.
TGGCGCTGGCTGTTCTGGATCCCGCTGGTCGTGATCACCGTGGCCGGCGTGCTCGTTCGCTTCTACATCCCGAAGTCGCCGCATCGCGTCCCGGGCCGGATCGACTGGCTGGCGGCCGTGTTGCTCTCGGGTTGGCTGGTCGCGCTACTGCTGCCGCTGAGCGCGGGCAGGTCGTGGGGCTGGAGCTCATTGTCGACAATCGGATTGTTTGCGGCGGCCGCCGTACTGCTCGTTGCCTGGATCACCGTGGAGGTCCGGTCGCGGAACCCGTTGATCGACATGCGGATGATGCGGCTGCCGGCGGTCTGGACGACGAACCTGGTGGCGCTGCTGTTCGGCGCGGCGATGTTCGCGGTGTACGCGTTCGTGCCGCAGTTCATGCAGATCCCGACGGACGCCGGATTCGGGTTCGGGTCGAGTGTGACCCAGGCCGGGCTGCTGATGCTGCCGATGCTGGTGACGATGGCGATCAGCGGTTCGCTGAGCGGGCCGATCGCGCCGTGGTTCAGCGTCAAGGCGCAGGTCGTGTGGGGGTCGGCGCTCAGCCTGGTCGCGTCCGTGGCCTTCGCCGAGTTCCACGACAGGCCGTGGCAGGTGGCGCTGTCGACCGCGCTGTTCGGCCTCGGGCTGGGGTTGGCCTACGCGTCGATGACCAGCCTGATCGTGCAGAACGTGCCGCGGGAGCAGACCGGTGCCGCGACCGGCATGAACGCCAACATCCGCACCATCGGCGGCTCGATCGGTACGGCGATCGCCAGCTCGATCATCACGGGTCACGTGCAGACCAGCGGCCTGCCCGCCGAGTCCGGCTTCACCGACACCTTCCTGCTCCTGGCCGGCTTCTGCGCCGTCGCCGTACTGCTGGCTCTCGCAATCCCGGCCGCCCGCCGGGCCCAGCACGCTGCCCCCGCCGAGCCCGCGCTAGAGGAGCTTGTCAGCTGACTCGAGAATGCGGTCCCAGGGCAACGATCGCCCATCCTCGGACCGCGGCTCGACCAACTCCCACTCGACCAGGACGACGCCCGCCGACCTGAGGGCGTCCAAGTGACCGGCCCACGCGGGATGCCTCGCGTGGGCCGCGTTCACCTTGGGGAAGACGACCATCGGCGTACTGCCCAGCCCTTCGCACAGCACGGTCAGCGCCTGGTTGTCCCCGATCCCGAGCGCCAGCTTGGCGACTGTGTTTGCACTTGCCGGCGCGGCAATGAACAGGTCGGCCAGGGGATGCGGCCGAGGCTCGTCCGGCCGCCGGGGCTGCGACCGCACCGGCAGCCCGGTGATCCGCTCCAGCTCCCGCCTCTCAGCCGGTGCCAACCAGTCAGCTGCGGTTGGTGTCAGCGTCACCGCTGCTTGGTGGCCTCGGGCGATCAACGGCTGGACGAGGCGCTCGCGCAGCTGTTCGACTCCGCCGGCTGCCGATGCGACGACTCCTATGACGCTCATGTCTTTAGTCTGAGGGGATGAAGCTGCCGCATCCGTTGACGGGTGAGTTGTTCGAGAGCCCGGTCCCGCCCGGTACGGGGTGGCCGGAGGATCCCGCCGTACGACGTACTCCGGTGGCTCTGGACGCTGCCGACGTACTGCGCCTCGCGGAGACCGACGAGCTGGGGGAGCTCGAGGCACGCGTGTCCGTGTGCCGTGCCTGCTCGCGACTGGTCGAGTGGCGGGAGGAAGTTGCCTTAGGCAAGCGGAAGTCGTTCGAAGATCAGCCCTACTGGGGTCGCCCGATCGCCGGCTGGGGCGCCGCCGAGCCGCGGATCCTGATCGCCGGCCTCGCTCCGGCGGCGCACGGCGGCAACCGTACCGGCCGGGTCTTCACCGGCGACCGCTCCGGCGACTGGCTGTTCGCCGCCCTCCACCGCGTCGGCCTCGCCAACCAAGCCACCAGCGAACACGCCGGCGACGGCCTCCACCTCATCGCGACCCGCATGATCGCCGCCGTCCGCTGCGCCCCACCCGCCAACAAACCCACCCCCACCGAACGCGACACCTGCGCCCCCTGGTTCCGCCGCGAACTCCAACTGGCCCTTCCCACCACCCGAGCCATCATCTGCCTGGGCAAGTTCGGCTACGACGCCCTCCTGACCGCCCTGGCGGCAACCGGCCTCCCCGTCCCCAAACCCCGCCCACCTTTCGGCCACGCAGTAGAACACCAGATCGGCCCACTCACCGTCCTGGGCTGCTACCACCCCAGCCAGCAAAACACCTTCACCGGCAAACTAACCGCCCCCATGCTCGACGCAGTCCTCACCCGAGCAAAATCCATTGCCGACCTCACCTGACGGCCCGAGTGGTGCGCGGCATGCGGTCAGAAGGTGGCGATCGGGTTGACCGGGCTCCCGGACGTGCCGGCGAAGCGGACCGGTGCGACTGTGAGGTGGAAGTCCCACTGGTCGAGCTCGGCAGCCGTTGCCGCGCACGCCTCCAGGTCGCAGTTGTCGAGCAGCCATAGACCCATCGCAACGAGACTCACGGCGTGGACCGGCATCAACACGTCGTCGTACCCGGACGGCTGAACGTCCTGGGGAGTGTCAGCGCCGATCAGCGCGACCTCCCGTTCATGGAGCCACGACAGGCAGGACGCGTGCCAGCCGGCCTGCGTGACGCCGCCGGCCGCACCGGCCTCGTGCCGGGCGCGACCGTAGCCGGTCCGCAGGAGTACCGCATCGCCGGATCGCACCCGCACGCCCTGGCGACGCTCTGCCTCCTCGAGATCCTCGGGGAACACACCCTGCCCCGGCTGCAGCCACGGCACATCGCGGACCTTCGCAACGTCCAGCAGGACACCACGCGTGTTGATCCCGTTCGCCGCCGCGGTGACGGCTGCCCACGATGATCCCGTCGCCGCGTCGACCATCGCGTGCGACCGCCCGTTGTACATCCTGCCGTCCCAGAAGAGGTGGCACGGCGAGTCGACGTGCGTGATCGTGTTGCCGTGGAACATGATGCCGAGCCGCTCGTTCGAGAAGCCCCAGCGCCGGTCGTTGCGGAAGAGGGCCGGCATGTTCTCGGCACCCGGCATGTCGGCGGCGCACGGGCACGTCGTCGTTGACCGCTCCATCTCGTCCGGTACGGCGACCTCCCACGCGCACGACACGCTCCTGCCGTGACGCACTGCCCGCGCCGCCGCCAGCCGGACGTCGTCGGTGATGTGGTTCAGCGTGCCGCGCTCGTCGTCGTCGCCCCACCGTCCCCAGTTCGACAGCGTGTCGAAGTACCCGAGCACGTCGTCCTGTGTAGGCATCGCTCGCTCTGCCGTCATCCCAGCATGGACTCCCTCAGTCACGAGGCGCGGTGCGACGCCCCTGTGCAGCCGTTGATCCTACGCACGGGGCAGGCCTGGGGCGGGCGTGACCGTGATGTGCGACACGGGGCGTCACAGGAGGGGTGGCTGCGGGGTCGTATTGATGACCGCGGATTGCGGCCGGCGTGGAGGAGGACCAGGGAGGTCGAGCCATGCACCGTCCATGGAGCAGCCTGCGAGCGAGAGTATTCCCCGACCATTGGTCGCTGTTGTTCGGCCAGATCGCCTTCTACAGCTTCGTCATGATCGTGCTCAGCGGCGTCTTCCTGACTGCGTACTACGAACCGTCGGTCGATCACGTTGTGTACGACGGACCGTACGCACCGCTGAACGGCGTCGGCATGTCCCGGGCACTCGACTCGACCATGGCGATCACCTTCGAGATCCGCGGCGGACTGCTGATCCGCCAGATCCACCACTGGTCCACGCTGATCATGGTGGCGGCGATCACGCTGCACTTGTTGCGGCTGTTCTTCACCGGCGGGTTCCGTCGGCCGCGGCGCCTGAACTGGCTCGTTGTCTTCGGGCTGCTCATCGTCACGCTGGGCGCGGCGCTCACCGGCACCTCACTGCCGGACGACATGGCGTCCGGCATGAGCCTCGCCGTACTCGATGGTGTTCTGCAGGCGACTCCGCTCGTCGGTACTGCCCTTTCGGCCCTGCTGTTCGGGGGAGACTTCCCAGGCAACGTGATCGCGTGGTTCTACCCGTTGCATGTCGTCGTCCTGCCCGCCGTACTGATCGGCCTCTTCGTTGCCGGAGCGGTCCTCGCGCTGAAGCGCCAGCCCGCGCAGCCCAGCGGACCCGGGCGAACGGAAGACAACGTCGTGGGACGCCCGGCGGCCGTGGCCGCGGTCAAGAGCATCGGCCTGTTCTGCTTCGTCGCAGGGGTCGCGATCCTGATGGCCGCGACGGCGACCATCAACCCGGTGTGGTTGTACGGTCCTGCGGACCCGGCGAACGCCTCGGCAGGCGTCGGCCCAGCGTGGTACCTCGCCTTCCTGGACGGCTCGCTCCGGCTGGCGCCAGGCTGGGAGTTCGTCTTGTGGGGCAAGACTTTCACCGTGGCCGTACTGCTGCCGGTCGCCATCTGCACGCTGTTCCTGGCGCTCGTCGCCTTCTACCCGTGGATCGAGGAACGCCTCACCGGCGACCGCAGGAATCACCACCTCCTGGAGCGCCCGCGCCACAACCCGACCCGAACCGGCATCGGCGTCGCCGGCATGACCTTCTACGGCGTTCTCTGGGCCGCGGCCGCAGCCGACACCATGGCCCTCCTCTTCCACCTCTCAGTCAACTCCCTCATCCACCTCTTCCAGATCCTCCTGATCCTCGGCCCACCCGCTGCCTTCCTGATCACCCGCCGAATCTGCCTGGGCCTCCAGGCAAGCGACGCCCAAATCGCAACCCACGGCATCGAAACCGGCCAGGTAGTCCGCCTCCCATCCGGCGGCTACATCGAAACCCACCGCCCTGTAGACCCCTACCGCCGCTGGCGCCTCCTGGGCCCATCCACGCAGAACCGCGCGTTGACCGCCCCCGCGCCGAGCGAAGAAGAGCCCGCCGAACGAAAGGCATGACGAGCGCGCTCAGCAGTCCTGTAGTGTCGCTCCGCGCTGGTGAGATTGCCGCCGAGCTAGTAGGGAGTCGTGCATGGGTGCGTCAGAGTGGAGATACTTCGTCCCTTACCAGGAGGACCTCAGCCAAGCCCTGCAGGACCTGCGGCAGCAGGTGTTCTCCAATCGCGACTACTGGTGGTACGGCGACAGCGAATACCTCTCGCCCGCCAACCGAACACCCCGGCCTGCACGCCTGGAAGACCTGTTCGAGGACGAGTACGTTCGCCAGGAGGGAACGCACTCCATCCTCGATATCCACCGAGTGGTCGACCCTGACCAACCGCGGGACTGGTACGACCAGGGCACGATCATCCCGGCCACCGCCGACGAGGTCCGAGCTGCCATCGGCACAGACCGACCAACCCGAGGTCACACCGCCGAGCTCGACGACAAGCTCCCCCGAGCCCGCTGGGTCGGCCGCTGCGCCACCCTCCACGACGACCACGGCACCCCCACCGAACTGACCTTCTGGGGCCACTCCGGCGACTAGCCGACCGTGCCGGCACCCCTCGTCGCTCCGCTTGTCTGGGCGTCCGCTCCCGCCCAACCGCGGCTTGCCAGCTTTCGGCCACGACAGCGGCCCCGCCGCTTGCGGTCCGCATGCCTTTCCGCTGCGACGTTCTACGTTGGATCTGACAGCCTTCGCGGCGATCCCCAGGGGGCGATCCAATGGACCCTGAAGACCAGGTCCCGGAGCCAACACCCGAATCACTCATGGCCACCAACAAGGGCACCATTACCTCAGCCGCACCAAACGTGACTTCTCCGCAGTAGCCATCACGCTCAGCTCCAAGGCCCCACAGACCACACTGGCGACGCTGATAGCACAAAGCCCGCACCCAATAGAGTTCCACGGCATCCTCGACATCACGTCTTTCCCCCGCCGGCCATGCTCCGAACGGGAATGCCCGCCGAGCTAGCGCTGACGATTACCTGTCAAAGGAGCGGGATCGCCCCGAAGCACGGACCGCGGCATGTCCGTGCGTTCGGCTTAGGAAGTCGTCCGTGCACGCCGCGCTCGGTGGCGCAGCGATTGGGGTCGAGCTGTCTGCTCTTCGAGCCCGAACAAAGCGCGCGTCATTTCTCGTGCAGGTAGCCTCTGCTCCAGCCACCCGAGCGCCAGATCGGCCCAGTAGTCAGAGGTTCCAAGCGCGTACGGGACGAGCTCGATGGGGTCGTACTCGCGATGGATCGCGGGGTCAAACTCTGTCTAGAGATCGACAAGATGCGGCAGCATCGGATCCTCGCGACTTGGCACGGAGTCAGTCTGTCAGCGATGCCGGTCTGAGATCGGCAGAGTCGCGCGATCAGCGGCATGAGACTGCGCTTGCCGCCTAGCGCGGCATGAAGCGGAGCATGGCATGCGCTCGCTGACGCAGGTCGTCCTCGGTTTCGGCAAAGGGTGCTTGCCCACGGCCAACCTGGACGTCGTGTTGATGGCCGACGAGGCCGGATGGCCGGACCTCGACACCAGCTCGCTCGGCGAGGGCAAGGACCGTGATGACGAACCCGTCCATCATCGCGCGGAGAATCTGGTGGTTCGAGGTTCCACGGTAGGTGAGGAGCGCCGCAGCGAACGTGCCGAATTGCTCCACATCGACTGCGCACGCGTCGGACTCCATTGGCCCCACGCCGGATGCCAATGACAGTTCGTCTTCGAACAGGCGGACCCGGGCGCGAAACACTCCGGACACCCCCGATGACGGGTTCCACAGCAGGATGTCACGAGCCCGGTAGTACTGGCTCATCCGACCGCCTCTTCGTTCACCCGAACGAGGATAGGTGCATCGCCGGCGTCCTGCCCCCTCGTTCGCCACGAGCTCGGAACGCGGCTGTGCGGACACTCGCGGCCTGGTGGACTCCCTATCTCGCAGAGGCGAGCCATTCGGTAGCGATCCAGACCAACGGTTGCGTACTCGTCCGCCAGGCCCGCAGCCGTGACACCAAGCCAGCGCAAGCCTGCGTTGATGGCCATATCGCGTCCGGAGCGGACGGCGGCATAGTGATCGGGCGCCTGTTCCCGGGGAGTCCTGGTGAACAGCGGGCCGAACGCGACCTCACCGTCTTGCCAGCCGACGGCGTCGTGAGTTCCTTCGCCTCCGTGGAACTCCATGTGAATGTAGAGAATCGGCCCGTGCGCTGACGCCTGGACCGCCTCTCCCGCACGGTCCTTCGTCAGATCGAGGAAGCCTGGCACCAGGTCCTTGTCCGTCGTCCGTTCCCCGAGTTCGGCTGCCGGTACGAAACACAGGCCGGGCACGTCGAGAGGAACGAGCACCCGCTCCTGATAGCCGGACCGCGGTGCCGCAAAGAGAACGAGTCCGTCGATCACACCACCCACGAACCAGAAGTCTGCCTGACCGCTGACAGCCTTCGCCATTGAGGGGCCTGCCGCACTTCAGTTGGCGACACTGGTCCGCCACGTGGTCTGCGGCAGTCGACGCGCGAATCGCGGCATGTGTGCGATCGAACCGTGTGCCTGTTGTCGTCGTCAAAGGGTGTGGCCTCGAGAGAAATGCAGCCGATGAAGGGGAGCGGGCTAACCGACGTGACTGACTACGACAGCTTTGCACGGGCATATTCGACCCAGAACGAGTCCAATCTCTTCAACGCGCACTACGAGCGCCCGGAGATGCTCCGCCTCGCCAGCGATGTCTCGGGCCGCCGGATCCTCGACGCTGGGTGCGGTTCAGGGCCGTTGACAGCTGCGCTTCGCGATTCGGGGGCCGTGGTCACCGGCTTCGACGCGAGCGCAGCCATGCTCGACCTGGCGCGTCAGAGGCTGGGTGAAGACGCCGACCTGCACGTGGCGGACCTCCGCGAGCCGCTGAAGTTCAACGACGCCGAGTTCGATGACGTCGTCGCATCCCTTGTCCTGCATTACCTCGAGGACTGGTCCGGCCCTCTCGCTGAGCTGCGACGTGTGCTGAAGCCGGGAGGTCGCCTGATCCTTTCGGTGAACCATCCCAGCGCTTACGCGATCGTGTATCCCGAGGCCAACTACTTCGCGGTCACCAAGTACTCCGAGGACCACGTCATGGACGGCCAGACTGTGTGGCTGACCTTCTGGCACCGCCCCCTGCACGCCATGACAGACGCCTTCACCGCCGCAGGCTTCCGCATAGCCGCCCTCAGCGAACCACCCCCCGCCCCCAACACCCCTCCGCAACTCCTCCCACCCACCCTGAACGAAGGCGAGCCCTTCATATGCTTCCTCTTCTTCACCCTCGAGGCCGCCTGAGATCCACAGCGGCAATGGTGCCAGTAGGCGTAGGCCTCCGAGCGGGAGGGATGCCGGCGAACTCCGAGTCCGCTGATGATCGGGCCGATCCGCTGGTTGTGGCCCGAAAGGCCTTATCTCATTGATATTCGCCGCGTGGAGATCGTTCGTTGCTGCCGCTGCTCCACGTGTGATGCTGACGGCTGAAATCCGACCCGTAAGTCGCACCGGATGCCGTTGTGTGCTGTGGTTGATCGTCGACGACTGACGGTTACGTGTCATCGGACGGGTTGTCCACCGCTTCGACTCGGCTAGTACTTCCATGTCATGGGCGCGGGTCGCGCTTAGGCATCGACAGCTGTCGAGGTGCCGTCAGCTGGATCGGAGCCGATCCGCGAACAGCTCGCTCAGCTTCGGCAGGCGGTTGCTCCATTCGGCTTCACTGAGTAGATCCCAGCGCTCGTCGTCAGGCATTCGGTGCCCGCCCGGTCGCCCCACGTTTGCCGCGGCGGCTTCGCTGGCATCCCAGAAGGCGTCAGCGTCTCCAGTCAGCAGCTCGTACGCTGACGGCGCGGCGGCCAGCAGCCGCTCGTCGCCAATCCATCGATCGCGGCCGGTGGTCGCGCTGATCTCTCGTACTGCGGGATGCCGTGCCAGGGAGTCAGCGTCGTTGACAGCTGCCTCGAACGTGCTGCGGCCCATTCCGACGAGTCCTGCGCGGAAATCAGAGAATCCGTCGTCCGAGAGATACCCGTACTCGATGATCCAGCACGCAGCACAGCTGTTCCATGTATCAGCCTGGGCGCGCACCTCACGAAACACCTGGTCGAATGAGATGATTTCTGGTCGAGGAAGTCGTGCGAGCTCTGCCACCAACGCCTCGGCGACCGCACTTGCCCGGCCGTCTCTTCGAGCTTGATCCGCGTCCGAACCGGCTGCAACCCTGGCAGACTCAACGACACGCCAAAATCCATCGATATCCACGCGCAAGAGTATCCACGACGGTGGCGTCGCGATTCGCAGAGCAGGCCTCTCGCATCGCCCCGCCAGCTGCCGATCCCAGGTTCGGATCGGTGCGGGTCAAGGTTCGAGCTCCCTCGATCGCGGGGCGCCAAGATCGGAAGGCGCTGTGGGCATGATTATCTCGGCAACAGCAACCGCTGGTGCCGCCAGGGCAAGTCTGCTGAAGCTGTGGCCTACGTTGCTGATGCAGCAGCTATTCAGGTCAGAGCATGATGTGCCCTGGACGGGATTCGAACCCGTACACCTTTCGGCTTTGAGTTTGATCAGGCGCTACTGCTGCAACTACGCCGATTAGGGCGTGTCTCCTAAATGGTGGCTGGTTGGTCGGTGATGCTGGTGGGATGTCGCGTGTGGCTGTGTTGAGCGATGCTCAGTGGGCGAGGGTCGAGCCGTTGCTGCCGTCGTCGGATGGTCAGCGGGGGCGGCCGTTTCGTGATCATCGGCAGGTGGTCGAGGGCATCGTGTTCCGTTTCCGTACCGGGATTCCGTGGCGGGATTTGCCGGCGGCGTTCGGTCCGTGGCAGACGGTCTGGAAGCGGCACCGCAGGTTCAGCGCCGACGGCACCTGGGACCGGATCCACGCGCGGTTGCTGGCCGAGGCGGACGCTATAGGCGAGGTGGACTGGGACGTGTCGGTGGACTCGACGATCAATCGCGCGCATCAGCACGCGACGAACCTGCCGCGCGATGGTGCCGGCACAGGGGGAACGATCGAACTACAAGAATCCGCGCGGTGAACCCCCTGATCATGCGATCGGGCGGTCACGCGGTGGCCTGAGCACGAAGATCCACCACGCCAGCGACGGCAAGGGCCGGCCGCTGGCGATCCTCGTCGGCCCCGGCCAGGGCCATGACTCACCGATGTTTGCCTACCTGCTCGCCGCGATCGCGGTCCCACGGATCGGGCCGGGCAGGGCACGCACCCGACCCGACCGCGTCCTCGGCGACAAGGCGTACTCCTCCCGCGCGAACCGTGCACTGCTCCGCGCGCGTGGAGTCGTCGCGGTCATCCCCGAACCCTCCGACCAGCAAACCCACCGCCAACGCCGCGGCCGCCGCGGCGGCCGACCGGTCCGCTTCGACGCCGAGACCTACAAGGGCCGCAACGTCGTCGAGCGATCCTTCAACATCCTCAAGCAATGGCGCGGCCTGTCCACCCGCTACGACAAACTCGCCCTCACCTACCGCGGAGGAGCCGTCCTATGCGCAATCATCGCCTGGCTACGCCAGTAAGGAGACACGCCCTAGTCGAGTCACTGGCGACAACGGCCAGCCTGGCCGTACAGTCTGCGCTGTGTCGAAGCGCATTCTCGCGTTCCTGGGTGGGGTGGTTCTCGCTACAGGCCTGGGTGCAACAGCAGTCACGGGCGACGATCCTCTCGTTCTCGCGTTCGCGGCGGCCATAGCCTTCGTCTCAGCGGGTCATGTCATGCCTGCGCGAGGCTTGATGCCACTGATCGCACGCCGGCAGCCAGTGCGAACGGCCGCTGCCAGCAGAGCATTCGTGTTCGCCTTCTTGGGCATCGCGCTGGTGTGGGCGAGCATCACCGCGCTCGACACAACACTGCCTTCTCTACGCGTAGTCGGTTGGGGGGCGTTGGCGTGCTTCATCGCCACCGGCGCAGTCATCGTGGCGACATATCGTTTCGCCGAAGAGCTAGCCGCCGGACGCGCCGAAGAGCCACGATCCTGAGCAGTGCCGACCAGCAAGGTATGAGCTTGGCCATCCTTGGGTTGGGAGCTGTTCGCCTCCGTCCGCAGAGTCTTTGCTTTTAACGCGATTGGTTTGTCGCGAGTGATATCTGCTGGTGAGAGCCGGCTGTGCCCGGGACGGGATTCGAACCCGGATGCCTTTCGGCCGCGGGGTTCAAGTTCGACCTGAGCCCATCCTCGACCGTTCAGGATCGTCCGTGGGGGTCGCCGCCAGGGCGGTACCCCTCCGACTACTGGTGCACGGGGGTGATCTGCAACCGCTACTGCAACCAGGCCCTCGCTGCGACTCGGCGCAAGGACGTCAGCACAGACCGCCCAAGCGCGAACACCGGTCGCCTGGTGGCGTAGTCGGGCGATCCTCGTTGGCCCGCCTGCCGTGCTCCGTTTCTGCACGCGTCATGGCCTCGAGCGGACCACCTTTTCATGGGGGCCCTCTAGGGTTGGCGTTCGACAGCTCGCTACGAATTCCTGGAAACCAGGCGGCTCCCATGACTGCTCTCATGACCACCGTCCGCATCGTTGTCGACCTGCTCGTACGGCAGGAGTACGACGTAATCGAGGCCATGACGCGTGGACATCGGCTGAGCGCAGAGGATATCCAGACGGCGATAGAGCGTTACGGCAGAACGCTGATAGCTCCGCCGGAGGATGGATGGAACGCGGTTGAGATCTATCGAGTCGAGTCGAGCAGTGCGCCGAGGTTCAGTGTCGATGTGCCGTTGTGGTCCAGAGAGGAAGGGCTTTCTGAGCTGACTTTGTCTCTCACGCTGCTCGAGTTCGCTCCAGGACTGTTCGAAACGCAGGTCGATGACCTGCGCGTCCAGTGAACAGCGCCAATCCAGCCAGCCGTCGAACCGGCTGAACCAGGCTTCCCACCCCGCTAGGGCTCGTCCGCCGGGCTTTCCTGTCCGCCGCTACGACCCTGGCTCGCTGTTGACAGGTACGTGTGAAGCGCGCGGGCAGTCCTCCGCATCGCCCCGATAGCTGCCGACCTCAGCGTTTGGACCGGTGCGGGTCAAGGGTCGAGCTTGCTCGATCGCTTGGAGACTTGGATTTCTTCGTCAAGACGGTGGCCCCGTCGGTCGCTGGAGACTGCAGACGGTTGGGGGTGTCGCGCCATGAGCACTGTCCATTAGGGCGCCGCTTGGCCTCCGCGGCTCACCGACGACATCGCCGGGTCCACACGACTCACCGAGCTGTTGTGCGCCGATGCGGGACAACCGGCGGAGGTCAGCATCGCGCTGCAGACCAACCGTGGACTGTTGGTGGCCACGACACTCGTCCGCCAGGTGATCTGCGACAGCCGAAAGGCAGGGCTCGCGGCATGAGCGGTCAGGGCTATGCCGTCGGTCGGCGGTGTGACCCAGCACGACGCACAGGAGGGGCGCTGGCACATCCGATAGCAGTCCACGGCTATGCGGGGAAGGCCTTCCAGTGTCCTTCGGAGATGACCTTGACGGTGCCGTCGGTCACCTTGATGGCGGTCTGGTCGTCGATCGCGTACGCCGGACCTGCGATGTCGGCGGCCCATCTCTCCGCATCGGCCATGGTGTTCTCCGGCATCTGCTCGTGGTCCAGGTGCGGGAAGATCGAGAAGTCGACGACCCCGAGCGTGCGGTCGTCCGGGGCAGACGGCCACGAGACGAAGTCGTCACCGATCCGCGGTGTCATCACCATGCTGCCGGCACTTATCCCTACCCAGACCGTCTCGGGCAGCGATGGCATGACCCGCGACAGCCCTGACTCCCGCATCCAGTGGCACAGGTACGTCGTGTCGCCGCCGTCGACCAGCAGCACGTCGGCCTCTCGGACCCAGGGCACCCACCGCTCCTCGCCGATGCTGGGCAGCGCGGTGAGCTCCAGGACGCCCAAGGACGCCCAGCCCAGGCTGGTCATCCTGTGAAACGGGGGCTCGCCGGCGACGGAGCTTCGCACCGTGGTGGGCCCGAGCATCGGGTGGCCCCACTGCGCCGTGGGGATGCACAGCGCACTGGACTCGGAGATCGGCTTGCCCAGCAGATCGACCAGCGCATCGCGGATGCTCTCGTTCGTAACGCCTCCGGAGGTGAGGAGGAGCTTCACAACGCCTCCCGAGTTGAGTGCGACGGATTCGTGTGACATAGGCGCCGCGGACGCGTCATCGCCTGACTCCTCGTCTCGCCCTGTGGCGCCCTCGAATGGCCGCCATTCACCTGTTCTACGAACACTACGTTCCGGATCCGACAACCCCCGGCCAGTAGATCCGGTGGTTCTCCGCATGCCCGCACTGTCATCGGCAGATCTCTGCGCTGCTCCGACACGTGGAAAGACTTCTAGCCTGTCGCACATCAGTTGGCGGACATGTGTCACGGATCTGCTGGCGGATCACAGCTGTCCTCCGTCGACTGATGCGCGACACTCGTCCGCCAGGTGATCTGCGACAGTTGAAAGCCCGGATCGCGGCGTGAGAGTGCGACTCAGGTGTCCGGAGAGGCTGCCAACTACTTGACCACCGTGAGGGCGTGAGAGCCGGGCGACGGAGGCCATCACCATGGCGCATCGTTAGGGTGCACAGGTGACCGACCGAGTGAATGTTGACGAGAACGGAATCTGGCTGACCGATTCCGGTAGGAGGTTTGGCTACCCCTGGTCGGAGGTGACGGGGGCGGGCATCTCCGTGTTGCTGCTGCCGCCGGACGCCAAGCGCCTCATCACGGTGGAGGTCGACCATGTCAGTGGCGATTTCCTGTCGATCACCGATGGGCTCGAGGGATTCAAGGAAGCAGTTGAGGCTCTCGTGGCGCGGAGCGGAGGCGAGCCGCCAAACCTGGCGACACTCTCCCCGGAGGACACTGTCAGCATCGCGTTAGTCGGCGAATCCCCCTCGGCGTAGGCACGTATCGCCACTTTGACGACGCACGAGCATCGCTATTCGGGACATCCTCACCTCGGCAGTCCGTGCGTTGGCCGGCGTCCTGGTGGTGGCCAGGCTTCTAGCCTGTCGCGAATCAGTTCGCGGACATGTGTCGCGGATCTGTTGGCGGATCACAGCGACGATCCCGTCTGTCCTGCGTAGGGTGCGCGACATTTGTCCGCCACGTGATCTGCGACAATGAGCCTGCACGGATCGCCACCCAATCCCGCTCATCGTGGTAGCTGGGGAAGCACATATCCTTCGTCGCCCCAGAGGACGTGCCAGCCTTCGTCGAGCTCGTCAAGGCGCTGGTTCACCCATGCGATCGGGACCGCTCCGATGCCGGCCAGACTGTACGGCGCGTCCTCGGCGAACCTGTCCAGGTACTCCTGTCGGATCTGGGTCAAGACCCCTACTCTGCGGGTGTACTCGGGTGTGTCTGGGCCGCGTCCTCCGCGGCCGAATCCCCACACCGAGGTGTCGAACCCGTATCGCTCGGTCGGCCCCCTGGCTCCGCGGCCGCCGCGGCCGTCACCACGGCCACCGCCCGCGTCGCCTCCATCGCCACCGATGACTAGTGCGTCGTCACCAACGACGGTGCCGCTGCCGCCATGGCCACCACTACCGCCGGTACCGCCGCGTCCCGCATTGCCTCCGATGACCGTTCCACGGTTTCCGGAGATGGTGCCGCTTCCACCGTCGCCGCCGCGGCCACTCGCCTCGTCGTCGATGTTCAGGAACTGGGCACGGATGCCGACGAGCGCTGGCTGGTCCAGAAGACCGGTCACGCGTTCGAGGTGATACAGAGTCACGCGGTCCGGCCACGCGGCCTTGAGGATCTCTCGCTCCGCGAGCCGCAACTCTTGGTTCGTGACGAACACGAACGCCTCAGCGTCATTGCGCTCTCGAGCAGCCATGAGGTCAGAGGTGAACTTCGACTTGATGTCGACGAATGACTGCTCCCCCCGGGGAAAGTAGAACCCCCCGATGAAGCGGACGCCGTCGCGCACGCAGACAACGTCCTTACCGCCGTCTCGTCCCCCGAGCGGATGGCTCGGGTCGACCTCCATGAAACGTTCGGCCAGCAAAATCTGGACCGCGAGGCGCTCAGCTTGGACTTGCCCCGAGGTCCACTCGCGGAGTCGATGCCAGGTCTCGTCCCATCGCTTGCTCACGAGGGCAATTCTGACAGTGGGTGAGGTGCCCGGGACGGGATTCGAACCCGTATGCCTTTCGGCCGCGAGGTTGAAGTTCGACCAGCCGCGATTCCGGCAGGTCTACTGGGGTCCGTCTCGCGCTCACGGTGGGGATCGTCGTATGGCTGTCCGAACTGGGATGAACAGCGCCGAACTGCAACCACAAGTGCAACCATGCGGAAGGTCAGGCCGGACGGGGCAGGAGGGTGACAGGGAGCCTTCCTGCAGTGAACTGGGCTTCGGACTGGTAGGTGGTCAGTCGAAACGCGTTGCCGTTGAAGTGACATTCACCTCCGCGAGGTGACTCACCAGGCCGCGGTTGACGCGTACGCGTCAACCGTCATGGCAGTCCTCCGCCCCAGCGCGCTGGACCGCCTGATCTCTTCCAAGCCATGGGCGGGGTCACCTTGGCGGCTCACACAGCGCGACGCCTATTCCCTTATCTACAAGGGGTTCGCCGTCCTGGTTCTTGCGGGTTGGACCCACTTGAGGATCGTTGTTACCGGTGGTTCGCTCCCAAAATCCTCCCACTACCCCTCCAACCTGGGCGGGGCCTGGGTGACCATCGACGGATGGACCAAACTTGGACGATCGCAGAGTTGCACGAGGAACTGGAGCGGTTTGAACGGGCCGCCCGCGCTGCGGGGTTGGCTGACAACTCCGTTCGCACCTATGTCGATCGGTCACGATACTTCGTCCGTTGGCTTGCGGGTGACTTTCACTTCCAAGGTCCTCGGACGTAGTGACGCGCCGCATCGAGTGTGTTC
Organism: Kribbella sp. NPDC050470; assembly: GCF_044458365.1. Classification (NCBI taxonomy): domain Bacteria; kingdom Bacillati; phylum Actinomycetota; class Actinomycetes; order Propionibacteriales; family Kribbellaceae; genus Kribbella; species Kribbella sp. NPDC050470. Next base: position 224,654 of record NZ_JBITHV010000007.1, on the reverse strand, counting down.
GTCACCGACGCCTGCGACCAGGAGGGCTAGTGCTCCGCCGGCGACTCGAACCCCCTACCCGCGGATTGGGACTCGACACCTGCGGTCGATGTGCGTCGGTCGCCGATACCGCCGTCTGACCTGGGAACTCTCACGCAGGGTAGTTGCCACCACTTGCCGTCATTCGGCGGCGTTTCGTATCCAAAGGGGGGTGGCCAGAGATGTGGTCTCAGCCCTCCCCTGGAGGCGTCTGTTACCTCCGATGGTCTCGTCGACGTCTATGGGGTAGGAGGTGGACATGGACGAAGGCCGTGACGAAGACTTCGTGCGTTTCGTGGAGGCGCGCGGCGCGAGCCTGACCAGGCTGGCCTTCGTGTTGTCAGGGGGCGACGAGCACCTCGCGCTGGACCTTGTCCAGGACACCGTGCTGAAGGCCTACCGCCGGTGGGACCGCGTCAGCGCAGCCGGTTCGGTGAACGCGTACGTCCGCAGAGTGTTGGTCAACGAGTTCCTGACCTGGCGGAGACGCGCCTCGTCGCGGGAGTCTCCGGTGCCAGCCGTTCCTGACGCGCCGGTTGTGGATCTGTTGCCGGAAGACACCTCGACGGACCTGTGGTCGCTGATCTGCCAGATGCCACCGCGTCAGCGTGCGGTTCTTGTCCTGCGGTACTACGAGGACCTGTCGGATCGGGAGATCGCGGACTTGCTGGATTACCGAGTGGGATCGGTCAAGGTCATCGCGGGCCGAGCTCTCAACGAGCTCCGCCGCAGGATTGGCCAGGATAGTGGAGGGAGCCGTCGATGACGGACCTGGAAAGTCGCGTGCGTGAATCCATCACATCCGCTGCCCAGGACGGCGCTCCCGCTCCTCCCGACGCGGCGGACCTCCTTGCCCGAGCGCATCGTGCCCGTACCGCCCGGCACCGTACCGCCACAGCAGGGATCGCGGCCGTCTGTGTCCTCGTGCTGTCCCTCATCGTCGTTCTGGTGGATCGCGAGGACCGCGGAGACATCCCGGCTGCCAGCCCAAGTGCGAGTCCAACCGCTACTCCAGATCAAGTTGGATGGAAAGTGCTTGAAGACAGCGGCCTCAGGATGAGCCTGCCTCCAGGAACCCTCGTCAATCCCTCGGTGTGCCTGAAGGACGGTCGGTCATACGTCCTCACCGCGGGCCACTCGTGCGGGAAGCCGAATACCGACGGGCCAGTCAAGCCTGCACCGGTGGTCATTTGGTTCCTTGGCGGTGAAGACCGAGTGGCGCCACCGCCGAAACCTCTGGTCCTGCAGACCTTGAACCGGGATGGTCTCTCGGGGTTCGTCGAGCCGATGGGCGACCCGGGCTTTCATTGGCAGACCCGTGGAGCGAGCTACACCTGGAAGCTAGTCGAAAACACGACAACGACCACGATTTACTTCTTTGGCAAGGACCTAGCGACAGCCCAACGAGTGATCGATTCCTTGCGGCTCGCACATCGTTGACGGTTACGTGTCAAGGCGCGCGGGCAGTTCCTCCCGCATCGCCCCGATAGCTGCCGTTTCGGTGCGGTGCGGGTCAAGTGTCGAAGATCCCGGAGGGACGCGGAGCGCTCTAATGGGTCTGTGTAGGCGCGGCTCGCGCCGCCGGTGTGGGTGATCACTTTGGCGCCCGGAGACTTGGATCTCTTCGTTAAGAAGCGTGGCCCCCGCCGGTGGCGGGCGCAGACTGTGGCTTGAGCCGCCGGCGGGATGACCACTCAAGCGCTCAGAAACCCTTTGATTTCTTCGTCAAGACGGTGGCCCCGCCGGTCGCTGGAGACCGCAGACGGCTGGTGGGGTGTCGCGCCTGAGCGCTGTCCATTAGGGCGCCGCGTGGGCTCCGCGGCTCAGCCATACGAGGGTGGAGAGTAGGGAGGGATGGCGGATGGTGATCTTCTGTGGGATCGACTGGGCCGAGCACCACCACGATGTGGCGATTGTCGATGCAGGCGGCGGGGTGCTGGTCAAACGTCGCATCACCGACGACATCGCCGGATTCACACGACTTACCGAGCTGATATGTGGCGATATGGGACAGCCGGCGGAGGTCAGCATCGCTCTCGAGACCGACCGTGGATTGTTGGTGGCGGCGTTGCGGGGCGCGGGTTATCGGGTGTTCGCGATCAACCCGAAGGCGGTGGACCGGTACCGCGACCGCTACGCGGTCTCGGGTGCGAAGTCGGATGCGGCGGATGCGCTGGTGCTGGCGAATCTGTTGCGCACCGATGCGTCGCGGCATCGGGAGCTGGCCTGCGATACGGCCGCGGTGGAGGCGATCGCGGTACTGGCCCGCGCGCATCAGGACGCGGTCCGCACCCGGCTCCGCGATGTCGGCCGGTTGCGGTCGGTGTTGCGCGAATTCTTCCCGGCGGCGCTGAACGCGTTCCCGAACCTGGCCACCAAGACGGCGTTGCTGATCCTGGCGGCCGCACCGACCCCGCGCCAGGCCCGGGCGCTCCGCCGCGACCGGAACCGGGACCTGCTGACAGCGGCGGGACGAATCTGTCTGCGCCGCAGCGAGATCGAGCGGCTGCAGCAGACGTTCGCCGCCCCACAACTGCACCAGCCGGCGGCAGTGGAGGACGCGATGGGTGTCGCGGTGCGATCGATCGTCACCACACTGATGGGCACCGACGCCGCCATCGTTGAACTCCAGGCCGCGTTGGCGGCGCGGTTTGACAACCACCCGGACGCCGAGATCCTGCGAAGTCTGCCCGGGCTCGGTGTGGTCCTCGGGGGCCGGGTGCTGGGCGAGTTCGGAGACGACCTGGACCGCTTCCTCGATGCTGCCAGCCGGCGCCGCTACGCCGGAACCGCCCCGGTCACCCGCGCCTCGGGCAAGTCCCGCGTCGTGCTGCTGCGCCGGGCCCGCAATCAACGGCTGGCCGACGCCTGCCGATGGTGGGCGTTCAACGCTATGCAGCACTCCGACGGGGCGATGGCCTACTACCGGCGCCGCCGCGCCGCCGGCGACACCCACGAAGCCGCGCTGCGTCGCCTCGGCAGCAAGCTCGTCGGGCAACTCCACCACTGCCTCCAACACCGCAAGCGCTATCGAGAAGACATCGCCTGGCCCACCACCGGCCAGGACACTTCACCGACCGCGGCCTGAGCCACCGCCCGGACAGCCGCCGAACCACGGGGCGCAGCGGCGGGGTCAAGGGCTGCCGCCAGGCAGACGCGCAGCGTCGCGAAGCGCCCTTGACGCGGCCGCGAAGACCCGCACCATCACCGGCGCCGGAAGGTGGCGACCCACTGACGACGTTGCGGCAGCAATAATCAGGCCGGTGAGCGATAACCCGGTCGACGCAGTCACGCTGACGGTAGGCGATTACAGCATCGTCGTCGGCACGCAGCCACCAGACCTGCTGGCCCACTACCTCGCCCATGCCCGCCTCGTCGACGACTTCCCTGCAACCGATAACCGGTTGTCGGTTGGCTATTGCTACGTGGCCATCGGAACCGGCGACTGGCCAGAGCTCGTGGTCACTCAACACTTCGGCCCCGCCGGAACTGGCTTCACCCCGGGCGTGCTATTCGTACCGGACACAACTGCGCTGTTCATCGGTGCCGGCTCCAGGCTCCTGGGCTACCGTCGCGACTCCGCGGGCGAGTGGCGTCCTATCTTCGTTGACGAAGCCGACCTGGGCTTTTGGGCCTGGCGCCAGTACGGCAACGTCGTCCTCATGTCGGCAGAACTCGAGCTCGCAGCGTGGAGCACCAGCGGCGCGAAGTTGTGGACCACCTTCGTTGAACCACCGTGGTCCTACCGACTCGTCGGCGAGGAAATCCACCTCGATGTGATGGGCAAACACACCGCCTTCAACAAGCACACCGGACCAAGCGGAGGGTCTCCCACCGCAGAGTAGCCACCCCGCAATCCCGCTCAGATCGAAACGGCCTGCCAAAACGGGCGACCGCAATTGGCAGAGACCATGCCTTGCCAGCCACACCCGTGGGATGTCTTGACGCGTGCCGGGCCGGACCGTCCCTTCCATGATTGCTAACGGGGCGATGTGGGAGCCCACCAGCAGACGGGAGCATGCCGCAACAACGGGGACGGCGGGTGGCCGGCCTTTTCAGCGAGCGGTGCACCGACAGGGTGTCGATTGTTGATGGCGAGTTGTGCTGTCTTCGACTCGGCACCCTGTTGGCACGTGCGCGCCAAGCCAAGGGACGCGCCCAGAACGAAGCGCTAGCGGAGTGGCGGGCAGGCGTCCCGCCCTGTGGTGGCGGCGCGCTTTCGGGCCCTGGAGGGGCCCGTCTTGAAGACGTAGAGAAACTTGTCAGGCGCCAGAAACCGTGCTGCAGCAAGGACGGTTAGGTGTCCTCCGTCAGGTGATGCGCGACACTCGTCCGCCAGGTGATCTGCGACAGCCGAAAGCACGGATCGCGGCTAGATCCGTGCGTTTGTGGACGGCAGAACCTGGGCGGGGCGCCGATCCCTAGAGGTAGTCCCGCCAGAACGGAACTGGCGTCTGCGGTTCCTGGAACTCGTGGGCCACGTAGTCTTCGAGGTCCAGTCCGTAGACCATCATGTCGGTCAGGTGATGCACGGACACGACGGGCTGTCCGGCTGTGCCTCGACCTGCGGGAAGGTAGCGGTGGGCGTACACGGGGATGAGCCGCGGTACGTCGGCCAGCCGTCGTTGCGCCTTGGATACCGCTGACTCAAGGGTGTACGGACGCTTGCCCCAGTCGGAGTGCCATCCGCCGCCGGTGATGTGGCGCATGATGCATTCGGTCGGCCAATTCACTTGCTGGCGTAGCGTGTCCGAGTCGGGGGTCCGCCAGTCAGGCCAGCCCAGCTCGCCTTATCCGGGTCGTTGTCGTGGCCTGTCGTCCAGGCGGGCAGGCCGGCGGTGAGGAAGGCTCGATGGTCGTCGGCGAACTCGAACCCGAATCGTTGCTCGACCCGAGCGAGCTCCGTCTCGCTGAGGCCCGGCTGGATCTCGGTTGTTCCCAACCTAGCCAGGCGTTCCGCAGCCCTGAGTCCAACGCTGGCATCCGGTGCGGCCGTCACGGACGCAGCCTAGCCGCCCGCCTGGGTCGGCATGGTTGGCTTCACTCTCGGCGGCAAATGAGGATGTCTTGGCAGGCGCTGCCTGAGTCGATGGCGTCGTGGAAACCATGTGGCCCTTGGCTCAATGGGCTGTAACACGTCGCTATCCGGGTACTCGGCTGAGCACACGTCGGCGGGACTGACTACTCCGACGGGCTGGGTCGTGAGAGGCAGCGCGGCTGACTGTCACTGGTCGGCCAGGTAGGGGTCGGCCCAGGCGCTGATAATGCGGGCCGCGCGCTTCGCCTGGTTGCGGCCGGTCAGCAGGTGATCGGCGCCCTCCAGCGACACGAAGCTGCGCGGGTGCCGGGCCGCCCGGAAGATCTCGCTCGCATTCGCGATGCCGACGGTGTTGTCGGTCGGTGAATGCATCACCAGCAGCGCTCGGTGCAGCGTGCGGATCTGCTCGCGCAGGTCCGCCGCGCGCACGTCCTCGATGAAGTGCCGGCGCAGGGTGAGCGCCTTGCCGCCGATCAGGAACGGCGCCTCACCGTCGGCGAGGATCCGTTCCACGAGGGCGTCGTAGTTGTGCTCGACGTGGCCAGGTTGGTAGGGCGCGCCTATGCTCACCACCGCGCGCACCGAGTCGACGTGGTGGGCCGCGGCGATGACTGCCGCGCCGCCGAAGGAGTGCCCCACGACCAGCCGCACCTCGCGACCCGACTCATTCATGAATCGCACCGCCTGGGCGGTGTCGGCGACCTTGTTGGAAAAGGACCCGTCGCCCCAGTCGCCCTCGGAATCGCCGAGCCCGAGATTGTCGAAGCGGAGCATCCCGATGCCCTCGCTGGCCAACTGCTTGCAGATCCGGCTAGCGGCGGGGCTCTCCTTGCCAAGGGTGAAGCCGTGCGAGAACACGCCCCAGCCACGGACCGGGGCTGCTGGATGGTCGACCAGACCAGCCAGCTTGGGCCCGCTCGTGCTCGGGAACCAGAAACGCTCGGCCACGTCGGTCATCCTCCCAGACGGGGGACGGGTGCGTTGACCGGCCATGGCACGGATCGCGGCATGAGAGCGCGTCTTGCACCCTTCTGGTGCGCTGGCCGAGTTGCAGCGGTCACTGCCAGAGATCAGCGCCTTCTCGGCCGGATGGATCTGCGGTCAGGATGCTTTCGTGTAGCCCATCGACAACTCGTCCGCTTGGCATACCCTCGGCGCTGTCGTCGAACCGGATTTCGGCCAACGACCATCCGGGAGCGTCCGTGGGAGCATCGGGGTCGTAACCCTCGTCGACGCGTGAAAGCACGCTAAAGGCGGCTTCATACGCGGCCAATCTCATGGCTTGGGCAACATCCACGGGGTCTGCACCAGCCGCGACAGCACGTTGAGCGGCTGGTACTGCAGCGACGGTGTCAACTGTCCAACCGTCAATGTCCCGCCAGATTCCGCGCAGGACCAGCCAGCGCGCCTCCTGTGGGATGTCTTCTCGTAGTTCGGACTCTGCCCAACCTTCGGGATCTTCCGCGCCCAGCTCGCGCATGCGCGCGACGAGGTCATACTTCCGAGTCACCATGTGGGCATGGTTCCACGCATTGGCGACGACAGCCTCGGCGACGTCCTCAAATCGGCATGAGCGTGCTTCCCTCTCGGCGGCAGATGAGTGCATTCCATGCATCGCCCGCACCAGCACTCGTCCTGGTAGCTTGTGGCGTCTCAGGAGAGGTCGGATGAATGGGTTTTGAGGACTGGCTGGCTGCCGAGGCCCTTTTGGAACAGGGCGCGCAGCATCGATGGCGCGAGGGCGACGTGTCCACGCTGGAGGTTGTCGAGGTTTGTCATCTGAACCTTGCCACAGGGCGGGTCGTCGCTGTTGATCCCGCCTACTTTGGCAGTTTCGACGAAGCTTGGCCTGTGGTGGCGAAGGTGCCTCCGGGTACATATCCCATGTTGCTGTCCGTGGTTGCATTGCCATCTACGGGGCGGACTGACCTCCCTCGCCGTCTCGTGACGGCGGCCACACTCAAGATCAGCGACAACCCAGTCGCCGGATGGAACTGGGTCGACGAGGGATCAGACGGCAAGGTCCTTGGAGTCGGTGTCGACGCGGGCACGGCCTGCTTCTACGACGCTTCGAAGCGAGAGTCGCTCGCACTGCTCAGCGGCGATGAGGATCGGGTCGACGCCGCCATACGTGAGGCCAGCGATGCCGGGTTCGCGGCCATTCCCGACGCCTCCGGTGGCACTGCCGCTGTTTTCGTCAGTTGCGGCATGGGCGATGGGTTTTATCCGATCCGAATCGGGCGCGATGCCTCTGACAGGGTCGCGATGGTCATGGTCGACCTAGAGCTGCTGAACCACAGCACGGGTCGGGTCGGACGGGCGGCGAACTGACCCGGCTTCTACCGCAGGATGAGGACGATCGGTTCCCCTGCGGAACTTCCTGAACTCGGCATGGTCGCGCTTCATCCCCGCGGCATAGAGAGACGTTCTGCGTGTCGGTCCGGGCGTAGGAACGTCCTCCTGATGCGCTTGTAGGGCTTGGTGTCCCATCGCAGGAGGAGGACGTTCATGTCCGATGGTAGTGGTGTGTCTCGAGGTGACCGGAACCGTAACGCGCGGCTTGCTCGGTTGCGTGTGCTGGTGCCGTTGAGCAATGCGATCGTCGGGATCGACCTGGCCGACAACAAGCAGGTGGTGGTGGTCACCGACCACGACTCCAAGGTGTTGGCACGACGGACGTTCCGTTGTCGGGCGTGGGATCTCTCGACGGCGTTGGATTGGGCTGCCGAGCGCGCCAGGGCGAGGGGGTTCGCCGGGGTCACGGTGTCGTGCGAGCCGACCGGGCATCGTTGGCGGGTGCTTGGGCAACTGGCCGCGGACCGGTCGATGCCGTTCGTGTGCGTGCAGCCGATCCAGACCTCCTGGGCGCGCAGGAGCGAGGACCTGACCTTCGACAAGACCGACGACAAGGACGCGATCTTGATCGCCCGGCTCACCGCCCAGTTGCGCTGCTACGTGCCCGAACCGGTCGAGGAGACCTGGGGCCGGCTGCGGCATCTGGGAACCCGCCGGGAACGGCTGATCGGGCGAGGCGGTCGCGCAGGTCCAGCAGATGCGAGACCTGCTCGAGTGCGTCTGACCCGCCGCGTTGGAGACGGCCAATTACCCGTTCCGGTCCCGCACCTGGGCGGCCGCGATGTGGGTCGTCGTGGACCGCGACAACGCCGACTTGTCCCGGACCCGGCGCCTCGGCCTGGCTCGGTTCGAGACCGCCGTGCGCCGCGAGATCACCCACCGGGGCGGGCACAAGCCCTGCCTGCGCATCGTCCGCAAGCTCTTCGCCGCGCTCAATGACCTGACCGGTGTGATCGCCCACCGCCGCGGTGGACTCGAACGGGTCCAGTTACTGCTGGCGGACTGGGCCGACAACCAGCGCAAGCTCGCCGACACACAAGCCCGGATGATTCCCGTCCTCGACGAACTCGAGCTGACCGCGCTGGTCACCTCGATCTCTGGGATCTCGGCCATCGGCGCCGCAGCGATCCTGGCCGAGACCGGCGACCCCCGCCGGTTCTCGACCGCCCGCGCCCTGGTCAAGCACGCCGGCCTCGCACCACGAGAGAAGCTCTCCGGCACCTTCACCGGCCGCACCAAGCTCACCGGCCAAGGCAGACCCCGACTCCGGCTGGCCGCCTGGCGCGCGGTCTGGGGCGCCCTGCAAACCAACACCGTCTACGCCGCCCGCTACCGGCACCTGACCACCCGGGAGACCAACAAGCTGACCCCGACCCAGGCGCAGACCGTGATCGCGGCCGCGATCCTGCGGCACATTCACGCCGTGATCACCAACGGCATCGCCTGGGACCCGGTCATCGCGACCCACGGCACCCGACACCAACCCGCCAACACCAACGCCGCCTAACCAGCCCAGGCGCCCACTCAAGCAGGCGGACGGGACGAGCCCGACGCGGCATTGAGGAACACCAGTCACCTCGCCGGACATCATGGGCAGCCCCGCCCGTCGTCTGAACAACCCGATTACACGCTGACGGGCCCAGCCCCATTCACGCTATGCAGGGACAGACGACGGACCGGGCACCGGACCAGAAACGCTTGACACAAAGCGCCTTACGCTGATGTCCGGACGTTTCCGCCGGAGCGCGGCATGTGCGGGAATCCGACCGGCTTTGTCAGATCGTTCAAGTGTCGTCGGTGATCGTTTTCACCCACACCGAGCTGAGGTCGCTGTCACCCAGCGAGGGGTCAAGCAAGGTCATGCGGTCCAGGAACATCGCGCAGGATCGTTCGACGTCGGCGTAGTGCTGTTCGTGTTCTTCGAAGGGCGCGGTGTGCTGTGGCCCCGGGTGCGCACGGAGCAGTTCGACCGCCGCGTGCCAGCGCCAGGCGAGCTCCACGAAGGCAGCCACCGAGCCGTTGAAGTAGCAAACGGCCGGCTGGTACAGGTTCGGGTGATACGCGCGCAGCGGCTCGGCGATGTCGGCTGTGGTTACTGGTCGTGCCCGTATGCCCATGACTTGGCCCGCATCAGCAACCGCTCCGACTCGGATCGCGGTACTGGGATCGAACTCGGCACCATAGGTGCCAAGGAGATACAGTCTTTGGTCCGCCGAAAGAAGCCGACGTTCTGACCCACTGGCGATGTTGGGTATCAGCACAGGCTCGGATTCGGCTTGCGGGGTTGGATGGAGTAAAGGCCCTTCGGGTAGGCCCCAGGTTCGCAGTGCCGAGCGATCTGATTCGGGCAAGCGCCACTGGTCGATGACCGCGCCGGCACCAACTTGGACCTTCGGCTGGATCAGGGAAGGAAGAGGCACGTCAACGACAGCCAGCATCTGGTCATACAAGGTTCCCACGACACCTCCAAACGGCACGAGATCCTACCGACCCCTGCGTGCCGGGCGGCTCTCATCGGCATGAGCGGGCTTCACGCTCGGCGGCATGACAGGGCGAATCGCGGCCGGGGGCTTGTGCCGAGGTTGCTAGTCCCGAATGCTTCGGCCATGAACGTCGGCCTGCCGGTGTTCCGCTACCACCCCGATCCCGTCGCCACAGGATCGGTCGCTCAATCGGCCGAAGTCTGCGGACGGTGTGGCGCGGCGCGTGGATTCGTCTACGTGGGGCCCACCTACGCGGTCGAGGAAGTCGAGTTCCTGTGCCCTTGGTGCATCGCCGACGGCAGCGCCTCAAAGCACTTCGACGCAGTATTCACGACCACAGACGGCGCCCCAGGCGACGTTCCAGCGGACGTGCTGGACGATGTCGCGCGCCGGACGCCGGGATTCGCCGGCTGGCAGCAGGAGCGCTGGATGTTCCATTGCGCAGACGCGGCTGAGTTCCATGGCCGCGCTGGTTGGGAGCAAATCAGGGCAACACCCGGAGCGGTCGATTCGCTGCTCGTCGAGGGATGGCGAGAAGACGTACTGCCCCACCTGAGCGCTGATGGCGACCTGACCGCCTACCTGTTCCGCTGCCGTCATTGCGGTCAGGGCTTGGCGTACGCCGACAGCACCTAGAGCACTCGCATCGCGGCAGATGCGGACGTATCGAGGTCGCGACTTCGCAGGTCTGGCACGTCTGGTGCAAGTGCCTAGTGGTCAGAGGAATCGGCACGATCGAGGCGCTGTTGGGTGCCTGGGTCGACTGGGTTGGAGTGCCCCGGCTGATCGGGGCTCTGAGTCGCGTGAACGTTGCCGGCCATCGAACGGAGGACCTCCGCCGCTCGGGCCGACCAACCGTTGACCAGAGCCCAAGCGTAGGCGTCGTTGGCGCCCGGACACCGTCCAGCAGCCCTGAGGCGAGCGAGGATTCTGGCGCGCTGGGTTCGTTGCCTTGCCAGCCCGTCAGGGTCTGCCTCGATCACAGCCTGAATCTCGCGCAGACCGGCGACAGCGACGGCGTCGATGGCATCGGGGTGTGCCGTGACCGGTGGTATTGCACTGAGGGGGCGTGGTCGTGCAGCGAGCCGCCAACCATCAATGGACTTGAGTGTGGAGATGTGTTGACTTGTCAGAACGCACAAGGCCCTCGTCCGCGGATCCTCAGCGATCGTGGCGACGCTTTCCCGGCTCGGGTTGGGAGCAAGGACAGGTCCGCCGTCCCAGCCCAGCACTCCGCGAGCGTCCTTGTGGCTAGCGAGACGAACACGCCGGTCGTCGCGATAGCCGGCCAGGCCTGGGTGATCGAACCACAGTGCATAGACCAAGATTTGGCCACCAACCTCCCGTTGGCGCTGTTCAAGCCACGTCCACGCTCTCCGGAATCCATCAGAGTCGGTGGGTGGGAACGGCTCAACGACGAGTGCAGTGTCGTAGGCAGTGGCGTTGATAGGCACGCAGCATCATGCACCCGAAGGCACCGCTCTTGCCAGCTGACCGGCCCGGTCGCCGACAGCGTGCATCGTAAAAAGGGATACCCAACGCGACAAATAGGCCACCTGTCTGCGGCGGCGCCCTCAGTGGCGAAATCTCCGCACGCAGCAACGTCCCCAATGCGGTATGTGAGTGCGTTACGCCGAATGGGCTAACCCCAGTCGTTGCTGTCGAGGTCGTCCAGTTGTGCCTGAATCTCTGACAGCAGGGCAGCCGGCAGGATCACGGCAGAGGGAAGTCGCAACTCTCGACGTCCTGGCCCACGCTCATGGTGAGTTGACCGTCGCTCACGCTCCACCAGACGGGGTGCCTCGCGCACGTCCCGAGGTTCACGTCCGAGCGCTGGGCGTGGTCGGCGCCGGGAACGCGAGGGAGGCCCGTAGCCCATTCGACCGGACTTGCGTTCACGCTCAGGAGCCATGAGTCTCCGCTCAGTGTGAGCATCACGTTGTCGTCATCGAGTTGCGCGTCCGCCCTCACATCAAATCGCTCCATGCGGAGGAGTATCGCAGCGGGATCAGCGCAGAGACCGCACATCGCAGTTTCCGAGCTTTCACTCTCCGCGGCAGATCAGCGCACCTGATCTTGGCGTTCGGCCGTCGGCTGTGACTGAGGTTTCTCAACTCCAGGAGGGATTGCGGCTCGGCAGCCACGGCCCAAACAGCGACTCGTACTGCTCACCAGTTTCGACGGTTAGGGCGAAGTCAGGTGTGGTGCTGGCCACCGCATCGCGCAAGCCGGCCAGCAGCAGCGGGACAGTCGCCAGCTCCAACGACAGTGCTGTTGCGAGTTGAACTCGCCGAGCACCAAGCTCTGGCTCGTCTCTGAGCTCGTCGCGCTGCAGGTGCTCCGCAGCGGACTGCATGGTCACCAGATCCCCGCCGCCTGAAAACTTCAGGCAGTCCCACCAGGACGGTAGCCCGATCATGGCCTCCAGGGCTCCGGCAAGGCTGTGGCCGATAAGGCCGGCTTGCCCTTCAGAACTGGCATACAAGACCGGACGGATCGAGCGGCGTTCACCGCAGAGGAAGAACGTGCCGCCACTGAAGTCACCTGCTATACCTTCCAAGGCATATCCGGACGACAGGTGGACAGGCTCGCCGTGGTCACCGCGTGTGAGGTCAAACTCGCAGACTTCCCACAGCAGTTCGGCGAGACCCTGGTCCAGGCGAACCATTTCCAGGATCTCGTCATCGCTCTCCACGTGGCGGACAGTAGCAGTCAGCCCGGTGCGTACCCCGTCGGCCTGGTCCCTCGACATCCGTTCATCGGCATGACAGCGCGGAATGCGGCATGAGCGGGCGTTGCATATCACTCCTGGGTGACGCGCAACTCAATGGTCAGCGCGTCAGGATGCGCCCAGGTTGCCGAGTGCTTACTCCACGCACCCGAGCCGTCCTCAGTTCCTGCCGCTGCCTCACACCTCATGTCGTCGGGTGCATCAAGGTCATCCATGACGCACAACACAGCCTCGTTTGCGCCGATGGCCCCGGTGCTCGGTTCACGGTCGGACGGTGTGGTGACGCTCAGCAGAGTCTCGAAGTCTGCTAAGCCGCCACCCCAGGGACGCGCTGCGGCTAGATTGGTCGGCCGGAAGTCCCGCGGTGCTTGCCATCCGGTTCGCTGAGCGCGACGTCGAGCTCATTCAGCAGTTGCTGCTTGCGTCCGGGATCGGCGAAGGATGCCTCAATTGAGTTGCGAGCCAGCGTCACGAGGTCTGCACGTGTGAGATGGCCCGCTTGGGTGAGGGCGTAGAGATTGTCGTCGACGTAGCCACCGAAGTACGCCGGGTCGTCAGAATTGACGGTCACCTTGATCCCTCGCTCCAGCATGGTTGACAACGGGTGTGAGGCGATGTCGTCGACTACTCGGAGGCTCACGTTCGACAGAGGGCACACGGTCAGCGGCACCTGGTCCTCAACGAGTCGCCGGACGAGCTGTTCGTCTTCGAGGCAGCGCACGCCGTGGTCGATCCGCTCGACGCCCAACACGTCGAGCGCCTCCCAGATGTAGCTGGGTGGACCTTCTTCACCAGCGTGGGCCACGCGGTGCAGACCCTCGGCGCGAGCGCGTTGGAACACCTTGGCGAATTTCGACGGAGGGTGCCCTACCTCAGCGGAGTCGAGACCCACGCCAATGAACGCTGCGTCCAGGGCCAGGGCTGCGTCTAGGCTTGCCATCGCCGACTCTTCGCTCTCATCCCGCAGGAACGCCACGATCAGCCCGGTGCTCAGCCCATGAGTCCGTAGCGACTCGGAGAGGGCGCTTGCGACTCCCGCCATGACTTCGGGCAGGGGGACCCCCCGGGCAGTGTGTGCCTGGGGGTTGAGGAAGACCTCAGCGTGCCGCAGCCCCGCCGCAGCCGCGCGCTCCAGATAGGCCGTCGTCATGTCGGCGAAGTCTTCGGCGGTCCGTAGGACGTCGACGTTGGTATAGCACAGGTCCAAGAACGACTGCAGATCGGTGAAGGCATAGCGTGCCCGCAGCTGGTCGATGTTTGAGTACGGCAGCGCGATCTTGTTCCGTTCCGCGATCGCAAAGATCGTCTCGGGTTCGAGGGTGCCTTCGAGGTGCAGGTGTAGCTCTGCGGCCGGCAGCATGGAGGTGTGCATATCACGTCCGCATCCGCGGCGGATAGACGCATCCCTTGAACCGCACGCATCTCGGCAGTTCCGAGCTTTCACTCTCCGCGGCATGAGCGGGCGCCTACAGGCTGTCGGCGAAGGAACGAAGGACCGCAAAGTCGGCATCGACGAGGCCCACGTGGGGTTCGACCCTGTGAGCTAGGTGTGCACCCAGATTGGGCGTGGACTCCAGCCAAGACCGAGTCGCTCGGTTTATCTCGTCGTCGAACCATGCGAACGGCCGGCTTCCCACCCACCCAAGGCGCAATCTGCTCGGCCTTCCACGAACGCCTGCCCCTCGGGAAGTTCGGCCGATCGAGCGGGATCACCGGAAGGTCAGTTGGTAGGCCCAGGAGGGGCGCGATGAGTGCGTTCGCGTCGTCGAGCCACGTTGTCGCCCAAACGAGGTCGAACGCGTCACGAGACAGAGCTGCAAGACGCCTCCCGTGCTCCTGGTTCAGCGCAACCCGGTAGGTAATCCCACCGGCAGGTGTGAGGTCGTGGAACTCGAAGCCCGGTCCTGCCTCGCGCTGCCCGAACCATGGTGCGCGAAACGGATTCAGCGGGCCGTCGACATCGATGAGAAGGAGTGGCTGCATAGCCGCATTCTCCCGGCCCATCGGCAGGTTCACACGCCGGTCGGTCTGCGCCAGGCCCGGCACGAGGGTCACCCACGACCTGCCGCGGGTCCGACCCGAAACGCACTGAATTCGGCAGATCCGTGCGTTGCTCCGACACGTGGGCCGACTTCTAGCCTGTCGCACATCAGTTGGCGGAGATGTGTCGCGGACCTGTTGGCGGGGGGATCACAGTCAGGACGGTTTGAGTAGCAGCTCGCGGTGCTTCCATACGGCCCGGAGGCTGAAGGCTGTCTCGGGTGCCAACCCTCAAGCTCGCCAATGACCTCACAGCGCACGTTGGTCGGTGGCGTTCGCACTGGGGTATCGGCAGTCCGAGGCGCTTGGTATGCGTTGGAAGTACCTCGACCTGGAGAAGCGGCGCATTCAGGTGTGGCAACTGAAGCGCAAACGGGTCTCGCACGGCTGCGCTGATCCACGAGAGTGTGTGAAGAGTCGGCACACGAAGAGCTGCAAGGCTGGATGCGTCAAGAATGCTCGGTACTGCCCCGAGCGACAGGGTGGCGAATGGGAGTTCCGGCCACCGAAGGGCGGCAAGACCAGATGGAGCGCACTACCGGAGCAGCTGATCCCACAGCTGAAGGCTCAGAAGGCGGCACAGTCGGCGGAACGTCTCGCGGCCGGTGATCAGTGGGAGGATTGGGACTTGGTCTTTGCCGGACCAACCGGACGCCCGATCAATCCCCGGCGTGACTGGGCCGAGTTCAAGAGCATGCTCCAGGCGGCCGGCCTCCGGGACGCTCGCCCTCACGACGCATGGCATACGGCGGCGACTTTGCGGCTGGAGCAGGGGGTCGACATCCGAGTCGTGCAGGAGATTCTGGGTCACTCGACGTTGGCGGTGACGAAGCGCTATACGCATGTGACGAGCAAGCTCGCTGATGATGCGGCGGCCAAGATCGGAAAGGCGCTGTGGGCGTGATCACCGGACGAACTGCAACGGCTGGTGCAACCACGTCGGGTCTTCTGAAGCTGTGGCTTACATTTCTGTTGCGGCATCTATGCAGGTCACGGTGGGGTGTGCCCGGGACGGGATTCGAACCCGTATGCCTTTCGGCCGCGAGGTTTAAGCTCGCTGCGTCTGCCGTTCCGCCACCCGGGCCGGTCGGCAAGCACTGACATTACAAGCTGGATGACGTAGATGGGGCTGGAGACGGTTTCGGGGGCCCGTGGGCTCGAGATCTAGGTCATCCGCCAACCACGGCGCAGGCTGCGGGGTTCTCCACATCCCAGTCGTTGGATCACGCCGGCTTGGCGACCACGCGGCGGTCGATTGAGCGAGCGTCGCGAGCGCACCCGCGACGGAGCGAGCAGGTCTAGCGAGCGTTGCGAGCGTGAAATGGGTGGGTGGGGCTGGCGGCGTAGCTCGCGGCGAAGGAGCGCGCGTAGCAGGCGGCGAGGGCAGACCTACTTGTAGACCTTGCGCGGGTAGATGGCGTGGGCGCCGGCTGCTCGGTCCAGGAAGAGCTTGCCGTTGCAGTGGTCGATTTCGTGTTGGAGCGCGCGGGCTTCGAATGCGTCGGTCGTGATCGTGACCTGTTCCGTCGTACCGGGGAGGATGCCGGTGACCGTCAGCCGGGTGGCGCGTTTGACGTCGCCGGTGAAGTCGGGGACGGACATGCAGCCTTCGCGGCCCTTCTCCTGTCGTGAGGCCTCGAGGACGACCGCGTTGCAGAGGACGAAGACGCCGTGGCAGGTCCGGGTCTTCGGGTGGTTGCTGACGTCGAGGGAGAACATCTGCGCCGCGACGCCCACCTGTGGCGCCGCGAGTCCGACGCAGCCGGGGGAGACCCGCATGGTGGCGATCAGGTCGGCGGCGAGCTGGATCATGAGTGGGTCGAGTGGGTCGACGGTCGCGCCTTCGGTGGCGAGGACCGGGTGCGGAGCGCGCAGTACGTCGAGAACCGTCCCCTCGACATCGAGTTCCGCAGGGGACCAGGCGGCGATGATGGTCACAGCTCGTCGCTCTCAGCCGGGCGCAGGGTGACTCCGACGCCGAGCTCCTCGGCGGTGATCTCCAGGGCGCGGTTGAGCATCGCCAGCTCTGCGGTCAGCGGCAGCTCGACCTCCGCGGTCAGCACGTACAGCTCCCCGCTGAGTCGCGTGGTCAGGTCGGTGATCGTGCCGCCCGCGGAGGCGATCATCCGGGTCACCGCGGCCACGATCCCAGGCCGGTCGGCGCCGTGCACGCTCAGGATGTACGACGGCCCGATCGGTGCGTGCTCGTGTTCGGGGCCGACCTTGCGGACCGTGATCACGAGTTCCCCGCGCAGCGGCTCGATCGCGGTCTTGACCTCCTCGAACGGCCCGGAGCAGACGATCATCATCGCGAAGTGGCCGCGCAGCAGCGTCATCGTGGAGTCTTCGAGGTTGACTCCGGTCCCGGCCAGGGCCTCGGTGACGTCCGCGATGATGCCCGGGCGGTCGGGGCCGATGACGGTGACTGCGAGCTGACTCATGCCCGGCAACCTACCGTCCGACCTAAGTAGCCGATGACCCGACTTCGGTATCCGGACAGCTGCAAGAGTGCCGCAGAGCGCTTACGCACCGCTACATTCGTCCCATGGCAGAGTCCAGATCCGCACGTCCGCGCCGCAGTACGCGGGACTGGATCGTGGACTCGCTCGCGTTCGTGGTCGCGGTGTTCACCGGCTTCCTGCTGTACGAGGAGGGCCGCAAGGACCCGATCAGCCCGGACCTGCTCGCGTTCGACTTCTACTTCGGGATGGCACTCTGCCTGAGCCTGTGGTTCCGGCGCCGCTGGCCGGTTCAGCTGGCCCTGGTCGGGGCGGCCGTCGGCACCTTCTCCGACGCAGCGGGTGGTGCGGGCCTGTTGCTGATCCTGACTGTGGCGATCCACCGGCCGCTGCGGGTCTCGCTGGGAGTGTTCGTCGCCAACGCGGTGAGTCTGGCCATCTACATCGAGGTGCGGGACAAGCCGGACCACCCGGCGGCCCTCGTCATCGCGGCCGGCTCGATGTATCTGGCCCTCGTCATCTGGGGCCTCTACATCCGGTCCCGCCGGCAGCTCCTGCAGACGCTGCGTGACCGGGCCGAGCGGGCCGAGATCGTCGCCAAGCTGCAGGCGGAGCAGGCCCAGTTGCGGGCCCGCGAGGAGATCGCGCGCGAGATGCACGACGTACTCGGCCATCGGCTGTCTCTGCTCAGCGTCCATGCCGGCGCGCTCGCCTACCGCCCCGACGCGTCCACGGAGGAGGTGGCCGGGGCCGCCGAGATCATCCGGGCCAGCGCGCACCAGGCACTGCAGGACCTCCGCGAGGTGATCGGCGTACTGCGGGCTCCCGTCGGCGAGCTCCCGCAGCCGACGTTCGCCGACCTCCCGGTGCTCGTCGAGGGCTCGCGAGAGGCCGGCCTCCCGGTCGAGCTCGTCCTCGACGCTCCCGGCGCGTTGCCGGACCACGTCGGGCGTACGGCGTACCGGGTCGTGCAGGAAGGCCTCACCAACGCACTCAAGCACGCCCCCGGCGAACCGGTGCAGATCAGCGTGACCGGTGCCCCAGGCAACGGCCTCGAGGTGGAAGTGCGCAACCCCGCCCCGAACCGCCGACGAGGCGACGGCAAGGGCTTGCTGGGACTCACGGAGCGCGCCACGCTCGTCGACGGCCGGATCGAGCACGGCCGCACCCCCGAGGGCGAGTTCCGCCTGTTCGCCTGGTTACCGTGGCCCGCATGACGATTCGGGTTCTCATCGTCGACGACGATCCGTTGCTGCGCGCCGGTCTGAAGCTGATGCTCGGCGGCGCCCCCGACGTCCGCGTGGTCGGCGAGGCGGGCGACGGCACTGGCGTCCGGGGGTTGATCGACCGGCTCGCGCCCGACGTCGTACTGATGGACATCCGGATGCCCGGCACCGACGGCCTGACCGCGACAGAAGCGGTACGACGTCGCCCGAACGCGCCCGAGATCGTCATCCTCACCACCTTCGACGCCGACGAGCACGTACTACGAGCCCTCCGAGCCGGCGCCGCCGGGTTCGTCCTCAAGGACACCCCGCCCGCCGAGATCGTCGAATCGGTACGGCGAGTCGCCGCCGGACAGCCCGTGTTGTCGCCGGCCGTGACCAAGCGCCTGATCACCCGGGTCGCGTCGTCGGGCACCGACCAGCGCAAGAACAAGGCACTCGACCGGCTGGCGGAGCTGAACGACCGCGAGCGTGAGATCGCCGTGGCCGTCGGCGAGGGCAAGTCGAACGCTGAGATCAGCTCGACGCTCTACCTCAGCGTCCCGACCGTGAAGACGCACGTCTCCCGCATCCTCACCAAGCTCGACCTGAACAACCGCGTCCAGATCGCCCTCCTCGTCCACGACGCCGGACTGCTGCACGACTGAGGCTGCAGCCGCCGCAACCCCCGCCCGTCCGTGCGTTCGCTACCCGGGTAATACGCGCAGACCACCCGGCGGTTACTTGAGCGGTTTAGCGTCGGGTTGTCCGTCCGCCCCCGGAAAGGCCATGCCATGCGCGCGCTCGCCGGCGTCCTCACGGTCGCTCTGCTGCTCCCCGCCGTACCCGCCGAAGCAGTGCCGGATCCGGCTGCCGCTGTCGATCCGCTGATCGGGTCCGCGCGGGACGGGAACACCTGGCCGGGCGCCGTCCGCCCGTTCGGGATGATCTCGTGGAGCCCGACCAGCACCCGCGGCGACCAGACCAGCACTGGCGCGGCGAACGGCTACCAGTACGACGTGACCCGGGTCCGCGGCTTCAGCCTGACCCACGTCAACGGCGCCGGCTGCAACCCGGGCGCGGCCGGCGACGTGCCGATCATGCCGTACGCCGGAACCGTCGACTCCTCGCCGACGGCCGACACCACCGACGCGAAGTACGCCAGCAACTTCAGCCACGCCGACGAGACCGCGAAGCCCGGCCGCTACACGGTCACGCTCGCCAACGGCGTGAAGACGGACCTGGCCGTCACCACGCGCGCCGGCGTCGGCGAGTTCACCTTCCCCGCCGACCAGGCCGCGAACCTGCTCTTCCGTACGTCGAACTCGCTCAACGGTAGCGAGGACGCGGAGATCTCGATCGACCCGACCGGCCGGAAGGTGACCGGGTCGGTGCTGACCGGCGCGTTCTGCGGCCGGCGTGCGAACGGCGGGACCAACAACCGGAAGTCGTACTACCGGCTGTACTTCACCGCGTCCTTCGACCAGCCAGTCGTTGCCTTCGGCACCTGGAAGGACAGCGCGCTCGCGGCGGGGAGCACGCACACGACCGGCGGTGAGGGGTACGCGACCGGCGCGGACCGGGCCGGTCGCGGTTCCGGCGGCTACCTGACGTTCAAGCCGGGCGCGAAGGTGCGGACGCGGATCGGCATCTCGTACGTCAGCCTGGCCGGCGCCGAGCAGAACCTGCGCGCCGAGGTCCGGCCGCAGGCCACGGTCGATCGGGTCGCCGCCGACGGCTACCGTGAATGGCGGCGGGAGCTGGACAACGTGCGCGTCACCGGCGGGACCGACGCACAACGGACGACCTTCTACACCGCGCTCTACCACGCGATGCTGCAGCCGAACATCTTCAACGACGTGGACGGCCGCTACCTCGGCAGCGACTTCCAGATCCATCGGCTGGCGCCCGGGCAGCGAGCGCAGTACGGGACGTTCTCCGGCTGGGACCAGTACCGCGCACACATCCAGCTGCTCGCCCTGCTGAAGCCGGAGATCGCCGGTGACTTCGCGCAGTCGATGTACCAGTTCGCCCAGCAGAACAAGGGGATCTGGGACCGCTGGCTGCACAACAACGGGCCGACGCACGTGATGACCGGCGACCCGGCCGCGCCGACGCTGGCGACGTTCGCGGCGATGGGTGTCGGCAACTTCGACGTACGCGGCGCCTATGACTCGCTGGTGCGCCAGGCGACCGTGCAGAACGCGGACGCGGAGAACGATGGTGGTTGCCCCGGGCAATGCACCGGGCAACGACCGGCGCTGAACACCTACCTGGCCAAGAACTACGCGCCGCAGGACGCCTGTCACTGCTGGGGCGGCGCCGCGGAGACGCTCGAGAACTCGCTCGCCGACTTCTCGCTGGCCCAGTGGGGTGAGCGGCTCGGGGCCGACGTCCAGGCGCTCGAGGATCGCGGCACCTGGTGGAAGAACACCTACGACCCGGCTGTCGGCTACCAACGTGCTCGCAAGGCCGACGGCACCTGGCAGCCCGGCTTCACCCCGTCGACCGATGTCGGGTTCGCTCAGGGCTCCAGTGCGACGTACACCTGGATGGTCCCGCAGGACGTCTCCGGTCTGGCCACTGTGATGAACGGCCAGGCGGTCGAGCGGCTGGACGGGTTCTTCCACGACGCGAACGGCAACTGGGCCGTCAAGGGTGGCAGCGCACTCCGCTACGACCCGACCAACGAGCCGGGCCTGCACACGCCGTGGCTCTACAACGGACTCGGCGTCGCCTGGAAGACCCAGGCGACCACGCGCGAGATCGTCGACACCGTGTACGGCGTTGGGCCGTCAGGCCTCCCAGGGAACGACGACCTGGGCACGCTGTCCGCCTGGTACGTGTTCGCCGCGATCGGCCTGTTCCCGCAGACCCCGGGCCGGGCCGAGCTGCTCGTCGGCAGCCCGCTGTTCCCGCGCGTCGAGATCCGGCGGAGCAACGGCGTACGGCTGACGGTGGAGGCGCCGGCGACGTCGGACACGAACCAGTACGTGCAGTCGCTGACCCTCAACGGTCGTGAGCGTGCCGAGTCCTGGCTGCCGGAGTCGTTCATCACGCGCGGCGGCCGGATCGCCGTACAGCTGGGCGCCGAGCCCACCGACTGGGGCACGCCGCCCGTCGACCGCTGACTTGGCATACTCGGCGGCGTGAACGCGAACCTGACCGTCGGTGGACACGACGCGGAGCTCGAGCAGCGGCTGAGCCGGGAACTGGACGACTTCAACACCGCTGCCACCGGCGCCGCAGACCGCGGCTCGTTCTCGATCAAGATCGCAGACGACACCGGTGAGCTGGTCGGCGGACTGGCCGCGTGGACCTGGGGCGGTCTCTGCGGGATCGACATGGTGTGGATCCGCGAGGACAGCCGGACGGACGGCTGGGGCAGCAAGATGCTGCAGGCCGCCGAGGCCGAGGCTCGGCGGCGCGGGTGCGATCGGATCGCCGTCTCGTCGTTCACCTTCCAGGCGCCGGGTTTCTACCAGCGGCACGGGTACGTCGAGACCGGCCGGACCCGCGGAATCCCGGGCGGCAACGAGGACGTCCACATGTTCAAGACCCTCGAGCCCTGAACATGTGGACGTAGTACCGGCTAGGACCGGGTCGCGCGGCGGAACTCCTCGTGCGGCATCTGCAGGCTGCCGAGGCTGGTCACCTCGCGGCGGAAGAACAGCGCCAGTGTCCAGTCCAGGATGACGCGGGCCTTCCGGTTGAAGGTGGGGACCCGGGACACGTGGTAGGTCCGGTGCAGGAACCAGGCTGGCCAGCCCTTGACCTTCACGCCGTACAGCTGGGCGACACCCTTGTGCAGGCCGAGGCTCGCGACCGAGCCGACGTACTTGTGCCGGTAGTCCTCCGGCGTCTTGCCGTCGACCACGCGCAGGATGTTGTCGGCCAGCATCCGTGCCTGCCGGACCGCGTGCTGCGCGTTCGGGGCGCAGTACGCACCGGGCTGCTCGCTGGTCAGGTCGGGTACGGCGGCGTTGTCTCCGGCCGACCACGCGTCCGTGACACCCTCGATCCGCAGGTTCGCCAGGCACTTCACCCGGCCGCGCTCGTCCAGCGGGAAGTCGGTCGCGGCGAGCGCCGGGTTCGCCTTCACGCCGGCGGTCCAGACGATCGTGTCGGCGTCGAACTCCTCGCCGTCGCTGAGGATCACGTGACCCTTCTCGCAGGACTCAAGCCGGGTCTCCAGCTTGATGTCCATGTTGCGCTTGCGCAGCTGGTCGACCGTGTACTTGCCCAGTTCCTCGCCGACCTCCGGCAGGATCCGTCCGGTCGCCTCGACCAGCACCCAGCGCAGGTCGTCGGGGTTGATGTTGTCGTAGTACCGGGTCGCGTAGCGGGCCATGTCCTCGAGCTCCGCGAACGCCTCGACACCGGCGTACCCACCGCCGACGAAGACGAAGGTCAGCGCGGACTTGCGCAGCGCCGGGTCGGGCTGCGACGACGCCACGTCGAGCCGGTCCAGCACCTTGTTGCGCAGCGCGATCGCTTCCTCGACGTTCTTGAACCCGGTCGCCTCCTCGGCCAGGCCGGGGATCGGCAGCGTCCGGGCGATCGAGCCGAGCGCGACCACGACCTGGTCGTAGGCCAGCTCGTACTCCGGACCCTCCTCGGGCATCACCTTGGCGACCTTGTTCGCGTGGTCGATCCCGGTCACCCGGCCGGTCACCACCCGGCAGCCCTTCAGCGTCTTGCGCAGCGGCACCACCACGTGCCGCGGTTCCACGGATCCGGCCGCCGCCTCGGGCAGGAACGGCTGGTAGGTCATCACCGACCGCGGGTCGACCACGGTGACCCGGATCTTGCCTTTCCGGGCCGCGCGACGTAGTCCGTACGCGGTGTACATCCCGACGTAACCGCCTCCGACGACGAGGATGTGCGGCACCTGGGCTGTCATGCGGTTCACTCTCCCTGAGTGGATCTCCGACTTCATGTCTACTTCAGGTTACTGCACTCGTGAAAACTTTCACAAACCCTCTGAGGGGTGATCTCACCTGCCGGAATGCTCCCTCTCCAGAGGGATTCGTCATGTACCGATGGTGACACGATGAGGCGATGAAAGCCTTCTACCGGCGGTACCTGGAGAGGTGCAACGAGCACCGGTTCGAGGAGCTCGGGGAGTTCGTCGCGGCGGACGTCCGGGTCAACGGGAGTGTGACGGGGCTCGCCGGGTACGCCGCCGGACTGCGGTCGGTCGTCGACGCTTTCCCGGACTACCACTGGGAGATCCAGCACCTGCTCGTCGACGGTGACTGGCTGTCCTCCCACCTGATCGACACCGGGACACACTCCGGCACGTTCCTCGACGTACCGGCGACCGGGCGGGTGATCACCGCGCCCGAGTTCGCCGTCTACCACCTGCGCAACGGCAAGATCGCCGAGTCCTGGGGCGACCTCGACTCCTCAGTCCTCACCCAACTGACCCGCGATTGACCTACTCGCTCAGGCGGTAGACCGAGACGTGGGAGGGGGAGTCGGCGGTGAAGGGGGCTCCTGACCAGTCGGCGTGGCGGGACTCGAGGGTGAAGCCGGCCAGCTGGGCCATCAGGTCGAGCTCGGCGGGCCAGATGTAGCGGTGCGGGGTGCGGAAGAGCTCTGCGCGGGTGCCTTCGGCGTCGAAATGGAAGTGGTGGGAGACGACCTGCTGGTCGAGTACGTCGTACGTGTCGAGCAGGATGTAGCCGGGCTCGGAGATGCCGACGGTGGCCGGCGAGCCGAGCGGGAGGCGGCGGAGCTCGGGCACCCAGAGCTCGATGAGAAAGGCGCCGCCGGGGGAGAGGTGGCGGGCCGCGTTCCGGAAGCACTCGATCTGCGCCTCCTGGGTGAGCAGGTTGGAGATCGTGTTGAAGACCAGGTAGACCAGCGTGAACTCGCCGGGCGCCCGCACGCTCGCCATGTCCCCGATGACGACCGGGATCGCGTCCTCGCCGACCTTGGTCCGCAGTTGGTCGACCATCGCGGGTGAGTACTCGATCCCGCTCACCGGCACGCCGCGCTCCGCCAACGGCACCGCAACCCGCCCGGTCCCGATCGCAAACTCCAGCGCCCTGCCATCCCCGGTCAACCCCGCCAGCCGCTCGACCGTCGGCCCCAACACCTCCGGCGCAAACATCCCCGTCCCCGGAGTGTCATACCGCCGAGCCACCTCCACACCCCACAACTCACCCACACCCGTCTCCTCTCGTCCGCTCCAGCGGAGCTTGTCCTCGTTGCCCTCTTCGCCGACCTGTGTGAAGCCGAGCCGGTCGTACAACCGGCGGGCATCCGGGTTGGTCTTCTCGACCCCGAGCCCGAGCGGTACGCCGGTCGCCGCCGCCTCGGCCTGCAGCGCGGCGATGATCGCCGTACCGATCCCACGCTGCTGCACCTCGGGCAGGATCTGGATGCCACAAAGCTCGATGGACTCAGCGGTACGGCGGACCCGCAGCCTGCCGACGCGGTCGCCGTCCAGCTCGATGACCGAGGTGCCTGCCAGCGACTCGAGCGTCCAGGCGGTGAAGTCGGCCCGCCACTGCGGCTCGTCGAAGTCCGCCGCCAGACGCCCCTCGCTCACCGCCAGGACGACGTCGGCGAGGAAGCCGACGTCGTCGGGCGCTGCTGGGCGAATCCGGTGCTGGTCCACGGGTCGTCAAGTTACTTGGGTGGGGTGGGGATGCTCTATGGGTTTTCGGGGGGTGTTGATAGACGTCTGTGAGAAAGGTTGATCGGGGGTGGGTGGGGAGGGTGAATGGAGGGGTGGAGAGTTACCGCAATCCGGTGCTGGTGGCGGCTGTGGTGGTGCCACCAGCGGTGTGTGCGTTGCTGATTCCGTTTCGGGACAACTTCGACAACGCCAACCTCGCGCTGCTGCTGGTGGTCGTGATCGTTGCGATCGCGGCGTTCGGGGTTCGGCCGGCCGGGATCCTGGCGGCGGTGTCGAGTGCGGTGTGGTTCGACTTCTTCCTCACCGTGCCGTACAACTCCTTCGACATCCGGCATCGCGACGACATCGAGACGACTCTGCTGCTGGTGGTGATCGGCGCCGCGGTCACCGAGATCGCGATCTGGGGCCGGCGGCAACAAGCTCGGGCGTCGCGGCACCGCGGGTACCTGGACGGTGTGATCACCACCTCGCAGGCGGTCGCGGCCGGCGGGTCAACCGACGAGCTGATCGACCAGGTGCGGGCCGAGCTGACCGCCGTGCTCGGGATCGATGGGGCCAGGTTCGTTGCTGGTGGCAAACTTTCGGGTGCGCCGGTACTGAACGCGGACGGCACGGTGACGCGCGGCGGGCGGGTGCTGAAGGTCGAGCGCGACGGCCTGCCGACGAACGCCGAGATCGAGCTCGCCGTCCAGCACGCCGGCGAGGTCCGCGGCCGCTTCCTGCTCACCGCGGCGGCCCGGATCGCCCGCCCCGACCTCGAGCAGCGCCAGGTCGCCGTAGCCCTCGCCGACCAGGTCGGCGCCGCCCTCTCCACCCATCAGTCCCTCCACCCCTAGCTGGCCTGCGGGAGCACCACGTCCCGGGTGGCCACGGCCCCGGCGTCGTACCTGCCCACCCAGGTACGACGCCGACCCGTATCCACAACACCCACAAACCACCTGGCGCTGCCTGCCGTCCGTACGTGATCATTCGCAGGTGAGAACCGGGTTCGGTGGGTGTGGAACGGGGCTGTGATGACGGTCCGGGAGCGGTTGCCGGCGCTGGATCGATCGGCAACCGATTGAGTTGTGCAACCGTTTGCCGGATAGGCGGTTTCGGTTGGGGAACAGGTGACTGTTCCTCAGCAGTTGTTAAGGGTGGGACCGTAGTATCACTGTACGGCCCCGGATGAGGGCTACCAGGAGGATGACGATGCAGAGCAGTAACCCGGTCCTGAACCGGTCGAGTGCGTTCGCGCCTGGCCAAGGCCAGGCTTATCCGGGGGCCGCTCCGTACGGTCAGCCGGGTCCCTACGGCCAGCCCGGCCAGTACGGCGGACCCGGTGTGCCGCCCCAGCAGTACCAAGGCGCGCCGGCCGGAAGCCGCCCCATGACGATGGACGACGTGATCGTCCGGACCGCCGCCACCCTGGGCGTCGTGGTGCTCGTCGCCGCGATCGCCTGGTTCGCGATTCCGACCACCCTGGTCACCCCGGCGTTCCTGGCCGGTGCCCTGCTGGCGTTCGCGCTCGGCCTGGTGCTGTCCTTCTCCCGCCGGGTCAACCCCGCGCTGGTGATGGTGTACGCCGCGGCCGAGGGTGTGTTCCTCGGGATCGGCAGCAAGTTCATCGCGAACTGGGTCGGTGACTCCGGCATCATCGTGCAGGCGGTGCTCGCCACGATGGTGACGGCCGGTCTCACGCTCGCGACGTACAAGTACTTCGCGATCAAGGTGACGCCGCGGTTCACCAAGATGGTCATCATCGCGACCATGGGCTTCGCCGGCGTGATCCTGATCAACTTCATCGCCAGCCTGTTCGGCTTCAACTCCGGGATCGGCGGCTTCGGCGCGATGGGCCTGGTGTTCGCCGCACTCGGTGCCGGCCTGGCGGTGTTCAACCTGATCCTCGACTTCGACATGATCGAGCAGGGCGTCAAGCACGGCGCCCCGCAGAACGAGGCCTGGCGGGCCGCGTTCGGCCTGACCGTCACCCTGGTCTGGCTGTACTGGAACCTGCTCCGCATCCTCGCAATCCTGCGCGGCGGCGACTGATCACACTGCATGACCCGAAAGGCCGGCCCAGGTGGGCCGGCCTTTCGGCGTTCTCACTGAAAATCACTGGGTGGTCCTGAGGCTCCCCAGTCGGTGATGCAGCCGACCGGTTGCCTGGTGTTGCTTGCTGCGGTGGCCGGTGAGGTCAGGCCGGTGTGGTATCCGAGCGTTCGCGAGGCGGGTGTCGCGGGGTGGTGCGGTTGGGCTGGAACGAGGAAGACCTGCCCCTCCACCTGAAAGGGCAGGTCTTCTGTATCAGACTCCTGTTCGGCTCGTCAGCCCATTCGGCGGTGCGCTCGGCGCAGGTCGTACTCGTGGACGATGGCGGTTGCGTGCCCGTGCGCGAGCTCGTACTCGCTGGATAGCCATCTCACTCTGTCGTCGAAGCGCAGGAACGACGGTCCGTCGTTCATCAGCTGGAACCACTCGGTCATCTCGCGTCCGGTGCACCCGGGCACCCTCTCCACCAAACGCTGGTGCGTCTCCTCGGAGTGGTTCAAGCCCATCTTCGCCTCCCGTCATCGGGGTACCGCGTAGTTATCGACTGTGCACCACACAGCCGTCGCTAGGCAAGACTCTCGTCATGAAAGTAGCCCTCAGCGGACGCACAACGGCGTAAACCTACTGGCACACCGGTACGGCGTCCTGCGATTCGGAGCTGTCCTCGTCGACCCGCTCGACCTCCGCCTTCGGGTGCCGGCGCCGATGCCGCAGCGTCGCCCAGCGGCCCCGCGGACCGCGCTCGCGCCCGGCGACCTCGGTGGCCGCGACCTCCGTGCCGGCCGTCTTGGCAGCCTGTACGGCGGCTTCCGCGATCGGCAGGATCGCCTCGCCCCGGAACTGTTCCGGGTGCACGAACGACTCCGGCCCGACCCCCATCGCGGCCGCCACCGACGGCAGCAGCGCGGCGGACGCGGCGGCGTACCCGATGGCGGACGGGTGGAAGTTGTCCCGCCCCCACATCGACGGGTTGGTCCGGAACACCTCGCCGAGCAGCGACCCGAGGGACACAGTTCGGCCGCCTGCCTCGACCACTGCGATGGTCTGAGCGGCGGCCAGCCGGCGGCTCAAGGACCGGGCGACCTGCCGCAGCGGCGGCATGATCGGCCGGACCGCGCCGAGGTCCGGACAGGTGCCCACCACCACCTCACAGTGCGCGGCCCGCAACCTGCGGACTGCGGCCGAGAGCAGCCGAACCGAGGTCGACGGCGGCACTTTCGACTTCACGTCGTTGACGCCGATCAGGATGACCGCGACGTGCGGCCCCGCCTGCAGCGCGGCGTCGACCTGCGCGGCCAGGTCGGACGACTTGGCCCCGGTCTTCGCCACGTCGACCAGGCGCACCGGGCGCCTGGCCAGCTCGGCGAGACCGGACGCCAGCAGGACGCCAGGTGTCTCTTCCGGTGACTCGGTGCCGTAGCCGGCCGCGCTGGAGTCGCCGAGGATGGCGAACGTGATCGGATGTCCTGGATACCGGCCGAACAGACCGTCGCCCGGAGTCGGGTAGTAGCGCATCGGTCCGATCACGCGTTTCGCATACTCGGCCTCAGCGGTCAGTACGCCGTACAACGTGGCACCGATGAGTCCGAGTCCCCCGCCCCCGAAAGCTGCGGCCTGGGCCAGCTTCTTGGCTGCCCGGGCTCTACTCATGAGTCAAGGATTACACGCAGTCACGACAGCGCAAGTGAAAATAGGGGAACGGCGCGCGTATCACTACAGTAAAGATGTGCGCTACGCAGACTCACTCCTGGACCTGGTCGGCAACACCCCGCTCGTGAAGCTGGGCAAGACCACGGACGGGGCCAAGCCCCTCGTACTCGCCAAGGTCGAGTACTTCAACCCGGGCGGTTCGGTGAAGGACCGGATCGCGGTCCGGATGGTCGAGGCGGCCGAGGCCTCCGGCGACCTGAAGCCGGGCGGCACGATCGTCGAGCCGACCTCCGGCAACACCGGCGTCGGGCTGGCGATGGTGGCCCAGCAGAAGGGCTACAAGTGCGTCTTCGTCTGCCCGGACAAGGTCAGCGAGGACAAGCGCAACGTGCTCAAGGCGTACGGCGCCGAGGTCGTGGTCTGCCCCACCGCCGTGGCCCCCGAGCACCCGGACTCGTACTACAACGTCTCCGACCGCCTGGTCCGCGAGATCGAGGGCGCCTGGAAGCCGAACCAGTACGCCAACCAGAACAACCCGCGCTCGCACTACGAGACCACCGGCCCGGAGCTGTGGGAGCAGACCGAGGGCAAGATCACGCACTTCGTGGCGGGCGTCGGCACCGGCGGCACGATCAGCGGCACCGGCAAGTACCTGAAGGAGGTCTCCGGCGGGAAGGTGCAGATCATCGGCGCCGACCCGGAGGGCTCGGTCTACTCCGGCGGCACCGGCCGGCCGTACCTGGTCGAGGGCGTCGGTGAGGACTTCTGGCCGGAGACGTACGACAAGACCATCTGCGACCGCGTCATCGAGGTGTCGGACGCGGACTCGTTCGCGTTGACCCGGCGGCTGGCCCGCGAGGAGGCCATGCTGGTCGGCGGCTCGGCCGGGATGGCGGCCGCGGCGGCGATCCGGCTCGCCCATGAGCTCGACGACCCGGACGCCGTCATCGTCGTGCTGCTGCCGGACGGCGGCCGCGGCTACCTGACCAAGGTGTTCAGCGACGACTGGCTGGCGCAGTACGGCTTCCTCGGCGCGCGCCAGGGCACCACACTCGGCGACATCCTGGCCCGCAAGGACGGCAGCATGCCGCCGCTGGTCCACACCCACCCGCACGAGACGATCGCCGAGGCAGTCGCCATCCTGCGGGAGTACGGCGTCTCGCAGATGCCCGTGGTCCGGGCCGAGCCGCCGGTGATGGCGGCCGAGGTGGCCGGCGCGGTGTCGGAGCGGACGTTGATGGACGCCCTGTACTCCGGCAAGGCGCGGCTGGCCGACATGGTCGAGCAGCACATGGATCCGGCGCTGCCGTCACTGGGCGCCGGTGAGCCGGTCGCGAAGGCGGTGCAGCTGCTCGAGGATCGGGACGCCCTGATGGTGCTGGACGACGGCAAGCCGGTGGGCGTGCTGACCCGGCAGGACCTGTTGGTCCACCTGTCCGCCGACTGACCCTCACACCGGAGTCCGCCGGACTCCGACGCGGGAGCCTTACCGGTCCACGACCGAAGGCACGATGGCGAGCAGGACCGTGACCACGATGCCGATCACGATGGCCGCTGCGCCGGCGATCTGAAGGATTTCCATGCCTCAAGAATCCTTCGGCGCAGCCGTCCGGACATCGGCCCGAGGACCGGTCTTGCCTTCATCCCAAGGTCGTACCCCCGCACGCCCCTGCTCCTACTTCAGGAGTGCGGGGAAACCCCTAATGGACCAGCACGAAGTCCGCGGGGTCGAGGCGGCGGGTGCGGCGCCAGTAGGAGACGGTCCACTCCGGCCAGATGGTCGAGTTCCGGCCCGCGGCGTCCAGGTACCAGCTGGTGCAGCCGGACTGCCAGACGGTGTCGCCGAGCTCACCCTGGATCCCGCCGACGAACCGCTCCTGGGCCTCCTCGCGGACCTCGACGTACGACGCTCCGCGCCGCCGCAGCAGGTGCAGCGCCTGCATCACGTACCGGACCTGGGCCTCGATCATGAAGACCATCGACGAGTGTCCGAGGACGGTGTTCGGGCCGACCAGCAGGAACAGGTTCGGGTAGCCGGCCACGGTGATGCCGAGGTGGGCGCCGATGCCGGCGCGCTTCCAGTGGTCGGCCAGGTCGACGCCGTCCTTGCCGAGGATCGGCATCCGGGTCAGGTTGGCCGAGACGTCGAACCCGGTGCCGAGCACGATCGTGTCGCAGGCCCGCTCGGTCCCGTCGGAGGTCACCACGCCGGTCGGCGTGATCCGCGCGATCGGGGTGGTGACCAGGTCCACGTTCGGCCGGGCCAGGGTGGGGTAGTAGTCGTTCGAGATCAGGATCCGCTTGCAGCCGATCTGGTAGTCCGGGGTCAGCCTGGCCCGCAGCTCGGGATCGGCGACCTGCTTGTGCAGGTGGCGCTTCGCCTGGAGCTCGAGGCCCTTCATCAGCTTGGGGTTGCCCGCGAACCCGGCGCCGCGGCCCTCGAGTCCCCAGTAGATGGCGTTGCGGATCGCCCGCTGGCCGGCCGGGAAGCGCTCGTGCAGCCGCCGCTCCCACGGGCCGATCGGGCGGTCCGGCTTCGACGTGATCCACGGTGGCGTCCGCTGGTACACGTCGAGTTGCGCGACCTCGGGGGCGATCCGCGGCACGAACTGGATCGCCGATGCGCCGGTCCCGATCACGGCCACGTTCCGACCGCGCAGGTCCGCCGAGTGATCCCATTGCGCCGAGTGGAACGCCGTACCGGCGAAGGTGTCGAGGCCCGGGATCTGCGGGAGCTTGGGCTGGTGCAGGCTGCCGACGCCCGCGACCAGGGCCTGGGTCTCGATCGTCTCGGCGTCGTTGACGGTGACGGTCC
This sequence comes from Kribbella sp. NPDC050470, assembly GCF_044458365.1. Lineage (NCBI taxonomy): Bacteria > Bacillati > Actinomycetota > Actinomycetes > Propionibacteriales > Kribbellaceae > Kribbella > Kribbella sp. NPDC050470. Next base: position 193,180 of record NZ_JBITHV010000007.1, on the reverse strand, counting down.
AGCGGCCGGCGGCCTCGTCGAACACGGCTTCGGTGACCTCGGCGCCGTACCGGATCTTCTCGGCGACGCCGTACTTGTCCGCGCAGTGCTCGAGGTAGGCGAGGATCTCGTCCCAGGGCGCGAACATCCGGGTCCAGCGCGGGTTCTGCTCGAACGAGAACGAGTAGAGGTACGACGGGATGTCGCAGGCGCAGCCCGGGTAGGTGTTGTCCCGCCAGGTGCCGCCGAGCTGCTCGGCCTTCTCCAGGATGACGAAGTTCTCGCAGCCCGCCTGCCGCAACTTGATCCCCATGCACAGCCCGGCGAACCCGGATCCGACGATGACGACCTCAGCCTCAGTCATAGCTGCGTAGGTTACCGACGAGTCACGTGGCCCGGCTAGTGCCTGAGGCGGTGCAGGATCTCGCCGGCGTTCGGGATGACCAGGGTGTCCGGGTCCTTCTCGTACGCCTCCAGGTCGACGTCGGCCGGGTCGAGATGGGCGAGGTTGGCCCGCCGTACGACGTCCTCGGGAATGCCGGTCGCGAGCGTGACATGGACCCGGAGGTGCTCGCCGGTCGCCGGGTCCCATGTGCCCGCGCCGCGGAGGTGCGTGGAGTGCGCGAGGACGCCCCAGTGCAGGTCGCGGAAGCGGTCCCACTGGCCGAGGAAGTAGTCGCGGCAGTGGTAGCCGATCTCCTCGATCTCCGGGTGCATCGCGGCCAGCTGCGTGACGTGCGGCGCGTAGAGGATGACCTCGCCGCCGTCGGCGACGATCGGCTCCACCTTGTAGAAGCCCTTCGCCGCGGTCCAGATGTCGGCGTACTTCGGCGGCATCACCGACACGACCCGCTTGACCGGGTGGTCGAGGTAGCGGACGTGGGTCTGCGCAGAGATCTCCGCGGCCGCGCGCCACGAGGAGACCGTGTCGCCGAACGCGACTGCGTGCAGGGCGTTGGTGCCCGACTGCGCCACCACCGACAGGGCGAGCTTCTCCGCCGGGATCATCGCGGCGGCCTCGTCGATCAGCGCCCGGACCGGGGTGATTCCGGGTGTGCCGATGATGCTCGAGCTGGTGATCAGGGCGCCGAGCCAGTGCGAGAAGTCGATGACCTCCTGACCGGCGACGCCGGGGAAGAAGTACTTGTTGCCGCCGGAGAAGCCGACCACCTCGTGTGGGAACACCGGGCCGACGACGAGGGCGACGTCGTGCTCGACCACCGCGCGGTTGAGCTTCACCGGCACCTCGTCGCGGAGCATCTCGTCGGAGATCTCGCCGACCCGGTCCGCGTGGATCGTGCCGAGGTCGGCGAAGGTGTCCGGTTTCCACCACTCGTGGTTGAGGACGCCGTCGTACTCGCCGCCGAGGTGGGTGCGGAGCTGATCCGGCGTCATCTCCGCGTGGGTGCCCAGGGCAACCAGAATCGTGAGCTTGGCGACCCGGCCGTCGAGGGCCTGGTGGACCGCCTTCAGCAGCAGCGGAAGCGGGCAGCTGCGGGTGGCGTCCGGGACGATCACGCAGACGCTGCGCCCCTCCAGCCCGGCCCCGCTCAACGCATCGCCGATGAAGCTGGTCACCTCGTCGTCGGTCAGCACCTGGCCGGCTCCACCGATCACGGTTGCATCCATGACATCCACCCTAGGCCCTGTCGCCCGCGGTTCCGAGTCGTGACCGCGGAGAAACCCTTGGTGGACAAGGGATCGTGTCATCGGCAGGTAAGGGATCGAGTGGTTGACCCCGGGCCGCCTCCGGGCGCACGATCGGCGGTGGCAGCTGGGGTGGGCTGAGCAGCGAGGGGGGACGACCATGTCCGACACCATCGAGCGGCCGGCGGGGGCGAGACCGGAAGGTTTCGGCGGCGTCGTGCTGACCGGCGGGGATCCGGCGTACGACGATGCCCGGACGGTCTTCAACGCGATGATCGACAAGCGGCCGGCGATGATCGCGCAGTGCGAGTCCGCGGCCGACGTGGTGGCGGCGGTGAAGTACGGCGTCGCGCGGGAGCTCGAGATCGCGGTCCGGGGCGGCGGCCACAGTGTCGCCGGGACCGGCGTGAGCGACGGCGGCCTGGTGGTCGACCTGCGCCGGCTGAACAGCGTCCAGGTCGACCCGGACGCGCGGATCGCCCGGGTCGGCGGCGGCGCGACCTGGGCCGACTTCGACCGGGCCTGCCAGCCGTACGGCCTGGCGACCACGGGTGGCCGGGTGTCGACGACCGGGGTCGCGGGCCTGACCCTCGGCGGCGGGTCGGGATGGATGGAGCGGAAGTTCGGGCTGGCCTGCGACAACCTGGTCTCGGTCGAGCTCGTCACCGCGGAGGGCCGGCTGCTGATCGCCGACGAGACGAAGAACACGGAGCTGTTCTGGGCGCTGCACGGCGGCGGTGGCAACTTCGGGGTCGCCACGTCGCTGACCTTCCGCCTGGAGGAGCTCCCGACGACCACGCTGGCGATGCTGCTCTGGCCCGCCGAGGCCGGTCCGGCGGTGACCCGCGCGTACCGGGACATGATCGAGGCCGGGGCGTCCGAGGACCTGGGCGGCGGCGTGCTCTACCTGACCGGGCCGCCGGAGCCGTTCGTGCCGGAGCATCTGCAGGGGCAGCGGATCGTGGCGGCCGGGGCGATGTACGCCGGGCCCGAGGCGGAGGCGCGGGACGCGTTCGCGCCGATGTTCGCGCTCGGTCCGGCCGGTGAGTTCGTCGCGGAGCTGCCGTACGCCGAGCTGAACTCGGCCCTCGACGATCCGCCGGGGTATCGCAACTACTGGTCGGCCGAGCACCTGGCGTCGTTCCCGGATCCCGCCGTACAGCTGTTCTGCGACCGGTCGGAGGACATGCCGGCGCCGTCGCCGTCCCAGCAGATCGCGCTGCCGTGGGGTGGCGCCGTACTGCGGGGCGCCGACGACTGGCCGTTGCCCCACCGGAAGGCGGCGTGGGTGGTGCACCCGTTCGGGCTGTGGTCCGATCCGGCGGACGACGCCCGCGGGCGGCAGTGGTCGCGGGACCTGTGCGCCGAGCTGCAGGAGTGGGCGACCGGGTACGTGTACCTGAACTTCATCGGGAACGAGGGCCAGGACCGGGTGGTCGCCGGGTTCGGGCAGGAGAACTACGACCGGTTGTCCCGGGTGAAGTGCGAGTTCGACCCCGAGAACGTGTTCCACCTCAACCAGAACATCCTCCCCGGCTGGCCGGACAGCTCAGCGGGTTGAGTGATGCGCCGTCCGGTGGTCCCGTTTGTAGTGGGGTAGGCGGGACCACTGGACGGCGGTGACGGCCGCGTACGTCGCCGCGGCCAGCGGCACGCACCAGAGCCGGAGGAACGGCATCTGCCCGGTGATCGCGGTCGCCGCGAAGATCACGCCGAGGACGATCAGGCCGGCTGCGGTGCCGCGCCGGCGCTGGTCGAGCGCCGTACTCGGGAGTGGGCCGGTGTGGCGGTCGAGGACGGCGGCCAGCGCGCTGAGGCCGGCCGCCGAGGCGAGCCCGAACAGGATCCCGCCGGGGAGGTCGCCGAGGATGATCGCGATCACGTTGCCCGCCGTCAGTACGGCGACGACGACTGCGATGTCGAGGGTGCCGAAGATGAGGTGGGTGCGCCGCCGCTTGCCCAGGTCGACGCCGTCCGCGGTCCTGGTCGGACCGGGGTCGCCGCTCAGTCGCCGTACCGTCAGAATCAGCCCGACGGCCAGCAGGATCGCGATCAGGACGCCGGTCACGGAGAACACCACCGACTTGGTCGGCGAGATGAAGTCCCGCACATCCCCGCCCCCGAAATCACAGGTCGCGCGCGGCGGGAACCAACCGGTCTCTACGTCCACCCCAGCACTGTCCGCCCCACCGAACCGCATCGCACATGCCTCATCCGGATCAAACCAACTGGGCATCGCGGCACTAACCATGACCGCCCACCCCAGCCCCAGCGCCAGCCCCACCGCCAACAAAGTCCCCGCACGCTTCTTCACCCCTCAACCCTCTCATCGGGTGCAGAACGACAGGAGGTACTCCGATATCCCAGCCCGTCCCACGCTCGGTCGCCGCCCGGATCCTCCCGCCACGGCGCACACCTCCTGTCCTTAAGTTCCTAGAGTTGGAACATGACGGCGTACGAGGGCTCCTATCTGTGGGAGCTCCGGCAGCACGTCGGCTCCCGGCTGTTGCTGATGCCGGGCGCCCAGGTCCTGGTGGTGGACGACGCCGACCGAATGCTGTTCCAGCGAAGCCGCGACACCGGCCGCTGGGAACTCCCCGCCGGCGCAGCCGAACCCGGCGACAGCTTCCGCCGCGCCGCCGCACGCGAACTGCAGGAGGAAACCGGTCTGTCGGTCGCCGAGGACGACCTCGTCCCCTTCGCCACGCTCTCCGAGGCGGACCTCCACACCCTCACCTACCCCAACGGCGACGTCCTGCACTGCTTCGCCCTGTGCTTCGAGGCCCGCCGCTGGACGGGCGACCTGACGGCAGACCCGTCCGAGGTCACCGCCCTCGCCTTCCTCGCCGAGCCCCCCGAAGACCTGCATCCCCCAACCCGACTGGCCCTTGAGCTGTACGACGCGTACCAAGCCACCGGCCTGTTCCAGGCTCGCTAGGTCTTCGGGAAGCTGGAGGACAGCTTCGCCGACTGCACGTCGTACACGCACGAGGTGATCTCGGCGGATGTGTCCGGCGACCTCGCGTACACGGTCGGCTACGAGCACACGGCGGCGAGCGTGCAGGGTGAGCCGCGCAGGTACACGCTCCGGGTCACGCAGCTCTACCGCCGGGAGGACGGCGAGTGGAAGGTCTTCCACCGCCACGCGGACACGCTGCAGTCGACGGCCGGCTAAGGCAGGCGGCGGGCCTGCTCGCGGAGGTAGTCGGTGGTCGAGCGTGGCATGATTCCCCTTTGACGTAAGGGCTCGTCGTCCCAGTCGGCCGCGCGCAGATCCTGGAGCAGGCCCGCGCCGAACGCCGACGCGAGTCCGTCCTTGCGCTTGTTGAGCATCCGGATCGCGAGTCGGGCGACGCCGCGTGGCATCCGCTGCACCTTCAGCTTGCGGTGCGTCAGCTCCTCCGCGATCGCGATCACCTCGTTCTTGCTGAGCGCCTCGGGCCCGCCGACCGTGACCACCGCCGGTGGATCCGGCTCGACCGCCAGCGCTGCCACGAGAGCCGCCACGTCATCGGTGCTGATCCACCGCTGCTTGCTGTCACCCTTGCCGATCACCGACACCTTGCCGGCGGCAAGATCGAACCGGGCCGGCGGCGCGAGATGGATCTCGTGAAAGGCATCCGCCCGTACGACGACGCGCCGCAGACTCGACCGCTCGAGCCGCTTCTCCGTGGCCAGCTTGGCGTTCTCGAGCGGCGTGCCGAGGGCGGACTCCACTCCCGGGAACGACATGTAGACAAAGCGCTCTACGCCGGCCGACTCGGCCGCGTGGACGAGCGACGCCATCCCCAACTCGTCGGCGTCGCGGATCGACGGACTCGGTAGCCCGGCCAGCCGCCGGTTGATCACGGTCGCCGTCGCGACCACCGTCTCGACACCCTGACACGCCTCGACCAGGCTCCGCGGATCCGTCAGATCCCCACGAACGACCTTCGCCCCGAGCTCCTCGAGCCGCGCGCCGTCCGACCCCGCCCGGACCAGGCACCGCACGTCAGCACCCCGGGCGAGCAACAACCGCACAACCCGCCCGCCGAGCTCCCCGGTCCCACTGACCACCAGCAACATCACGACCACCCCTGACCCGACGGTCACCCCACGACCGCCGCACCGCAACCCCTCGCAAAACACCTTGCCCGAAAGCGCAACCTGGCCCGTCACCGAGAGCTTGCTCCCAGCAACCAGACGTGTCCCCTCACAGGGCGTCGAGGTCGCGTTCGGCGTAGAGGCGGTGTTGCCATTCCTCGTTGAGGATGAGGAGGAGGACCTCGCGGATCGGATAGCGGTCGGGGCCGGGCCAGCCGGGTTCGGAGACGGGAGTCGTGTGCGCGTCGAGCCGGTCCACAGTCAGCTCGTCGAGGTAGCGCCGTACGGTCGCCATCCGGTCTTTGCGTAAGGCAAGCACCTCGTCGAGGTCCGGGCGGACGGCGCGATCCCACGGCACGCCCGGGACGTCGCCCATCCCGTCGAACGGGAGGTCGAGGGCGTCCCACGGATGCGGGTCGCCGAGGATGACCCGCCGTACCCAGGAATCCGTGGCGAACAACAGATGGCGCAGCGTCTGGATGAACGACCACTCGCCGTCGACGCTCTCGTGCAGCCGCTCCGGCGGCAGCGACCGGGCGCGCGCGACCGTCCCGTCCCACAGGCGCTCGAGGATGTCCCACGCCGTCCGGAACCCCTCGGGGTCGGTGGGCCGCATCTTGGCCCGGTCCGGGTAGCGGCGGTCGAGCTCGGCGTACACGTACGGCGCGACGTCGACCCCGTTGATGACCAGGTTCTCGATGTCGCCGTCGATCGTGACATGGCCGAGCTCCACGCCACGCATCCGCGTCCCGGTCAATGTCACTTGGTCGAACCGCGCGTTGCGCAGATCGACGTGCCGCAGCAGCGCGCCGCTCAGATCCACCCGCTCGAGATGCTTCCCGGTCAACTCGTCCATGAACCCCATGTCCTCACGGTAGAACAGGTTCCGGACGTTCCACTTCCGGAAAGCTGACCTCTGGTCGCATGCAGCCGGCCGGGTTACATTGCCAGGGCGTCAGGCCTGGGGGATTGGTCTACTCGCTTGTGGGGGAACGATGCGTGTGTTCCGTCGTGGCGCCATCGGCGCAATCAGTCTCGCTGCGGCCCTTGCTCTGGTCGCAGCCCAACAAGTACCGGCAGGGGCCGTCCCGATCGAGGAGACGTACGCCAAGCTCCTGACCAAGAAGGTCACTGGGCAGAACGCCCAGAAGCACATGGTCGCACTACAGGCGATCGCCGACCAGAACGGCGGCAACCGGGCCGTCGGCACCTCGGGCTACGACCAGTCGGCGGCGTACGTCGCCGCCCAGCTGGAACAGGCCGGGTACAGCGTCACGCTCGACCCGATCAACTTCGTCGAGAGCTGGGTGGAGAACAGCCCACCCGTCCTGGAGCTGACCGCGCCGACGCAGAAGACCTACACGCCCGGCGTCGACCTCTTCACCTTCCAGCCCTCGCCTGCGGGTGACGTGACCGCGGCGGTGCAGGCAGTAGACGTGACCCTGCCGCCCACGCCGACACCGACGTCGACCAGCGGCTGCGAGATGTCCGACTTCGCGGGGTTCGTCCCCGGCAACATCGCGCTGATCCAGCGCGGCACCTGCCCGTTCGCCACCAAGGTGCGCAACGCCGGGTTCGCCGAGGCCGGCGGGATCATCATCTTCAACGAGGGCCAGCCGGGCCGGACCGATCCGTTCCCGCTGGACATCGGCGAGTGGCGGGCCGGCGTGCCGATGGTCTTCGCCAGCTTCGCCGTCGGCAACGAGCTCGCCAACACCCCGGGCGCGGTCGTCCACCTGAAGGTCGACTCCACGCTGACCCTCGGGACCGACCACAACGTGATCGGCGAGAGCCGCAAGGGCGACCCGAACAATGTCGTCATGATCGGCGCCCACCTCGACAGCGTCGAGGCCGGACCGGGTATCAACGACAACGGCTCGGGTACGGCGGCCATCCTCGAGACCGCGCTGCAGATCAACAACTTCCCGGTGAAGAACAAGGTCCGCTTCGCGTTCTGGGCGGCCGAGGAGGTCGGCCTGCTCGGCTCCGACCAGTACGTCGAAGGCCTGACCCAGGCCGAACGGGACAAGATCAGGGTCTACCTGAACTTCGACATGGTCGCCTCGCCGAACTACGCCTACAAGCTGTACGACGGTGACGACTCCGACGCGACCGGCTTCCCGGCCGGACCGCCCGGCTCGGCGCAGATCGAGGACCAGCTCGAGGCGTTCTTCACCAGCCGCAACCTGGCCACCGTCGGCACCGACTTCGACGGCCGGTCCGACTACGGCCCGTTCATCGCGGCCGGCATCCCGGCGGGCGGCATCTTCACCGGCGCCGAGGGCATCAAGACAGCGGAAGAGGCAGTCCTGTTCGGCGGTACGGCGGGCGTCGCGTACGACGTCTGCTACCACCAGGCGTGCGACACCATCGCCAACCCGAACCTGACCGCGCTGGACGTCAACGCCGACGCCATCGCCGACTCCACCGCCAGGTTCGCCTTCAACCTGACAGCCATCTCGTAACACCCGACCGAACGACAGCCCGGGGCCTGAACGCCCCGGGCTGTCTGCTGGTGTGGATCAGTAGGACCCGGCCGGATCGAGCAGGAACGCCAGGTCGTCGGGTTGGTCGATGCGGTAGCTGCCGCTGGCATTGCAGTTGTAGTTCAGGCCGAACGACGTGACCGCGACGATGATGTTCTGCTCCGCGATCGCGGGCGAGGTGATGTCGAAGGTCGGACCGCCCGAGTCGCCGAAGCACGTTCCTCCGGTGGTGGATCCGCCCTGAGCGTGCGAGAACATCACCGCGATGTCGCGCAGGCCGTACGCGCCCCTGAAGCTGATCAGCCGGCGGTCCGCCTTCCGGCGGGTGTCGCCGCCGAGGGAGAACTTCGGTCCACTGTCCTCGAGGCCGTACCCGACGGACTCGAACAGAGCGCGCTGCTTGGCCTTCCCGGCGTACCGGTCCAGGTAGTCGGGCGACGGCAGCGATCCGTACTCGTCGAGCTCGATCGGCTCGGACAGCTCGACGACGCCGAGGTCGTGCAGCAGGAAGACCTCGTCGACGTACTCCGGATGCGTGAACGTCGACTCCGCCTCGGCCCATTCACTGCTGGCGTCGAGGATCGCCGACCAGGTCTCGTACCGCTCGTCGTTGCGATCCGGCACGAACGTGGAGCTCGGTGGCAGCACGGAGTAGTCCGGCGCCTCGGACACCGAGAACCACACGTCGGTACCGCCGAACAGCGGGTTGTCCGGGACTTCGCCCTCGACACCGACCGCGAACGTGCAGTGGCCGGCGGTGACGACCGTGTCCGCGTCGATGAGGGTGCCGGTGCAGTTGAACCAGGCGCCGGGATCCTCGAACCGCGGGTCGATCGCGTCCGGGACGTAGAACAGCAACTGACCGACGTACGGGTGCTCTCCGTTGTCGGGCGCGCCGCCGACGATCGCGCCGGCGGGGGCGGTCGAGGTGACCAGCAGGGCCAGGCCGGCCAGGACGGCGCAACTGCGTAACAGGTTCCGCATGAGTCGCACGCTCCTTCGAGTGGACTGTTCCAGCACAGTACGCCCGGGAGGAACGCAGTACTAGATCGCGAATCCCTGCAGGTAAAGGGATGCCGGGGCAACCGGACGATGGTTGCCACCGGCTACCCGATGAGCACTGACAGCGATGGGTCCTAGGACCGGAGGAAATCCAGCAGGTCCGCGTTGAGTGTGTCGGCGTGGGTGGTGGGCAGACCGTGCGGGAGGTCCTTGTAGGTCTTGAGCACGCCGTTCTTGAGCAACGCGGCCGACTTCGGGCCGGAGGCGACGTACGGGACGATCTGGTCGTCCTCGCTGTGCACCACCAGGACCGGGATGGTGATCTTCTTCAGGTCCTCGGTGAAGTCGGTCTGCGAGAACGCCACGATGCCGTCGTAGTGCGCCTTCGCGCCGCCCATCATGCCTTGCCGCCACCAGTTGGCGATGACCGCTTCGGACGACTCCACGCCGGGCCGGTTGAACCCGTAGAACGGGCCGGACGCCAGCCCGCGGTAGAACTCGGACCGGTTCGCGGCCAGCTGCGCCTGGAGGTCGTCGAAGACCTCCTTGGGCAGGCCCTCCGGGTTCGCGTCGGTCTTCACCATCAGCGGCGGTACGGCGCAGAGCAGCGCGGCCTTGGCGGCCCGGGACTCGCCGTGCCGGGCCAGGTAGTGGGCGACCTCGCCGCCGCCGGTCGAGTGGCCGATGTGGATGGCGTCGTGCAGGTCGAGATGCTGTACGACGGCCGCGAGATCGTCGGCGTAGTGGTCCATGTCGTGCCCGTCGGCGGTCTGCGTCGACCGGCCGTGCCCACGGCGGTCGTGGGCGATGACGCGGTACCCCTGCTGCAGGAAGAACAGCAGCTGCGCGTCCCAGTCGTCGGCCGACAACGGCCACCCGTGACTGAACACGATCGGCTGACCGCTGCCCCAGTCCTTGTAGAAGATCTCGATCCCGTCGCTGGTCGTGACAGTACCCACGGTGTTGCCCCCTCGCTTCGAGAAACCCTTGTGTACAACGGCTTCGGGCGGCCCCACGCCACCCTAACCCTGGCAACGCCGTCGAGTCTCGGATTGATCGAGTAGCGGACATGAACTGGCCGCCAACTCTTCTAGGCTCGAAGCATGACAGCGAACGAGCAGCAGAGTGTGACCGGTGAGCGGGCCGATCTTCTGGACTTCCTCGGGAAGCACCGGTACTTCCTGCGGTACACCGCCGAAGGCCTGTCCGACGAGCAGGCGAACACCCGCAGCACCGTCAGCGCGCTGACGGTCGGCGGCCTGATCAAGCACGTCACCGCGGTCGAGCGGAAGTGGGCCGAGTTCGCCCAGGGCGGCGGTGGCGACGAGGTGCCCGCGGAGATCGAGTTCACCCCTGAGGTGATCGCCGAGTGGGAGAACCAGTTCCGCCTCACCGAGGGCGAGACGCTGGCCGACGTACTGGCCGAGTACGAGAAGGTCGCGGCCGCGACCGAGGACCTCGTCCGCACCCTCGACCTGGACACCGCCTACGAGCTCCCCGCCGCCCCCTGGCAACCCCCGGGCGTCTTCTGGTCCGTCCGCCGCGTCTTCCTGCACATCGCCGCCGAGACCGCCCAGCACTCCGGCCACGCCGACATCATCCGCGAGTCCATCGACGGCCAGAAAACCATGGGCTGACTCAGGCAGGGCGGATGTTCCGGTTGTGGTGGAACACGTTGTCGGGGTCGTACTTGGACTTGATGTCGGCGAGTCGCCGGTAGGTGTGGTCGCCGTACGCCTCCCGGGTGCGGGTGGTGTCGTCGGCGTCGAGGAAGTTGACGTAGACGCCGGCGGCTCGGTGCGGTTGGACGGCTTGGAGGAATCGTCGTGCCCACGCGGGCTCGGCGACGGCGTGCTCGCCGGCTTCGTCGGGCCGCCAGACCGCTTCGACGACGATGTTGTGGGGCGTGGTCCGATTCGCGTAGGCAGTGGCGTCCGCGGGGACTCGGGCGACAGCTCCGCCCAGGTGGAACATCGCGGCGTACGACCGGGGCGAGCCGGCGGCGTAGGCGTGGTCGGCGATGACGGCGATGGTGTCGTCGGACAGGCCGGCGAGGTTCGTGGCCTTCCAGTAGTAGTGCCAGCCGTGGGGGACGGTGTCGTCGATGGCTCGCTGATGGGCGACGTACGGCGTCGGTCCGACCAGATCCACGAGTGGCTGCCCGAACCGTCGGAGGCTCCGCACCACGCGCTCACCATCGTCCACGGCGCCGGCGTACGAGCAGGCGACGGCGACGGCCGGTCGCCAGTGCAGGTGCTCGTGGACGGCCGGCCACGGCGGGATGGTGCCGAGCCGGATCACGCTGCCGAGCTCGTCCGGCGCTTCCGCGATGAAGTCGCGGTAGAAGCGCAGTACCTCGGCGGTGTCCTCGGCAGCCCAGAACACGGGACCGGCGAGGATGTCCGGACCGAGGCGGTGCAGTGCGAACTGGAACGACGTGACGATGCCGAAGTTGCCGCCACCGCCGCGCAGCGCCCAGAACAGATCGGGGTGTTCGTCCGCGGACGCCTGTACGACGCTGCCGTCGGCGTCGACCACCTCAGCAGCCAGCAGGTTGTCGACGACGAGCCCGTACTTGCGCATGAGCCAGCCGATACCGCCGCCGAGGGTGAGCCCGGCGACGCCGGTGTGGCTCACGATGCCGCCGGTGGTGGCCAAGCCATGGGCCTGCGTTGCATGGTCGACGTCGCTCCACAGGGCGCCGCCTTGCACCCGGACGGTGCGACCGGCCGGGTCGACCGACACAGCCCGCATCGCCGAGAGGTCGATCACGATCCCGTCGTCGCACACCGCCGTACCGGCGACGTTGTGGCCGCCGCCGCGTACGGCGATCTCCAGATCGTGGTCGCGGGCGAAACGGACCGCCGCGACCACGTCGGCGGTGTCGACGCAGCAAGCGATCAGCCGTGGGCGCCTGTCGACGGCGCCGTTCCACACGGCTCGGGCGGTGTCGTAGCCGGCCTGGTCAGCGGTGATCAGCCGGCCTTGGAAACCTTGGATCTTCATCGCGGGACCTCCTCGCTGTCAGCCCCATCGCATCGCCGTTGGCGCGAGCGGTGAAGTCAAGAATCTGTACTTCACACTCGAAGGACGCAGCCAGACACTGGCGGTGTGAGGACATACGGCCAGTACTGCCCCATCGCGCGCGGCGCGGAGATCTTCGCCGAGCGCTGGACGCCGCTGATCATCCGCAACCTGCATCTGGGCTGCGGAAGCTTCAGCGAGATCCTGGAGGGCGCGCCCGGGCTCTCGCGCACGCTGCTCTCGCAGCGACTCAAGCAGCTCGAACGGTTCGGCATCGTCCGGTCGGAACTCAAGTCCGACCGGCGTGGGCACCACTACGAGCTCACGCCCGCGGGGGAGGACCTCTTCAAGGTCTGCATGTCGCTCGGCGAGTGGGGTGCCGCCTGGCTCGAGATCGCCCCCGAGCACCTGGATCCCTTCGTGGCGCTGTGGTCGATGTGCAACCTGCTCCGCCTGGACCGGCTCCCGGACCGGCGCGTCGTGATCCGCTTCGACTTCACCGGCGGGCCGCGTCCGGAGCGGTACTGGCTGCTGGTCGAGCGCGGCGAGACCGAGATCTGCAAGACGTATCCGGGTCTCGACGAGGACCTCTACGTCACGGCGGAGGCCGAAGCCTTCGTCAAGTGGCACGCCGGCCGGGTCAGCTGGGCCGAAGCCGTTCGCGACCGCCGCATCCAGTTGCACGGTCCTTCCTGGCTCGTACGAGCGTTCCCGACCTGGAACGCCCGCAGCGCGTTTGCTCACATCAAGCCGACGGCAGCGTGAAAACCCGGTGACCTGTCGTAGTCGGGGGAGCTAGCCTGCGGACGGTTGGATTGGAGGGCCTGCGTGGGCTACGCGATCAGGGCGTTGCGGGACGACGACCCGGAAGTGATCTCGGGGGCGATGGCTGCGATCGGGTGGGACAAGCCGGTATCGCAGTACGAGAAGTACTTGGCCGAGCAGCGGGACGGGGTGCGGGACGTCTTGGTGGCGACGGTCGACGAGGAGTACGCCGGATACGTCACGGTCCGGTGGGAGTCGCCGTACCAGCCCTTCCACGGGATCCCCGAGATCCAGGACTTCAACGTGCTGCCGAAGTTCCGCCGGCGCGGGATCGGCAGTGGCCTGATGGACACGGCCGAGGCGCTCGTCGCCGAGCGGTCCGACGTGGTCGCGATCGGCGTCGGTCTGTACGCCGACTACGGCACGGCCCAACGGATGTACGTCCGCCGCGGCTACATCCCCGACGGCCGCGGCATCCTCTACAACCTGCAACAGGTCCCACCGGGCGAGATGGTCCGCAACGACGACGACGCGATCCTCATGTTCAGCAAATCCCTCACCCCGGCTGGCAAGCTTCGCCCGTGATGGAAGACGCCCGCTGACCCCGACCGGCACCGACCTCCGGGTACTTCGGTGAGACCTTCGGCCGCCCGTTCCAGGAGCACCTGCCCTGCTGGGACGACGACGCCGAACCCAACGCCAACATGCCCGACCAAGACCCCGACTGGTGGCGATCCCTTCACGCCCGCGTCGAGCAGGCCGCCCGGGCAGCCACCAGTTGAGTTCAGCTTGGTGTGCCCCAGTCGGTCCGGCGGAACGGGAAGAACTCGCGGACGTCCTGGGCGCAACGGCAGGCGACCGCGACCTTTGCGGCCCACTCCAACGCGTCGTCGAGGGTGGGTACGTCGATGACGAAGACGCCGCCGATGAGCTCCTTGCTCTCCGGGTACGGTCCGTCGGTGATCATCCCGTCGATGTCCACGCGCGCGTGCTTCTGGCGGTAGTCCACCCCACCGGTGAAGACGAACACACCAGCGTCCTTGGCTGCCTGAACCACCGCATGCGCCTCCTCGGCCACCTGCGGGAGTTCCTCCTCCGTGACGTCCATCGCTCCGTCTTCGAACGAGATCAAGTACTGCGTCATCCCACCACTCCTTGTCCGGGCAGCCTCCGCCGGCCACCCTCACCCCCACAACGATCCCCCGACCCCAGATCCGACAACTCCCCGCAGAAATTCTCCCGGCGACCTCCGCCGCCACGCTACCGCGGTCTCGAACCGGGGGAGAACGGCCGGCGTCCACCACACGATGGACGAATCGGACGGAGCATCGAATGACCGGCTCAGCCACCCGCTACCTCTACCTCGCCCGACACGCCGAGGCCCTGCCGGACGGGAGCGGCTTGACCGAGCGCGGCCGTCGCCAGGCGGTCCTCCTCGGCCAGCGACTACAAGATGTCTCCTTCTCCACCATCCATCACGGCCCGCTTCCACGAGCAGCCCAGACAGCACGCTTGGTCCACGACCAACTGCATACGGCAGCCCGCTTGGAGGTCTCAGAGGCTGCCGGAGACTACGTCCCCCACGTGCCGACGAAGGACGAGCTACCAGCGGACTCGGCTGACTATCTGCTCAGCTTCGTCCACCAGTCCACAGCCGAAGAACTCGAACGCGGACCCGAGCTAGGCCGCTTGGCACTAGAGCGCTTCACGGGGCCGGTGGACAGCAAGAACGAACAGCACGAACTGCTGGTGACCCACAACTTCCTGATTGCCTGGCTCGTCCGGCACGCCATGGACGCGCCCGAGTGGCGCTGGCTCACCCTCACGCACTGCAACGCCGCCCTGACCGTCCTCCGCTACACGCCTGGCCGCCCGTCCTCAATCCTCACGTACAACGACATGCGACACCTGCCCCCCGATTGCCACTTCCTGCAAGGATTTGCGGCTTCCCAGTGGTGCAGGTCTTCGTAGGATCGCGGTATGGCCGATCCCGAGCGTGTGACCCGGTCGGCGTTGGCCGGGCATATCAAGCCGATCTCGCGGCCCCGGCGGCTGCCGATTCTGCCGCGCAGGGTCTGGTCGGACGAGGATTGGCAGCGGATCCAGCTCGGCTACGCGTCCCAGGACATGGATGAGAAGTGGAACGTCTTCGCCGAGGGTGACGTCGTGTTCGTGCACCGGAGCTGGACTGGCCTGTGCGTCTATGAAGCGACCTTCAGGCCGGTAGGCGGTGGCTGGCAGATCTCCAAGGCGGTGGTGCCGCGAAAGCGTTCCGGTGCGATCAGGCGACTGCTGTCCGGGCGCTCCCGCGGTGACAACGAGTTCAAGTGCGTGATGCTGGAGTTGGTCCTCAGCGCGATCGTCCTCGGCGAACCGGCCCAAGAGCTCCGAGCGAAACTCGTGAAGCTGATGCGAGCGCGATCGCGTGAAGCGAACCTTTCCGCGGGACTCATCGAACACAGCCTCCTCGGCCTCCGCTCGGCCACCTAGCGGCCGAAGGTGTCTCGTGTTGAGACGGCTGTGCGTGAGTGCGGGGCGGTTAGGGTAGCCTCACCTCATGATCGTCTGCCACTGCGAGGTCGTCAGCGACCGCGACGTCCGCGAGAGTATCGACCGCGGCGCGCGTACGGTCGCGCAGGTGTGCGGGGCGACCGGGGCAGGGCGGAACTGTGGCGGCTGTGTCTTCTCGGTGAAGCGGTTGTTGTGCGAGCATGGGAGGTCGGTCTCGTCAGCCCCGTTCACGGAGGTGGCAGGTGCAACCGGTTAGCCCACGGGTCGTCGTACTGCTCAATGAGGCACTGACGCTCGAGTTGACGGTCATCAACGGGTACTTCCTGGAAGCCAGGATGCTCGAGAACTGGGGATTCAGCCGGCTGGGCAAGGTCTTCTACGACCTGTCCATCGACGAGATGAAGGACGCGGACGCGCTGATCAACCGCATCCTGCTCTTCGACGGTCACCCGAACCTGCAGAAGCTCGGCGCCGTCACCGTCGGTGAGGACGCCCAGGAGATGCTCCGGCTGGGGCTCGAGAGTGAGCATGCCGCGGTGGCGCAGTTCAACGCGTCCGCGAAGGAGTGCCACGACCTCGGCGACCACGGCACGGCCGCCGTCTTCGAGGAGATGGTCCGCGACGAGGAGAAGCACGTCGACTGGTTCGAGTCCCAGCTCGACGCGATCGAACGCGTCGGCGTCCAGCAGTACCTCGCCCAGCAGATCGACCCGGGCCGGTCTCCCGACTGAACGTCCCGTCCCGGTAATGATGAGCGCCGGGACGTGGAAGGTGCCAGGATGCGGGCATGGTTGTGCGCGCACTGAGCTTCGGGACGGTAGCGGAGGCGTACGAGCGGTTCCGGCCTGGGTATCCCAAGGAACTTTTCGATCTGGTGCTGGCGTACGCCGGTGGGCCGATCCGGACCGCCCTCGAGGTCGGCGCAGGGACAGGCAAGGCAACGCGGCTGTTCGCGCAGGGAGGGATCGCGGTCACGGCGACAGACCCTGATGCGGCCATGCTTGCGGAGCTGCGCAAACACCTCCCTGCGACCGTCACCACCGTGCAATCCGCGTTCGAGGACCTGCCGCTGGATTCGTCGTACGAGCTGGTGTACTCGGCCGCCGCGCTCCATTGGACGAATCCTGAAGGCCGCTGGGACCGCATGGCCGCACTCGTCCGACCGGGCGGTGTGTTCGCTTCGTTCGGTGCACCGATCCAGCTGGCCGACCCGGCCCTCAAGGAGGCCGTACGCGCGGCCCGTGCGCCGTACCTCGAGGACGACGGCGTCCCGTCGCCCGACGGCACACCCGCGGATCGCCCGATGCAGTGGCCCGGCACGGAGCTCCAGCAGTCCGAATGGTTCACCGATGTTCGGCAGTCGGTGATCGACAGGCGCCTGACGATGAGTGCCGACGACTACATCGGGCAACTCTCGACGGTCTCGGCGTACGTGATGCTTCAGCCCGCCGACCGAGACCAGGTCTTCCACCGAATCCTCCAGGTCCTCCCCGAAACTGTGGAACTCAACGCCGAGATCCACGCCCACCTCGCCCGCCGCTGCTACTAGCACATGAGTCGCGGGCCCCACCAATGGTGGGGCCCTCGCTTGTCAGAAGACTCAGGCGTCAGCCGGGAACGGGACGCCGGTGTTGCTGTGGCACCGGTAGCCGTTCGGCACCTTGTGCAAGTACTGCTGGTGGTAGGCCTCGGCGTAGTAGAAGGTGGTGGCGGGGGCGATCTCGGTGGTGATGTCGCCGTAGCCGAGGGGCTTGATGACCGGGGCGTAGAGGTCACGGGTGCGCTCGGCCTCGGCGCGCTGGGCGTCGGTGGTGTAGTAGATGGCCGAGCGGTACTGGGAGCCCAGGTCGTTGCCCTGGCGCATGCCCTGGGTCGGGTCGTGGGTCTCCCAGAAGACCTTCAGCAGGTCGGTGAAGGTGGTCTTGGTGGGGTCGTAGACGATCCGGACCGCCTCGGTGTGGCCGGTGCCGCCGGTGCAGACCTCCTCGTACGACGGGTTGGGCGTGTACCCACCCGCGTAGCCGACCGCGGTCGTGTAGACCCCGGGCTGCTGCCAGAAGATCTCCTCGGTGCCCCAGAAACACCCGGTGCCGAACCAGACCTCCTCGAACCCCTCGGGTGCGGCGGCGGTCTGCGGCGTACCGAGAACAATGTTCTCGTCCGGCACGGCGAATCCGGGCGAAGGCCGGCCCGGCAGTGCGGCCTCGGGCTCGACCAGAGCAGTGTTGCGCTTGAAGAACGACATCTCACGCCTCTCGCAGAATGACTCTCATAGTCTCCCAACGCCCCCTCTCAGGCGAACCTTCCCCCGACGCATTACGGGAAGCGAACGTGGTGCGCTTCGACAGGAGGTGTCGGGCGACCGAGCCGGATCTGAGGTGTGGGTCGGCGGGTGGTAGCGGGCAGTGGGCGTATACGTCCTGTCGATCTGTACCCGGACGGCCTGCGGGTCGAGTGGGTTCAGGCGGTTCGGCGGGTGGGGGAGGTGGTGCTGGGTAGGCCACGCCCACTCTGCTCATGAGGTCGGCGGCGCGGCGGCCCGCGCTGCAGGCCCCACGGCTCACCGGGGCCATCGGAACTGATCGGGTCACCGTCTGACCCCTGAGGCAGTTGCAGCAGGCGCGTGAACGCGACGTCGGAGCGGGCGGAGCAGGGCGCGTGGGGTCAGGCGATCATGGCGGCGGGTTGGCGGGTGGGGGAGGTGGTGGTGAGGCTGGCGTAGGAGGCGGCCAGGTGGCGGACGCCGTTGTGGAGGGACTCGGGGTCCAACGTGAACGGGAGGCGGATGAAGGACTCCAGACCGCCGTCCGGGGAGAAGCGAGACCCAGCGACCAGCAGTACGCCGTTCCGTTGCGCCACCCCCACCAGCGACGAGCCGACCGGCTCCGGCAGCTCGCACCACAGTGACAACCCGCCCGCCGGCACCTGGAAGCGCCACGACGGCAAGTACGACGTCAACGCCGCAGCCAGGGCGTCCCGGCGAAGCGCGATGTCGGCCCGGCGTTCGGGCAGGATCGTCGACCGCTGTCGCAGCAACTCCGCGACGACCAGCTGGTCCAGCACCGGAGCACCCAGATCCATCGACGCCTTGGCGTCCAGCACCCGCGCGATCAGCGCCTCCGGCACCCGCATCCACCCGATCCGCAGGCCGCCCCAGAACGACTTGCTCACCGACCCGACCGTGATCACGCCGACCGGGTCGTACGACGCGAACGGCGGCGGCACCTCTTGTCCGTCCAAGGAAAGCTCGAACAGCGTCTCGTCCACGATCGCCGTCGTCCGGGCCCGCGCGAACGCGGTCGCCAGCCGCTGCCGGTCGGCCGCGGACATCGACCACCCGGTGGGGTTCTGGAAGTCGACCACCATCCACGCGGCCCGCGGCGCAGTCTGACGAATCGTCGCCTCCAGCAAGGGCAGGTCCCAGCCGCCGGGACTCATCGGCACCGCCACCACCCGGCACCCGCTGCGCCGGATCGCGTCGACGGAGTTCGGGTGCGTCGGGCTCTCGGTCAGCACTCGGTCGCCGATCTGGGTGATCGCGCGGACCGCGATCGAGGTCGCCGCCAGCGCGCCGCCGGTGATGATGATCTGGTCGGTCGTGGTCGGCAGCCCGCGTTCCTCGTACGCCGCCGCGATCTCCGCCCGCAGCTCCGGCAACCCCTGCGGGTGATACCCCGGCGTCGCCAGGTGTGCCGGCAGATCCGCGGCCGCCGACGCCACCGCCGTACTGATCCCCGGTACGGCGCTGGGCGCAGCGCACGTGAAGTCGTAGAGCCCGTCCGTGTCGATCCCCGGAGCGTGGTGCCGGCCGAGCTCCGGCTCGACCCGGGACGGGAGAGCGGTCACGCTGCCCGAGCCGCGGCGCGAGAGCAGGTAGCCACTGTCGCGCAGCTCGCGGTACGCCGACGCGACCGTCGTACGGCTGACGCCCAGCGCCTCCGTCAGCTCACGCTCGCTCGGCAGCCGGGACCCGGGCATGATCCGCCCGTCCGCGATCAGCAGCCGGAGCCGCTCGGCCAGCAGCCGGTACGCCGGACCGGACCCGTCGGCCCACGCATCGAGCAGGCCGGAGAGGGTGCTGGCCGGGAGATATTGCCCCTTCATGCAGTCCACTATTGCGCAATTGGCTATCGAACACCAGGCCAGTTGCTCGCAAACTGAAGAACGTGACCGCCACTTCCGATGCCCCGCCACGCCAGCTCGCCGCGCTGAACCCGATCCAGCAGCTGAAGGCAGGCCACCTTCCCCGCCGTCTGGTCCAGCTGTACGTCGGCCTGACGCTGTACGGCTTCTCGATGGGCCTGATGATCCAGGGCAACCTCGGACTCGACCCGTGGGACGTGCTGCACTCGGGCATCACCAAACACCTGCCGCTCAGCTTCGGCGCCGTCGTGATCGCGATGAGCTTCGTGGTCCTGCTGGCCTGGATCCCGCTGCGGCAGTGGCCGGGGCTCGGCACGATCAGCAACGCGATCGTGATCGGCCTGGTCACCGACCTGACGCTGGCCACGGTCGACCGCCCGGACGAGCTCTGGGTCAAGATCGTGTTCATGCTCGCGGGCGTCGTGGTCAACGCGCTCGCAGGCGCGCTCTACATCGGCGCCCAGTTCGGTCCCGGTCCGCGCGACGGCCTGATGACCGGCCTGGTACGGCGTACCGGCCTCAGCGTCCGCCTGGTCCGGACCACGATCGAGGTGTCCGTGCTCGCGGTCGGCTTCCTGCTTGGCGGCGTGGTCGGCGTCGGCACCGTGGTCTACGCGCTGTCGATCGGCCCGCTGGTCCACTTCCTGCTGCCGATCTTCACCGTCCGGCTCAAGACCCCCTGAGACACCAGCGTGCCCCGGACCCATCGAGTCCGGGGCACGCCGCCGCAGGACCCCTCAGCCTGCGAAACCAGAGGGGATCAGCCGATCGGCTCCAGCTCCCGATCCTGCACGGCGTCGGCGTGCGGCTTGATCCGCCGCGGCCACCAGGCCTTGTGGCCGAGCAGCGCGGTGACGCTCGGGACCAGGAAGATCGACATCAGGAACGCCGAGATCACGATGCCGGCCGCGACCGAGAAGCCCATCTCGGTGAGCAGTGCCATCCCGGCCAGCATCAGCGACGAGAACGTGCCGGCCAGGATCAGCCCGGCCGCCGCCACCGACGGGCCACCATGCTCGATCGCCAGGTCCGCGGCCTCCCGTGGCTCAGTGCCCTGCTCTGCTTCCTCCCGCAATCGCGCGATCATCAGGATGTTGTAGTCGGTGCCGATGGCAACGACGAACAGGTACAGCATGATCGGGAGCGAGAACGTCACGCCCGCGTGCCCGGCCGCGCCCTGGAACACCAGCACCGTCGCGCCGATCGAGCTGAAGAAGCTCAGCACCACCGCGATCATCAGCACCAGCGGCGCTAGCAACGACCGCAGCAGCAGCGCCAGGATGATCGCGATCAGCCCGCCGGCGAACGGGAAGATCACTGAGAGGTCCCGGCTGTTCGCGTCCCGGATGTCGGTGTAGCTCGCGGTGACCCCGCCGAGCAAGGTCGTCGTACCGTCCGGCGCCTCGGCGTGCGCGACGTCGCGGAGCTTCCCGTCGACCAGGTCGAGCGACGACCTCGCGTACGGCGGATCACTCAGCACAACGTTGATCTGGGCAACCGTCTTGTCCGGGTTGAGCAGCGCCAGGCTGCCGTCCGCGCCGGCCGGGAGCACGGCCCCGACACCTTCCACCTTGGCGAGCTTCCCGGCGTACGTCGTGAGCTCGGCCGGGTCGAGCGGCGTACCGTCGGTGCTGCGCACGTAGACCGTGGTCGGGTTGAGCGCGCCGGCCGGGAAGCCGGCCTGCAGGTCCTTGATCGCGCGGGCGGACTCGGTGCCGTCGGGCAGCTGGCTGAACGCGTCGTAGTCGACCTTCATCCCCAGCGCGCCGAGCGCGAGCGCGACCATCAGGCCGCCGGACACTGTGGCCACGACGGCCGGGCGGCGGGCGGTGAACCGGCCGAACCGCTTGAACATCGCGCCCTTCGGCGTCTTCTGCCACGACTTCGACGGCCAGAACACCTTCGGGCCGAGCAGCGACACCACCGCCGGGATCAGTGTGATCGCGGCGAACGCCATCACCGCCACCGCGATGGCCAGCCCTGGGCCGAGGCTCTTGAACCCGCCGAAGACGGCCAGCAGGAGGGCGCTGAACGCGACGATGATCGCGCCCGCCGCCGAAACGATCACCTCGGCGACGCGGGCGGTCGCGTTGACCAGGGCCTCCTTCGACGGCTCGCCGGCGCGGAGGCGCTCGCGGTAGCGGAACAGCAGGAACAGGATGTAGTCCGTCCCGACGCCGTACAGCACGACGGTGAGGATGGTCTGCAGGTCCTGCGTCACCTGCAGGTCGAAGGCCTTCGCGGCGAGCGCGATCAGGCCGGGCGCGATCGAGGCGACCAGGCCGACCGTGAGGATCGGCAGGAACGCGGCGACCGGGCTGCGGTAGATGAGCAGCAGCAGGCCGATGATCAGGACCACGGTCGCGATGCCGACCACCACGAACGCGTTCTCGAAGGCGTCCTGGTTGTCGAGGAACAACGCCGCGTCGCCGGTCACGCCGTACTCGAGATCGCTGCCGGTCAGCGTGGACCCGGTCACGTCGCGGACCTTCTGGACCGCGTCCAGCACGGCCTGGTCGTCGGGCAGGCCCTTGAGGCCGACGCTGACGATCTGGACCTGCTTGTTCGGCGAGACCGCCTGCGGGCCGGTGATCGCGCCGGTGACGCGGTCGATCTTCGCCGCGGAGATCTTCGTCGCGAGCTCGGTGACCTTGGCCTGGTCGGTCGCGGTCAGCTCACCGCCGGCGCCGCGCTTGACCACGATGCTCGCGGTCGCGTCGTTGGTCTGCCCGAACGCGTCGGCGGCCAGCTTCTGCGCCTGCACCGACTCGTACTTGTCAGGCAGGAAGGCCGCCTGGTCCTTGTTCGTCACGTCGGCGAGCGTCGGCGCGAAGGCGACCACGGCCACGGCCGCGATCACCCAGGCGGCGATCACCTTCCACGGGTTGTGGACGACGAATCGTCCGAGTTTGGTGAACACCCCGAACCCCTCCTGAGGGTCTGTCTACCTGCCGGTCGGTTGGTAGACTACCTGCCGGTCGGTAGGTGCGTGAAGCTGCCCGGCCCGAGGATCAGTGAGAGGGTGGTCACGTGCAGCACGCGACGAATCCCCGCGAGCGGGTGCGGGACACCAAGACCGAGATCCACCAGGCGGCGGTGCAGCTGTTCTCGACCCAGGGATACGAGAAGACGAGCCTGCGCGAGATCGCCGAGCAGGTCGGCATCACCAAGGCGTCGCTGTACTACCACTACTCGTCGAAGCAGGAGCTGCTCCGGGCGATCGTCGGGACGTTTCTGGACGACATCTCGCGGGTGCTGAGCCTGGTCGAGGAGGTGCCGTGGTCACCCGAGTCCGAGCGCGAGCTGCTCGGCGCGTACGTCGACGTCGTGATCGCGCACCGCTCGACCGGACCCACGCTGCTGCGGGACATCGCCGCCGTACTGGCCGCGTTCGGGGACGACCTGGACAAGCTGATCGCGCAGAGCCGGCGCTTCCAGCTGTGGCTGGCCGGTCCGGACCCGACCCCCGCCGACCGCCTCCGCGCCGCCGCCGCGGTCGAGACCGTCGGCGCCGCCATGTCCGTCGAGCTCGACCTCGGCGTCACCGACGCCGAGATCCGCGCCGTCCTCATCGACGCCGCCACCGCGATCCTGGCCCGCCGCGGGACGCCCGCGTAGTCCACCTTGTCGGTGGCCGGCGCTACGGTCGGCCGGTGAGCAGCTTCCAGTTCTCGGCGCCGTTGTGGCAGTACCCGGGGGAGAGCGGCTGGCACTTCATCTCCGTGCCGCCGGAGATCAGCGACGACATCGCCCACCTGACGGCTGCGAGCCGGCACGGCTTCGGCTCGGTCCGCGTGATCGCGACCATCGGCTCGACCACCTGGCAGACGTCGGTCTTCCCGGACAGCAAGTCCGGGACGTACCTCCTGCCGGTCAAGAAGCCCGTGCGCATCGCCGAGCACCTCAGCCCCGGCGCCGACGTCGAAACCCGGTTGAAGCTGGCCGAGTTGTAGCCGCCGGGCGCTCAGGAGAGTTCACTTGGCGTTCAGATGGGGTGGACGCTGCGGTGGTTAGCGTTTGGGGCATTCGGTCTGAGTGGAGGGGTGTCATGCGGAGGACGCGCAGATTGCTGGTCGCGCTTGGAGTGCTTCTAGGTGCCGGTACGGCGGGGGTGGTGCCGGCGGATGCCGGCGGCGGACACGAGTCGGTGCGGTTCGCGACGTACAACGCGAGCCTGAACCGGGCTGCGGCCGGCCAACTGGTCGCTGATCTCAGCACCCCGAACAACGCGCAGGCGAAGGCTGTCGCCGAGGTGATCCAGCGGACCCGGCCCGACGTACTGCTGATCAACGAGTTCGACTTCGTGCCGAACCAGCAGGCGGCCAACCTGTTCCGGACCAACTACCTGGAGATCGGGCAGACCGGCGCGCAGCCGATCCGGTACCCGTACGTGTACGTCGCGCCGTCGAACACCGGGATCCCGAGCGGGTTCGACCTGAACAACGACGGCCAGATCGCGGGCGGCGACGACGCGTTCGGGTTCGGTGCGTTCGAGGGCCAGTTCGGCATGGTCGTGTACTCGCGCTACCCGATCGACACCCGGCACGTGCGGACGTTCCAGCTGTTCAAGTGGAAGGACATGCCGAGCGCGCTGCTGCCGGACGACCCGGCGACGACGGCGCCGGCCGACTGGTACTCGCCCGCGGAGCTCGACGTCTTCCGGCTGTCCAGCAAGTCGCACTGGGACCTGCCGATCAAGATCGGAAACCGCACCGTGCACTTCCTCGTCTCGCACCCGACGCCGCCGACCTTCGACGGCGCCGAGGACCGCAACGGCCGGCGGAACCACGACGAGATCCGGTTCTGGGCCGACTACGTGCAGCCCGGCAAGCGGTCGTCGTACATCTACGACGACAAGGGCCGGTACGGCGGGCTGCGGCCGGGGAGCGCGTTCGTCATCGCGGGCGACCAGAACAGCGACCCGGTCGACGGCGACTCGGTGCCGGGTTCGATCCAGCAGCTGATCGAGCACCCGCGGATCATCGACCCGCTGCCGTCCTCGGCCGGCGCGGCGGAGGCCGCCGTACTGCAGGGTGGGGCGAACCTGACGCACAACGGCGACCCGAAGTACGACACCGCCGACTTCAACGACAACCCGGCGCCGGGGAACCTGCGGGCGGACTACGTGCTGCCGTCGCGGCAGTTGCGGCCGGTGGGCGCGGGCGTGTTCTGGCCGGTGCAGGCGGATCCGCTGTTCCGGCTGACCGGGGTCTTCCCGTTCCCGACCAGCGACCACCGGCTGGTCTGGGTCGACGTACGTACTCCGGGTCGGCACTGAGGACCCAGGCCGGGTCGACCTGGGTCAGCGCTCCAGGTGATCCTTCAGTGCGTCGAGGCGGGAGTCCCAGTCGCGGGCCATCGCGGCCAGGAACTGCTGGGCGACCTGCATCGGCGCCGAGTGCAGGCGGAACCGCACCCGCCTGCGCTCACCGTGCTCTGCGATCACCAGGCCGGCGTCGGACAGCAACGTCAGATGCTTGGCGATCGCCTGCCGGGTGATCGGCAGGCGATTCGCCAGATCCGTGGCCGTCGCCGGCCCATCCGAGGCCAGCGCGGCCAGGATGCTGCGCCGGCTCGGGTCGCCCAGCGCCACGAACACCTGCTCGGCCACCCCCTCCATGTCGGCTCGGCTCAGGCCGCCGGCTGGAGGGGTCGGCTCGGGGTGCTGACTGTCAGGCTGCATCGAGGTATTCGATCAGCTCGTCGATCTCGGACGTCCACCCCTGGGTGTTCGCCTCGAACGCCTTGCGGTACTCATCCTCCGGGAGCTGCGCGAACCCGGTCTCGACGACGGTGAGCCGGGTGCCGGCGCCGACGGGCTCGAGCGTGAACTCGACATACGTACGGCGCGGGTCCTCCGCCGGCAGCCCGTAGATGTGCCAGGTGAAACCGAACGTCGTCGGCTCCTCGACCCGCTCGATCCGCATCTCGGCCTGATCACCACTGGTCCACGACATCCGCGCCGACCCACCCGGCCGCAGGTCGATCGTCGCCTGCTGCCCGAACCACGTCCCCAGCCCCTCAGCCGTAGTCAGCGCCGCCCACACCTTCGCCGGCGGATGCCCAATCTCCACAGTCCGCTCAATCCGATCCGGAAACCCCATCACAACCTCCAATAGCAACCACTAGGTTGCTACAAACTTATAGCAACCCCCCGGTTGCGTCAACCCCTACACTCCAATCCCACCCCAACCTTGCCCCAACCCCACCCCACCCCGGCCCGCCTCGGCGCCGCCGCTGCCGAGGGCGGTGATGCGCATGGCGTGACAGTCCCCGCGAAGCGGAGAGTGCGCCCGACTGCCCGCGCCCAGAGGTGGGTGCCTCCAACCGCATGCGCGCAGGCACGGGCACTGAGGTTGCCCACCGAGCTCGGGGGTTGCCCACCGAGAATTTCAGGGGGCAACCCCCGAGGCGAGTGGATATCCCCCGAACTGGGAGCGAGTTGGCAGCGGGGAGCGGAGCCGGCCGCGGGTGGCAACGGCTTGCGCGAAGGGTCCCCGAGGTTGCCCGCTGACTTCGGGGGTTGCCCATTGGGAATTTCAGGGGGCAACCCCCGAGCGGAGTGGATATCCCCCCGGCGGGGGCGAACTTGCAGCGGGAGTCGGCACGGGGCTGGCCGCGGGGCGGCAGCGGGGTGGCAGCGGAGGTGGGCCGGCGGGGCGGGCCGTGGGTTGGCTGCAGTGTCGGCTGCGGGGTGGCAGTGGGGGTGGGCCGTGGGGCGGGCCGTGGGTTGGCTGCAGGGGCGGCCGCGGGTGGGAGGGAGTGGCTGCAGGGGTTGGCCACGGAGTGGCGGTGGGGTGTGCCGGCGGCGTTGGGGTGGCCGCGGGGGGTGGGGCGGTGGGGTCAGCGTTCTTGGGTGGGGTTGCGGGGGGAGTGGCCTTGGGTGCGGTGGTGTTCTTGGCCGGCGGGGCGTTCGCCGGTGCCGGAGGACTGTTCTTCGGTGGTCAGTCTTGGTTCGGGTCGGCCGGAGAAGGCTACGTGGGCGGCCAGGCTTACGTCGCCCTTGAGGTCGGCTTGGTTCTGGGGGGATGCGCCGGAGGTCTGGAACTCGGCGGGGGCCTGCCAGTTCTGGTTTGCCGCGGCGGCCTCTTCCTGGGTGGGCGCTTGCTGCGAGGGGGCGGGCTGCTGCTGTTCGCTCGGCTCGGAGAGGTTGCGCACCAGTTGGGTGGGTGGGCCTTGCTCCGGGTCGTGCTGCAGTCCGTCGGTTGCCAGCTGTGGGTCGGCCTGCTGGGCTGCGGGTTGCTGGAGCGGGACGGGTTGGTTGATGCCGTTCCCGAAGCCCCTGTCGACCCACGCTCCTCGCCGGCTAGGAGTCTGCCCGTCAACCCCCTGCCCCGAAGCCACCACCTGCTGCCCCTGAGGCTGCTGGGCCTGCGGCTGTTGCGCCTGCGGCTGCTGGGCCTGCGGCTGCTGGGCCTGCGGCTGCGCCTGGGGTTGTTGGGCTTGGGGCTGCTGGGCCTGCGGCTGCTGGGCCTGGGGCTGTTGTGCCTGCGGCTGCTGGGCTTGGGGTTGCTGGGCCTGCGGCTGTTGGGCCTGGGGTTGTTGCGCCTGCGGTTGCTGGGCTTGGGGTTGCTGGGCCTGGGGCTGTTGGGCGCCGTGTTGTTGGGTGTGGGCGGCTTGGTTGGCTAGTTGGGTTTGTAGGGACTGGATGGCGACCTGCATTTGCAGGGATTCCAGTTGGAGGCGGGTTTGTTCGTGTTGGAGGCGGGCGAGCTCGACCTGTTGCTGCGCCTGCTGCAGCGGGTCGAGGTCAGGTTGTTGTTGCTGCTGCTGCTGTTGCTGCTGCGCGCCGGGCGGAGCTGTGCCGGGGATGCCCTCGGGGCGGATGACTTCTCGGATGCGGTCCGTCGCCATGTCGGCCAGGTCCGCGGCGGTGAAGCGGCGCTGGCCGGCGTGCTGGCGGACGTTGGCGTCCATGTTCTTGACGTCCTTCGCCGCCTGCGTGAGAGCGCCCTTCAGCGCCTTCGTCCCGCGGCGCCGGTCGAACCAGCGCGAGATCCGGTTCCTCCGCCCCGGACCCGCAGCCTGGATGCGGTCGGAGATGGTCTGCTGGATCGCCGCAGACCGGTCCTGCCCCCGCTGGCCGCCGAACGAAGCCGCATAGTGGCTCTCGACCAGCTCCTGCAACTGCGACTGCGTCAGCCGCGCGCGCCCGATCTGCTCACGGAGCGCAGGGTTCGTCCGAGCGGCCGTGTTGGCGGCCAGCGCGAGCCCGGCCTTCATCTGCTTGGTGCCGCGCCGGGTGTCGCGCCAGCGGGAGATGTTGTTCGACGTACGACGGAGCCGGGACTCGGGGGCAGGCGTGGTCATCGGCTCTCCTAGTCGATGTAGACCGCGTAGTTGACCCCGACAGACGTCGTCAGCGGGTCCTTGCTGGGCTTGTTGCTGTACAGATGCAGCTGCGCCCCCGGCCGCAACCACACCGCCAGGTGCCGCCGGCCGCTCCCCGCGCCGGGCTCCCACTCGTCCGCGAACGTCGGGCTGTCGTCGGAGCCGACGTAGTCCGGCGGTCCCCAGTGCCGGGTCGCGAGCGCGAGGTGCTCCGGCCAGTGCGCGTCCAGACCGGACTCGGCCGCCGCGATGTCGTCCGGGCCGATCTCGTACCCCGACCAGCCGCTGTCCGGGCAGTCGGAGAAGACCAGGCCGTCGAACACGATCATCGTCGTACCCCGAGGTGTGGTGAAGCCCCACGAGACCATCTCGTCGGCGATCACCTCGCCCGGCTGCAGCGGCCACGGCTGCCAGGGTGTGTGCCTCATCACGCGGTTCACGAGCGCGCGGACGACCTGCGGGCCGGAGTCGTCGTTGTCCGGACCGGCGATGACGGTCCAGTCCCGAATCTCGGCGAGGTCCGCCATCGCCAGGTCGTCCTGGTCGAGCGGCCTGGCTTGTGTCTTCATCCGGCGCGGTCGTCCTTCCCGTTCCACGTGTTGACCAGGGCAATCACTGACCGCAACGGTAGAGCCCGGCACGGGTCAGTCGCCAGCGGGTTCGACGCGGCTGTGGACAACCTGGATCCATCGCTTGGACGGCGGGCGCGAGCATTACCAGACCAGGCCGTACGCTGGTCCGGTGAACACGAAACACCACTACGGCTTCGAGACGCTCGCCATCCACGCCGGGAACGAGCCCGACCCCACCACCGGTGCGGTGGTTCCGCCGATCTACGCGACCAGCACCTACAAGCAGGACGGCGTCGGCGGGCTGCGCAACGGCTACGAGTACTCCCGGTCGGCGAACCCGACCCGGACCGCGCTCGAGGAGTGTCTGGCCGCGATCGAGGGCGGCAACCGCGGGTTCGCGTTCGCCAGCGGCCTCGCCGCCGAGGACACCCTGATCCGCTCGCTCTGCGTGCCGGGTGACCACGTGGTGTTCCCCGACGACGCGTACGGCGGCACGTTCCGCCTGTTCGCCCGCGTCCTCGGCACCTGGGGTGTCGAGATGACGCCGGCCGCGGTCACCCACCCGGAGGCGATCCGCGCCGCGATCCGCCCGGGCAAGACCAAGGTCGTCTGGCTGGAGACCCCGACCAACCCGCTGCTGAACGTCGCCGACATCGCCATCGTGGCGCAGATCGCGCACGACGCGGGCGCGCTGCTGGTCGTCGACAACACGTTCGCCTCGCCGTACCTGCAGCAGCCGCTGGAGCTCGGCGCGGACGTGGTCGTGCACTCGACCACGAAGTACATGGGCGGCCACTCCGACGTCGTCGGCGGCGCGCTGATCGTCCGCGACACCGACCTCGCCGACAAGATCGCCTTCCACCAGAACGCGATCGGCGCGGTCGCCGGCCCGTTCGACTCCTGGCTGGTGCTGCGCGGGATCAAGACCCTCGGTGTCCGGATGGACCGGCACAGCGACAACGCCGAGCGTGTCGTCGAGTTCCTGCAGCGGCACCAGTCCGTCACCCAGGTGCTGTACCCGGGGATCGACGGCCACCCTGGTCACGAAACCGCCGCCAAGCAGATGAAGCGGTACGGCGGCATCGTGTCGTTCCGCGTCTCCGGCGGCGAGCAGCAAGCGATCGACATCTGCAACAAGGCGGAGGTCTTCACGCTGGGCGAGTCGCTCGGCGGCGTGGAGTCGCTGATCGAGCACCCGGGCAAGATGACGCACGCCTCGGTCGCCGGTACGCCGCTCGAGGTGCCGGCCGACCTGATCCGGCTGAGCGTCGGCATCGAGACGATCGACGACCTCCTCCAGGACCTCGACCGCGCGATGTCCTGATCGATGGGCCTTCTGGTCGCGGTCGACTTCGGGTCGACGTACACGAAGGCGATCGCGGTGGACTCCGGCTCGGGTGACCTGGTCGCCCGAGCCGAGCACCGCACCACGATCGGCACCGACGTGATGGACGGCTGGCACGCCTGCCGGGCCGTGCTCGAGGACGTCGATCGTGGGGTCGCCAAGGCTGAGGTGCTGGCCTGCTCCAGCGCCGGCGGCGGTCTCCGGATCGGTGTCGTGGGCAACGAGGAGCTCGTCACCGCGGAGGCCGGCCGCCGGGTCGCGCTGTCCAGCGGCGGGCGAGTGGTTGCCGTGGTCAACGGTGGGCTCACCGCGATGTCGCTCAAGGCGTTGCGCAAGGACCGGCCGGACGTCGTACTGCTGCTGGGCGGTACGGACGGCGGCAACTCGGCCGTCCTGCTGAAGGCGGCCGAGACGCTGGCGAAGTACCGCTGGCGCCGACCGGTCGTTGTCGCCGGCAACGTCGACGCCCAGCCGGAGGTCGCCGGGATCCTCGCCGACGTGCCGCACGTCCTGGCGGACAACGTGGTGCCGGAGATCGGCGTGTTCGCGCCGGACGGGGCGCGAGCGGCGATCCGGGAGATGTTCCTGAAGCACGTGATCGGCGGCAAGAACCTCTCCAAGGACCCGGGTTTCGCGCGGATGGTCCGTGCCGCCACGCCCGACGTCGTACTGCGGGGAGTCGAAGTGCTGGCCGGGTTGCACGGCGACGTGGCGGTCGTGGACATCGGCGGCGCGACCACCGACGTGCACTCGGTGATCGAGCTCGACCCGGAGGACGCGAACCTCGGACGCGAGGTGGTCGCGACGCACCCGGTCACGCGCACCGTCGAGGGCGACCTCGGCATGCGCTGGAGCGCGGTCCCGGTGGTGGCCGCCGGCGTCGAAGCCGGCCTCGTCCAGGACGACGGCCTCCGGGCCGCCGCGATCCGCCGGCACGACGACCCGTCGTACCTGCCGGACTCCCGGACCGAGACGTCGTACGACGAGACACTCGCGCGGATCGCGGCCACGGTCGCGATCAGGCGGCACGCGGGCCGGCAGCGGATCGTGTTCGGGCCGGGCGGACGGGTGATCGAGCGGTCCGGGAAGGACCTGCGCGAGGTGGACCTGCTGGTCGGATCCGGGGGAGTACTGCGGCACAACGGCCCGGAGGTGGCCGAGCGGATCCTCGGCTCCGTGGCGGTGAACGCGCAGGCGGAGGGCTGGCTGGTCCCGGAGCGCGCGGCGATCGCCGTCGACCAGGACTACGTGCTGGCCGGCGTCGGCCTCCTCGCCGACCTCGAACCCCAGGCCGCCAAGGGCCTGGCAGCCCGCATTCATGGAACGGTCCGCACCGGGCACTAGTCTCAGCAGCACGGCGAGCTGCGGAGGTGTGATGAGCGAGGCGGGGCGGGACGACGAGACCGGCGTACCTCAGGCCGAGGTTCCTGAGTTGGGCAGTGACAAGCCGAGTCCGGTGGCGGACAACGACGTGCTGGAGTCGGCGAGCACGGAGGATCACCTAGTGGCCTCGTCGAGTGGCGGGCGGGTGGACACCGGGGTGACGCCGGCGATGCAGATCGCCTCTGCATGGTCCTGGCGGTTCCTGGTGATCGTGGCCGCGGTGCTCGTGGTCGGGTACGGGATGCGCTACCTGTCCGAGGTGGTGGTTCCGGTCACGGTCGGCGTGCTGCTCACCGCGCTACTGGTGCCGGTGACGGACGGCCTGCAGCGGTTGAGGATCCCGCGCGGCCCGTCGGCCGGAATCACCGTGCTCGCCACCATCATCGTGGTGGCCGGTCTGCTCACCTTGGTCGGCACGCAGATCGCCAGCCAGTTCGAGAGCCTGTCGACGCAGGTCGGCGAAGGTGTGCAGAAGCTGCGTGACCTGCTCCGGATCAACTTCGGCCTCGACGACCAGGACATCACCAGCGCGTTCAACACGGTCCGGGACGAGATCACCTCCGGTGGCGCGCTCGGCCAGCGCGCGGCCGAGGTCGGGACCACCGCGACGCATGTGTTCGCGGGCCTGTTCATCGCGCTGTTCTGCCTGTTCTTCTTCCTCTACCAGGGCGACCAGATCTGGGCCTGGCTGATCCGGCTGTTCCCGCGGCAGGCGCGGCAGAAGGCCGACTCGTCCGGCCGGAAGGCGTGGGTGTCGCTGACCGCGTTCGTCCGGGCCACCGTCGTCGTCGCGGCCGCCGACGCGATCGGGATCTCGCTGGGCGCGGCGATCCTCGGCCTGCCGCTGGTCAGCGCGATCGGGATCCTGGTCTTCGTCGGCGCGTTCATCCCGGTGGTCGGCGCGCTGATCAGCGGCAGCGTCGCCGTCCTGGTCGCGTTGGTTGCCAAGGGCCCGATCGTCGCGATCATCATGCTCGCGGTGGTGATCGGCGTCCAGCAGCTGGAGGCGCACGTGCTGCAGCCGTTCCTGCTCGGCCGCGCGGTCGCCGTGCACCCGCTGGCCATCATCCTGGCGATCGCGACCGGTGTCGTCGTCGCCGGGATCGTCGGCGCGCTGATCGCCGTACCGACGGCCGCGGTCCTCAATGCTGTCGTCAACCACCTGGCCGGCAACGACGTCGACCCCGAACCACCCCGCCGCCAGCTACCCCGGCGCAGACAGCCGTCCCCCGAAGTGGTCGACGGCTAGCCCCAGGTACGACGAAGCGCCGCCGGGGAAGCCCCAGCGGCGCTGTCGTGAGACCCAGAGTCAGCGGCCCTGGCCTTGGCCGCCGCGCTCCACCTTCGTGTTGAGTCCCTTGCCCTGCGCGGTCGCAGCCTCCCCTTGCTCCGCAGTCGCGCCGGTCGTCTTGGCGGCTTCTGCTGCCACCACGGCGCGGCTGGCAGACGCCTGGGATCCGTCCTGCCCCAGTGCCTTCTGCTCCAGTCCCATCTGCACCTCGGCGGCCTTCGGCAGCGTCGACTCGGGTGAGGTAACGCCGTTGGCGGCCTCGGTCGCGGCCTCGTTGACCTGCCGCGGCGGGATGCCGAGCCGGGTCAGGGCGTAGTCCACCCGCGGGTCCGTCCGAGCGTGGTCGTAGAACTTCTTCGCACCCTCCATGGCGTTCCGGCCCAACTGCGCCAGCCGCGACGGAGCGTTCCGTACGGCGTCAGTCGTCGCCTGGACGGCCGCCTTGCCCCACCGGCTGGCAGCGTTGGCTGCCTGCGCGACTCCCTGCCGCAACTGCGGTGTCGCGGCAACGACCACGCCGGCCGCCAGCGCAGCGGTCGCGGCGGCGTTTCCTGGGTTCGCAGCCACGGAGTCGGCGTACTGACCGGCCCACGCGCCGACGGACTGAGCGGCGTTGGACACCGGGTCCGCAATGTTGTGCCAGGTCTCGACCGTCCAGCCGGACACCGCGCTGGCTGCGCTCTGGGCGCCTGCGACCGCTGAGTCCCACAGTTGCCCGGCCTCGCGCGAGACGTCCTGGCCGAACTGCTGGGCGCCTGCGACCGCCGAGTCCCACATCTGCCCGGCCTCCCGCGAGACGTCCTGGCCGAACGCCTGCAGCCCCTCCTTCGCGGCGGTGTACTGCTCGCTGGCGTACTGCCCGAACGCAACGGCCTGGTCGCCCGTCCAGCGGCCGACATCGCCGATCACGGACTGACCCTGGTCCGAGGCGATCGCGGCTGCTCCGGCGGCAGTTGCGACGTACGGCGCCGCCCGGCGCGCGCGGCCGCTCTGCTGCGCTGCGAGCTGCTGCTGCAGGCTTTCCAGCCGCGCCTGCTGCTCCGCAAACACCGCACGATAGTGCTCCGCGAAGTCCACGAACACGTCGGCCTGCTCCGCCGAGATTCCCCGCTGGGCAAGCGCCGCGCGCATGGCATCCGCCGACCCGGGACCTTCGGATGGGTTGGTCACATTCGCTCCTAGTCGAGGTAGACCGTGTAGTTGATGCCGACGGACGGCGACAGCGGGTCCGCGGCGGGCAGGTCGCTGTAGATGTGGAACTGCGCGCCGACCCGCGGCCAGACCGCCAGGTGGCGCTTGTCGAAGCCCGCACCCGGCCAGTACTCGTCGAGGAAGTTCGGGTTGCGGTAGTCGCTGGCGTAGACCGGCGGTCCCCACTTCTCGACCGCCAGGGCGAACGCCGCCGGCCAGTTCTCGTCGAGGCCGGCCTCGGCCTGCGGGATGTCCTCCGGCTGCAGGTCGTACGCCGACCAGCCGCTGTCCCGCACGTCCGCGAGCACCAGGCCGTTGAACACGATCATCGTGATGCCGCGCTGGGTCTCGAAGCCCCACGACTGCAGCTTCTCGAACCCTTCGCTCGGGCCCTCGTCCGGCCAGGGCTTCCAGCCGGTCGCGGTGGTCACCCGGTGCACCAGGGCCTTGACGACCTCGTACCCGGTCTCACCGGTGTCCGGACCGGCGATCTTGGTCCAGTCGGCGATCTCGGCGAGATCCGCCATCGCGGCCGCGTCGTCCTCGAGCGGCCTGTCCTTGATCTTCATCGCAGGGTGCGTCCCCTTCGTCGTAGGCGTGCTGCCCGCGGTCGAAACAGTAGGTGCCGATCAGGGTCAGCCGGCCCGGCCTAGAGCGCCGGACTGTCCTTGCCCTTCGCGGCCTTGCCGCTGCCGGTCTGGGGGCGCTCGCCGGCGTTGACGGTGCGTGGATTCTGGCCTGGACCGGCCTGCGGAACCGCGGCGGCCCGGAAGCTGGCCGCCAGGTCGCCCGACAGGGCGGTCGAAGGCCGGGCGCTCGGAGCAGCGACCGCGGCGGCGCTGTGCGCGACCCGGGTCAGGGCCTCTGGCGAGACGGAGCTGTTCGCTCCGATCCCGGGGCCGCCTTCGCGGAACGTCGCCTGGTCACGCAGGGCGGACCGGAGATTCCTCCGGGCCGTGACCTCGGGTGCTGCTGTCGTCATGTCCCCTCCTCGTTGAGGTAGACCGCATAGTGAATCCCGACCGACACGGACAAGGGATCCTTTCTCGGTTTGTTGCTGTACAGGTGGATCTCGGCGCCCGGCGGGGTCCAGACCGCGAGGTGGCGGCGGTCGAGACCTGCACCGGGTGCCCACTCATCGACGAAATCCGACCCACTGTCGGTTCCCGCGTACGCCGGTTCGCCCCAGTGCCGGCGGGCCAGGTCGAACTTGGCCGGCCAGTTCTGGTCCAGGCCGGCCTCCGCGGCGGCCATGTCGGCCCGGCCGATCTCGAAGGCGATCCAGCCGCTGAACGGGCTGTGCGGCAGGATCTGGTCGTCGTACACGGCCATCTCGGTGTTGCGCCTGGTGAGGAAGCCCCAGCCGTCGAGCAGGTCGTCGATGACGGTCTTGCGGTCGATCGGCCACGGTTTCCAGCCGGTCGCGGACTTGACCCGGCGGATCAGCTTCCGCACCGGGACACCGCCGGTCGCGCCCAGGTGCGGACCGGCGACCCGCCGCCAGTCGCGAACCTCGGCCAGGTCGGCCATCGCGCGGTCGTCGTCGTCCAACGGCCGGTCGAGTGTTTTCATCCCCAGACTGTTCCCGTCTACGCGGCACTCTGCCAGGGCAACCTAGGGCTCCGCAGGGTCACGACAGGCCTTTGTCTCACACCGCAGTACAGGCCGGTCACCAACGCGAAGTGCCCCACCGGTTTCCCGGTGGGGCACTTCGTTCCTATGGCCGCCGTCAGTGCATCGCGGCGGCTGTGGAACTCTCCACGGACTCGTCCGGCTTGGCGCCGTCGGAGCGGCCGGCAAGCCGCTGCTCCGGGGTGACCACCGCGATGATCAGCGCGATCACCAGGAACGGCAGCGAGACCAGGAAGACGTCGTCCATCGCCTGGACCAGACCCTGCAGGGCCCAGCCCTTCATCGGCTGCTGCAGGGCGTGCAGCGCGTCGACGCTGTTGGCCGCCTTGGCCAGCCCGTCGACCATCGACTGCGTCGCGTGCGGGACGATGTCGGTCAGGTGCTCCTTCAGCCGGCTGGTGAGGACCGCGCCGTACACCGCCGTGCCGATCGCGCCACCCATCGAGCGGAAGAAAGTCATCGTCGAGGTCGCGCTGCCCATGTGCTGCCGGGGCACGCTGTTCTGCGCCGCGGTGACGGTGATCTGCATCGACAGGCCCAGGCCGGCGCCCATCACGAACATGTAGATCGCCAGCTGCCAGTACGGCGTGGTCATGCTGAGCGTGGACAGCAGCACCATCGCGCCGCCGACCAGCACCGCGGAGATGATCGGGAACGCCTTGTACCGGCCGTTCTTGCTCATCAGCTGGCCGCTCGGGATCGAGGCGGAGAAGATGCCGACGATCATCGGCAGCAGCGCCAGCCCGGACCGGGTC
The DNA here is from genome assembly GCF_044458365.1 of Kribbella sp. NPDC050470. Taxonomy (NCBI): domain Bacteria; kingdom Bacillati; phylum Actinomycetota; class Actinomycetes; order Propionibacteriales; family Kribbellaceae; genus Kribbella; species Kribbella sp. NPDC050470. The sequence continues at coordinate 157,040 of NZ_JBITHV010000007.1, read as the reverse complement.
GGCGACATGTCCTTGACCGCCTGCAGGTACAGCGGCAGGAAGATCAGCGCGCCGAACATCGCGAAGCCGAGCAGGAACGCGTACCCCGCGTACCCGGAGAAGATCCGGCCCTTGAACAGGTCCATCGGGATGATCGGCTCGGCCACCTTCAGCTCGACGAAGACGAACGCGACGGCCAGTACGACGGCCGCGGCCAGCAGCGCGATCGTGGTGGTGTCGCCCCAGCCGTAGGTCGGGCCGCTCCACGAGATCGCCAGCAGCAGCGTGGTGACCGCGCCGGTGATCACGGCGGCGCCGAGGTAGTCGATCTTGTGCGACCGCCGCACGTGCGGCAGCTTCAGCACGGCGGCGACGATGCCCAGGGCAACCAGGCCGATCGGCAGGTTGATCCAGAAGATCCAGCGCCAGCCCGGGCCGTCGGTGAGCAGGCCGCCGAGCAGCGGGCCGGCCACCGAGGACAGGCCGAAGACGGCGCCGAAGTACCCCATGTACTTACCGCGCTCGCGGGGCGGGATCACGTCGCCGATGGTGGCGAAGGCCAGCGACATCAGGCCGCCGGCGCCGAGACCCTGGACGGCCCGGAAGCCGATCAGCATCTCGATGTTCTGCGCCATCGCGGACAGCACCGAGCCGGCCAGGAAGGTGACGATCGCCGCGATGAACAGCGGGCGGCGGCCGTAGAGGTCGGAGATCTTGCCCCACAGCGGGGTGGAGGCGGTCGAGGTCAGCAGGTACGCGGTGACCACCCAGGACAGCTTGTCCAGGCTGTTGAACTCGCTGACGATCTGCGGCAGTGCGGTCCCGACGATGCTCTGGTCGAGCGCGGCCAGGAACATGCCCGCCATCAGGCCGCCGAGGACGACCAGGATCTGCTTGTGGGACAGGTAGTTCGGGGCGTCGTCAGGCGCAGCGCCGCCGGTGGTGGCGGGCTCGGTGGTGCTCATCTGGTGCTCTCCAGGTTCTTCTCGGTGTTCTCGCGGGCGGCGGGGTCCCCACGGGGCGCGAGGTCTTCGGTACGGCGGTCCGCCGCGGCCGGCCGGATCCGTGGGGCGACGGCGGCCCAGCCCTTGTCGGCCCAGGCGCGGTTGTCGGCGCCGGTGTCGGTCAGGTTCGCGACACCGTCGGCGAACCGGGTCATCAACCGCTCGAACGTCAGCACATCGTCCTCGGACCAGCCCTCCATGGCCGCGCTGAGCAGCTCCATCCGGCGGCGCGCGCCGGCCTCCCACTGCTCGATGCCCTGCTCGGTCAGCTCGACCCGGAACGCGCGGCCGTCATCCGGGTCGGGGGAGCGGCGGACCAGCCCGAGCTGCTCCAGCGATCGGACGTGCCGGCTCGTGGTGGAGGCGTCGAGCTCCATCCGGGCGGCCAGGTCGGACAACCGCAGGGCGCCGCTGCAGCGCAGCACGAACAGGACCACGTGGGCGCTGTGGTCGAGCGTGTCGCCGGGCTGCTTGCCCTTCAGGCGCCGGCCGACCCTGGTGAACGCGTGCAGCACACCCTCGATCGGGGTCTGCGGAGAGTACGCGTCGTTTACTTGCATGCTGCAAGCATATACATGCTTGCGTGATGCATGCAAATGAGTTTCCAAGGATCCTGACTGAGTCGCCACTCATTTGCTCTCCGTCGCGGGCTGGTCACTGATCGCAGTGGAGGAGAATCTGCGGACACGTACTCGACGTCGGAGAGGTGGCTTTTGTGACGCAGGTGGCAGTGGTGACCGGTGGCGGTTCGGGGCTCGGCCGGGAGATGGCGCTCGCGCTGGCGGCCGCCGGCTTCGAGGTGATCATCACGGGACGGACCGAGGCGAAGCTCCAGGAAACCGCCGCGGCGGCGAGTGGGCGGGTCGTGCCTGCGGTGCTGGACGTTGCCGACGGTGCCGCGGTGCGCGGCCTGTTCGGTGGGCTCGAGCGGGTCGACGTACTGGTGAACAACGCGGGGACGGGTGCGCCGGCCGCGCCGGTGCAGGACGTCAGCGAGGAGGACTGGCGGCGAGTGGTGGACACCAACCTGACCGGCTCGTTCCTGTGTGCGCAGGCGGCGTTCGCGCTGATGCTGCGACAGGATCCGAAGGGTGGCCGGATCATCAACAACGGGTCGATCTCCGCGCACGTGCCGCGCCCGCATGGGATCGCGTACACCGCCAGCAAGCACGCGATCAGCGGCCTGACCAAGGGCCTGGAGCTGGAAGGCCGGGGGCACGGGATCACCGCCTGCCAGATCGACATCGGCAACGCCGCCACCCCGATGACCGAACGGATGGGGCAGGGCGTGCTGCAGGCGGACGGGTCGATCGCGCCCGAGCCGACGTTCGACCCGAAGGTCGTCGCGGACTTCGTGGTCCGGATCGCGCAGCTGCCGACGTCGGTCGCCGTACCGGCGCTCACCGTGATGGCCGCCGGGATGCGGTACGTCGGTCGCGGCTGATTGCGCCCAAAACAACAAGAAACTGTCGGGAGGCGGGACTAGGGTCGAAGCCGTGAGTGAGCAACGGGAGTCCCTGGTCCACGTCCGCGGGCTGCGGAAGTCGTACGGCGACTTCGAGGCGGTGCGCGGGATCGAGCTGGACGTGTGGCGCGGGGAGGCGTTCGGGTTCCTCGGGCCGAACGGCGCGGGCAAGTCGTCGACGATGCGGATGATCGGCGCAGTCTCGCCGGCCAGCGGCGGCACGTTGCGGATCCTCGGCATGGACCCGGCGGCCGAGGGCCCGTCGATCCGGGCCCGGCTGGGCGTCTGCCCGCAGGACGACACCCTCGACACCGAGCTGACCGTCCGGGAGAACCTGGTCATCTACGGGCGGTACTTCGGTCTCAGCCGGGCCGAGTGCCGGCTGCGGGCCGACGAGCTGCTCGAGTTCGTCGCGCTGACCGACAAGGCGAAGGTCAAGGTCGACGAGCTGTCCGGCGGCATGAAGCGGCGGCTGACCATCGCCCGGTCGCTGGTCAGCAAGCCCGACCTGCTGCTGCTCGACGAGCCGACGACCGGCCTCGACCCACAGGCCCGGCACCTGCTCTGGGACAAGCTGTTCCGGCTCAAGCAGGCCGGCGTGACGCTGATCATCACCACGCACTACATGGACGAGGCCGAGCAGCTCTGCGACCGGCTGGTGGTGATGGACGGCGGCCTGATCGCAGCCGAAGGCTCGCCGGCCCAGCTGATCAGGGACTACTCGACCCGCGAGGTGACCGAGCTGCGCTTCGGCCCCGAGGTGATGCAGTCGGACCACGACGCGCTCGCCGAGAAGGTGGAGGACCTGGCCCAGCGCATCGAGGTGCTGCCGGACCGCCTGCTGCTCTACACCGACGACGGTGAGCGCGCGGTCGCCGCCGTCCACGAGCGCGGCCTCGAGCCGGCAGCAGTTCTGGTACGGCGCTCCACCCTGGAGGACGTGTTCCTGCGGCTCACCGGCCGGACGCTGGTGGACTGATGGCCCTCGCACTGGAGAACGGGCGACGCCAGTTCGACTACTGGCTGACCGTCTACAAACGCACCTGGAAGGGCACGCTGGTCAGCAGCTTCCTGCTGCCGCTGCTCTACCTGGCCGCGATGGGGATCGGGCTCGGGTCCTTCGTGGACAGCAACGGGACCGGCGCGCTGGGCGGCGTCAGCTACCTGCAGTACATCGCGCCCGGGCTGCTCGCCTCGACCGGACTGCAGATCGCCGTCGGCGAGGCGACGTACCCGGTGATGAGCGGGTTGAAGTGGCAGAAGTTCTACCACTCGATGATCGCGACGCCGCTGCGCCCGGCGGATGTCGTCTACGGGCAGCTCACGTTCATCGCGTTCCGGGTGACCAGCACCTGCCTGGTGTTCCTGCTGGTGATCGCCGCGTTCGGCGGGCTGGAGTCGCCGCTGGGCCTGCTCGGTCTGCCGGTCGCGGTGCTGGTCGGGATGGCGGCTGCCGCTCCGGTGGCGGCGTACGCGACCAAGCTGGAGAACGACGCGGGCTTCGCGATGATCTTCCGGTTCGGTGTGGTCCCGGCGTTCCTGTTCTCGGGTGCGTTCTTCCCGGTGTCGCAGCTGCCCGACTGGATCGAGTGGCTCGCCTACGTCAGCCCGCTGTGGCACGGCGTCGAGCTGTCTCGCGACCTCAGCCTGGGCACGGTCGATCCTTGGATGGCGCTGCTCAACGTCGGGTACCTGCTCGCCTGGTTCGTGGTCGGCACGTGGCTCGCAGTCCGCGGCTTCACCCGGAAGCTGGTGGGCTGATGGCGACACTGACGACGCGGGTCGTCCCGGTCCCGCTGCGGCTCGGCGGCGGCCGGCACATCGTGGAGCGCAACTTCGTGATGTACCGGCGGTCCTGGATCGTCTTCCTGTCCGGCTTCTTCGAGCCCGTGTTCTACCTGCTGTCGATCGGCATCGGGGTCGCCCAGCTGGTCGGCGACTTCACGCTGTCCGACGGCACGACGATCGGGTACGCCGCCTTCGTCGCGCCGGCGATGCTGGCCAGTTCGGCGATGAACGGCGCGGTCTTCGACTCGACGTACAACATCTTCTTCCGGATGAAGTACGCCAAGCTCTACGACTCGATGCTGGCGACGCCGCTGCGGCCGTGGGACGTCGCGACCGGTGAGGTGACCTGGGCGCTGCTCCGCGGAGCCTGCTACTCGGCGATGTTCATCCTCGTCATGCTCGGGATGGGCCTGGTGTCGTCGTGGTGGGCGCTGCTCGCGCTGCCGGCCTCGGTGCTGATCGGGTTCGCCTTCGCCGGCGCCGGGATGGCCCTGACCACGTTCATGCGCAGCTGGCAGGACTTCGAGTTCGTGCAGTTGGCGATCATCCCGATGTTCCTGTTCTCGGCCACCTTCTACCCGGTCGAGACCTACCCGCCGGCGATCCGCTGGCTGGTCGAGATCACCCCGCTCTACCAGGGCGTGGTCCTCGAGCGAGCCTTCACCACCGGTGTCGTCGGCTGGTCCCTCCTCCTCAACGCCCTCTACCTCGCGGCCATGGGCACCCTCGGCATGTACGTCGCCTCCCGCCGCCTGGGCAAGCTCCTGCTCAAGTAGCGCACGGTAACGAACCGGAACCGGTGTGTTTATGCCGGCGTCGGATTGGCATGATCCGGCGAGTGAGGAATCCGATGGGGGTGTTGCGGCGGCGGGCCGAGTTGAAGGCGCCGCGGGAGCGGTTGCCGGGCGGGCGGCGGCGGTGGATCAGGTCGTCGATGGACTGGATGGTCGCTGAGTTCGGGCGTGAGGTCCTGCTCCGGCCGATCGTGGTGCCGTCCGAGCTGATCCCGGCCGGGTACGACGGCAGCGTCGCAGCCGCGGCGGGGTTGTGTGCGCGGGTCGCCGAGCGGATGGACCTGCCGGCAGAGCAGTGCGCGCTCAGCTTCGGGCTCGTCGCGGACGGCGTCCGGCGACCGGCGTACCGAGGAGTGGTGAAGGAACCGTCCGGCCGGTGGATCCGCGGTGCCGAGCGCAACGAGATCCAGCTCGCGCCCGCGTTGGCCGCCGACCCGGTCGCCTTGGTTGCGATCTTCGCCCACGAGGCCGGTCACGAGTTGCTGCTCGGCGCCGGCCGGATCTCGTTCCTGCACCGCCCCGACCACGAGTCGCTGACCGACCTGCTCACCGTGTTCTACGGACTCGGGATCTTCACGGCCAACGCGGCGTACGAACGTCGCCCCAGGCTGAACGGCCGCGGCAAGCAGCCACTGGCTCGTGGCTACCTTCGCGAGCAGGCCCTGTCCGAGGCCCTCGCCTACTACGCCCGGCTCCGCGGCGAACGCCACCCGACCTGGGACCGCCACCTCGACCCACCCGTCCGCCGAGTCATGCGCAACCACCTCGCAGTCCTGCACAAATGATCGGCGCGTGAGCAGTCGCCGCCGTAGGGTGAGGAGGACAACGCGCGGGTATTGATCGGTCTGACCGGCAACGGGTATGGGTACCCGCTGAACTGAGGAGTTCGACGTGTTGAAGACGATCGTCGCCGCCTCCGCGGCCTTGTTGCTCACGGCTACCGCCTGTGCGCCGGGATCCGACAGCCCGAGCGGGAGCACCAGCGCGCCGAGCACGGTGAAGACGGATGCCGCCGCGCTCGGCGAGGTCCAGTTGACGGTCTGGGACCAGGAGGTCCGCGGCGGTCAGGCGGCCCAGATGGCCGAGCTGGTCAAGCAGTTCCAGGCGAAGTACCCGAACATCAAGGTCAACCGGGTCTCCCGCTCGTTCGACGACCTGAAGACCACGTTGCGGCTGGCGCTGTCCGGCAACAACGCGCCGGACGTCGTCCAGGCCAACAACGGCCGCTCGGACATGGGCGAGTTCGTCAAGGCCGGTCAGCTCGTGCCGCTGGACGAGTGGGCGAAGGCCTACAACTGGGGCAGCCGCTACCCGGACTCGGTGCTGCAGTACTCGCGCTACTCCGCCGACGGCAAGACGTTCGGCGAGGGCAACCTGTACGGGTTGCCGCAGGTCGGCGAGGTGGTCGGGCTCTACTACAACAAGGAGAAGCTGACCAAGCTCGGCGTCCAGCCGCCGAAGACATGGGCCGAGTTCGAGGACGCGCTGGCCAAGGCGAAGGCGGCCGGCGAGGTGCCGATGCAGTTCGGCAACCTGGACAAGTGGCCGGCCATCCACGTGTTCGGCACCGTGCAGGACCACTTCGTGCCGGCCGACCAGATCACCACGCTCGCGTTCGGCCGTCCGGGCGCGTCCTGGAACACGCCGGAGAACACCAAGGCCGCCGAGGGTCTGGTGTCGTGGGTGGACAAGGGCTACTTCAACCAGGGCTTCAACGGGCAGGGGTACGACCCGGCCTGGCAGGACTTCGGCAAGGGGAACGGGGTGTTCCTGATCGCCGGCACCTGGCTGCAGGCCGACCTGCAGAAGGCGCTCGGCGACAAGGTCGGCTTCATGCTGCCGCCGGGTGAGTCGGCCGATGCCAAGCCGGTGGTGACCGGTGGCACCGGCCTTCCGTTCGCGATCACCAACAAGGCGAAGAACGCGGACGCGGCCGCGGCGTACATCAACTTCATCACCAGCCCGGACGCGATGAAGGTCCTCACCAGCACCGGCAACCTGCCGATCGCCGACACCTCGGCCCAGCAGGCGCCGCCCGGCCTGGCCAGCGACATCTTCAGCAGCTTCGGTACGGCGGTCAGCAAGGAGGCAATGGTTCCGTACCTGGACTACGCGACCCCGACCATGTACGACACCATCGGCGCCGCGCTGCAGGACCTGCTGGCGAAGAAGGCGACCCCGCAACAGTTCCTGACCACGCTGGAGACCGACTACAGCAAGTTCGCCGGCAAGTGAGCTCACCGCCCGGCGAGCCGCGCCGGATCGGGTACCTCTACATCCTGCCGGCACTGCTCGTGTACGGCGCGTTCCTGCTCTACCCGCTGGTCCGGTCGGTGCACCTGTCGCTGTTCGAGTGGGACGGGATCACGCTCGGGAAGTTCGTTGGCCTGAGCAACTACGCGGACGTGGTCCGGGACGCCGGGCTGCGGGCCGCGTTCGGGCACGCGCTGGTGCTGATCGTCTTCTACGCGGTGCTTCCGGTGCTGATCGGGCTCGCGCTGGCCTCGGTGCTGCAGCGCGCCAGGGTCCGGGGACTCGGCTTCTTCCGGACCGTCGTGTTCCTGCCGCAGGTGATCGCGATGGTCGTGGTGGCCTTCGCCTGGCGGCACATCTACGCTCCCGACGGCCCACTGAACGACGTACTGCGAGCCGTCGGGCTGGGCGGGCTCGCGCGGGGCTGGCTGGGGGACTACACGTTCGCCCTGCCGGCGGTCGGCGTGATCGGGACGTGGTTCGAGACCGGACTGGTGACCGTGCTGCTGCTGGCCGGGATGTCGCGGATTCCCCGCGAGCGCTACGAGGCCGCGCGGCTGGACGGCGCCGGTCCGGTGGCGGAGTTCTTCGCGGTGGTGCTGCCCGCGGTCCGGGGCGAGATCGCGGTCGCGGTGACGTTGACGGTGATCGCGGCGCTGCGGACCTTCGACCTGGTCTACATCACCACGAGCGGCGGTCCCGGGACGTCCACCAGCGTCCCGTCGTACGAGGTCTACCACCGGGCCTTCGAGCTCGGCCAGGTCGGTTCGGCGGCGGCGATCGGGGTGTGCCTGACGATCCTGATCTTCGTGATCACGCTCGGCGTCAACCGGCTGGCAGATCGGAGTACGGCGTGAGGGCCTCGGCGGCCGAGCGGATCGGGAATTACGCGCTGCTGACCGTGTTCGGGTTGTTCGCGCTCGGCCCGATCGTGACGATCCTGGTCGCCGCGCTCGGCCCGGACGACGCCGGCGGCGGGACGAGCGGGTTCGGGAACTTCGGCGAGGCGTGGCAGATCGGCCACTTCGGCACCTACCTGCGGATGAGCGTCGCGGTGTCGGTGACGGTCGTGGTGGCCAGCGTGCTGCTGTCGATCCTGAGCGGGTACGCGTTCGGCACGATGCGGTTCCGCGGGGCCGGAGTGCTGTTCTACCTGTTCCTGCTCGGGATCATGATGCCGACCGAGGCGATCGTCGTACCGCTGTACTTCGATCTGCGCACGCTCGGCCTGACCGACACCTTCTGGGCTGTCGCGCTCCCGCAGGTCGCGCAGTCCGTTGCCTTCGGCACCTTCTGGATGCGGGCGTACTTCCGGTCCGCGTCCCGGTCGCTGGTGGAGGCCGCGCGGCTGGACGGCGCCGGGCACTGGCGGACGCTGTGGCAGGTGCTGGTGCCGCCGGCCCGGCCCGCGCTGGTGACGCTGATCGTGCTGGTGTTCATGTGGACGTGGAACGAGTTCCTGATCCCGCTGGTGATGGTCACGAGCGAGTCCTTACGTACGGCGCCGTTGGGCCTGGCCTTCTTCTCCGGGCAGTACACGTCCGGGTTCACCTTGCTGGCTGCCGGTGCGGTGATCGTCGGCACGCCGGTCGTGCTCGTCTACGCCTTCCTGCAGCGCCACTTCATCGCGGGCATGCTGGAAGGCGCCGTACGGGAGTGATCAGAGCGGCTGGCAGCTCTTGACCAGCGGCGCGTGCAGGCGCTCGGCGAGGACGCGGCGCTGGGTCGGCTGCGCCTCGGTCTGACGGAGCAGGCCCTCCTCGGTGAGCCGGACGTTCACGGCCCGGCGGTCCTCGGGGCACATGTGCCGCTCGACCAGGCCGGCCGTCTCCAGCCGGCCGATCACGCGGGACAGCGCGCTCTGGCTCAGGTGCACGGACTTGGCGATCGTGGCCACCTTGGCCGACTGCTCCGGCAGCTCGGCGAGCCGCTCGAGCACCTCGTACTCACTCATGCCCAGCGAGTGGTCGGTCTGCAGCGCCCGGTCGAGGGCGCAGGTCAGGTCGGCGTGGCGGGCCAGCAGCTCGCGCCACTCCCTGACATCGGTGCTGACATCGGCGCGGGTCTCACCAGGACCTGCGCTGACCTTCGTGGCGGTCATGGAGGCGACGTTATCATGCATGCGCAATCTATGCAAGCGCATTTAATGCCTAGACATTAGATGCATGTGCATGGAATAGTCTCCCCTCGTGACACAGACAACGCACACCCCATCACCAGCCGATACTGCGCCGGCTCGCATGACCTGGGACGCGCGCCTCTGGGGCGCCCTCCTGGTGGTCTGCGGCGTGATCTTCCTCGACGGCCTGGACGTGTCCATGGTCGGTATGTCCCTGCCGTCCATCGGCGCCGACCTGGGCGTCCCGCTCTCCTCCCTGCAGTGGGTGGTCACCGGCTACGTGCTCGGGTACGGCGGCCTGCTGCTGCTCGGCGGCCGCGCCGCCGACCTGCTCGGCCGCCGCCGGGTGTTCCTGATCGCCCTCGGCGTGTTCGCCGTGGTCTCGATGCTGAGCTCACTGGCCACCAGCCCCGAACTGCTCATCGCCGCGCGGTTCGTGAAGGGTGTCGCCGCCGCGTTCACCGCCCCGGCCGCCCTGTCCATCATCACCACGACCTTCCACGAGGGCCCGGACCGCAACCGCGCCCTCAGCATCTTCACCACCTGCGCCGCCAGCGGCTTCTCGATGGGCCTGATCCTGGGTGGCGCGCTGACCGAGGTCGGCTGGCGCTGGACCTTCCTGATGCCCGGCCCGGTCGCCCTGATCGTGCTGCTGTTCGCGATCAAGCTGATCCCGAACAGCCCGCGCGACAACGCCGCCGGCGGGTACGACATCCCCGGCGCGATCACCGTCACGGCCGGCATGCTGTCGCTGGTCTACGCGGTCGTCGGCGCCGAGCACGCCGGCTGGGTCTCGGTGCAGACCATCGGGATGTTCGCGCTGGCCGTCGTACTGCTGGCTGGGTTCGTCGCGATCGAGCTCCGGTCGAAGCACCCGCTGGTCCGGCTCGGCATCCTGCGCAACGCCTCGCTGCGGCGGGCGAACCTGGCCATCCTGACCGTGTTCGGCTCGTACGTCGCCTTCCAGCTGATCGGCACGCTGTACCTGCAGAACCTGCTCGGCTGGTCGTCCTTCGAGACCGCGCTGGCCTTCCTGCCGGCCGGCCTGCTGGTGGCCACGCTGTCGCCGAACGCCGGCAAGCTGGCGGACCGGTTCGGGACCGAGACGATGATCATCACCGCGATGGCGCTGTTCGTCGCCGGATACGCGCTGTCGCTGCGGATCGGCCCGGAGGCGGCGTACTTCTCGACGGTGTTCCCGACCATCATGCTGCTCGGCCTCGGGTTCGCGATCGGGTTCCCGGCGCTGAACATCCAGGCGGTGTCCGGTGTCCCGGACCACGAGCAGGGACTGGCCTCCGGGCTGTTCAACACGTCGAACCAGGTCGGCGGCGCAGTGGTCCTCGCGATCGTGACCGCGGTGATCAGCAGCCAGTCGGTGGGCGTGACCACGCCGGCCGGGATGCTGTCGGCGTACAAGCCGGGTCTGGCCGTCGTGACCGGCATCTCCGCGCTCGGTCTGCTGATCGCGCTGACCGGTCTGCGGGGGCTGCGGGCTCGCCGGGAGGCTGAGGCAGTCGAGGCGGCTGAGCTGGCCGCCGTACAGAAGGAACTGGCCGAGGAGGAGATGACCCCGGCCGCGTGACAACAACCAGCCGCTCTGGGCTGTTGTCGATATGGAGCAGTGCGGGTCACTCAGGTGGCCCGCACTGCTGTATTCGGGGCGATCCCCGATTGGTTTCGAACCTCCGGGGTGCTGGACTGTCTGTATGAGCAACGAGAGCGACTACGACCGGCGGGTCAAGGACATCCTCGACCGGGTCGCCAAGGGCCACCTGTCCACCGCGGAGGGCGCCACGCTGATCGCCGCCCTCCAGCCGGCGTCGGCCGGCGACTCGAGCAGCGCGCCTGCTGACGGCCCGGTCGAGCAGGAGCCGGTTGCCGACGACAAGACCGGCTGGCCTGCTGCGGACGAGCTGCCGTCGCCGTCGGTGTGGGCGGATGCGGTCGACTCCCCGGATGCCGCCATCCCCGAGGATGCACCGACCGGCCGGCACGCGGCCGAGCCTGTCGCCGAGCCCGTTGCGGAGCCTGTTTCAGAGCCCGTTTCAGAGCCCGTTGCCCAGCAGAACGGGGCGCAGGAGAGCGTGGTCGACGAGGCGCCGGTCGAGGCCGAGGTCGAGGACGTCGAGGAGGAGCACAGCAATGTGCCGATGCCGGCCGGGGTGCAGCGGGTGACTGTGCGCGCGATCGGCCGCCGGGTGCGGTTGATCGGCGAGCCGGCCATCAACGGGGTCGCAGTGGACGGGCCGCACGTGATCAAGCGGGACGGCGACACGCTCGCGATCAGCAGCGACGGCGACATGGGCGTCTCGATCGACGGTTTCAGCATGCTGCGCAACCCGACCGACCTGAAGTCGCACGTGAACGGCCTGGCCAAGGAGCTGTCCATCCGGGTCAACCCCGCGCTGCAGGTCGAGGTCGAGGTCACCGGCGGCAGCGTCAACGCCGAGCGCCTGCCCGGCCTGACCCGGGTCCGCGTCACCGCCGGTACGGCGAAGGTCGCGGACGTCGCCGGGCCGATCGACCTGCTGGTCCAGGCAGGCTCGGCCAACCTGGACGCCCAGATCACCAAGGGCCGGTCCCGGGTCCGGGTCGAGTCCGGCGCCGCGAACGTCAACCTGCGCCGCGGGTCCGACGTCCGCGTGCACACCGAGTCCCAGCTCGGCCGAGTCGCCTGGACGGGCGCGGTCACCGGCCAGTCCAAGGACGTGGAGATCGGCCGCGGCCGCGCCGCCCTGGACGTCGAGGTCCTGGTCGGCACGGTCCAGATCGTCTCCGACTAGTCGTTTCGAGCGCCAGGCAGATCCTGCGGGTTTGCCTGGCGTTGCTCTGTCGCGGGGACCGTGCGCAGGGTGCGGAACGGCGAGAACACCAGGAACGCGGTCCCGGCGAGAGTTGCCAGGCCCGAGACCCAGAGGGTGGCGCGGAGTCCGAACGCCGTACCGAGTGCGCCGCCGAGCAGGCTGCCGAGCGGCATTGCGCCCCAGCTGACGAAGCTCATGGTGGCGCTGACGCGTCCCTGCAGCTCCGGCGGGCACACGCGCTGCCGCGTGCTGACCTGCAGGATGTAGCTGACGATGATGCAGAAGCCCGCGACCAGCATGGCCACGACATACCAGCTCACCTGCCAGCCAGTGCCCGTCAGCGCCTGCACGGTGAAAGCCACGCCGATGCCGATCGACGACACGAGCAGCATGCGTGCATCGCCGTACCGGTTGCTGATCTTCTCTGTCACCGCGGACGCGACGATGGCGCCGACCAGGCCGATCATGCTCAGTACGCCGATCGTGCTCGGCTGCAGGTGGATCTCCCGGACCAGGAACACGATCATCACCGCGCCGGCGGCGGCCTGGAACAGCATCGTGGTCGCCGTGTTCAGCGCGATCGGCCGCAGCAGGGGATGGCCGAACACGTAGCGCATGCCCTCGGCGATCTCCCGGCGCAGGTTCGGCTTCTCCGGTTTGGCCGGCTGCTGCTCCGGCGTACGGATCGAGCGGAGCCAGATTGCCGACCACAGGAAGCTCAGAGCGTCCACTCCGATCGTCACTGCGGCGCTGAGCCACTGGACGAGCACACCGCCTGCGCCTGCGCCGAGCACTGCGGCCACGGAGTGGTTGGCGGCCAGCTTGGCGTTGCCGGGCAGCAGTTGCTCTGGCTCCAGCAATCGCGGTGGGTAGGAGCTGTGTGCGACGTCGAACAGCACTGTGAGGACACCGGTGAACACGAGGACGACGTACAGCTGAGTGAGAGTCAGTACGCCGAACAGGGCGGCGACTGGGATCGAGCCGAAGAGCACCGCGCGGCCGAGGTCGGCGACGACGAGCACAGGCAGACAGCGGACCCGGTCCACCCACGCACCCGCGAACAGACCGAGCAGCAGCCAGGCCGCGGTCTCACACGCGCGGAGCAGCGAGACCTCGAAGGTGGTCGCCTCCAGGGTGATCACGGCGAGCAGCGGGATCGCGATCATGCTCAGCCGCGTGCCGAGCTGGCTGAGCAGGTCGGCGATCCACAGGCGGCGGAAGTCGGGGTGTCTGAGGATGCTCTCGCTGGGCGTCATATCCGGACGGTAAGGGCATAGTTGAGCGGTGTCGACTCAACTATCAACAAAGTTGAGTCGCCTGGACTCAAGTTTCTGCTCAGGGATAAAGGTGTCGAAACTGTCGGCGGCCTCGGCAAGGATGGGTGGCCTGCGTCACATCCAGAAGGGGGACGTGCGGCATGGCAGCAATCGAGGCGACCGGCCTCGTGAAGACGTTCAGGTCCAGGAAGAACACGGTGAAGGCGCTCGACGGCATCGACCTCGACGTGCCGGAAGGGAGTGTGCTCGGCCTGCTCGGGCCCAACGGCGCGGGCAAGACCACCACGGTCCGGATCCTCACCACGCTGATGGCGCCGGACGAGGGGTCGGCCCGGGTGCTCGGGCACGACGTGGTCAAGGAGGCCGACACGGTCCGCTCACTGGTCGGGCTCTCCGGTCAGTACGCCGCCGTCGACGAGCTCCTCACCGGCCGGGAGAACCTGTGGATGTTCGGCCGGCTGTACCGGCTGGGCAGCCAGCAGGCCAAGCAGCGGGCCGAGGAGCTGCTGGAGGTCTTCGACCTGACCGAGGCCGCGGACCGGATCCTGAAGACCTACTCCGGCGGTATGCGGCGCCGGCTGGACCTGGCCGGCTCACTGATCGCACATCCCAAGGTGCTGTTCCTGGACGAGCCGACCACCGGTCTCGACCCGCGTTCGCGGCTCGACCTGTGGCAGATCATCCGGGACCGGGTCAGCGAAGGCGTGACGATCCTGCTCACCACGCAGTACCTGGAGGAAGCCGACGAGCTCGCGGACAGCATCGCCGTGGTCGACCACGGTTCGGTGATCGCCCGCGGTACTGCGGACGAGCTCAAGATGAAGGTGGGCGGTGAGCGGATCGAGGTCGTCGTCCACGACCCGGAGGAGACCTACCGGGCGCTCGAACTGCTCACCGGCGCGCTCGAGATCACCGACCTGGACTCGACCTCGATGGACAAGCACAACCGGCGGATCACCGTGCCGGCGCCGGGCGGCTCGAGCTCGCTGGTCGACGTGATCCGCACCCTCGACGGGGCCGGCATCCGGATCGCCGACATCGGGCTGCGGCGGCCGACGCTGGACGACGTCTTCCTCACCCTGACCGGGCACGAGGCCGCAGAGAAGGAGACGGTGTGACTACGCCGGTGGAGCGGCCGGACAAGGTGAATCCGGCCGGCAGGGCGATCACGGATGCCGGGGTGCTGGCGTGGCGGAGCCTGAAACGGATCCCGCGGACGCCGGACATGCTGATCTACGCGACCATCCAGCCGATCATGTTCGTGCTGCTGTTCGCGTATGTGTTCGGCAACGCGATCCCGATCCCGGGGTTCCCGGGCGCCCAGGCGTACCGGGAGTTCCTGATGGCCGGGATCTTCGCCCAGACGATGGCGTTCGCGGTCGCGTCGGCAAGTGTCGGCCTGGCCGACGACATGTCGAAGGGGCTGATCGACCGGTTCCGGTCGCTGCCGATGGCGCGCTCCGGGGTGATCTCCGGCCGGGTGATCGGCGACCTGGTGTTCAACGCGTTCGTGATGGTCGTGATGGTGATCTGCGGCTTCATCGTCGGATGGCGCTGGCACAACGGGTTCGGCCAGGCGCTGGCCGCGTTCGGGATCCTGCTGCTGTTCGCGTTCGCGATGCTGTGGGTCGGCGCGCTGATCGGCCTGTCGGTCGGTACTCCGGAGGTGGCGGCGTCGGCGGGCCTGATCTGGCTGTTCCCGCTGACCTTCCTGTCCAACGCCTTCGTCCCGACGCCGAACCTGCCCGAGGGCCTGCAACCGGTGGCGGAGTGGAACCCGATCTCCTCGATCGTCGCCGCCTGCCGGCATCTGTTCGGCAACCCGTCCCCGTTCGCCAGCCCGGACGGCTTCCCGGCGCAGCACCCGGTGTGGCTGTCGCTGATCTGGTGCGCGGCGATCATCGGCGTCTTCGCGCCACTCGCAGTCCGCAAGTACCGCAGCGCAACCAGTCACTGAGTTCCTCTGACGGCGGCCGGACACCATTGTCCGGCCGCCGTCGCATGTGCTGAGCCGTTGACAAGATTTATACGGCGTGCAAATACTTCGAACTGTGTTAAAGAAACCGGCGGCGAACTGGCGGGAGGCGCGGCGGGAGAACGCCCGGGCCGCGGTGCTGACCGCCGCCTGGGAGCTGGTCGGCGAGGACGGGCTGGCCGCGTTGTCGCTGCGCGAGCTGGCCAAGCGGGCCGGCATCACCACGCCGACGGTGTACGCGTACTTCGAGTCCAAGAACGCCATCCTGGACGCGATGTTCGCTCAAGCGGCGCGAGAGTTCGTCGACCAGAAGGCCGCGCTGCCGGTCACGGACGATCCACAGCAGGATCTGCTGGCCGACGTACGGATGTTCATCGAGTTCTGCGTCTCCGACGTACCGCGGTACCAACTGCTGTTCCAGCACGCGGTGCCCGGGTTCACGCCGTCGGCGGAGTCCTACGGGCTGGCGGTTCAGGCGCTCGACGCCACCCGCGAGCTCCTCGCACGCAACGGCGTGCACGATCCGCGGCACCTCGACATCTGGACGGCAGTGATGACCGGCCTGGTCGACCAGCAGGTCTCCAACGACCCTGGCGGCGACCGGTGGAGCCGTCTCGCCGAGGACGTCACCCGGATGTTCCTCGCCCAGTTCGCGCGCGGGGACGCCAGTGAGACAAGGGGGAAACCATGACCAGCGTGACCCAGCCCAGACTGCACCACCTCGCCCTGACCGTGACCGACCTGGACTCCAGCGTCCAGTGGTACGGCGAAGTGTTCGGGGTGCGACCCGTGCTCGACGTACCGCACGAGGGCGGCGTCGGCCGGATCCTGGCCGACGAGAGCCGGCAGCTGATGATCGCCTTGCACCACCACGACACCAACGACGGCGCCCTGTGCAAGGAGACCGTCACCGGCCTCGACCACGCCGGCTTCGCCGTCGCGACCCGCGCCGACCTCGAGCTGTGGCAGGACCACCTCGAGGCCCACGGCGTCGTCCGCGCAGACACCGCCGACAAGCCCCTGACCCAGTCACCGATCGCCGACGAGCCCTACGCCGCGGTTCTCGTCTTCCGCGACCAAGACAACATCCAACTGGAGCTCTTCGCCCCCACCCAGCACTGAACGAGAAGCGCCCCGGTGGGTTGTCCACCGGGGCGCTTCGAAGCTGTGGTGGGGTCAGCCGGTGAAGGGTTCGGCGGCGACGATCTCGACGGTCACGTCCTTGCCGTTCGGGGCCTCGTAGGTGGCCTTGTCGCCCTTCTTCTTCCCCAGAATCGCGGATCCCAGCGGGGACTGCGGCGAGTAGACGTCGATGTCGACCGACGCATCCAGGGCCAGCAGTTCGCGGGAGCCGAGCAGGAACGTCTCGACGTCGTCGTCACCGGCGAACTTGATCGAGACCTTCATCCCCGGCCCGATCTTCGCGCCGGCCTTCGGGGTCTCGCCGACCCGGGCCCGGCGCAGCATGTCCTCCAGCTGCCGGATCCGCGCCTCGATCTTGCCCTGCTCGTCCTTTGCGGCGTGGTAACCGCCGTTCTCCTTGAGGTCGCCCTCGTCCCTGGCCTCGCTGATGCGCTGTGTGATCTCGGCACGGGCCGGGCCCTTGAGGTGCTCGAGCTCGGACTTCAGCTGGTCGTAACCGTCCTGCGTCAGCCAGACAACGCTGTCCTCTTCGATCCTCTGCGTCACGGGCTGCTCCTTGTGTCGGTGGGATGGGCAGAAATGCTTCTGGCCGCCGTCGTCGACGGCGACCAATCCACTGAGCGTAGCAAGTTACGGCGCGGAACCCCACAGTTCTTTGCGGCCTCAACCGCTGGGAAATCACTTACCAAATGGTCTATCCCACATCGTGAACACTTCCGGCGGCAACCGATTGCCGTCGGCCCCGGCTTCACGTCTGACCTGGGCGTTTTCCCCGGTACGGCGTAGTCTTTGCCGGCCTGGCTGCACCCGGCAGGCAGGTAGGTGGGGGATGGACATGGATGTGGAGCCGGTCGGCGTCGAGCCGGTGAACCGGAAGCGGGGGCGGGGGCCGCTGCTGTGGATCGCGGGCGTCGTCGTGCTCGCGGTCGTGGCGGCAGCGGTGATCTGGGGTGTCGTGGGGCGGCAGGACGCCGGTGGAGAGGCCAGCGCGGCGGCAGGCACGCCGACCGTGACAACGTCCGAACCCTCGGACGAGGAACGGATGCTGGCCGGCATCGACGCGGTCCTGAAGGCACGCGCGTCGGCGGTGCTCTCCGGCCGCCTGCCGCAGTACCTCCAGGCTGTCGACCCGAAGAACCGGAAGTTGCGGCAGAGTCACCAGCAGGTGTTCGCCAACCTGCGGATGATCGGCGTTCGTCACCTCAGCTTCCAGCGGGACGCCAGATGGGCTCCGGAGCCGCGGGCGCAGCACGGCCCGAGCGCCCGGACAGTCCGTGTCCTCATGCTGGTGCAGATCGCCGGCATCGACTCGTCTCCGCGCGCGGTCTCGCTCGGCCACACCTTCGCCGAACGTGGCGGCCAGTGGCTGTTGGTGGCCGACGACGACCTTGGCATCGAGAGCGAACTCAGCGGCGGCTACCGCGAACCCTGGGACCTCGGCGCTATCGCGGTCGCCCGGAAGCCCGGCGTACTGGTCATCGTCCCGGCGGCCGAACGCCGCAACGGTGAACGGCTGGCGAGAGAGTCACAAGCGGCCATGCCGGGGGTGCGTTCCGTCACCCGGCGCGCACCGGCGGGGATTTTGGTGATCGCGCTGGCCGACCGTCAGTCGATGGATCCCGGGTGGCGGACCGGCGGGCATCCTGCTGCTGCCGTCGCCGCGCACAACTTCAGCCCGGCGAATCCGGAGGCCACCGAGTTCATGGTCACCGGCAGCCGCGTGGTGATCAACCCCGGCGAACGCCGCGAGGCCGACCGGTTGCTGCTCGCCCACGAGTTCACGCACGCGGCGATGGCGTCGCTCGGGAACGGTGCGCCGACCTGGCTGGTGGAAGGGTACGCAGAGTACGGCGAGCTACGACTCGCCGAGCGGAGCGGCTACCGGCGAGGGGTCGACGCTCACCGCCGTGAGTTGCTGCGCGAGGAGATACCCCGGCTCACGGTCCTCCCGATCGACGGCGTCTTCCACGGCGAGTACGACGAGAACAGCTACGGGGTGAGCTGGATCATCGTCGAGTACCTGGTGGAGAAGTACGGCCTGGCCACCGTCAACGCCTTGTATGCCGACCTCGCTCGCGGCGACGACGATCCGGCCGTCCGCGAGCAGGTGATCCGGAAGCACCTGAAGGTCACCGAGGCCGCCCTCGTCGCAGCCCTCAAGAAGTACGACGGCCCGGCCTGACACTCGCCCTCACGAAGTACGCCGGGCCGGTGCGGGCCCGGCTTCTGGCTCAGTGGGGGCGGGGGTTGTCGGGGGTGGTGCAGCCGATGAGGACTACTGAGGTGGCTGCGCGTTGGGTGGTCAGGGTGGCCGGGAGGGTTTGCTTGCGGGGGGAGTCGGCGGGGACTGTGACGGTCAGTTCGCCGACGATGGAGAAGTCGGCGGCCTTGGCTTGCAGGCGGCAGGTGGCTTCCGTGGACTCGGTGCGGTCGACCTGAATCGTCGCCTTCGCGGAGGTCGGTGAGGTGATCTCGAAGCCGAGCAGGCGGGAGGTCACGGGTGGGGTCGACTGTACGAACGCCGCCCAGATGAGCCAGGTCAGGCCGATCGCGGCGATCACGGCGGCCACGCCGATCACCACCGGTTTCTTCGACCGCCCGCTCCGCCCGTACCTCGCATCCAGGTCGTCGCCCGCTGCGCTCATCTTCGATGCGGCCGACCCGGCCGCTGCCCCGTTGCTCACCCCTCCGGCCGAGGTTGGAGTCGAGCCAGACCCACTCCCGGTGGCTGAGGGGGGCGCTTCGGGTGTGGGTGGGGTGGGGGTGGTGTGGTCGGGGGGTGTTGGGTCGGTCACGGGTTATCCAGGGGTCGGTCGTGGGGGTGGGGTGGGGTTGGAGGACCATTGTGTCTTGTGAGTGGAGAGCTTCGGTTGCTGCATGTGCATGCCCACCCAGATGACGAGTCGAGCAAGGGGGCCGCTTCGACGGCTCGGTACGTGGCGGAAGGCGTGGAGGTCCTGGTCGCCACGTGTACCGGCGGCGAACGTGGATCGATCCTGAATCCGAAGATGGACCGGCCGGAGGTGCTGGAGAACATCACCGAGATCCGCCGCCGGGAGATGGACGCGGCCCGGGCAATCCTCGGCATCCGGCAGGAGTGGCTGGGCTGGGTGGACTCCGGCTTCCCGGAGGGCGACCCGCTGCCGCCGCTGCCGGAGGGCTGCTTCGCCGCGCGCAAGGTGGAGGACGCGGCCGCGCCGCTGGTGAAGCTGATCCGCGAGTTCCGCCCGCAGGTCGTCACGACGTACGACGAGAACGGCGGCTACCCGCACCCGGATCACGTGATGTGCCACCAGATCACCGTCGCCGCGTTCGAGGCGGCCGGCGACAAGGACGCCTACCCGGAGCTCGGCGAGCCGTGGCAGCCGCTGAAGCTGTACTACCACCACACGTTCCACTACGAGCGGATGAAGGCGTTGCACGACGGGATGGTCGCGCGCGGCCTGGAGTCGCCGTACGCCGAGCGCCTCAAGGACTGGAAGCCGGACCCGGAGAACGAGCGCCGGATCACCACCCGGGTCGAGTGCGCGGAGTACTTCGCCGTCCGGGACAAGGCGCTGCTCGCCCACGCCACCCAGATCGACCCGGACGGCGCGTGGTTCGCCGTACCGCTGGAGGTGCACCAGGAGGCGTGGCCGACCGAGGACTACGAGCTGGCCCGGAGCCTGATCGACTCCGAACTTCCCGAAGACGACCTGTTCGCGGGGCTGCGCTGACGGCGGGCGTAGACAGTGAGAGACTGGTGGCGTGACAGCGATGACTTTCCTTCCGGCGGCCGAGATCGATCCGAACTCGGTGCGCCCCGGCTGGGTCGCGCTGCTGATCGTGCTCGCGCTCGGTGCCGCCACGGCGCTGCTGGTGCGCAACATGGGCAAGCAGTTGAAGAAGATCGACTTCGACCGCGATTTTGCGCGCGACCAAGCACCGTCCGACGGCCCAGTGAGCACGGACAGCTCAGCGGCCCCGGCCGGCGATGCCGAGCCGACGGAACCGACGGCGGCGACGAAGCCGTCGACGGACAGTGACAGCAACGCGCACTCGAAGCCCTGAAGCAGCACTCGAGCAGCGCTGAGCCGGCGCTGAATCGACCCTGAGTCCGCACCGCTCCATCACGAGATGGTGTCGGACTGGGCAGCCCACCTTCGGCTGACCCTATAGTGACTCGCGTGCTGAATCGTGCCGAGGGCGGGGACGCCTTGTGACCGCGACCCGCTCTGCCCGGCACCGCATGCCCGGCCGGCTGCTCATGGGTGGCGCGAGCGCTGTTCTGGTGGCCTCGTTCGCATTGGCGGTTGCCCTGTACGCGGCCGGCAGCGAACCGCGGGACGTCGGCGGCATCGGTGGTCCCGGCCAGCTCGTCAACTGGCTGCTGCCGCTGCTGCGACTGGTCTCCACGCTCGCGACCGTCGGATGTGCGGGTGCTCTGCTGGCGGCCGTCATACTGCTCCGGATCGAGGGCGGATCGCTCGGTGTCCAAGGCCGCCGGGCGGTGCGGGACGCCAGCAACTCGGCGATCATCTGGGCGGGTACGACGTTCGCCGGTGCGATCGTCACCGCCGCGATCCTGCTCGACACCCCGGTCGACCTGCTCCGGCTCCGGCTGGACGACGCGCTCGGCGTCCCGGAGGTGAAGGCGCTGCTGATCACCGGCATCCTCGTGGTGGCGCTGGCGGTCGGCATCCGCCGCGTCCAGACCTCGGCGGCGGCCGGTCTCGGCGTGGTCGTCGCGATCACGGCGCTCGTCCCGACCGCGGTCACGGCGTACCCGAGGAACGAGTCGTACGTCGTCATCGCCGGAGCGGCCCTGGCCATCCACGTCATCGCGGCGACGAGCTGGATCGGCGGACTCGCCGGCTTGGTCCGCTACGGCCGGGCCAGCCGCGGCGGACTGTCGCTAGTGCTCGAGCGGTTCAACCAGGTGGCGCTGATCTCGTCGATCGCCGTACTCCTGAGTGGCCTGCTCAGCGGCGCCGGCCGGCTCGCGGCGAAGGGCGGCGGCTGGGAGTCGGTGCCCGACGCCCTCACCGAGGACTCGTACGGCGCCCTGCTGCTGGCGAAGGTCGCCGCCTTCCTGATCCTGATCATCGCCAGCGCGGTCCGCCGCAGCCGGGCGCACGACAACCTGCTCGAGCGCGGCCACCCGTTCTGGCGGGTGGTCGGCTTCGAGCTCGTGATCATGGCCCTCACCCTGGGCCTGTCGGTAGCCCTCTCCCAGACCGTCTAGCGGATCGCGTAGCGCTGAAGGAAGAGCGCCTCGGTCAGTGCCATCGCCGCGATCTCGTTCGGGTCGACGCTTTCGTTCGGCGCGTGGATGAGGGCCATCGGCTCCTCCACGCCGATCATGACGATTTCGGCCTCGGGATAGGTGTCCGCGAACACGTTGCACAGCGGGATGGACCCGCCCTGGCCCAGCGTGGTCATCGGCGTTCCGTACGCGTCCTGCATCGCCGACGCCATCGCACGGTAGGCCGGCCCGTCGATCTCGGCCTTGAACGGGGCCCCTTCCGCCTCGATCCGGGTGCCGACGTGGACACCCAAGGGGGCGGCTGCCTGAAGCTGGTCGATCAGGCTGGTCGCGGCCTCGTCCGGGCTCACCCCTGGCGGTATCCGCAGGTTCAGCCGCGCCGCCGTCTTCGGTACGATCGCGGCCGCCGACCCGACGACCGGTGGGCAGTCGATGCCCAGGACGGTCACCGCCGGACGCGCCCACAGCATGTCCGAGACAGTGCCGCTGCCCGACAGGGAGACGCCGTCCATCACCATCGCGTCCCGGCGGAACTGGTCGGACGGATACGGCTCGCCCGACCAGGTCTGGCTGCTGTCGAGCCCTTTGATCGTGGTGTTGCCCTGCTCGTCGCGCAGGCCGGCCAGCATCGCGATCAGCGCCGCGAGTGCGTCCGGCGCTGCACCACCGAACATGCCGGAGTGCAGTTCGGAGCTGAGCGCCTCCACTGTCACCACGACGTTCACCATGCCGCGCAGGCTCACTGTGGCCGCGGGCCGGCCGACGGCCGCATTGCCGGTGTCACAGACCAGAATCGCGTCCGCGCGGAGCAGCTCGGCGTGGTCCGGCACGAACGACTCGAGGCCGCCGGTCCCTTGTTCCTCGGACCCTTCGACCACGAGCTTCAGGTTCACCGGCACCTCGGCACCGAGCGCACGAAGCGCGGCGAGGTGCATGACGATGTTGCCCTTGCAGTCTGCGGTCCCGCGGCCGAACCAGCGGCCGTCCTGCTCGGTCAGCTCGAACGGCGGCGTGCGCCAGGCAGCCTCGTCGAGTGGTGGCTGGACGTCGTAGTGGGCGTACAGCAGCACTGTCGGAGCGCTCGGGTCAGAGCACGGCCGGGCCCCGACCACAGCGCGACTGCCGTCGGCCGTCTCGCGCAGCGCCGCGTCGGAGAAACCCAGCTCCCTGAACTTGTCCAGCACCCAGGTCGCGGCGCGCTCGCACTCCTCGGGCGGGAACTGGCGCGGGTCCGCGACGGACCTGATCGCGACGAGCTCGGTGAGCTCGGCCCGCGCCTGCGGCATCAGCTCCGCGATTCGGGTTCGCAGTTCCACGGTCACTCACCCCGCGACGTCGTCGGTCTTGAGATCGTTGACGAACTCCTGGAACTCCTGCAGTTCCTCCGGGCAGTAGATCTCGATGATCAGCAGCTGGCCCTGGACGACCCGGCTGTCCGCGATCACGGGCCGGAGCCCCGGCCCGGCCGCGCCGTTGGACAGCAGCGACAGCAGGATTCCCTTGCTGAGCGCGTCGTTCGGGTTGCTGCAGGTCGCGCCGCCCTCGGTGCCGAGAACGTAGACGAGCTGGTCGCGCGTCGGAGTCCGCTCCACCCCCTCGGCCTTCAGTGCCGCGATGAGCTGGTCGGCCTTCTGCTCCGCCTCCTGGGTGTACTTCGTGTTGCTGTAGGCGATCCAGCCGATGACCAGCAGGACCACGAGGACCACTGCGACGACGATGTAGATCGTCTTGCGTTCGCGGCCGGTCTGGGTCTCCGCCGAGGTGCTCATGACTCCGTCACCTCCGTGGTCTCCGGCTGCTTCCACGTCGGCTTCCGCAGCTTGAGGAACAGGTACGGCACCAGCAGGCCGAGGCCGAGCGCGCCGACGGCGACGAACACGACGTACAGGAGCGAGTTGCCGGACTCGAACTGCGACGGCGGGACGAACCCGACCAAGAGTGCGGCCAGCGAGGCGGCGAAGCCCACACCGCACATCCCGATGAGCATCGGTGCTCGGTAACCCCGCGGGTGGTCGGGCTGCTTGCGCCGGAGCTGGATCGCGGCGACGAACATCAGCAGGTACATGATCAGGTACACCTGCGTGGTGATCACCGAGAAGATCCAGTACGCGCTCGAGACGTCGGGGATGAAGGCGTAGAGCAGTGCGATCACGGTGGTGATCGCGCCCTGGACGACGAGGATGTTCTGCTGCACACCGTTCTTGTTGAGCTTCTGCAGGTACGGCGGCAGGTAGCCCTCCTGCCGGGAGATCAGCAGCAGGCCCTTGGACGGGCCGGCCAGCCAGGTCAGCATGCCGCCGAGCGATGCGGTCACCAGCATGATGCCGACGATCGGCGTCAGCCACTGCCAGCCGAAGTTCGCGAAGACCGCGTCGAAGGCCTGCATCACGCCGGCGGTCAGGGACAGTTGCTCGGCCGGGACGATCCAGCTGATCGCCAGCGCGGGCAGGATGAAGATCGCGAGCACCAGGCCCATCGCGAGGAAGATCGCCTTCGGGAACTCCGTAGCCGGCTTCCGCAGGGACGACACGTGGACTGCGTTCATCTCCATGCCGGAGTAGGACAGGAAGTTGTTCACGATCAGCACGAGGCTCGCGAGCCCTGCCCAGGCCGGGAAGATGTTGTCGGCGGTCATCGGCGCAGCGGACTCGTTGCCCTGGCCAAGGAAAACGATGCCGAGGGTGACCAGGACGGTGCCCGGGACCAGGGTCCCGATGATCAGGCCGCCGCTGGCCAGGCCGGCCACGCCCTTCGTACCCCGGGACGAGACCCAGACACCGGTCCAGTAGGTGACCATGATCACCGCCGCGGTCCAGACGCCGCTGCTGGCCAGGTCGGGGTTGAACACGTACGCGAGGGTGCTCGCGACGAACCCGAGGAGGCTCGGGTAGTAGAAGATCGTCATCGCGAACTGGCACCAGACCGCCAGGAATCCCAGCGGTTTGGACAGGCCTTCGGAGACCCATCGGTAGACGCCACCGGTCCACCCGGACGCCAGCTCCGCGGACACGAGCGACGTGGGCAGCAGGAACACGAGGGCGGGGAGCAGGTACAGGAAGACACAGGCCAGGCCGTAGACGGCCATGGTCGGTGCGGCTCTCAGGCTGGCGACCGAACTGGTCGTCATCATCGCCAGCGCGACCCAGGAGATCCACGCGGTGGCGGGGACCTTTGCCTTGGCAGTTTCGGCTGCCGCGGGCGGCACGACCGGGACGTCTGCCGAGCTCATGGCAACCACACTCGAACTGATCGAACACCAACCATCATCGTCCCCCTCGGTCACGATGCAGCGCTGGTACTGGTCACAGGCTAGGAACCAGCGGTCACAGGCGGTTCATCCGCTGCGGATGAGAATGAGACGGGCTGTCTCACTCGTGAAGCTGCTACTCGACGACCCGGAGGTGGTGGTCGGTGTTGTTGAACCGCCGTCCGGCGTCCTGGGTGACTGTCACGATGTCCTCGATCCGGACCCCGAAGCGGCCGGCGAGATAGATCCCGGGCTCGATGGAGAAGCACATGCCCGGCTCGAGCGGCTGCTCCTCACCCTCGATCATGTACGGCGGCTCGTGGGTGGTGACTCCGATCCCATGGCCGGTGCGATGGATGAACTGTTCTCCGTAGCCGGCGTCGGTGATGACGGCCCGGGCAGCGCGGTCGATGTCCTGGCACGGCACCCCCGGCCGGACGGCCTCGAACCCCGCCTGCTGTGCGGCCCTGACGATGTCGTGCACCTTCTGTACTTCGGCGCTCGGTTCGCCGACGCAGACCGTCCGCGTGGTGTCGGAACCGTACCCGAACATCAGGCCGCCGAAGTCGAGCACGACCGCGTCTCCGGGCTGGATCACCCGCTCGCCTGCCTCATGGTGCGGATTGGCGCCGTTGGGACCGGAACCGACCACGGTGAAGTCGACCTGTTCGTGGCCGAACTCGCGCAGCAGCCGGGCCAGATCGGCCGCCACCTCGGTCTCGCGCCGGCCCGCGAAGCGGGCCTGAACGATCTCCTGGTACGTCGCGTCCGCCGCCGCGCCCGCCGCGGCCAGCCGGCCGAGCTCGTTGGCGTCCTTGACCGCACGCATCATCGGCATGGCCTGGCTCAACGCGTGGTACGTCGTCTTCGGTCTCGCCCGCTGCAGCCCGAGCAGGTGCATGGCCCAGGCAGAGTCCGAGATCCCGAAGGAGCCGTCGGCCGCCAGCAGGCTCCCGGTCAGCGGGTAGGGGTCGGATCCGTCGGTCCAGTCGATCATGGTGAGGGCGCCGGCGCCTTCGGCCGACTCCGCGTCGGGTCGCTCGAGCGTCGGCACCACCAGCGTGGGCTCGCGATCGGCGGACAGCACCAGCATCGTGAGCCGCTCCGTGATCGCCGTCGGCTGGTAGCCGGTCAGCCAGACCAGGTCCGGTCCGGGCGCGACGATCACGCCGGCGAGTCCCACCCCGGCGGCGTCGTCCACCACCCGACGCATGCGTGCGGCGTAGTCGTCCCGGGTGAAGGGGATGGCTGTGCGTTCCGTGGACGTCGTCATGTCGCCACCTCCGGACATCCACGCTAGGACGGCCGGTCCGGGACCGGACTCATCCGGACGGGGTGAAACCGGGGTACGCGGCGGGATGTGTTGTAGTGGGGTGACACGGAACGCCCGCGCAGGTGATGGGAGACGGTCGTAGTGGTGAACCGCCTGGTGAACGCGACATCGCCGTACCTCCTGCAGCACAAGGACAATCCGGTGGCCTGGCGGGAGTGGTCGGACGCGGCGTTCGCGGAGGCGCGGGAGCGGGACGTGCCGGTGTTCCTGTCGGTCGGGTACTCGGCCTGTCACTGGTGTCACGTGATGGCGCACGAGTCGTTCGAGGACGAGGCGACGGCGGCGTACCTGAACGAGCACTTCGTCAGCATCAAGGTGGATCGTGAGGAGCGTCCGGACGTGGACGCGATCTACATGTCCGCGACGGTCGCGATGACCGGGCACGGCGGGTGGCCGATGTCGGTGTTCCTGACCCCGGACGCCGAGCCGTTCTTCTGCGGCACGTACTTCCCGGACGAGCCACGCAGCGGTATGGCGTCCTTCCGGCAGGTGCTCGAGTCACTCGTCGACGCCTGGCGGACCAAGCGCGACCAGATCGACGGGATCGGCCGGCGCGTGGTCGAGCAGCTCGGCGCCCAGCAGCATCAACCGGGCGAGACGATCGACCTCGACCGGGCCGCCGCGTTGCTGAAGATCGACTTCGATCCGGTGGATGCCGGGTTCGGGGCGGCGCCGAAGTTCCCGCCGTCGATGGTGCTCGACTTCCTGCTGCGCCACCACCGCCGGACCGGCTCCGAGGACGCGCTCGCGATGGTCGCGCAGACCTGCGGCCGGATGGCCCGCGGCGGCATGTACGACCAGCTCGCCGGCGGGTTCGCGCGGTACTCGGTCGACGGCCAGTGGATCGTGCCGCACTTCGAGAAGATGCTCTACGACAACGCCCTGCTGCTCGACGTCTACACATACTGGTGGACGATCGGCGCCGACCCGCTGGCCCGCCGGATCGCCGAGGAGACCGCCGGCTTCCTGCTCGCTGAGCTCCGCACCGACGAAGGCGGTTTCGCCTCGGCCCTGGACGCGGATACAGAAGGGGAAGAAGGCAAGTACTACGTCTGGACGCCGGAGCAACTTCATCAAGCCCTGCCTGACGACGACGCGAAGTGGGTCATCGACCTCTGCGACGTCACCGGCACCTTCGAGCACGGCTCCTCGGTCCTCCAACTCCGTCAGGACCCCGACGACCCCGACCGCTGGCACCGCATCCGCGCCACCCTGCGCGAGGCACGCAGCACCCGCACATACCCGGGCCGCGACGACAAGGTGGTCGCCGCCTGGAACGGCCTCGCGATCACCGCGCTCGCCCGGGCCGGCGTCGTCTTCGAGAAGCCCGAGTACGTCGAAGCGGCAGCAGACGCGGCCAGATTGGTCCGGGACGTCCACCTCGACGAGTCCGGGCGACTGCACCGGACCTCGCGGGACGGCGTCCGCGGCACCGCCCACGGTGTCCTCGAGGACTATGCGGCGTACGCCCAGGCCTGTCTCACGCTGTTGGGTGTCACCGGCGACGTGACGTGGTTCGAGACTGCGCAAGACCTGCTCGACCGGGTCCTCGAGCAGTTCGTTGCCGACGGCTCCTACTACGACACCGCGGCCGACGCCGAGGAGCTGGTCTGGCGTCCGCAGGACCCGACCGACAACGCCAGCCCGTCCGGCGTGAGCCTCGCCGCCGAGGCCTTCACGACGCTGGCCGGCCTGACCGGATCAGTCCGGTACGAAACCGCCGCCCAGCAGGCCTTGCAGGCCTCCACGACGATCGCCGCCCGCGCACCACGGTTCGCCGGCCGGGCGCTCGCGGTCGCCGAGACGATTGCCTCCGGCCCCCTCGAGATCGCGATCACGGGTAGCTCGGCCGACCTGCTCCGGACCGCGCTGACCACCGCACCCTGGGGGACGGCGATCGTCCACGGCGACCCCGGCCTCGCCGTACCGCTGATGGAGGGCCGCGGCCTGATCGACGGCAAGCCGGCCGCGTACGTGTGTCAGAAGTTCACCTGCCGGCTCCCGATCGTGTTGCCGGAAGACCTTCGCCGGGAGTTGACCCCCGCCCGCTGACAACGAGGGCAGTGCGGGTTTTCCCTGCGGTTTCGCGGGAATCCCTTGACTCCGGGCCGTCCGGGGACGAGAGTCCTCCCTCAGTCGGATGTAACAGATCTCGCATGTCCTGACACGCAGTGTCACAAACGAGGCAGTGGCACTGATGGGTCAGACATCCGGCGTCCCCAACTGAATTGGTCGCTGCGCCCAAACAGCGACCACACCGTGAGGAGATGTTGTCTTGAAACGACTGACATCAGCAGGGGCGGTGGCCATCGTCGCGGCAGCAGGACTTGCCGGGGCGACGCTTGCCGGCTCACCCGCGGGAGCCGCTGATCGTGCGGCTCCGCTCCCCGCGTCCGGCTTCAACCAGCCGGCCGCAGTTCAGGCCGAACAGGCGCTGACCGCGCAGACGGCCGCAGCCCTCGGACTCGCGAGCGGTGAGGCGCTCAAGGTCCGTGACGTGGTGAAGGACCCGGACGGCACCGAGTACGTCCGGTACGAGCGCACCTACAACGGCCTGCCGGTCGTCGGCGGTGACCTGATCGTCAAGCGCAAGGGCGAGACGATCGGGAAGGTGACCTACAACCGCGGCGCGAAGTCCGTCGGTGTCGCGACCAAGCCGACTCTGTCCCAGTCGGCCGCGTTGAGCACCGCCGCGAAGACCGCCAAGTTCAAGGCCACCGGCAACAAAGGCTCGCTGGTCGTGTTCGTCACCGAGACCAAGCCCGTGCTCGCCTACGACGTCGTCACCACCGGCGTGCAGGCGGACCAGACCCCGTCCGTGCTGCACTCCTACATCGACGCCAAGACCGGCGCCGTACTGGCGCAGTCCGACGAGATCAAGACCGGCACCGGCAACTCGTTGTACTCCGGCACCGTCAGCATCGGCACCTCGGGCAGCTACTCGATGACCGACCCGAGTCGCGGTGGCAACTGGACCACCGACCTCAACGGCGCCACCTCCGGCAACGGCACGACGTTCACCGACCCGGACGACACCTGGGGCAACGGCGCCACGTCGAACCGCCAAACCGCCGGTGTGGACGCGCACTACGGCGCCCAGCTCACCTGGGACTACTACAAGAACGTCCACGGCCGGAACGGCATCTGGAACAACGGCCAGGGCTCCCGCTCCCGGGTGCATTACGGCAATGCCTACGTGAACGCGTTCTGGGACGGCACTCAGATGACGTACGGCGACGGCGCCAGCAACCAGCGCCCGCTGACCAGCATCGACGTCGCCGGTCACGAGATGAGCCACGGTGTCACCGAGGCGACCGCGAACCTGAACTACTTCGGCGACGCGGGCGGCCTGAACGAGTCCACCTCGGACATCTTCGGCACCGCGACCGAGTTCTCCGCCAACAACACGTCCGACCCGGGTGACTACCTGATCGGCGAGAAGATCAACATCAACGGCAACGGCACCCCGCTGCGCTACATGGACAAGCCGTCGAAGGACGGCCGCAGCGTGGACTGCTGGTCGACCAGCACCGGTGGCATGGACCCGCACTACTCCTCGGGCCCGCTGAACCACTGGTTCTACCTGGCCTCCGAGGGCACCGGCAGCAAGGTGATCGGCGGCGTGACGCACAGCAGCACCGCCTGCAACGGCGCCACCATCGCCGGTGTCGGCCGCGACGTCGCCGCGAAGGTCTGGTACCGCACGCTGAGCACCAAGCTCAGCTCGGGCAGCACCTACAAGGACGCCCGCGAAGGCGCGATCAACTCGGCCAAGGAGCTGTACGGCGCCGACTCGACCCAGTGCAAGGGCATCGAGGCCGCGTTCAACGGCATCTCGGTCCCGGCCGGCGCGGCCGTCTGTGGCGGTGGCACCGAGCCGCCGCCCACCGGCAGCAACCTGCTGCTGAACCCGGGCTTCGAGTCCGGCGCGGTGAACTGGACCGGCACCGCCGGCCCGATCACCAACAACACCGGCCGTCCGGCGCGCACCGGCAGCTGGAAGCTGTGGCTGGGTGGCAACGGCACCACCTCGACCGAGAACATCTCGCAGTCCGTCGCCATCCCGGCGTCGGCCACCAGCGCGACGCTCTCGTTCTGGATCCGGATCGACACCTCCGAGACCACCACCTCGACGGTGTACGACACCGCCAGGATCCAGATCGTCGACGGTTCGACCACGACGACGCTGGCGACGTACTCGAACCTGAACAAGAACACCACCTACACGCAGAAGTCCTTCAACGTGACCGCTTACAAGGGCAAGACGGTCTCGGTGAAGTTCCTGATGAACGAGGACTCGTCGCTGCAGACCAGCTTCGTGGTCGACGACACTTCGCTGACGGCGGGCTGATCCACCGTCGGTGACACCCGTCCGGGGCGCGCGGCCTCCGCCCAGGCTCGCGCGCCCCGGATCTTCTTTGATTGAGGCCAAAGGAGATCGCCCCCATGCGAAAGTCCCTGTACTACGGCGCCGGCATCGCTGTGCTGGCTGCCGCGATGCTTGCCCCCGGCAACGTCGCCGGCGCGGTCGAGTCCCCCGACATCTCGGTCACCAACGCCAAGGCGCACCTCGACCAGTTCCAGTCGATCGCCACGAACAACGGCGGCAACCGCTACAACGGCCGCCCCGGCTACAAGGCCTCCGCCGACTGGGTGAAGGCCAAGCTCGACGCGGCCGGCTACACCACCACCCTGCAGTCCTTCTCCACCTCGGCGGGCACGTCGTACAACGTGATCGCCGAGTGGCCGCACGGCGACGCGAACCACGTCGTGATGACCGGCTCGCACCTGGACTCGGTCAGTTCCGGTCCGGGCATCAACGACAACGGAACGGGCAGCGCCGGCGTACTCGAAACCGCCCTCGCTTACGCTGCCAGTGGCCAGACGCCCAGGAACCGGCTGCGGTTCGGCTTCTGGGGCGCCGAGGAGCTCGGCCTGGTCGGCTCCCGGTACTACGTCAACAACCTGTCCGCCACCGAGCGCGCGAAGATCGAGCTCTACCTGAACTTCGACATGATCGGGTCGCCGAACCCGGGCTACTTCGTGTACGACGACAACCCGGCCGGCGACGGCGCCCGGGACGACCTGGTCGCGTTCTTCGCCGGCAAGAACGTCCAGACCGAGTTCATCGATATCCAGGGCCGGTCCGACCACGCCGCGTTCCGGTCGCTCGGCATCCCGACCGCAGGCACCTTCTCCGGCGCCGAGGGGACGAAGACGTCCGCCCAGGCCGCCAAGTGGGGCGGTACCGCGGGTCAGGCCTTCGACCCGTGCTACCACCGGTCCTGCGACACCATCAACAACCTCGACCTGACCTCGCTGGACCGGCAGATCGACGCCATCGGCCACATGGTCTGGAACTACGCCCAGAAGGACTACAGCGAAGGCCCGCCGCCGACCGGTGACAACCTGCTGCTGAACCCGGGCTTCGAGTCCGGCGCGGTGAACTGGACCGGCACCACCGGTGTGATCACCAACAACGCCGGGCGTCCGGCGCACGGCGGCAGCTGGAAGGCGTGGCTGCAGGGCAACGGCCGGACGACGACCGAGAACGTCGGCCAGTCGGTGACGATCCCGGCGTCGGCGACCGCCGCGTCGCTGTCGCTGTGGATCCGGATCGACACCGCGGAGACGACGAGTTCCACGGTGTACGACACGGTCAAGGTGCAGGTGGTCGACGGATCCACGACCACCACGCTGGCGACGTACTCGAACCTGAACAAGAGCACGTCGTACGTCCAGAAGACCCTGAACGTCCTTGCCTACAAGGGAAAGACGGTCACGGTCCGCTTCCTCGGACAGGAGGACTCCTCCCTGCAGACCAGCTTCGTCATCGACGACGTCGCGGTCACCACCGGCTGATCAGATCGGCTTGCAGAGTTTGCCCGGTGGGATGGTGGCTTCGGTGAGCAGGGTGCTCACCGGGGCCGCCAGCGGCTTCACCTTCGGCTCCTCGAGCCGGGCGGTCTTCCCGTTGGCGGTGACGGCGAGGATCATGTCGTCGGGGTAGCGGACCGTCGGCTTGACTACCGGGAGGCTGGCCCAGTCGACTTGCTCGGCGGCCGTGGTGATCCGCGTCAGCAGGGCCTTGTCCAACTGGCAGCGGACCGTCTCCTTGCCGCGTGCGCTCACCGTCGCGACACCGTCGGTGTCGATCACCACCTTGTCGTCGAACCCGGCGAAGCCGCCGGTCCGGGTGACGACGAGGGGCAAAGCGGCACCGACCGGCGTCGACTGGGTCACCGTCGGCATCGTCGGTGTGGGCGGGCTGGACGGGGTACCGCCCGTGCCGCCGTCGGACTCGTTCCCGCACCCGGCCAGGACGAGTCCGGCGACGGCGCCGACTGTGGCCGCGGCTGCGTATCTGCTGAGGTTCCTCACGCACCATGGATACCCGCAGCGGCGGCATTCGTTGCAGCTGTGACAGGACTGAGATGTTGTCGTCACACCACCGTTCACACCACCGTGGAGACCAGATCCACCAGTGACCGCGTCAGCAGCACGCGCTCCTCGAACATCGCCTGCGTGACCTCGTCGCCGGGCTGGGTGATCGCCTCCAGCGGCAGCGCGGTGAACGTCGCCCGGGCGAGCAGCGACCCCAGGTAGCCGTACAGCACCTGCTCCTCGGTCACCGTCATCCCGTCCTCGGCCAGGCCGGCCATGAACGCCCTGAGGATCGTCTTGTGCACGACCGGCAGCGCATCGGGCGCCAGTTCACCTGCGTGCGCGAGCCCGACCAGCAGCTGCCCGAGGTCGAACCCGACCGCCTGCGGACAGTCGAACCCCCAGTCGATCACCACGAACTCGTCCGGCTTCCCCTGTGGAACCAGGAGATTCTGCGGACTCGCGTCTCCGTGCTGGTAACACTGCGGCAACGCGTCCAGAGCATCCAGTACGGCGGGTAGCCGGGCACCCAGGTCGAGCAGGTCGTCACGCAGCCGGTGGTCGCCGAGGTGGCAGACGGCCGCGGCGAGCAACGGATGCCGCCAGGTCTCCGGATCGGCGATGGCCGGCAGCGCGCTCATCATCACCCGTCCGTTGGTGTAGTAGCGCAGTGCGTAGCCGGGCCGGTTGAAGTCGCCGCCGCGCGGGAGCAGCGGCTCGACGAGATGCGGCTGGCGGCGGGCGGACAGCCGTCCGAGCAGGTAGGCCGCGCGCTCGAACCGCTCCAGCGGCCACGGGCCCGGCTCCTGGACGACGTTCTCCATCCACACGGTGCCGCGGTCGTCGTCGTACAGGTCGATCCGGTAGGCCTTGGGCAGGCGCATCCCCGCGGGCAGCAGGTCTGCGACGCCGCTGCGATGGACGGCGATCTCCAGCTGCCAGGGCAGGTTCTGGATGAAGATCTCCCGGTACTGCTCGGGCACGACGTGCAGGAGCGGCCAGTGCCGGACCGACTGGAGCTTCTTGACGAAGCAGGACCAGCCGACCTCGTACGTCTCCGGCGATCCGGTCGGCAGTGACGCCGTACCGAAGACGCGGAGCAGGGCCTCGGTGCTCGGTGTGCCGATCAGGTAGTCGACCGGCTCGACCCGGACGTCGCCGGGGTCGGCTTCCGGGTGCCCGGTGATGGTCCGGACCAGAGCGGTGAAATCATCCCGGGCCAGCGCGTCGCGGCCGAGTGGTTCCAGTGCGGTGATCATTCGTGTCCCCCCAAACGATGGCTACTGCCCATCGTGCGGGAGGATCTTCAGCCAGTCTTCAGGGCTGGCACGGAGTCCGGGAAATCACGCCTGGTACGTCGCGATGCTCACCGCGATGTAGTGGCAGACGAACGCGGCCACGGTGAAGGCGTGGAAGATCTCGTGGAAGCCGAACCACAGCGGAGACGGGTTCGGCCGCTTGGTGCCGTACACGACGGCGCCGATCGAGTACAGACCGCCACCGACCGCGATCAGGGTGACCACCGCGGCGCCGCCGAAGTGGTAGAAGTCGCCCATCCAGAAGATCGCCACCCAGCCCAGCGCCAGGTAGATCGGGGTGTAGAGCCAGCGCGGGGCGCCCACCCAGAAGATCCGGAACAGGATGCCGAGCAGCGCGCCGCCCCAGACCATGCTGAGCAGCAGCAACCGGTCCTTGCCGTCCAGCAGCATCATGCCGAGCGGCGTGTAGGTGCCGGCGATCAGCAGGAAGATGTTGCTGTGGTCGAGCCGGCGCAGGATCGCCTCACCGGTCGGTCCCCAGTAGAACCGGTGGTACAGCGCGGAGATGCCGAACAGCAGCATCGCGCCCATCGTGTAGACCGCCGCCGCCCAGCGGGCGCCCGCGTCCGGGGCCAGGCAGATCAGCACGATGCCGGCGGCGGTGGCGAACGGGAAGGTGCCGGCGTGCAGCCAGCCGCGGAGCTTGGGTTTGAGCGGTCCGAGCCGCCCGGAGAGCGTATGACCGAGTTCCTGGGGCTGGGTGCTGCTAGCGGTCATCGCCGTCCTTTCGAGGGGTGCCGGGCGGTTCTGTACCTACGCAACCGTAACCTACGGAACCGTAAGTTCACTGGTCCATAAGGATGAAATGTAGGCGAGATCACGGGCGCGCACACCTCCCCTCGCGTGTCCGACGCACGAACTCTCGCGAAAGTTCGGCGGGTCCGCGAGTTCGCCGGGAGCTCGCTGGAGCCCTCTCAACGGCGGCGATTCTGGGCTAGCGTTGTGGCCGAGAGTCTTCGAGGAGAGCAACCTGCCCATGCGGACACCTGGCAAGCAGAAGCTGCGCGACGCCCTGTACACGCTGTACGAGCGTCGGGTCCGCCGGTCCCTTTCGCCGGACCGGATCCCGCGGCACATCGGCGTCATCATCGACGGCAACCGGCGCTGGGCCCGGGCGGCCGGCGACCCGGTGTCGCGCGGTCACGAGGCCGGGGCGAACAAGATCACCGAGTTCCTCGACTGGTGCGACGACGTCGGCGTCAAGGTGGTCACCGTCTGGATGCTGTCCACCGACAACCTGAGCCGGCCGGCCGACGAGCTGGAGCCGCTGCTGCGGATCATCGAGCAGACGGTCGAGGAGCTCACCGCGATCGGCCGCTGGCGGATCCACCCGGTCGGCGCGCTCGACCTGCTGCCCGGCGCCACCGCCGAGGCGCTCAAGGCGGCCGAGACGGCCACCCAGGGCGTCGAGGGCATGCTGGTCAACGTCGCGGTCGGGTACGGCGGCCGCCGCGAGCTCGCCGACGCGGTCCGCTCGCTGCTGCTCGAGGAGGCCGCGAAGGGCATCTCGATCGAGGAGCTCGCCGAGCGCGTCGACGTCGAGCACATCGCCGGGCACCTGTACACCAAGGGCCAGCCGGACC
This sequence comes from Kribbella sp. NPDC050470, assembly GCF_044458365.1. Classification (NCBI taxonomy): domain Bacteria; kingdom Bacillati; phylum Actinomycetota; class Actinomycetes; order Propionibacteriales; family Kribbellaceae; genus Kribbella; species Kribbella sp. NPDC050470. Next base: position 121,325 of record NZ_JBITHV010000007.1, on the reverse strand, counting down.
CGGACCTGGTCATCCGGACGTCGGGGGAGCAGCGGCTGGGCGGGTTCCTGCTGTGGCAGAGCGCGCTGAGCGAGTTCTACTTCTGCGAGGCGCTCTGGCCGGACTTCCGGCACGTCGACTTCCTGCGGGCGATTCGGAGCTACGCGCAGCGAGAGCGCCGCTTCGGGACGTGACCCCGCGTCCACAGCGGCGGCACTCCGTACGCCGTCGCAGGTAGTAGGCATAGGTCGCCGTACCCAGGCCTGCTCCCCAGAGCACCCAGAGGACGCCCGGGAGGTTCACCGCCCAGGCGTCGCCGTCCGTCTGGAGCTGGGCGTTCATCAGGCCCGCCGGGATCAGTACGACGGCTACCAGCGAGGCGGGGATGATCGCGAGGAGCGGTGGCACCCGCTTGCCCGCCTTGAACCAGATCCAGCGCGGGTAGACCTCGCCCCAGGGCCGGACCAGGCCGTGGGTGAGGATGCCGCCGGTGATGCCCATCACCGCCAGCCCGAGGCCCATCTCCAGCATCCCCGGGGTGTCGACCATCATCTGGTGGAACTCTTCGGGGATGCCCAGCGGCCAGCCGAAGTACCAGGCCACTCGGGTGAACTCGTAGGGCAGGTTCGCCACGACGGAGACCGCGACGGCCCAGCGTCCCCAGCGAAGTGCGGACTCAGGTGTGGTCCAGCGCTTGTCGCCGTGATCGCTGCGGCCGCAGGACACACAGGCGTCGCGGCTGCGGCGGTGGTAGGCGATCGCAGTCGCGGCCCAGAGCAGGCCGCCGACGAACAGGATCACCAGGTTCAGCCGGTGCCAGTAGAGGACGTCGCCGAGGTCCTGCGGGCCCGGGACGCCGGTGAACGCGAAGACCACGAGGGCGGGGGAGAGCGCGAGGAGCGCGACCAGCGTGTAGTCGGGGATCACGAGCGCGAGGCCGACCGCGAGGACGGCCGCGATCGTCTGCAGCACCCAGCCTCGTCCCCGCCGCCTGGTCATCACCAGCGCGAGTACGGCGCCGCCCAGCCCGACAGCGGCCATGATCGGGGCCACGATCTCGGCCGAGGACCCTTCCAGAATCGAGCCGGTCGCCCGGTTATCGGCCACTTTCGCAAACGGGTACGCCGCTCCGCCGAGTGACCAGTAGACGCCCAGTACGCCGTACGCGAAGGACCACACCGCGGTCGCATATCCGGTCAGTTCCGGCCAGTTTTTACGCATGCCGCCAGCGTCGCCGGGACAGCGCCGTACCGGATCACTCCGGAGGGTGATCGGGCTCCCCCGTCTGGGTGGAGCAAGGTGTAACACGCCGTTAACCCCGCGGACGGGCGTGTCGGGCTGCGCCGTTTGGGTGGCAGATCTACCCTCCTAAGTGACGGTCGGAGGGGAAGCCGGCTGTCCGGGAGGCCCGATCAGCTTGAGAGTCGTTCGCCAGCCGGTTGCCCCATGAGGGGCAGAACGGAGTGCCCGAGACCCCAGGTCTCGATCTCACTGGTTCCCGTTGTCGCTCGTGCGGCGCAGCGGACGGGGTCTGCACCAGATCCCGGGGCCAGCTCCCGGTCCATCACTTAACCACTGGTGGGCCGGGCGTGGTGCACGTCGCGGCCCGAGAGGACGTGCGACATGGCTGCCACCCACGCCAAGGCGTCAAGTACCTCATCCACACCGGCCCAGCGCACCTTCGTGCTGGACACCTCGGTGCTCCTGTCCGACCCGCACGCGATGATGCGGTTCGACGAGCACGAGGTGGTCGTCCCGGTGGTCGTCGTCACCGAATTGGAGGGCAAACGGCATCACCCGGAACTCGGCTACTTCGCACGCACCGCGCTGCGGCTGCTGGACGAGCTCCGGATCCTGCACGGACGTCTGGACGCGCCCCTGCCAGTGGGGGAGAAGGGTGGAACCCTCCGGGTCGAGCTGAACCACACCGACCCCGAGAGCCTGCCGGCCGGTTTCCGGCTCGGCGACAACGACAGCCGGATCCTGGCCGTGGCCTGCAACTTCAAGGCCGAGGGCAAGGACGTCACGCTGGTCTCGAAGGACCTGCCGATGCGGGTCAAGGCGTCGGCCTGCGGCCTGATGGCCGAGGAGTACCGCGCCGAGCTGACCCTGGAGTCCGGCTGGACCGGGATGAGCGAGCTCGAGGTCGGCACGCAGGACGTCGACGACCTGTACGAGAACAGCGTGCTGGAGCTCCCGCAGGCCGGTGAGTTCCCGACCCACACCGGGCTGGTGCTGCTGTCCGAGCGGGGCAGCGCACTCGGCCGGGTGATGCCGGACAAGCGGATCCGGCTGGTCCGCGGCGACCGGGAGGCGTTCGGGATCCGCGGGCGGTCGGCGGAGCAGCGGGTCGCGCTCGACCTGCTGCTGGACCCGGACGTCGGGATCATCTCGCTCGGCGGCCGGGCCGGCACCGGCAAGTCCGCGCTCGCGCTGTGCGCGGGCCTGGAGTCGGTGATGGAACGGCGGCAGCACAAGAAGGTCGTGGTATTCCGGCCGCTGTTCGCGGTCGGCGGCCAGGAGCTCGGCTACCTACCCGGCACCGAGTCCGAGAAGATGCAGCCGTGGGCCCAGGCCGTGTACGACACGCTCGGCGCGCTGACCAGCGGTGACGTGATCGACGAGGTGATCGACCGCGGCATGCTCGAGGTGTTGCCGCTGACCCACATCCGCGGCCGGTCGCTGCACGACGCGTTCGTGATCGTGGACGAGGCACAGTCGCTGGAGCGCAACGTGCTGCTGACCGTGCTGTCCCGGGTCGGCGCGAACTCGCGGGTGGTGCTCACCCACGACGTCGCCCAGCGGGACAACCTGCGGGTCGGCCGGCACGACGGCGTGGTCGCGGTGGTCGAGCAACTGAAGGGCCACCCGCTGTTCGCGCACGTCACGCTGACCCGCTCGGAGCGCTCCCCGATCGCCGCGCTCGTGACGGAGATGCTGGACGACTTGCAGCTGTAAGGAGCATTCCTACTGTTAGGTAATAGGAATCTGTAAAAGCAAGGTAAGACTTCGGTGCGGTCGCCATCAGGCGGCCGCACCGCTGTTTGTGACCTGCTTGTGATCACGGTCCGTTTAGGCCAGAGTATGTTCCTGTTGCCAGCCGACGGGGGTCGGGTTTTCTCGGAAGGACAGATGAAAGCGAAGCGCTCCGTCGCGGCTCTCTCAGTGACAGGGATCGCCGTCGTCTCCGTTGTCGCCGGTATCGACCTCTTCAGCTCCCCCGGGAGCAGCCAGGCCGCAGAGCAGGTCTCCGGACGCGCCGAGATGGCCGTTCTGAACAGCGAGCGGGCCCGCGCTGCCGCAACCCCGTCCGAAAAGCCGCAGAGCGCCGAGGAGCAGGCGAAGGAAGTCTCCAAGCTGCGCAACCAGCTCGAGGCCGTCGAGCAGGCCCGGAAGCTCGCGCAGGACCAGGCCGACGCCAAGCAGGCCGCCAAGAACGCGGCGCTGAAGCGGTACGAGGCGCTGCAGAAGACCAGCCAGAACTCCCGCGAGGAGCGCGCCAGCCGCGACGCCGAGCGCGAGAAGTACGAGGGCACGCCCAAGGAGGTCGCCCGCAACCTGCTGTCCGACCACGGCTGGAGCGAGAGCCAGTTCGGCTGCCTCGAGAAGCTGTGGAACAAGGAGTCGCGCTGGCAGGTCGACGCCGACAACCCGACCTCCAGCGCGTACGGCATTCCGCAGGCGCTCCCCGGGAACCGGATGGCGGCGTACGGCTCCGACTGGCGGACCAACCCGATCACCCAGATCAAGTGGGGCCTCGACTACATCGACAACCGCTACGGCTCCCCCTGCTCCGCCTGGGCGCACTCGCAGGCCAAGGGCTGGTACTGACCGTTTTCCGTGCCGCTTCCGTGGTGAGCACGGAAGCGCCGGGGGCCGGGTGCGCGGCAGGCTTCGAGAGGTAGGCAACCACCTCTGCGAAGGAGTCATCATGGCACTCGTCATCTCGGGCATCTCGATGTCGCTGGACGGATTCGTCACCGGCCCGGACGTCACCCGGGAGCACCAGCTCGGCACCGGCGGCGACATCCTGCACCGCTGGCTGTGGGAGCCGGCCCCGGAGGACACCGAGGTCCTCGACGGCATGGCGGCCAACGTCGGCGCGATCCTGATGGGCCGGCGCTCCTACGACCTCGCCGAGGGCGACGGTGGCTGGGGCGACGGCGGCCCGGCCGGGCAGATCCCGTGCTTCGTCGCGACTCACCAGGCTCCGGCGCCGGAGACGGTACGGGCGCCGCAGGTGTTCACGTTCGTCACCGACGGGATCGAGTCGGCGGTCGAGCAGGCGAAGAAGGCGGCGGGCGACAAGGTCGTCGGCGTACACGGCGCGAGCACCGCTCAGCAGTGCCTTGCCGCGGGGTTGCTGGACGAGATCCAGCTGCATCTGGTCCCTGTCCTGCTGAAGTCGGGCACCCGGTTGTTCGACGGCATCGGCCGGCAGTTCCAGCTGGAGCGGACTGCCGTCGTACCCAGCGCGAACGTCACCCATCTGCGGTACAAGGTGCGCTACTGAGAAGATGACCGGGTGCTGGAGATCGCGCGGGGGAGCAGTGAGCGGGGTGAGCTCGTCCTCCGTCACCGCGACGACGGTGCGCTGGAGCTGCGGGTGAACGGCGTCTTCGTGATGGACGACGTGGAGACCTCCAGCGAGGAGCTGCTGGCGTCGGCGGCCCTGGCCTCGGTACGGCGTCCTGACCGCGTGCTCGTGGGCGGTCTGGGGCTCGGCTACACCGTGCGAGCGCTGCTGGCCGACCCGCGGCTCGGCCAGGTGGTGGTCGCCGAGATCGAGCCCGAGTTGGTCTCGTGGATGCGCTCCGGCCTGGTGCCGTCGGTGCTGGACGATCCACGGGTGGGTGTCGTGGTCGGCGACGTACGGGATGTGGTTGCCGAGGCCGAGGATGCCTCGCTGGATGCCATCCTGCTGGATGTGGACAACGGCCCGGACTTCCTTGTCTACAACGAGAACTCGGCCATTTACGCCTCGCCGTTCGTCACCACGTGCAGGTCGAAGCTTCGAGCCGGCGGCGTGCTGACCGTCTGGTCGTCGTCCGAGTCGGCCGCCCTGGAGGATGTTGTCGCGTCAGTTTTCGGTGCGTGCGAGGTGAAGCCGGTCCCGGTGCGGCTGCAAGGACGGGCCGAGACCTACTACGTCTACCAGGGCTGCCGACAGTGACGAGCGACGTACGCTGCAGGTATGGGTGACAACGTGGAGTTCCGGATCGAGCACGACACGATGGGCGAGGTCAAGGTGCCTCGGGACGCGTTGTGGCGGGCGCAGACCCAGCGTGCGGTGGAGAACTTCCCGATCTCCGGCCGGCCGCTGGAGCCCGCGCTCGTGCACGCGCTCGCCCAGATCAAGGCCTCGGCCGCGGTGGTGAACGCCGAGCTCGGCGTCGTCGACCGGGCGCAGGCCGACGCGATCGTCGCCGCCGCGGACAAGGTGGCCGCGGGGGAGTACGACGCGGAGTTCCCGATCGACGTGTTCCAGACCGGCTCCGGGACGTCGACGAACATGAACACCAACGAGGTGCTCGCCACCCTCGCCTCCCGCGAGCTCGGCGCCGAGGTGCACCCGAACGACCACGTCAACGCCTCCCAGTCCAGCAACGACACCTTCCCGTCCGCGATCCACGTCGCCGCGACCGCCGGCGTCGTCCAGGACCTGCTGCCGGCGCTCGAGCACCTGGTGGAATCCCTGTCCCGTAAGGGATCCGAGTTCGCCGCGGTGGTGAAGTCCGGCCGTACGCACCTGATGGACGCGACGCCGGTCACGCTCGGCCAGGAGTTCGACGGCTACGCCCAGCAGATCCGTCGCGGCGCCGACCGGGTCCGCGCGACGCTGCCCCGGGTCACCGAGCTGCCTCTGGGCGGTACTGCGGTCGGCACCGGGATCAACACCCCGCCGGGGTTCGCCGCGAAGGTGATCACCGAGCTGAACCGGCGTACCGGCCTGGAGCTGCGCGAGGCCGAGGACCACTTCGAGGCGCAGGGCGCGCGGGACGGCCTGGTCGAGCTGTCCGGCCAGCTCAAGACGGTCGCGGTCAGCCTGACCAAGATCTGCAACGACCTGCGCTGGATGGGCTCCGGGCCGCGGGCCGGGCTCGGCGAGATCCAGCTGCCCGACCTGCAACCGGGGTCGAGCATCATGCCGGGCAAGGTGAACCCGGTGATCTGCGAGGCGACCCTGATGGTCGCCGCCCAGGTGATCGGCAACGACACCGCGATCACTGTGGCCGGCGCCGGCGGCAACTTCGAGCTGAACGTGATGCTCCCGGTGATCGCCCGCAACCTGCTCGAGTCGATCACCCTGCTGGCGAACTCCTCCCGGCTGCTCGCCGACCGCTGCGTCGACGGCATCACCGCGAACGTCGAGCACGCCCGCGCGCTGGCCGAGTCGTCACCGTCGATCGTCACCCCGCTCAACCGCTACATCGGCTACGAGAACGCCGCCGCGGTCGCCAAGAGCGCGCTCAAGCAAGGCAAGACGATCCGTGAGGTCGTCATCGAGAACGGTCATGTCGAGAAGGGTGACCTCACCGAGGAGCAGCTGGACGCGGCGCTCGACGTACTGTCGATGACCCGGCCGGCCCAGAATCCGGCTCAGCAGTGAGCGCGGCGGCGCCTGCGCCGGGGCGCTTGTGGGAGCCGGGCACGGTGATCGAGTGGGTGTACCAGGGGACCGGGCGGCACGAGGACAAGCCGAACGTCCGGCCGATGACCGTGGTGCGCGACGACGCCGACGGGCTGGTCGCCTGGCTGGCGCCGGGGACGCCGCTGATCAAGCCGGTCCTCACCGACGGCCGGGAGACCAGGTACGCCGGTCCGGTCGCGATGTTCACCGAGGAGCGGGTGCTGAAGCTCGACGTCTGGCGCGGCACCGGGATCCTCAAGGTGCTGCCGCCCGGCAAGCCGTGGTCGGTGTGGCACTTCTGGGCCGACGACGGCACCTTCCGCGGGTGGTACGTGAACCTGGAGGCGCCGCACGAGCGGGATGTCGCGGGGCGCCGTACCAGCACCGTCGACCACGTCCTCGACCTGTGGATCCAGCCGGACCGCACGATCGAGTGGAAGGACGAGGACGAGCTGGAGGGCGCGGTCACCGCGGGCCGCTTCACCGCGGCCGAGGCGGAGCGGATCATCGCCGACGGGCACGCGGCGGTGCGGGAGATCGAGGCCTGGGGGCCGCCGTTCTCCGACGGTTGGCAGTCCTGGATGCCGCCCGCGAACTGGCGCCTGCCGACGGCCCCGACCGACCACCAGCCGACGCTGATCGCCGAGGAGCTGCACAGCTGACATGCCCCGGGCCCTCCTGTTGACCGGCGGCGGTGGCGTCGGCAAGACCACCATCGCCCAGACCATCGGCGCCCTCCTCACCGCGCGCCGGCACCGCACCGCGGTGCTCGACCTCGACGCCGTCGCCCAGTTCGGCCCTGCCGGACAGCCGGTGCCGGCCATCGCCGGCCGCCCTCTCCCCGGCCTCCGGTTCCACGACCAGCTGCGGGTCCACAACCTCGCCGCGGTGTGGACCACCTACCGCGATGCCGGTGCCCAGTTCATGGTCGTCAGCGGTCACGTGGAGACACCCGAGCTCCGAGCGGCGTACGCGTCGGCGTTGCACGACTGCGACGTACAGCTGGTGCGGCTGGACACGCCGGTTGAGCTGATCGCCGACCGGACTCGGACCACCCGCGGGCCGGAGTGGGATCTGGAGGCTGCGCTGGCTCAGGCGGCGACGCATCAGCCGATTCAGGACTTCACGGTGGCGAACGACCGGGCGCCCGCGGAGGTCGCCGCCGAGGTGCTCGGCACGGTCGGCTGGCACGGCTGAGACAACGGGTGGATCACGAGGGGTTGTCAGTCCCGGGCTGGGTCTTACCTTGGAAACATGTACACGATCGAGCTGCAACCTGAGGAGCTGCGACTACTGCGATCCGCGCTCGGGTCGTACCTGCAGGCCTTCGGCCACAACGAAGCCGATGTCGTCCAGGCCGCGAAGACGCTCCTCCTCAAGCTCCCCGACCCGGTGGACATGAAGGCGGGCTAGTTCTCCACAGGCTCCAGCACCGCGACCGGAATGGTGCGCTTGGCCTTGGTGGCGAATCGCCCGATCCGTGGATCCTCGGCCAGGATCACGTCGGTCCAGACGACCTGACGCTCCTGGCCGGTCAGCTCACGCGGATGCATCGTCCGGTGCTCCGCGCCGATCTGCACGTCCGTGGTCGGCGCCGCGCGCAGGTTGCGGAACCAGTCCGGGTCCTCGCGCGAGCCCGAGCCCGTACCCCACACCAGCAGTCCGTCGGGCCGCTCGAGGTACCGCACACAGGTCGAGTGCGGTACGCCGGTCCGGCGGCCGGGCGTGGTCAGCATCAGGACGTGCACGTCCTTGCTCCCACTCGCCAGCCGCCCGTCGAGGGTGCGATACATCCACACCCCGATCCTGTTGTTCATCCGCGCCATCCGCCGACTCATGCGGACCACCTCTGTTCAGCTACGAGGACGCACAGTGAGCGGTACCGGCTTCTTCGTGTCCGTGAAGAAGTCATTGCCCTTGTCATCCACCACCACGAACGCGGGGAAGTCCTCGACCTCGATCTTCCACACCGCTTCCATCCCCAGCTCGGCGTACTCGATCACGTCCACCGACTTGATGCAGTCCTGCGCCAGCCGCGCCGCCGGCCCGCCGATCGACCCCAGGTAGAACCCGCCGTGCTCCTTGCACGCGTCCGTCACCTTCTTCGACCGATTGCCCTTGGCAAGCATCACGAACGATCCGCCGGCCGCCTGGAACTGGTCGACGTACGCGTCCATCCGCCCCGCCGTGGTCGGCCCGAAGGACCCCGACGCGTACCCCTCCGGCGTCTTCGCCGGACCGGCGTAGTACACCGCGTGGTCGCGCAGGTACTGCGGCATCGGCTCACCCGCGTCCAGCCTCTCCTTGATCTTCGCGTGCGCGATGTCGCGGGCGACGACCAGCGGCCCGTTCAGCGACAGCCGGGTCTTGACCGGCAGCTTCGACAACTCGGCGCGGATCTCGCTCATCGGCCGGTTCAGGTCGATCCGGACGACGTCGGCCTCCTCGTCCAGGTGCTCGTCCGTGGTGTCCGGCAGGAACCGCGCCGGGTCCCGCTCGAGCTGCTCCAGGAACACACCCTCCGGCGTGATCTTCGCCAGCGCCTGCCGGTCGGCCGAGCAGGACACCGCGATCGCGACCGGGCAGGACGCGCCGTGCCGCGGCAGCCGGATCACCCGGACGTCGTGGCAGAAGTACTTGCCGCCGAACTGCGCGCCGATCCCGAACTCCTGGGTGAGCTTGAAGACCTCCTCCTCGAGCTCCACGTCCCGGAACCCGTGCCCCAGCGGCGATCCGCTCGCCGGCAGCGTGTCGAGGTAGTGCGCGGACGCGTACTTCGCGGTCTTCAGCGCGTACTCCGCCGACGTGCCGCCGACCACGACGGCCAGGTGGTACGGCGGGCACGCGGCCGTCCCCAGGGAGCGGATCTTCTCGTCCAGGAACTCCATCATCCGGGACGGGTTCAGCACCGCCTTGGTCTCCTGGAACAGGAACGACTTGTTCGCCGACCCGCCGCCCTTGGCCATGAAGAGGAACTTGTACGCCGGGTCGGTCGTGCCCGGGGTCGAGTAGAGCTCGATCTGGGCCGGGAGGTTGGAGCCGGTGTTCTTCTCGTCCCACATGTTCAGCGGGGCCATCTGGGAGTAGCGCAGGTTCAGCTTGGTGTAGGCGTCGTACACGCCGCGGCTGATCCACTCCTCGTCGACCGCGCCGGTCAGCACGCCCTCGGACTTCTTGCCCATCACGATCGCGGTGCCGGTGTCCTGGCACATCGGGAGCACGCCGCCGGCCGAGATGTTCGCGTTCTTCAGCAGGTCCAGGGCGACGAACCGGTCGTTGCCGGAGGCCTCCGGGTCGTCGATGATCCGGCGCAGTTGCGCGAGGTGCGCCGTACGCAGGTAGTGCGAGATGTCGTGCATCGCCTCGGCGGTCAGCGCCTGCAGGACCTCCGGTTGCACCTGCAGGAAGGTCCGATCGCCTGCCGTGAATGTGCTCACGCCCTCGGTCGTCAGCAGGCGGTACTCCGTGTCGTCGGCACCAAGCGGCAACAAGTCGGAGTAACTGAAGTCGGCGGACACCGGCGTACCTCCATCACACGTGGTCTGAGCCCTACCACCCTAATCCGCCCACGCCCACCCCCGCCCGCGACCTCCGTCTCACCAGGAGGTTAGGCAACACTCAGCTCCGCACCGCCCGCCAAGCCCCGGGCAACTCCCGCCCGAGCGCCAGCCGATTCCACGACCGCTGGTAGTTGTTTCCCTGCGCCGTCCCCGCTGGGACGCGGTCCCGGAGCGCGTAGGCCACACCAGTGATCCCCGCCAGGCCCGCGACGAACAGCACACCCCGGATTCAGGGGTGGGATCAGGGTTGAATCGGGGAGGAGACCCGACTGCGGGTGGGATGGTGCGCGCGTAAGGTTTTGTCGTGGCCCAGGATGAGATCCCCCAGCAGAACCGACCGCCGGACGCGGTCCCCGCGCCGGCCCCGATGACGGGCGACGAGTTGGCGCTGCGGCGCCGGGTGTCGGACCTGGAGCGCGAGGAGGTCGCCGACGTCCTGCGCGACGCCGCGGGCGAGGGACGGCTGTCGTACGGCGAGCTCGAGGAGCGGCTCGAGACCCTGTACGCCTCCAAGACGTACGGCGAGCTGGTCGAGCTCACCGCCGACCTGCCGAACGGCCCGACCGCACCCAGTGCGCCGGCGGTGTCCCCGCAGCAGCCGGGGACGACGGTGCACGCCGGCCCGGTGATCAACGCGTTCATGTCGGAGACCAAGCGCACCGGCAACTGGCTCGTCCCGCAGCACCAGGAGGTCAACGCCGTACTCGGCGACATCACCCTGGACTACACCGAGGCGCAGCTGCCGTACGACGACGTGTACATCGAGGTGAAGTCGATCCTCGCCGACGTGAAGATCCGCGTCCCGCAGAACGCGATCGTCCACCTGGACAGCAACCCCATCCTCGGCTCGGTCTCCGAACAACAGTCCGGCCCCACCGACGCCACCCCCTCCGGCGGCCGCCCCACCACCTTCCACATCCGCGGCACCGCCATCCTCGCCGAGATCAAGATCAAACGAGGCCCCCGCCTCACCAAACGCCTCGGCCTCGCCTGACCCGTCCAGCCGCCGGTCCGAAGGGGAACGATCATGTTGGACCCCGGCCCCGGTGAACGTGCGGGTCAAGCTCGCCGGCCTCTGGACGTCGACGCTGTTCGTCTTCGCGTACGTCGACCTGTTCAGCCTCTACCGGCCGGACGTCCGTGCCGATCTGGACGCCGGTGAGCTCGGCGGCTTCACCGTCAACCAGGCGTTTCTGGCCGGGACGACGGCGTACATCGTCGTCCCCAGCCTGATGGTGTTCGCCAGCCTGGTGCTCCCACCGAGCATCGGCCGGGTCGCCAACCTCGTCCTCGCCCTCGGGTATGGGATCACGATCATCGCCGGCGCGATCGGTGAGTGGACCTACTATGTCCTCGGCAGCGCGCTCGAGATCCTGCTCCTGGCCGCCGTTGCGTACTACGCCTGGACATGGCCCAAGCAACTAGTGCCGCGTGAAGCAGGGTTGGGGAGGTAATCCCGGAGCCGATAACTGCCAGCTGGCCGGCCGAGCCGTCAGCCAGTGCGCCGGCTGTGGGAGGCATTTGCCGGGTTCTCCCGTGGTCTGGTCCCTTCCCTCTCGGTATGTGTGGGGGAGAACGGTCAGTTGCGGGGTTCTCCGGTGAAATTGCCCCGGTCGGCAGGTGCGGTGCCGGGGTGGGGTTGTGATGGCGTGGAGGTGGACCGGGGTGCCGGGAGTGTGATGGTCTTCGGTGCAGTTCGACAGGACGTGTATGCCCACGGCTGGCTGCTGCCCGCCTGAACCGACGGGCGTTCGGGGTCGTGGACCGGACACCTCCTGTCGAATTGCACACAAGCTGGCGTTAGGACCCCAACGTTGGTTGACGTGGCACTAGTCAGCCGCTGACTCACTGGCCCGTTGCTGCTTCAGTACGACGGTCAGCCACGCCGCGAAGGCCGGGAGGTCCTTGACGTTGTACTGGCGGACCTGGAGGTCTTTGGCCCAGACGTCGGCCGGGAGCACGGGGACCGCCATGAAGAACTTCGGGCCGGTCGGGATCCCGATTGTCCCGACGTCGGACCACGGCATGAACCGTTTGTTGCCGTAGCGGATGCCTTCCCGGTCGACGACCAGGACCGGCCGCTGGGTGACGAACTGCCACACGAGCATGCCGAAGCAGACGAGGAGGCTGGTCGTGCCGAGCAGGCGGAGTACGAGTTCGGCAACGTCCGCGCTCTGCATCTCGGTCACCGAGTTGACCTGAGAGGGGCTGATCAGCGCCAGGAAGAAGACGAACTGGATCAGCACCGGCCGCCGCCGTACCGGAAACACAACCCGCCCGGTCCGCTCGAACTCCTCCGTCCAGACCTCCGGGGACCGCTCACCCATCACAACCATGCTGCCCCCTTCCCGAGCCGCTCGTCCTCGAGCCAGCGCGCGAAGGCGGGAACGTCCCGCAGTTGGTCACGGCCGATGGTGAGCTTCTTGTCCCGCGCGTCGTGCGGCATCAGCCGGAGCTCAGTGAAGAGCCCCTGACCCAGCGGCACGTGGATCGGCGCGATCCCACCCCACGGCAGGAACTTCCGCCGGCCAACCCGCACACCTTCGTCGTCGACCGTCACCGCCGGCCGCCCGGTCACCAGGTGCCACACTCCGAATCCGACCAGCCCCACCCAGACGATGACGAGGACTCCAGCCATGATGTCCTCGGCCAAGAAACTGGGCTCCGGCCGCGTGAAGACCCCGATCCCGATCGGCACCCCCGGCAGGAAGCACCGCACCACCACCGTCAACCGCCGGATCGGAAACACCACCCGCCCGGTCCGCCGCAACTCCGCAGACCAGACCTCAGCAGAAGCCCCCACAAGACCCCCAGCCTTAGAAACTCCCCCCGGAGCTTGCTCACTGTAAGGGACAGCACGGAGCATGTCGCGGATCCGGCGGGTGCTCAGTCGAGTGTTCGTCCGTCTCGCACGAAGTCGACGTCCTTCAGTTCGAGCACCCGAAGACCTCCTCGTACAGCGACTTCAGCTCGACCGCCGTCGCCTCCCGCCCGGTCGCGTCCGTGTGCCGCTGCACATGCCGCGCAAACTCGACCTCCTGCTCCGCCGACAGCCGCACGCCGTACGACGCCTCCAGCAGGTGCGCGATCCCGCCCTTCCCCGACTGGCTGTTGACCCGTACGACGGCCTCGTACCCACGCCCCACATCAGCCGGATCGATCGGCAGATAAGGCACATCCCAGAACGAGTCGCCGGCGGTCCGCCGCGCGAACCCCTTCCGGATCGCGTCCTGATGCGTCCCCGAGAACGCCGTGTAGACCAGCTCCCCGACGTACGGGTGCCGCGGATGGATCGGCATCCGCGTGCACTCCTCGACGACCCGCCGGATCCCGTCGATGTCGGAGAAGTCGATCATCGGGTCCACGCCCTGCGCGTGCAGGTTGAGCGCGAGGGTGGCGATGTCGACGTTCCCGGTGCGCTCGCCGTTGCCGAAGATGCACCCCTCGACCCGCTGCGCCCCGGCCAGTACGGCGAGCTCCGCGCAGGCGATCCCCGTACCCCGGTCGTTGTGCGGGTGCACGGACAGGATGACGCCGTCGCGGCGCGGCAGGTTCTTGTGCATGTACTCGATCTGGTCGGCGTACACGTTCGGCGTCGCCGCCTCGACCGTCGCCGGCAGGTTCAGGATCACCGGCCGCTCGGCCGTCGCGTCCCACAGCTTGGTCAGCTGATCACCCAGCTCCAGCACGAAGTCCGGCTCGGTCAGGTTGAACACCTCCGGCGAGAACTGGAACCGCACCGAGTCCCCGGCCAGCCGCAGGATCTGCTCGGCCCCGGCATAGATGAGCGCCGCCAGTTCGTCCCGCGTCCGACGCAGTACGACGTCCCGCCAGGTCGGAGCCGTGGCCGCATACATGTGAACGACGACCGGTGACCGCATCCCGGCGACGGACTCGATGGTCCGCTCGATCAGCTCCGGCCGGGCCGGCGTGAACACCACGATCGTCACGTCCGGCGGCACCAGGTCGGAGGTCGCCAGCAACCGGACGAAGTCGAAGTCGGTCTGCGAGGCGGACGGGTAGCCGACCTCGATCTCTTTGTAGCCCATGGCAACCATCAGCTCGAAGAACCGGCGCTTGCGGTCCGGGTCCATCGGGTCGGCGAGGGCCTGGTTGCCGTCCCGCAGGTCGACCGGCACCCAGAGCGGGGCGGTGCTGATCCGGCGGTCCGGCCAGTCGCGGTCGACCGGCGCAACCGGCACCTTGGCGAAGATGTCGCGGTACCGGTGGCTGGGCATCGGGGAGGGTTGCTGGTGGTTCCAGTCCATGCGGCCCAACGTACAACTCCTCAGACAAGCTGACAACCTGCGTACCTCTAGACTGTGCCCATGATTCGCCGTCACCCGCTCGCCGAGCAGGCCGCCGAGGAGCTGCTGCAGCGGATCGGCAGCGGCGAGTGGCAGCTCGGCCAGAAGCTGCCCGGTGAGACCACGCTGGCGGCTCAACTGGGGGTCGGCCGGTCGACGATCCGCGAGGCGATCCGGGAGTTGGCGGGCCGCCGGGTCCTGGAGAGCCGGCAGGGTGCGGGTGTCTTCGTGATCGCGCTGCAGGCCACCGAAGACTGGGACAAGGTGCTCCGCAAGGCCGACATCGCCGACCTGATGGAAGTGCGGCTCGCGATCGAGGCCGAGGCGGCCCTGCTGGCCGCGTCCCGTCGTACGCCGGCCGACCTCAAGATGTTTCGCTACACGCTGGCGGATCGGAAGAAGGCGTCGGAGAAGTCACCGGACGACTGGTACGTCGAGGCCGACCTGGCCTTCCATCGGGCGGTGGTGACCGCGGCGCACAACGCTGCCCTGGCGGACCTGTTCGACACGCTGGTGCCGCGGATCCGGCGGGCGATGATGGACATGCTGAAGCTCGACGAGACCCACCGGCACCGCCATGACCAGGCTGCCCATGAGGCTATCGCCGAGGCCATCCGCGACAAGGACCCACAGCGCGCCGCCGACTGCACCCGACAGCACCTCTCCGCGGTCCGCAGCACCGTCGGCTAGGCCCGATGCTCCTCGTGGAGTGACCGCAGCCAAGGGGTGAACGCGCTCAGGTCGGAGACGTTGTCCTGCGGGATGGCCAGCGGCCGGGCGCGTCGATCGGTCGGGCGGATCTGCACGGTCCGGAGTCCGGGCGGGCCGGTCGGGTCGTCGATGCTGGTGATGCCGGACCACCGCAGGCTGCGTCCCCGCGTGATGCCCTCGGCATCGACCTTGACGACCGGACGGTTCGTGACCAGCTGCCACAGGGTCAGCCCGGTGCCGTAGACGAACGCAGCCAGCGCGGTCAGCCGCAGTACGCCGAGGGCCCCGGAGATGTCGTCGTTGCGCCAGTGGTCGAGGTTCGTCCACGCCGACATCACCATCAGCAGGGCGAACCCGGCCAGCCGGATCGCCAGCCGCCCGCGCCGCGGCGGGAAGACGACGCTGCCCTTGGTCTCGAGCTCGGCGGTCCAGGCGTCAGCCGACATCAGGCACCCCAGGTGGCTGTGTGTTCGTCGGCCGTGGGCGGATCGGCGCCGTGCCGCGTACAGGTGATCGCAGCGGCCTTCACCGCGTAGTCCACGACCTCCCGCAGGTCCACGTCCGTCAGGCCGTCCAACCGCGCCGGACCGAGCAGCCCGCGCGAGTGCAGCCCTGCGATCAGCGCCGCCATGAACGAGTCGCCCGCGCCCACGGTGTCGACGACCTGGATCCGCGGCGCCGTCACCTCGATCCGCGCCTCGCGGCTGATCCCGATCGCGCCGTCCCCGCCGCGCGTGATCACCACGCACTGGGTCCGGCCGGCGCTCAGTAGCTCCGCCGCGATCTCGTCCGCCGACAGCCCGGGCCGCAGGAACTCGCAGTCCTCGTCGCTCAGCTTCACCAGGTCGGACAGCGCGGCCAGCTCACGTACGGCGGCCCACGTCGACACCGGGTCCGGAGTGATCGTCGGCCGCGCGTTCGGATCGAGCGTCACCGTCACCGGCTGGTCGGCCATCGCCTTCAGGAACGCGTGGATCGCCGCCGAACCGGGCTCCAGCACGGTCGCGATCGACCCGGTGTGGATCGCCGGGCAACCCCGCGACAGCGACAGCGCCGGCGGTTCCCAGGTGATGTCGAACTGGTACGACGCGACCCCGGCCGCGTCGAGCGTCGCGGTCGCCGTACTGGTCCGGAATCCCGGGTCGACCGAGCCGGGCGCCAGCTGGACGCCGTTCCCGAACAGGTGCGCGCCGAGCTGGTCGCCGTACGCGTCGGTCCCGAACCGGGTGACGAGCTCGGTCGGTACGCCGAGCCGCGCCAGGCCGACCGCGACGTTGGCCGGGGAGCCGCCCGGGGTCGCCTTGGTCTTGCCGTTGCCGTTCCTGGTGCGCGCCGCGCTGCCGACGATGTCCACGAGGGCCTCGCCGACGACGAGGACAGGTGCGCTCATCTGGCGTGCTCGAAGTCGATGGCGGAGTAGGCGCGCAGCTTCTCCAGCTGGTGCACGCTCTCGATGCTGCGGATCGTGCCGCTGCGCGACCGCATCACCAGCGAGTGGGTGCGCGCGGTGGACCGGCCGTACCGGACGCCGCGCAGCAGTTCGCCGTCGGTGATCCCGGTGGCGACGAAGAAGCAGTCGTCACCGCTGACCAGGTCGTCGGTGCTGAGCACCCGGTCGAGGTCGTGGCCGGCGTCGAGCGCCCGCTGCCGCTCCGCGTCGTCCTTCGGCCACAGCCGGCCCTGGATCAGGCCGCCCAGGCACTTCATCGCGCACGCCGCGATGATGCCCTCCGGCGTGCCGCCGATGCCGAGCAGCATGTCCAGGCCGGTGTCCGGCCGGGCCGCCTCGACCGCGCCGGCCACGTCGCCGTCGCTGATGAACTTGATCCGCGCGCCGGTGGCCCGGATCTGGGTCGCCAGCTCCTCGTGCCGCGGCCGGTCCAGCAGGACCACGGTGACGTCGTCGACCGTGGAGCCCTTCGCCTTGGCCACCCGCCGGATGTTCTCAGCGACCGGCAGCCGGATGTCGACCACCTCGGCCGCCTCCGGGCCGACCACGAGCTTCTCCATGTAGAAGACCGCGGACGGGTCGTACATCGAGTTCCGCGCCGACACCGCCATCACCGCGATGCCGTTGGCCATGCCCTTGGCGACCAGCGTGGTGCCGTCGACCGGGTCGACCGCGACGTCACAGTCCGGGCCGTCGCCGGAGCCGACCTGCTCGCCGTTGTAGAGCATCGGGGCGTTGTCCTTCTCGCCCTCGCCGATCACCACCGTGCCGTTCATCCCGACCGTGCCGATCAGGGTGCGCATCGCGTTCACCGCCGCGCCGTCGGCGCCGTTCTTGTCGCCGCGGCCGACCCAGCGGCCCGCCGCCATCGCCGCGGCCTCGGTGACCCGGACCAGCTCCAGGGCCAGGTTCCGGTCAGGCGCGTCCGCCTCGACCTCGAGATGGGCAGGTGGTGTGGTCGGGTCACTCATGCCACCGGATCGTAGCCAACACCCTCCGGACCCTGATCGGCGAGATGGGACACTCGTGTCATGAGTTCGACGGGTCAGGGTGCTGCCGGCGAGGCGGAGGCACGCGAGAAAGCGCGCGCACGAGCCGAGGAGATCGCTTACCGGGAGCAGAACCGCCGGGACCGGGCGAAGGCCCGCACGCTGAAGAACATGGTCTGGGCGCTGCTGGCCTGTTTCGTCGTGGTCGCGTTCCTCATGGTCGTCACCTGGCGGCCCAAGGAGGAGCGGATCAAGGCGGTCGAGTACACCGCGCAGCTCGAGGACGCGAAGAAGGTCGCCCCCTGGGTCCGCGGCCCGGCCCCGATGCCGGACGGCTGGACCGCCACCAGCGTGCAGTTCCGCACTCCCGAGCAGAGCCCGGTCACCTGGCACCTCGGCATGGTCACCAACGAGAAGAAGTACGTCGGCCTGGAGCAGTCCAATGTGACCGGCACGAAATTCCAGAGCGAGGAGCTCGGCAAAACCACCGACGACGGTACGTCGACCGTCGAAGGCGTCACCTGGCAGCGCAAGGTGCTGCAGGACCGCAAGGGCGAGAACGCCTTGGTGCTGGTCGGTTCCGGCGTCACCACGATCGTGGTCGGAAATGCCGGCTACCCCGCCCTTGAAGCGTTTGCTTCGGTCCTGGGCTGATCATTTCCTGACCACGTTCCGGACGGTCGTTGACACGTCGGGTAGCTGCGGGGTTCCATCGATTCTTCGGCTCGAATTTGCTCGGGGAAATCAGCAGAGGGAGCCTGCGTTGATTTCGACAGCCCAGGTCCGGGGTTGAGGCGAGCATGTTCGTCACCGGACTCCTGCTCGCCGCGGACGGTTCTCCCCAGCTCGGCGTACCCAAGCAGCTTCTGGCCTACCACGGTGACACGCTGCTCGGAGCGACCCTCGGCACCGCCCGGGAGTGCGGTTTCGACCAGCTGGTCATGACGCTCGGTGCCGCGTCGGAACAGATCCGCGACCGGATCGACCTCGACGGCGTCCGGGTGGTCGAGTCGCCGCACGCCGACACCGGAAGCTCGTCGATCGTGCCCGCGATGGATGCCGTCGACCGCCGTACCGACGGCATCGTGGTGCTGCTCGGCGACCAGCCGGGTGTGACGTCGGCCACGGTCTGGTCGCTGGTCGCCGAGGTCGCCGGCCCGGCCACCCCGATCGGCGTCAGCCGGTACGACAACGGCCGCGCCCACCCGTGCTGGTTCGGCCGGGAGCTGTTCGGCGAGCTGCGCGGGCTGCGCAACGACGGCGAGCTGTGGGAGGTGATCGAGCTCGGCCAGTACCCGGTCACCCAGGTCGATGCCATCGGCAACGTTCCGCCGCGGGTCGAGACGTGGGACGACTACCGCCGGCTGGTGTCCGGTTGCAACCCGGCGCACGGCGCCTTCGCGCCGGGAGCCTTCGACGACACCCATCCCACGCCACTGCCCGTCCGCGGCCCGCGCCGCCACCGCGCCACTCCCTGATCAGTCCGCGCCCACCAGTCGCAGGCCGACGACGCCGGTGACGATGAGGGCGATGCAGGCCAGCCGGGCCGGCGTGATCGGCTCGCCGAACAGCAGGATGCCGAGCGTGACGACGCCGATCGATCCCAGGCCGGTCCAGATCGCGTACGCCGTACCGACCGGAAGGTGATCCAGCGTCTTCGCCAGCAGGACGACGGACGTCACGCCGAAGACCAGCACCCCGACGGTCGGCCAGAGCCGGCTGAACCCTTCACTCGGCTTGAGGCTGAGTGCGAAGGCGATCTCGAACGCCGCCGCAGCGAGCAGAACCAGCCACGCCATCAGGCCGCCAGCGCTCCTCTCAGGTGCCGCAGTGTGACGGTCGCGACCCGGGCGCCGAGCGCCTCCGCGGTCCGCAGGTCCGTGGCCGGCGGCGCCTTCTCGGCGGACAGGTCGGCGTCGGACTGCGCCATCGCGCCGAGCCAGCTGCCGAGCCGGTTGAGATCCTCGATACTTGCGGTGCTCTCGGCCCAGCCCGGGTAGATGTCCAGGCCGACCCAGATCATCCCGTGCTGGGCCGCGAACACGGCGAAGTCGACCAGGCTGTTCAGCTTGTCGCCGGACATCGCCTTGGAGTTGGTGAACCCGGCGGCGATCTTGTCCCGCCAGGCCAGGTTGTCGGCCCAGGCCCGGACACTCTCCTCGGCGAACTTCTTGAACACCCAGCTCGGGCTGCCCATGTACGTCGGGGCGCCGAAGACGATCGCGTCCGCGGCGGCGAGCCGGGCCCAGTCGTCCTCGGTCAGCTCGTCCAGCGGCACGAGCTCGGCGACGGCGCCCGGCACGGTCGAGGCGCCGGCCGCGACTGCCTCGGCCTGCCTGGCCGTGTGGCCGTAGCCGGAGTGGTACGCGATCACGATCCGGGCGGGGGTGATGCTCATCGACGTCCTCGCTTCGCTCCGGGCGCCGATGAGGCGCGATATGCACTGTGCTTGATGATGAACTCGCTTCGCTCGTTCATGCCTTCCTCCAAGGTCTTTAGCGGACTACAGTCCGTCTTATGAACGACAGTACCGGACCGCGGTCCGCTTCACAACGAGATCTTCCGGTCGTCGGACAGGCGCGCCCGGAACGCGCGGACGCCCGGCGGAACCGGCTGAAGGTGCTGGAGGCGGCGGAGCGGCTCTTCACCGAGCACGGCGTGAAGAACGTGTCGCTGGATGCGATCGCCGCGGCGGCGGGGGTCGGCAAGGGGACGGTGTTCCGCCGTTTCGGCGACCGGGCCGGGTTGGCGGTCGCCCTGCTCGACGAACGCGAGCTCGAACTCCAGGCCAAGGTCCTCAGCGGTCCACCGCCGCTAGGCCCCGGCGCGCCCGCGCTCGAGCGGGTGACGGCGTTCCTGGACGCCTACCTCGACCTGCTGGACCGGCACATCGAGCTGTTCGTGGACAGCGAGAACGCCTCCGAAGGCGCCCGCTACCGCATCGGCTCCTACCACCTCTGGCACCGCCACCTGTCGCTACTGATCGAAGACGCCCGCCCGGACCTGGACGCCGACTACACGGCGCACCTGCTCCTGGCCCCGCTGGCCGCTGACCTGCACCATGCGCTCCGGATCGGGGGTTTCGCCCTGGCCCGGATGAAGTCCGGACTCGGTCAGGCCGCCGAGTCGCTGCTGCGACTCTCGACAAGTTGACCGAAACGGATCTCCGTGAACAGGCTGGGGAGAAGAGTCTCGTGCTGGAGGTCCGCGATGGACGAGCCGACTCGTATATCCCGACGGAGCCTGTTGTGGCTGACTGCTGTTGCGGCCGGTGCCGCGGCGTGTGGTGATGCGGCAGAAGACGCGGGGCCGCCTGAGGCGACCGTTCCCGCGCCGAGCCCGACCCTGGCCTCACCGACGTCGAGGCTGTCCGGCGACCTGAAGATCCTGCTCTGGAGCCACTTCGTGCCGAGCCACGACGCGTGGTTCGACCCGTTCGCGAAGAACTGGGGCTCGGAGGTCGGCGTCAACGTCACCGTCGACCACATCAACAACACCGAGATCGTGGCCCGGACCGCGGCCGAGATCCAGGCCAAGCAGGGGCACGACCTGATCCAGTACATCGCGCCGTTGTCGCAGTTCGAGCCGAGTGTCGTCGACCTCAAGGACGTCGCGCAGGAGGCCCAGCGGCGACACGGCGAGCAGTTGGCGCTGTGTGTGAAGTCGAGCCAGAACCCGGCCACCGGAAAGCACTACGCGTACTCGCCGGGCTGGGTGCCGGATCCGGGCGACTATCGCAAGAGCCTGTGGGAGTCGGTCGGCCTGGCCGACGGCCCGGCGTCGTGGGAGGACCTGCACCGCGGCGGCGCGGAGATCAAGAAGGCCAAGAGCATCCAGATGGGTGTGGGCATGTCCCAGGAGATCGACTCCAACATGGCCGGCCGGGCCTTGATGTGGTCGTACGGCGCCTCGATCCAGAACGAGAACGAGGAGGTGGTGATCAACTCGCCGGAGACGATCGCCGCGGTCGAGTTCATGCAGCGCCTGTTCAAGGACACGATGACGAACGAGGTCTTCTCCTGGAACCCCGCCTCCAACAACCAGGGCCTGATCGCCGGCCAGATGTCCTACATCCTGAACTCGATCTCGGCCTGGCGCACCGCCCAGGAGGCCAACCCGGAAGTTGCGGACGACATCTACTTCGTGCGGGCGCTGAAGGGCCCGAAGGCCGGACTCGCCGCTCAGCACGTGATGTACAACTGGATCGTCCCGAGCCACGCGCGCAACGTCGACGCGGCGAAGGAGTTCCTGCTGCACTACACCGCCAACTGGCCGTCGGCGACGTACCACTCGAAGCTCTACGACCTGCCGGCGTTCCCGAAGCTGGTGCCGCAGCTGAACAGCTGGCTGGACAACGATCCGTTCGGCGCGAAGCCGGCCGACAAGCTGTCGGTGCTGAAGAACGCGATCGAGTGGAGCACCAACATCGGCTACCCGGGGCCGGCGAACACGGCCGAGGGCGAGGTCTTCGCGACGTTCGTCATCCCGAACATGTTCGCGAAGGCGGCCCGCGGCGAGCTCAGCCCCGAGCAGGCGGTCACCGATGCCGAGCGGCAGATCAAGCCCATCTTCGACAAGTGGCGGCAGCGCGGTCTGGTCGGCGGAGTGTAGGTGAGGTCGAGTGGCTGTCGTCGAAGTCCGCAACCTGCGCAAGGTGTTCGACGGCGGCCGGGCCCGCCGTCGCGGCGCACATGGCCGGGTCGACGCAGTCGACGGGGTCGACCTCGCGACGGCCGAGGGGGAGTACCTCGTGCTGCTCGGCCCCTCGGGCTGTGGGAAGACCACGCTGCTGCGGACGATCGCGGGCCTCGAGCGACCGACCGACGGTGAGGTCCGGATCGACGGGCACGTCGTGAACGAGTTGCCGCCGCGGGCCCGCCGGGTCGCAATGGTCTTCCAGAGCTACGCGTTGTACCCACACAAGACGGTGCGCGCCAACATCGTCTTCCCGCTCAAGGCACAAGGGATCGACAAGGCGGAATGGGCGGGCAAGACCCAGTGGGCGGCCGAGTTGCTCGGAATCGGGTCCCTGCTCGACCGGCGGCCTCGGCAACTGTCCGGCGGCGAGCGGCAGCGGGTCGCGCTGGCCCGGGCGCTGGTCCGCGAGCCCAGCGTGTTCCTGCTCGACGAGCCGCTGTCCAACCTGGATGCGAAGCTGCGGGCGAGCGCGCGCGACGAGCTCAAGCGGTTCCAGCGCCGGGTCCGGACCACCACGATCTACGTGACCCACGACCAGGTCGAGGCGATGGGCCTGGGCGACCGGATCGCGGTCATGTACGCCGGCCGGATTCGGCAGCTCGGTCCACCGGTCGAGGTGTACGACGAGCCCGCGGACACCTTCGTCGCCACCTTCCTCGGGTCGCCGCCGATGAACCTCGTGCCACGAGACGGCGTACTCGTCGGCTTCCGGCCCGAACATCTGCTGCCGGCGTCGCTGGTGCACGGTGACGACCGGCTGCTGGTGCCGTTCCAGGTCGACCGGGTGGAGCACCTGTCCGGAGACCGGCACCTGTACGGCGTCGTCCGCGGGCTGGGGGCGGAGACGCGGGTGATCGCGCGGCTGCCGGCGACCGTGACGGCTCCGGTCGAGCCGGGTGAGGAGCACGAGTTCGCCGTACACGCCGAGCGGTTGCGGTTCTTCGACGCGGACAGCGGCGAGCGGAGCGAGCCCGTATCGGTGCGGACCGGGTCATGACCGATCCCGCCCTCCTCCCACCACGCCCACCCAGTCAGCCGACCGAGGTGCGACCCGAGGTCTCACCGCCGGTAGATCTGGGAGTACGGCGACGGTTCGCCGACCGCGAGGGGCTGCTCGCCTGGGTGTTCCTGCTGCCGTCGGTCGGCTACATCGTCGCGCTGGTGGCGGTCCCGTTCTTCCTCGCGATCGCGTTCAGCTTCAGCGACGTCACGGCCGGGGACCCGAGCTTCGACTGGGCCGGGCTGGGGAACTACCAGAACGTCTTCGACGACCCGGTCTTCTGGCGATCACTGCGCAACACCATCGTGTTCACGGTCGTCTCGATGGTGCTGATCGTTGTCCTCGGCAAGATTCTGGCGAACATCCTGGTCGCCGACTTCCACGGCAAGTGGGTGGTCCGGTTCCTGGTCCTGCTGCCCTGGACCACGCCGGTCGCGCTGTCCACGATCGCGTGGTTGTGGCTGCTGGACTCGGTGTTCTCGCCGATCGACTGGGTGCTGCGCGAGTTCGGCGTGATCGACGCCAACATGTACTGGCTCGGCAAGCCGAACCTCGCGATCGGGTCGGTCATCCTGGTGCACGTCTGGCGGCTGGTCCCGCTCGCCGCGGTGATCATGATGGCCGGGCTGGTGGCCATCCCGAAGGACGTCCAGGAGGCCGCGGCGGTGGACGGCGCCGGCTTCTGGCGGCGGATGCTCGAGATCACCGTCCCGCTGACGCTGCCGATCATCGCGGTGGCGGCGCTGTTCGGGGCGATCCTGACCTTCACCGACATGGCCGTCGTCTACGTGCTGACTCGGGGCGGCCCGACCAACTCCACCCAGGTGCTGGCGAGCTGGGCGTTCTTCCGCGGGATCGAGGGTGGCGACGTCGGCCAGGGCGCGGCGATCGCGTTGTTCCTGTTCCCGTTGCTGCTGGCAGCCGCGATCGCGATTCTCCGGGCGGTACGGCGGATGGACGTCTCGTGAAGGCAGCCGAGATCGAGCAGTTGCGGCGGCAGGCGCGCCGGCGTCACGTGGCGTCCCGGATCGCCGTGTACCTGCTGGCGATCCTGGCCGCGCTCGGCGCTGCCGGGCCGTTCATCTGGGCCGGAATCACCGCGTTCAAGGAGAACCGCGACCTCTACCGGCGGACCAACAACCCGTTCCTGTTCAACCTGACGCCGACCAGTGAGCACGTCGACTACCTGTTCAACAGCACGGAGTTCCCGACATTCGTGTGGAACACGGTCTGGGTCGGTCTGCTGGTCACCGCGATCACGCTCGGTCTCAGTCTCCCGGCGGCGTACAGTCTGGCCCGGCTGGACCGCCCGTGGTCGGGACCGATGGCCATCGCGATCTTCTTCGTCTACCTGGTTCCACCGACGCTGCTGTTCCTGTCGCTGTCGCGGGTGGTGGTGGCCGCCGGGCTGCAGGACCGCACGTGGTCACTCGTGCTCGTCTACCCGACCATCACGATCCCGGTCTCTGTCTGGCTCCTGATGGGCTTCCTGCGGTCGATCCCGAAGGACATCGAGGAACAGGCGATGGTCGACGGCTACAGCCGGCTCGGCGCCTTCGTGCGTACCGTCGTACCGCTGGTGTTCCCCGGCGTGGTGGCGGTGGTGGTCTTCGCGTTCACGCTGACCGCGAGCGAGTTCATCTACGCGCTGGCCTTCGTGTCTCCGTCCGGCGAGAAGCCGATCAGCACCGGCGTCCCGACCGCGCTGGTCCGCGGCGACGTCTTCTTCTGGCAGTCCCTCCAGGCCGCCACCGTCCTGGTCGCGGTCCCCATCGCCCTCGTCTTCAACCTCTTCCTGGAACGCTTCATCACCGGCTTCACCCACGGAGCCGTCAAGGGCTGAGCCTGAAGGTCAGTCGGACTTTTCCTCGTGGGTGGCTTGGGCTTTGGCGAGGCGTTCGCGGGCGCCGTCGAGCCAGTGCTGGCAGGTGGCGGCCAGTTCTTCGCCGCGTTCCCAGAGGGCGAGGGACTCCTCGAGGGTGGTGCCGCCGGCTTCGAGTTTGCGGACCACCTGGACCAGCTCCTCGCGGGCCTGCTCGTAGGAAATCTCCGGTCGGTCTCCGCTCACGTGTTCTCCTCGGACTTGACTTCGACAGCGAATCGGCCGTCGCTGACGCGTGCCTGCAGCAGATCGCCGGCAGCCACCTGCGCCACTTCCCGTACGGCGGTCCCGTCTGCCAGCTGCAGCACGGAGTACCCCCGCTCCAGCGTCGCCTTCGGGCTGAGCGCCCGCACGCTCGCCAGCCGGTGCGTGATGTCGTCACTCGCCCGATCCAGCCGATGGGTCAAGGTACGACGGTTCCGCTCCACCAGCGCCGTGATCTCGTCGGACCGCCGCTGCAGGTCGGTCACCGGCGCCGCGAGCGACGGCCGGCTCCGAATTGCCGCCAGCGCATGCATCTCCCGCTGCAGCCACCCCGTGATCGCCCGCAGACCGCGCTCCCGCAGCAGCCGCACGCCGTCCAGCTCCTCGCGCACATCCGGCACGATCCGCTTGGCCGCATCCGTCGGTGTCGACGCGCGCAGATCCGCGACCAGGTCCAGCAGGGGCGAGTCCGGCTCGTGGCCAATCGCGCTGACCACCGGCGTCCGCGCCCGGGACACCGCGCGGATCAGGCCCTCGTCCGAGAACGGCAGCAGATCCTCCAGTGACCCACCGCCGCGCGCGATCACGATCACCTCGACCGACTCGTCGCCGTCGAGCTTCCGCAGCGCCGTCATCACCTCACCCGCCGCCGCAGGCCCCTGCACCGACGCGTACTCCACCCGGAACGCCACCGCCGGCCACCGGCGCTTCGCGTTCTCCAGCACGTCCCGCTCGGCCGCGGAGTCACGACCGCAGATCAGCCCGATCGTGTGCGGCAGGAACGGCAACGCCTTCTTCCGGTACGACGCGAACAAGCCTTCCGCGGCAAGGAGTTGCTTCAGCCGCTCGATCCGGGCCAGCAGCTCGCCGATCCCGACGTGCCGGATCTCGTTGACCGCGAGCGCGAGCGTGCCGCGGCGGGCGAAGAAGTTGGGTTTCGCGTTCACCACCACGCGGGAGCCGTCGGTGACGGGCGGGTCGACCGCCTCGAACACCCGGCGGTTGCAGGTGAACCGCAGCGAGATGTCCGCGTCGGTGTCGCGCAACGTGCCGAACACCGTGGTCGTCCCACGCCCGATCGACACGTCGGTCAGCTGCCCCTCGACCCACACCGCGCCGAGCTGGTTGATCCAGCTGGCAATACCGTTCGCGATCGTGCGAACGGCTGCAGGCGCATCCGGCGAGGTCTCCAAAGCCACGTCCAGACCCTACGGCCCCGCGCCGACAATCTCTCAGCTGGGCGCGGCCAGTTGCCGGATCACCTTTTCGAGCAGGCCGTCCGGGAGTACGCCGGGCAGCGTCAGCTGCTCCAGCATGTAGCCGCCGACGGTCAGGTACAGCAGGAGCGGGTCGCCAGGCAGGCCGTGCTCGCGGTGCAAGTGGATGTTCTCGTCCAGGTTCTCCCGGACCCGCTTGGCCAGCGCCTCCTGGAGTGCGGGCCGGCGCGTGGCCTCGAGGCGGAGCTCGAGGAGCGCCAGGTAACCGGCCCGGTCCTTGGTCAGCCGCTCCTGCAGGAGATGGAGCAGCGCGGTCAGGGACTCGGTCGACGGCGGCTGGTCCAGATGCTCCGGATCGGCGCCGAGCCGGTCGTGGACCCGCATCCCGGCCTGCAGCAGCAGGTCGTCACGGTTGGCGAAGTAGTTCGACGTCGTCCCGTTCGGCACGTTCGCCGCCAGGTCGACGGATCGGAAGGTCAGGCCGCGGGCACCGTCGGCCGCGAGCACCTCGATCGCCGCGTCCACCAGCGCGGTCCGCCGTTCCGGATTGGTCCGCATCAGCTTCTCCCTTGGTGAACCACTCCGTGCATAGTGCTCTGTCTGGAGTGGTTTCACCAAGTACCCGCAGACGCTGCACAACCGGCGTCGCCGTACTCACCTACCATCAGGCCTGACATGCACCCCCTCCTACTCCTGGACTTCGACGGCCCGCTGAATCCCCATCGTGCGCAGGGGATTCCGGCCGGCTACGAGCGGCACGAGATCGTCGAGGGTGACAGGTCGTGGGTGGTGCTGCTGAATCCGCAGCACGGCGTGGAGCTCAACGCGCTCGCGGAGGTGTTCGAGCTGGTCTGGGCGACCTCGTGGGAACACGGCGCGAACCGGCTGCTGGCGCCTCGGCTCGGGCTCCCGCGTTTGCCGGTGATCCAGTAGCCGGATCGGAGGCCGGTACGGCGGGGGTCGTGGAAGACGCCGTACGTCGCTGAATGGGTGGGCGACCGCCCGTTCGTCTGGGTGGACGACGAGGTGGGGGCGGAGGATCAGGCGAGGCTCGGCGGGCGTGGGGTGGTGCACCGTGTGGACGCGCGAACCGGGCTTACCCGATCCGACTTCAGGGCCCTTCGGGAGTACGGAAATTCCTTTGCGGGGAAGGGAAAACACCCGCACCATTGAGGTGCTGGAAACACCTCCCGGGGGGAGCCGTCCGGACAGGGCGGACGGCTCCTCGACGCGAGCTCGGTGATGCTGGTCACAAAACCGGGTGACTCGGGTGCTGCGTGATCCGGCCCGTACCATGGGGGCGTGACTGCCCAGCCTGAGAACACTTCCACGACCGCGGTGAAGACCAAGCGGGTGCTGCTCGCTGCGCCGCGTGGGTACTGCGCCGGCGTGGACCGGGCGGTGGTGGCCGTGGAGAAGGCCCTCGACCTGTACGGGCCGCCGGTCTACGTGCGCAAGGAGATCGTGCACAACAAGCACGTCGTGCAGACCCTGCAGGCGCGTGGCGCGATCTTCGTCGACGAGACCGACGAGGTGCCCGAGGGCGCGACGGTGATCTTCTCCGCGCACGGCGTCGCCCCGGTGGTCCACCAGGAGGCGGCCGCGCGACAGCTGAAGACGATCGACGCGACCTGCCCGCTGGTGACCAAGGTCCACCACGAGGCCAAGCGGTTCGCCGCCACCGACTACGACATCCTGCTGATCGGCCACGAGGGCCACGAGGAGGTCATCGGCACCAGCGGCGAGGCGCCGGACCACGTCCACCTCGTCGACGGCCCGGGCGATGTGCCGAACGTGACGGTCCGCGACCCCGAGAAGGTGGTCTGGCTGTCCCAGACCACGCTGTCCGTCGACGAGACGATGGAGACCGTGCGGCGGCTCCGCGAGCGGTTCCCGAAGCTGCAGGACCCGCCCAGTGACGACATCTGCTACGCGACCCAGAACCGCCAGGCCGCGGTCAAGAAACTGGCCGCGGAGGCCGACCTGATGATCGTGGTCGGCTCCCGCAACTCCTCGAACTCGGTGCGCCTGGTCGAGGTCGCCCTCGAGCACGGCGCGAAGGCCGGCCACCTGGTCGACTACGCCGCCGAGATCGACGAGGCCTGGCTGGAGGGTGTCGACTCGGTCGGCGTCAGCAGCGGCGCGAGCGTGCCCGAGGTGCTGGTCCGCGACGTCCTGCGCTGGCTGGCCGAGCGCGGGTACGCCGAGGTCCAGGAGGTCACCACGGCCGAGGAGAGCCTGACGTTCGCCCTGCCTCGCGAGCTCCGCAGTGACCTCAAGGCGGCCGGCCTGCCGACCACCGGCACCTCGGACCACGCCTGGACTATTTGATCACCAGCTTGATGGTCTTGCTGGTGTCGAACGGCCCGTCGTTGCCGCAGTACCCCACCGTGTAGCGGAAGGTGTAGGTGCCCGGCTTCGTGTAGGTGTGGGTGTCGATCCGGTAGGTCTCGCGGCCGGTGGTCCGCTTCTTCGCGTTCTCGCACGTCACCGCACCGCCGTCCGACCCGCCCGGGAGCTGGCCGTCGCCCCACGTGTAGTTCGTGCCGCCGGACAGGTTGAGGAACGACGTGTCGGCGGGCAGTTGCTGTCCCTCCGAAGTGATCGGCCTGATCACCGTCCCGGACACCGTGACATCGATGGTGACGGTCCGGCCGTTGATGGTCGGGTCCAGCTTGACGTCGACACTGGTCGGCGGCGCGGCAGGCGGGGTCGTCGTGGTCCTGGTACCGGTGGCTTTGGCTCCTGTGGTGACACCGCTCCCAGGTTTGGGAGTTCCCGAGGGACCCACTGTCTTCGATTGGAACGGCTTCGGTGTGTTGACGATGGTCGGCGTCGCGACCACCGTGGCCGGCGCGCTCGGGGTGTTGGCCACCGGCGGGCTGCTGTTGATGTCGGTGAGGTTGCCGGCGGCAACGGTGACGGCGACCACGGCGGCCGCGGCCAGTGTCACTACGCCGGCGGTACGGCGACGCCGTACCGAACGGACCCGGGCGAACACGGTCTCGCTCGGCACCCCGCTCGGCGGTGGCGGATCGGCGACGAGCTGCTCGAACTTGTGCTTGAGATCGTCGGTCATGGTCAGCCCTCCTTCTGGACCGGGGTGGGAAGTGCGGTGATCAGTGCGTGTTCACGGAGCTTGGCGAGGCCGCGGGAGACGTTGGACTTCACGGTGCCGACCGAGCAGCCCATGATCTGGGCGATCTCGGCTTCCGGCAGGTCCTCGAAGTACCGCAGCACCAGCGTCGCCCGGGTACGGCGGGGGAGCGTCGCGAGTGCCCGCAACAACAGGTCGCGGTCGTCGACTGCGCTGTACTCCTCCCGGCCCTGCGACTCGGGCAGCTGCTCGGTCGGTGTCTCGCCCCGCCACTTCCGCCGCCACCACTGGGTGCTGGTGTTCACCATCACCGTCCGGGTGTAACTCTCCAACGCGTTGCCGCTGCGCAACGAGCTTCGGTGGAACCACACCTTGGTCAGCGAGGTCTGCACCAGATCCTCGGCCAGATGCCACTCCCCGGTCAGCAAGTACCCGAACCGCTGCAACGCGGTGAACCGCCCGTCCACGAACTCGGCGAACTCGCAGTCCCGTCCTGGATCCATCCCAACCCCTATCCTGGCCGTGTCTGGTGATTCCCCGCCTACTGCGCGGCACTCGGCACGGCACCTCGCCGCCCTGGAGCAAAGGCCACGATGAAACCACATCGAGACCTTCGCTCCAGCGCGCCGAGCTACCGCACCGAGCACCTGCTCGCGACGGCGCGGAATCACCAGACACGACCTTGTGCAACTCGGTCAGACCTGAGATGCCCCGGCCGGGAGCAAAGGTTGAGCGGTTGCGCGAGAAAGAATGTCAGGTGCTGAGCGGCTTCCCCAGGTACCCCCGGGCGATCATCGTCACCCACTGGTAGACGGCGTCCTCGGCGGGCGCGAGCGGGCCGGGCCGGAAGTGCGGCGACTCCGCCCCGCGCTGCACGGACTCGCACGCAGCCCAGTCCTCGCGGTTGGTGACGTCCCAGAACTCCACGGCGTACGACGGGTCCGTCACCTCGGCCGGGAAGTACCAGGAACACTCGATTGCAGTCACCCCGGGCGCGCGCGGCTTGAGCCGGTGCGTCATCACGTAGTCGGGATGCAGCGAGATCAGCAGGTTCGGGAACAGCCCGAGGTAGTTCACCCGCCGCGGATCCACTCCGGGCAGCGGCACCCCGCGCGACCGCCCGTCGAGCGACATCGTCTCGGCATCCGGTCGCAGGTCCATCAGGCCGCCGACCCACGCGCCCGGCAGGTTCCAGTTGTCGCCCGACGTCGGCGGCGACACCTTGCACAGCTCGGGGTGGATGAGCGGGCAGTGGTAGCACTCGTGGTAGTTCTCGACGATCGTCTTCCAGTTGGACGCGACGTCGTACCGATGCCGCGCCTTGAGCTCCAGGGCCTCGGGCCGATACGGCGCGACCAGCTCGGTGATCCCGCCGAGGTGCTCGGCGAACGGGCCCGCCGTACCCGTCGCGTTCACGAACAGCCACCCGTGCCACACCTCAGCCGGCAACTCGACGAGCTTGTACGGCGCCGCGTCGAACGTCTCGCCCATCCGCGGCGCAGCCTTCACCGCGCCGTCGAGCTCGTACGACCACCCGTGGTACGGGCAGACCACCGCCCGCCGATCGCTCGACTCGTCGCAGGGCAGCAGCTCATGCCCGCGATGCCTGCAGGTGTTGGCGAATGCCCGCGGCCGATCGCCGAACGTCAGCACCACCCCGACGTCGCCCACGGTCAGCGCCCGCTGCGTCGTACCTGCCGACAACTCGTCCACTCGCCCGAGACAGGTCCAGCTCCCGGCGAAGAAGTGCCGCCGCTCCCACGCGAGTACGTCGGGGTCCGTGTACGCCTCCTGCGGCAACATCACCGACTCCCCATGAGGCCGCAGCGCAGCCTCCAATCCGCGAGCATTCACCGGAGCTTTCGTCATCCGCCCACTATCGGCCGTAACCCCTTTCCACGTCGACCATCGCGTGGGCCAGGATGATCCGATGAGCTCGCAAGGAAGCTTCCGCCTCGCGGCGTACGCGGTCTGCATCGTGGACGGTCGGGTGCTGCTCGCCCACTACAGGTCGGAGAACTGGACGCTGCCAGGTGGCCGGGTCGAGCACGCGGAGGACCCGTTCGACACCGTGGTCCGGGAGGTCGCCGAGGAGACCGGCTACACCGCCGTCGTGGAGCGCCTGCTGGGAGTCGACTCGCGGGTGATCCCCTCCGCTGAGGCCCGTGCCGGCATCGAGCACCAGAACATCGGCATCTACTACCAGGTCCGAATCACCGGCGGCGACCTCCGCCCGGAGCCGAACGACGAAACCCCCGACTCCGCCTGGACCCCGCTCGCCGACGTTCCCACCCTTCGCCGCTCATCGTTGGTCGACGTAGGCCTGACGCTTTCTCAGACCAACCCGCCGACCGGTCACGTCGCGCACGTCCCAGTCGGCGGCCTGATCCAGCATTAGCGGGCGCCGGCGGCGTACAGGCTGAGGACGCGATCCCAGCCGATGTCGTAGCCCGCGCGGGCGCGTACGCCGTCCGGGCGGCGCTCCCAACCGGTGTGGGTCAGGACCACCTCGGTGCCGTCGGCAACTGCAGTGAAGGTGACGGTCACGTGGCCGGCCTGCTGTGGGTCGGACCCGGGGTGCCAGGTGAAGCTGACCGACTTGGGCGGATCCCAGTCGGACACGGTGCCCCACGAGCCGATCTCGCCGTCGTCGCCGTACTCGACGATCCGGCCGCCGACGGCGCCCTCCAGCCGCACCTCGCGGGCCTTGTCCTCTGCGATCGAGTGCGTCAGCAACGGCCACCACTGCGACATCTCGGCCGCGAACACCTCGAACGCCCGCTCCGGCCCGACCGGCACCACGACCTTCTTCACCAACGGCGCGAGCTCCTGCTGGATGTTCATGTCTCCTCCTCGGTACGCCGTCCCTCGGTCCGGCGGATGTGATCCGCGTACGCCTCGAGGGCGTCGCCCCAGAACTGGTCGAGCCAGCCGCGCAGCTCGTCCAGGCCGGTCCGGTCGATGCGGTAGATGTTCCGCGTGCCCCGCGACTCGTGACTCACCAGGCCCACTGCCCCGAGCACTTTCAGATGCTGGGAGATCGCCGGCCGGCTGACCGGCACCCGCTCGGCCAACCCGCCGACCGAGCTCGGCCCACCCTGCCGCAGCGTCTCCAGGATCGCCCGCCGCGTCGGATCCCCCAGGGCATCCAGCACGGCGCCGACCATTCCGTAAGTCCCCACGAACGGTAAGTTGCCACTAACCATTCGATTCGTCAAGACCTCACGACAGACCACCGCACCGCGACCGGGGCTGCCGGGTGCGGTGCGGTGGTCCGGGGCGGTCCTTCAGTTGAAGGGATCGAAGGTGAGGTAGGCCTGCTGGGGGTTGCCGTCGTGCACGAGGGACTCGTGGGCGCCGACATCGTCGAAGGCGAACGCGTAGGCCTTCCCGTCGGCCATCTGGGCGTGGATGTGGCGGGCGTAGTGGTTGGTGACGCCGTCGAGGTAGAAGCCGGCGTTGTTCGGGTCGGGCTGGTTCGGGTTCGTCAGCAGCGTGGAACGGTTGTAGCCGGCGCACAGGGTGCGGGAGATCGGGCCGCGGATCTGGTCGTTCGGTGCGTCGAGCAACTTGAAGCAGCCGAAGATGCTGGCCGAGTCGGGTTTCTGGAACGACGTGACGACCGCGCCCGAGCTGTTGGTGAAGTTCATGGCGTTGCCGGAGACGCGGCCGAAGTACTTGATGCTCGGCTGGTCGCCGAACGGCGTGACCGTCAGCGTCTCCGAGCTGTACTTGGACCAGACCCGGTTCACGTAGTCGTCCATCGCGTTCGCCGGGAGCGCGCCGGTCTCGACGCCGTACAGCGGGGACAGCGCGCGCAGGACGCTGCCGTCCGGTGCTGTCTGGACCAGGTTGGCCCAGCCGCCGGGCTGGCCGCGGAGCGCGTTGAGGACACGGTTGTAGCCGCCGGG
The DNA here is from genome assembly GCF_044458365.1 of Kribbella sp. NPDC050470. Taxonomy (NCBI): domain Bacteria; kingdom Bacillati; phylum Actinomycetota; class Actinomycetes; order Propionibacteriales; family Kribbellaceae; genus Kribbella; species Kribbella sp. NPDC050470. The sequence goes on along the minus strand of NZ_JBITHV010000007.1, from coordinate 87,689 downwards.
TTTCAGGTGGCCGGTGTACTTGTCGGTCCCGTTGGCGAGTTGCACGCCGACGGCGTACGGCGCGGAGAACATGTCGACCTGGGTGCTGTTGATCCACAGGCCCGCGTCGTTGAGCGTGTACTCGGACCAGTTGAACAGGATGTTGCGGTTCGGGTCGCTCGGGTTCTGTACGGCGGGCTGCACCAGGCCGCCCGTCGTGAGCTTGAAGACGAGCTTCTGGCCGTAGGAGAAGTACACCCGGCCGGAGAACTTCGGCATCCGGATGGTGAGCGACTGCCCGTTCGCCGGTCCGGCGATCGAGGCGTCGGGCGCGGGCGTCGGCGGATTACCGCCGGCCGGCCAGGCGTGGAAGTTGCCCGCAGCATCGGCCCAGCCTTGCTGTCCGGTGGCCAGGTTGGTGCCCAGGTTGTAGACGTAGACCGGATCCGCGCGGCCCGAGTTGTTGGTGATCTTCAGCGGGATGGTCGCGGGAACGGCCGCCGCCGGACTGTCGTTCGTGGCGGTCAGAACGCCGGCAATGCTCGCCGCGGCCACGGCGATCGCCAGCAGATGAAGTTTGATGCGCACTGTTCCTCCTCACAGGGGGCGTGTGAGAGCGCTCTCACCGTTTCGCGCCGCCACCACCGCTGTCAATGGCCCGCCGCTGTCGGCTTTCCGACAGGTGCAAATGGTCAGCCGGGCTGGGAATGGTCAGCCGGCTTGGGTCGGAGGCCACTTCCGCATCGGGTCGGGGTCCTCCAGCGCCAGGAACTCCGGAGCAGTCAGCGGGCGGACCGAGGCCTCGATCGACTCCATCGCCGTGAGCTCGGCCTCGGTGACGTGCAGGTCCCGGAGCTTCCGCGCAGTGATGAAGACCCGGCGCTCGAACGACCCGACCGTGCCGTTGTACGCCTCCACCGCAGACGTCAGCGACCGGCCGACCCGGCTCAGGTGGTCGCCCATCGTGCTGAGCCGCTCGTACAGCTCGCGACCGAGCTCGAACACCTGCTGCGCGGACTCGGTCAGCGCCGACTGGTTCCACGCGTACGCCGCCGCGCGCAAGGTGGCGATCAGCGTGGTCGGCGTCGCCAGGATCACCCGCCGCTCAGCGCCGTACTCGAGCAGGCTCGGCTCGACGTCGAGCGCCGCGGACAGGAACGACTCGCCGGGCACGAACAGGATGACGAACTCCGGCGATGGCGACAGTCGCGTCCAGTACGCCTTCGACGCGAGCTGATCCACATGTGTTCGCAGGTGCCGGGCGTGCGCGCGCAGCCGGTCCTCGCGGAAGGCGGCGTCGTCCGACTCGGCCGCCTCGAGGAATGCGGCCAGCGGCACCTTCGAGTCGACGACCAGATTCTTGCCCTCGGCAAGTCTCACCACGAGGTCCGGCCGCAGCAGCCCGTCCTCGCCGACGGTCGTCGTCTGCTCGGTGAAGTCGCAGTGCGCGACCATGCCGGCCAGCTCGACCGTACGGCGAAGATGCAACTCACCCCAGCGCCCCCGCACCTGCGGTTTTCGAAGCGCCGTCGACAAGGAGGCCGTTTCCCGGCGGAGCGCCTCGCCGCTCATCCGCACCTCGTTGACCTGTTGATGAAGCTGGCTCTGCCAGGCCGCGCGTCCTTGCTCCAGTTGATTCAGCTGCGCGTGCAGGCGATCCAGCGCCTCTTTCACCACGGCCTGGCCGCCCATCTGCTGGCCGACCGTCGTCCTCTCCTGGGTCAAATCGACGACGCGATCCTCAGCGGCATCCCGCTCGGCCGTCACCCGCGCGAGCAGGGCGCCGTCCCGCCCGCGCACCCAGAGCACGCCGAACACAGCCCCGAGGAGCAACCCCACGAGGAGGAACAGCAGCATCAACAACACCGTCGTACCGGTCATGTGACAGATAGTGCCGAACGCCGCCGACAGTTTCCGCCCAACTCCCGCAGAGTGCCGGAAGAATGCCGAAAGAATGCGTGCTCAGTGCCGGGTGCGTTCCGGATCCGCGAGCAAGACTCGACGTCAGCAGTCCATCGCGGGGAACGAGTAGCCCTGCGCCTTCAGGAGGGGGAGCATCGTGTCGAGAGCGGCAACTGTCTGCGAGCGGTCCCCGCCGCCGTCGTGCATCAGGACGATGTTGCCCCGGTGGGCGTGCGTCAGGACGTTGTGGACGATCGCCTGCGTGCCCGGCCGGGCCCAGTCGCGCGGATCGACGTCCCAGAGCACCTGCACCATCCCGGCCGCCTTGATGTCGGCGCGGACCTTCGCGTTCGTGGCGCCGTACGGCGGGCGGAAGCAGGTCGAGTGGGGTCCGTCGAAGATCTCGTGGTGCCGTTTGGTGGCGGACATCGCGGTCAGCTGCGGATGGGTGATCGAGTGGCTGCCGATCGTGTTGCCAGCGGCAAGCACTTGCTCACGCAGTCCCGGGTGGGCCGCCTGCATGCTGCCGAGCTCGAAGAACGTCGCGTTGGCGCCGTGCTTGGCCAGCACCTGCAGGATCTTCGGTGTCCAGACCGGGTCCGGACCGTCGTCGAAGGTCAGGAAGAGCACCTTCTTGTTGCCTGCGGCAAGCGCAGCGGTCGGGTTCGGCACCGGCTTGTGCGGCGAGACGGGCGCGTTCACGTTGGGTGTCTTCGTCGGTGTCGCAGACGGTGTTGTCGACGAGGAGGTCGACGCGACGGCGGGCTTGGGCGGCTGGCCTTTGCCCAGGGCAATGGCGACCAGAGCACCGACGACGAGAACGGCCAGCGCCGTACCGGTGGCGACGAACGTGGCGAACCTGCGCGACATGACGCACCCCTTGCAGATCAGGCGGATGTACCCCGGTCGCTCCCCCTGAGGAGCCCTCACAGCGCGGCTTCGAGCCGCTGTGCCGGACACCTGAGAAGACGCCCGGTCACCTGGTCTGGTTGGCGTTCTCGTGTTGCGGTGAGATCTCAGCTGCGTTGACGTCGGTCGCCCGCGGCGTCGCAACGGTGGCCGGTGCGCCGCGGTGGTAGAGCCTGCCCTCCAGCGACTTCACACTCGCGACCAGGACGAAGCTCATGCTCACCAGCAGCGCCCACGCGCCGAACTTCGCCGGATGCACGAGCCGCCAGACGTCCACCTGGTCCGGGTAGTTCCACGCGTCCATTAAGGTCCCGAAGTTCTCCGCGACCCACAGGAAGAAGCCGATCAGCCCGAACGAGACCGCGAGCGCCGCGAGGACGGTGGTCAGCAGCGGCCGGTAACCGCTCACGCGCAGGTCGAGCCGCCGCCAGGCCTGGCAGATGTAGCTGCCGACCGCGGCGTACATGAACCCGGCGAACAGCGGCACGCCACCGATCTTGGTGAACGCCTCACCCGGGTACTGCCACGACCCGACCTGCACCTTGAACAGCTCCAGCCCGAGCCCGACCAGGTGGAACCCGAAGATCACCGCGACCTCGCGCCACGTCTCCAGCCCGACCACCCAGAACAGCAGTGTCAGGCCGACGCAGTAGATGAGCAGAGCGTCGTACCGGGGGATCAGGTCGACGTACTTGGACACGGCGAGGCCGGCGAACAGGCAGACCGGGAAGAGGCAGGAGACCGCCTCCAGCCAGCCGAAACGCAGAAATTGCAGGCATCCGGTCACGAAGCGTGGTCGAAAGGCGGCGCGATCTCCCCAACTGGTCACAGACTGGAGACGTCGCTTGCTCTCGGCTGGTTCGGACGGATACATGATCGGCAAGGGATGCGGGAGGTGCCGGATGGATCCGAAGGTGGTCTACGAGACGGAACGGCTCGTGGTGCGCGACTGGGTGGACACCGACGAGGACCGCGTGTTCGACATCTACCGGCGCTGGGAGGTCTCGCGCTGGCTCGGCGCCGAGCCCCGAGTGATGACGGCCCGCGACGCCGCCGCCCAGGCGATCGCGCGCTGGAACGACCGCAACCAGGACCGGGTGTATGGCGTCTGGGCGGTGGAGGAGCGCTCGACGGCCACGGTCGCGGGGACCGTGCTGCTCGTCCCGCTGCCCGATCCGTCCGACGGGACCGAGCACAAGGGCGAGGTCGAGGTGGGCTGGCACTTCCACCCCGACGCCTGGGGCCGCGGCCTGGCGACGGAGGCGGCCCGCGGCGCGATCACGCACGGGTTCAAGGGCGGCCTGGACGTGATCTACGCGGTGGTCCGCCCCGACAACGCCGCCTCCCTGGCGGTCTGCCAGCGCCTGGGCATGCGGTCGCTGGGCCGGACCAGCCGCTGGTACGGCGCGGAGCTCGAGGCGTTCCTGATCTGACCGGCGGGCCGCGGATTGGGGTGCGGCGGGGTTGGCCGCGTACCCTTGACGCCCGTGGCACTCACCATCGGAATCGTCGGGCTCCCCAACGCGGGCAAGTCCACCCTGTTCAACGCACTGACCAAGAACGACGTGCTCGCGGCGAACTACCCGTTCGCGACGATCGAGCCGAACGTCGGCGTGGTCGGTGTGCCGGATGCGCGGCTGGGCAAGCTGGCCGAGCTGTTCAGCTCCGCGAAGGTGATTCCCGCCACGGTGCAGTTCGTCGACATCGCCGGGATCGTCCGCGGCGCGTCCGAGGGCGAGGGCCTGGGCAACAAGTTCCTCAGCCACATTCGCGAGTCGGACGCGATCTGCCAGGTCACCCGGGTGTTCCGCGACGACGACGTCACCCACGTCGACGGCAAGGTGTCGCCGGCCGACGACATCTCCACCATCCAGACCGAGCTGATCCTGGCCGACCTGCAGACCGTCGAGAAGGCGATCCCGCGGCTCGAGAAGGAAGCCCGGCTGAAGAAGGAGAGCGCCGTCGTGCTCGAGGCGGTCCGGGCCGCGCAGAAGCACCTCGAGGCCGGGACGCCGATCATCGCCAGCGACGTGGACCGGGACGCCATCCGCGAGCTGATGCTGATGACGGCCAAGCCGTACCTGTACGTCTTCAACTGCGACGCCGACGAGCTCGCGGACGAGCCGCTGAAGCAGCAGATGCGGGACCTGGTCGCGCCGGCCGAGGCGATCTTCCTGGACGCGAAGTTCGAGGCGGAGCTGGTCGAGCTCGGCGACGAGGACGAGGCCCGCGAGATGCTCGCCGAGATGGGCATCGACGAGCCGGGGCTGGACGTGCTGGCGCGGGTCGGTTTCGAGACGCTCGGCCTGCAGACGTACCTCACCGCCGGCCCGAAGGAAGCCCGCGCCTGGACCATCAAGCGCGGCGCCACCGCCCCCGAGGCCGCCGGCGTCATCCACACCGACTTCCAGCGCGGCTTCATCAAGGCCGAGATCGTCTCGTACGACGACCTCGTCGAAGCCGGCGCCATGACCGCCGCCCGCTCCGCCGGCAAAGTCCGCATGGAAGGCAAGGACTACACCATGCAGGACGGCGACGTAGTCGAATTCCGCTTCAACGTGTAGCCCAAGGGGCGCGGGTCAGGGTTCTTGGTTGTCGTAGTGGGTCTCGTCGACGAGGCCGGCCATGAAGGTCTCGAAGTTGGGCGCGAGGACCGTGATCCTGTAATCCCATTCCTGATCCACGTGCACGACTGCCGGCTCGCCTGGTGCGCGGTAGTCGAGGGCGACCATGTCGTGGCCCGCCGAGGGGCAGTCGGCGATGTAGATTCCGAGATCGGGGTAGCCCCATTCCGCGACCCAGAACGCACTCCCCGCCTCACCGCACAGACTGAAGTTTGCCGTTCGACCGATGGCGGCCAGCGAGACCACGCCGACATGGTCCTCGGCCCAGGTGGTCCGGCTGGGCGCAGGGTGGGCGTCGCGGGCCAGGAAACCGCCATTGTGTCGGCGGGCCAAGGCCACGTAGGCGGCGGGCAGTCGGTGCCCGAGTTCAGCCTCGACCGCCCGCAGGACGTCGTCCGTGACCGGTTCGGCGAAGGGGTCGGAGCCGTCGAAGACCGTCGAAGGATCGAGCACGGCCTGACTGTAGACCGTCGGTGGATCGAGGACGGCCTGACTGTAGACCGTTGAGGGATCGAGGACGGCCTGACCGTCGAGGTGGGCGGCGACTTACTGGAGTTCCGGTTCCAGTCGGTGGTGGGTGGACCTAGGGTTGTGGGGTCGGGTAGCGTCCGGGGGGCGTGGTTGGGGCTGCGTCGAGACTCGCCGGAAGGCTGGAAGCCACCCTGGAGGGTGGTTTTCTCTTGGGGCCTGTGCGAGTCCGGGTCCGGGAGGATCTGTCATGAGACATTTGCCGGACAGCCCGAGTCTGGGGTTTCTGCGGAAGCAGGCGAAGGATCTGCTGGTTGCGCTGCGGGAGTCGGATCCGAGCGCGTCGCTGGCGCAGGCACAGCGAACGTTGGCGGTCGAGTACGGGCTGCGTGACTGGGCCGAGTTGAAGGCCGAGGCCGAACGGCGGGCCGCCCAGGCTCCCGTCGTACCTGATGGGCTGGCTGAGGCGTTGGCAAGCGCGTTCGGGCTGGGCCGGGTCACCGGACAAGCGGCGGCGGTTTCGTTCAGTTTGATGGGGCGGTGCTGGTCGATCAGCACGGACCGAGGGCGATGGTTGGCAGTCACCGTCTACCCGTGGATCACGGCCGATCAGGCCGAGCTGGGGTCGAAGCTTCGCGATGCGGCGGTGGCCGCCGGGATCACCGCGCCGACTCCGGTACGCAGTCCCGAAGGCCGGCTGATCGAGACGGTGGAAGGCGACAACTGGCGGGTTCACGAGTGGATCGAGGTCGGTCCGTCACCGGTGAGCCCGACGCCGGCCGCTGTCGCCCGCGGGGTCGGCGAGATCTTCGGCACTCTGCACTCGCTGGCCATCCCCAGTGACACGCCCCCGCACCCGTACGTCACCTGGCGCCGTCCGGACGCCGAGTGGAAGGAACTGCTCGACCGCGCTCGCGCGGCCGGCAAGCCCTGGGCCGGGCGGCTCGCCGAGCTCCTCCCGACGTTCCGGGAGCTGCAGACGATCCCGGCGGACGTCGAAGGGGACCTCATCCTCTGCAATCAGGTCCTGAACCCAGAGCACGTCCGCCTCAGCCACAAGGACGAGCTGGTCGTCACCGAGTGGGACTTCGCCGGCTCGCTCACGCCGGAGCTCGAAGTCGCCTGGGCTCTCACCCACTGGACCTTCCGTCCGGCGCTCAACCCTAACGCCGTCGCGGCGTTCCGCGACGGCTACCTCCACACCGCCGGCCGCTGGCCGGACCTGACCATGGCCTCGTTCGCCACCGCGGTGACCAGTTGGCTGAACTGGACCTACAACACGATCTGCGAAGCCATCGACCCCGTCGACCCCGACCGCGCGCACTTCGCCGAACGCGAGTCGACCGATCTGCTGGCCCGCCCGATGACCTGTCAGTCGCTGGAACAGCTGCTCCACACAGTCGCTGCGTCCTGAAAATGCGTCGCCCCGGCCCCGGGCTCCCACCTAGGGTCGGGGGATGGTCGATGCGATTTTCGGGGTGCCCCGGTTGGCTCGGATCTACGACGCGCTGGATCCGGATCGCGGGGATCTGGAGCACTACGTCGCGATGGTGGAAGAGTTCGGCGCGCGGCGGGTGCTGGATGTCGGCTGCGGGACCGGCGAACTGGCCTGCTGGCTGGCGCGACTCGGCGTCGAGGTGGTGGGAGTCGACCCGGCCGAGGCGTCGCTGGAAGTTGCCAAGGGCAAGGAGTTCGCCGACCGGGTGCGGTGGATCCACGGTGACGCGACCACGCTGCCGCCGCTCGAGGCGGACCTGGCGGTGATGACGGGGAACGTCGCGCAGGTGTTCCTCACCGACGAGGCCTGGGCGGCGACCCTGCGCGGGATACACCAAGCGCTACGGCCGGGCGGGCGGTTCGTGTTCGAGACGCGGGATCCCGCGCGGCGCGGGTGGGAGGAGTGGACCCGCGAGCAGACGTACGGCGTGACGGACGTTCCCGGCGTTGGCCAGGTCGAGCACTGGACCGACCTCGTCGAGGTGAAGCCGCCGTACGTGTCGTTCCGCGGCACCTTCGTGTTCGGGGCGGACGGCGCGGTGCTGACGTCGGACTCGACCTTGTGGTTCCGCGAGCGGTCGGAGGTGGAGGACTCCCTGAAGGCGGCCGGGTTCGCGGTCGACGACGTACGGGAGGCGCCGGACCGGCCCGGCAAGGAGTTCGTGTTCGTCAGCTCGTGGCGGTGAGCAGCGCCGTCAGCGTGTGGTGGGCGGTGCGGGACATCACCGGGTTGGTCTCCACGTAGTACCAGAGGCATCCGATGGCCTGGGCGAACGACCAACCCATGCCCCGGCGCCACTCGTCGTCGTCGCTGCCGAGCACCGATCGGAACGCCGACCGGGCGTCGGTGTCCAGCAGGTTCCAGGCCGGGGCGAGGTCGATGGCCGGATCCGCGACGGTGAACGTGCCGACGTCGATGACCCCGGCCAGCCGGCCGTCGGACGCGAGCAGGTTGCCGGGCATCAGGTCGCGGTGCGCCCACACGTCCGGCTCGGTGCGCGGCGTCGTCCGCAGGTCGGCCCAGAGCCGCCCGAGCGCGTCGACGTCGATCATCCCGCGGCTGCGCTCCAGCCCCTCGGCGACGTCGTCGTCTTGAGTCGTCAGTACGCCGCCCCGCCACGAGCCGGTGAACACGCGCCCCTCGGTCGGTACGGCGCGCAGCGCACGCACGAACGTGGCCAGATCCTCGGCGAACCCGATCGAGCCGGCGACGTCGGCGTCGTACGCGATCGTTCCCGGGAGCCAGGTGTAGACAGCCCACGGCAACGGGTGCCCCTCGCCGGGCTCGCCCAGCTCGACGGGCTCCGGAGTCGGGTACGGCGAGATCGCGTGCAGCCGGCGTGCGGCCTCGGCTTCCTCCTCGAGGTCCTTCCGGGTCGCGGCCGCGTCACCCGGCTGGATCGGGAACCGCGCGACCAGCCCGTCGCCGATCCGGAACAGCGCGTTCACCGTCCCGTGCGACCGCACCGGCCTGACCGGCAGCTCGCTCCACACCGGGAACTGCGACCGGACAAGCCGAGCCACCAGATCAGTCGTCACGTCCAGCTGTCCAGGATGCATCGGCACGCCCATTTGGTCGATCAGTGGGTGGCGAGGGGGCGGGCGCGGTCGGTGACCAGGCGGATGGCGAAGAAGGCGAGGGCGGTGCCGGTGAGGTAGCGGTGGATGCGCATCCAGGTCGGGCGGCGGGACAGGAAGATGGCGACCGCGCCGGCGGTGATCACGAAGATCGCGTTCACGGCGACGCCGACGGCGGTCTGGACCAGGCCGAGAATCATGCTCTGGGTGCCGAGGTGGCCGCGCGACGGGTCGACGAACTGGGGCAGCAGCGAGATGTAGAGGATCGCGATCTTCGGGTTCAGCAGGCAGGTGAGCAGGCCCATCCCGAACAGCCTCCGCGGCCGATCGGGCTCCAGTTCCTGGGTCGCGAAGGCCGAGCTCCCGCCGGGGCGGAACGCGTTCCAGGCGAGCCACAGCAGGTACGCCGCGCCCGCGAGCTTCAGCGTCAGGTAGATCTCGGGGACGAGCGCGAACAGCGTCGCCAGCCCCGCGCTCGCGGCGAGCAGGTAGACCGTGAAGCCGACGCCGACGCCTGCCAGCGAGATCAGCCCGGCGCGGCGGCCCTGCGCGACCGATCGCGACACGAGGTAGATCATGTTCGGCCCGGGAGTGAGCACCAGGCCGAGCTCGACCAGTGCGATTCCGAGCATCGCCTCACCGCTGACCACCACGAAGTTCCCCTTTCGTCGGCTCGAACCTAACAGCGCCGGCCCCAGGCCACCGGGGGTTTTCGGCAGGGTGAGACAGCTGCTCCGGAATGAGTCGAGCCCCGGGCGGTGACCCGGGGCTCAGGCGGATGGATGGACAGTTGGCGGGATCAGCTGCCGGACTTGCGCCGGAACTGGCGCCTCTGCTTGTCGTTGTGCGCCTCGCCGACACCCTCACGCCGCGACCCGGAGCCCGGGTGCGCGTTGTGGTGGGCGTTCTTCTTCTCGAGCGCTTCACGGAACTTCTTCTGCAGATCGTCCGCCGGCTCGCTGGACTTGTCGCTCATACCGTCTCCTTCAAACCGTCAGGCGTACGCACCCACGCTAACCAACTGTGACCCGCACACGCGAGCCGATTATGGTGGCGTCCGCCAGGCGAGCGCGTCACCGTACCTGCTGAGCGCTCAACAGCCCAGCCAGCCGGTCGAGCTCGGGCTCCCAGCCCAGGCGATTCCAGCTGAAGGCGAGCCGGTACGGCGGTTCCACCTCGAGATAGGTGCCACGGACGACGTGCCGCCCCATCTCCACCACGTACTCACCGCCGACCTGCACGTCGGCCTGGACCTTCAGTCCCAGGTCCGGGTTCGGGCAGTACCATTGCGTGAGCAGCTCCGCCCGGGTCCAAGCGTCGTACACCCTCCGAATGGTTGCCGGAAGCACCCGTTCGATCCGGATGTCAGGTCCCATCCCCGCCTCCTCGCAGCAGTTCCTCGAGCCGGTCGACCGTGCTGTTCCAGTACGTCGTGAGGTCGCCGAGCCACTCCTGGACCTCGCCGAACGCCTCCGGCCGGATCGTGCACACGACTGTCCGGCCGACCTTCCGCCGGGTCACCAGCCCGGCGTCGACGAGCACGCCGACGTGCTTGGTCATCGCCGGCAGCGTGAGGTGGTTAAATGTCTGTCAAGCGCTCAGAGCAGGTCGGCGAGTAGGCGGGCGGCTCGGGCGGCGCCGTCGGACTCGACCGGACGGTAGTCGGGTTCGGTGTTGAGGGCCTTGGCGATGGTCTCGGCCAGGTGGGTCGGGTCGGACGCCTCGGCGTAGGTGAGGCGGTGGCCGGCGTTGTAGCGGTCCAGGCGGGCGGCTACGTGGAAGTTCTGCTCGAAGTGGTGCTGGAGTGGGACGTAGATGAACGGCACGCGGGCGGCGGTGAGCTCCATGCAGGTGGTGAGGCCGCCCTGGGTGATGGCGAGGTCCGCGGCGGCCAGGTGCCGGTGCAGGTCCGGTAGGTAGCCGCGCAGCGTCGCGCCTGGGATCGACGGGAGGCTGTTGGGGTCGATCCGTGGGCCGGTGACGACCACGAAGTTCAGTTCGGGCACCAGACGTCGCGCCGCCGGGATCGAGTCGAGCACGCGGTGAAGCAACGAGGATCCGACCCCGGATCCGCCGACCGTCACCACGCAGAGCAGACCGTCCGCGGGATAGCCGAGCGTCGTCCGGTCGACTCGTTCGGGGACGAACCCGGTGACGTAGCCGGCGAAGTCGAAGTTGCGTTCGGTCCACTCGCGGATCCCGGGCAGCCCCGGCCCGAACGAGGCGTCGACGATGTCGTCCGGGTCGCCGACGAACACCGACCGGTCCCGCACCCGGCCGAACCGGGCCCGGTGCTCGATCATCTCGGCGTTGTAGTCCGCGGTCAGCCGGACCTCGCGGTCGCCGCCGTCCGGCATCGGCAGCCAGCCGACGAAGTCCGTCATCCAGGCATACGCGAATCGCTTCAGCTCCGGGTTCTCGTGCAGGAAGTAGTCCACCTCCCACGCCTCGTCCCCGATCACCAGGTCGTACGGGCGCTCGGCCACGACGTCGGCGAAGGTGAGGAAGTTCGCGACCAGGACCTCGTCCATCCGCCGGATCGTCTGGAACGCGTGCAGGTCGTGCTCGCCGGCGTCGTACTCGATGTGCGTGGACTCGTTGCACAGGTATGACGACGCCGGGTGGACGGTCTCGCCAGCGTCGTCGAGCACCCGGGTCACCGGGTGCTGTGCCAGCCAGTCGATCTGCAGGTCCGGGTGGTGCGTGCGCAGTTCCTGTGCGATCGCCAGGTCCCTGCGGGCATGGCCGAGTCCGATCGGCGACGACAGGTAGAGCGCGCGCTTCGGCCGACTCATCGCCCGGACCCAGGTACGCCGTACTGGTCGTGGCGCAACGCGGTCGATGAAGTCGCGCAGCAGCCGGTTGACCATGACCGGGTCGCGGGCGTGTGGCGCGTGGCCACCGCCCTCGACCGTCACCAGTGAGCCGCCGGTCGCCTCGGCCAGCATCACACCCTCGAGGTGCGGCCGGATGGCGTCCTGCTCCCCGTGGATCACCAGCACCGGGCAGGTCACCTTGGTGAGCAGCTCCGGCGGCTGGTGGACCTCCCGGGCAAGCTCGGTGTCCACCAGCCGCTCGGGGCCGATCTCCCCTCCCCAACCGATGCAGTCCTCGATCTGCTTGGTGGAGTGCGGCTCGTTGAACAGCTGCGCGAAGAAGTACTCGAGGAAGTCGTCGTACCCGCCCTCGAGCCAGTGGTACCGGTTGTACTTCGCCCAGCCCTCAGTGCTCTCGTGGCGCTGGTGGAACGTCCACTGCGTCCGCTCCTCCAGCTTCGGCGCCAGCCTGGTCGCCGGACCGATGCACACGATCCCCAGCACGCGCTCCGGCTGCTCCAGGGCCAGCTGCAACGCCCAAGGACAGCCCCGGGAGAACCCCACCAGCACGCAGGACTCGGTCTCGGTCGCATCCAGTACGGCGAGTGCGTCCGCGACGAACTGGGAGTCGTTGTACGCGTCCGGGCCTACCGGTCGGTCGGACCGCCCGGAGCCGCGTCCGTCGAAGGTGATCACCCGGTAGCGCCGGGACAGATAGGGGACCTGCGCCTTCCACATGCGGGACGGCACGATCGACCACGTCGGCAACAGCAAGACTGCCGGTCCCTCCGTGCCGTGCACGGCGTAGCCGATCGTCACCCCGTCACGCTCCACCGTCCCCTGCAGATCAGGTGTCAGCGCAGGTCTCTGAGTCATCGCTCTGCCCCCTTTGCCCTCAATGTCTCAGGGCCGTACCTCGTACACCAGGTTGAACGGCGTCTGCGCGACCGTGCGGAACCTGGTGAACCCGGCCGCCGTCGTGACGTCCCGGATGCGTGCCGGACCGGCCTGGGTGCCCAGTGCGAGTCCGACCGGCTGGGAGAGGGATCCAGGAGTGCACAGCAGGGTCGAGAAGCCGTAGTACGCTCGGCCGACCGGGTTGAGGTTGTCCTCCACCTTGTCGCCGGCCATCGGCTCCACCACCATCCAGGTGCCGTCCGGTGCGAGCGCCTCCCGCACGTGGCGGGCCGCGCCGACCGGGTCGCCCATGTCGTGCAGCGCGTCGAACGTCGTCACCAGGTCGTACCCGGACCCGCTGAAGCCGTCCGCCGGTGCAGCTTCGAAGCTGATCCGCAGACCGGCCTCGGCCGCCCGCAGCCGGGCCGTCTCGATCGACTCCTGGTGGTAGTCCGAGCCGACGAACTCGGACCGCGGGAACGCCTGCGCCATCAGGATCGTCGAGGACCCGTGGCCGCAGCCGATGTCCGCCACCTTCCCGCCCCGCTCAAGCTTGTCGACCACACCTTCGAGCGCAGGCAGCCAACTGGTCAGCAGGTTCGCGTTGTACGACGGCCGGAAGAACCGCTCGCACCCGACATGCACGTCTGACGTGTGCTCGTGCCACCCGATCCCGGCGCCGCTGCGGGCCGCCTCGATCGTCTGTGTGGTGTGCTGCACGGTGCCCAGCGCGATCTGGAAGAAGCCGGGCAGGTACGCCGGGCTACTGGGATCGGTCAGCGCCACGGTCTGCTCCGGCGGCAGTGTGTAGTGCCCGGTGCTCGGGTCGTACTCGACGTAGCCCCCTGCGGCCTGCGCGTTCAGCCACTCACGCGTGTAGTGCTCGTCGGTGTCGGTTCGCTCGGCCAGCTGTCCCGGTGTCGCCGGCCCGTGATCGGCGAGTGCCTGGTAGTAACCGAGCCGGTCGCCCATCACCACCAGCGCCGCGTTCAGCGTCGCCCCCACCTCGTCCACAGCCTGGTAGACCAGCCCCATCAGTTTCTCGCCATCGATTGCGACAGTCATGTTTCCGCCCCCTTGCTAGGTCAGTACGGCGAACCTAGGCAGGGCTGCTCGCCCGTCGCATCAGGTGCCCCACCTGGTGCAGACTGGGGCATGCTGATCGGGCGGGAGGCCGAACGCCGGGCGATCGAGCAGCTGGTCGCGGGGGCCCGGGTGGGGGCAGCTGGCGTGCTGCTGGTCACCGGTGAGCCGGGCATCGGCAAGACCGCACTCCTCGACGAGGCCGCCGGTCTGACCGAGGGCCTCCGCCTGCTCCGGGCCCGTGGCACCGAAGCCGAACTCGGCATGCCCTTCGGAGCTCTCCACCAACTCCTCCGTCCCGCACTGACAGACCTCGACCGCATCCCGCGTCCGCAGCAAGCGGCGCTCGCTGCTGCGCTGGCGCTCAGTCCTGGAGACAGCACTCCAGACCGGTTCGCGGTCGGTGCTGCGACGCTCAGCCTGATCTGCCGGTACGCCGAGCAGGCACCGGTCGCCGTGATCGTCGACGACGCGCACCTGCTCGACCGTCCGTCGGCGGAAGCCCTGCTGTTCGCGGCGCGGCGGCTGCTTGCCGATCCGATCATGTTGCTGATCGCCGCCCGGCAGAACGAGCCACACCCGCTAGCAGAGGCCGACCTGCCGACCCTTCCTCTCGGTGGCGTGCCGCTGGAGGCCGCACAGCAGCTCGTGCACGGCCTGCCGGTCGACCTGGTGGCCCAGCTGCACAAGACAGTGGCCGGTAACCCGCTGGCACTGCTGGAGTTGGCCGGCGAGCCTGACGATCTGCGGCGGCTGCCTCCCGGTGTGCCTGTGCCTGTGCCGACCTTGCTTGCGGAGGCCTTTGCTACAAGGGCAAACCGCCTGAGTCCAGCGGCTCGCACTGCGCTGCTCACCGCGGCTGTCGACGATGGTGAGCTGGGTGTGGTGGCCAGAGCGTGCAAGGAGCTGGGAATCGACATCGGAGCGCTCGCCGAGGCGGAGACCGCTGCTCTGGTGGCCATTCGCGATGGTCGGGTCGAGTTCCGCCATCCACTGGTCCGGTCGGCGATCTACACGAGTGCTGACGCGGCAGAGCGCCGTACTGTGCATCGGGCGGTCGCGGGGGCGACACAGGACGAGGACAGGCGGGCGTGGCATCTGTCCGAGACTGTGCTCGGCTTCGATGACAGCGTGGCGTCCAGGCTCGACGTTGCAGCGGAACATGCAGCAGCGCGTGGCGCGCACTCGGTCGCGGCCACTGCCTACGAGCGCTCGGCTCGACTGAGCGACGTACTGACCGACCGGGCGTCCAGACTGGTCGCTGCAGGCGAGGCCGCGTGGTCCGCGGGGCTCCCGGACTGGGCGGATGCGTTGCTGGACGAAGTACTTGCGCTGAAGCCACCGCCGATGACCAAGCTGCGTGCGCAGGAGGTCCGCGGCGACATAGCGGTCAAGTGCGGTTCGCCTGCACGCGCCCGGGACATCCTGGTCGCGGCTGCGGCAGAGAGTCATGACGAGGTCACTGCCACCGTGCTGCTGGCTGATGCGGTCAGTGCGTGCTTCCGGATCTGCGACACGGCGTCGGCGTTGGCCGCTTCGGAGGAGATCGACCGTCTGCTGCCCGCTGTCGAGCGCCAGGGGCCACGCATCATCGGCATGCTGGCCAGTGGCGTCGCCAAGATCCTGGCTGGGCAAGGCGGAACTGACCAGATCCGCCAAGCCGTCGACCTGGCTCCGTCCGACGAGCTCGACCGCGACCGGCGGCGGCAGGTGTGGATGGCGATCGCGCCGTTGTTCCTGCGGGAGAGCGACACCGGCAGGGCCTTGCTGCAGCAGGCGATGCTCGAGCGCCGGGACCAGGTCGCGCTGGGCGCGCTGCCGGGTCTGCTGTTCGTGCTGGCCCGTGACGACGCCACGACGGACCGGTGGGCCGACGCTGTCGCGTCGTACGACGAAGGCGTCCGGCTGGCTCGGGAGATCGGGCAGACGACGGAGCTGGCGATGAATCTGGCCGGCCACGCCTGGCTGGCGGCGCATCAGGGCCGTGCAGAGTGCCAGGAGCTTGCGGCGGAGGCGCTGCGCATCTGCACTGAGCGGGAGATCCATCTGGGGACGGTCTGGTCGTTGTTCGCGCTGGGCGACTACGAGCTGGGGCGTGGCGATCCGGTCGCGGCGCTACCGCAGTACGAGCGGCTGGTCGACGTACTGGCGTCCAACGGGCTCAAGGACCCGGATCTGTCGCCGGCACCCGAGCTGGTGGAGGTGTACCTGCGGTTGGGGCGGTCCGACGAGGCAAAGGCGTTGGCGAGGGAGTACGTCGTACAGGCGGAGGCCAAAGGGCAGCCGTGGTCGTTGGCGCGGGCGGCGCGGGTGCGGGGAGTGGTGGACGAGAGCGAGGAGGCGTTCGAGCGGGCGCTGCGGTGGCATGCGGAGACGCTGGACGTGTTCGAGCGGGCCAGGACCCAATTGGCGTACGGCGCTTGGCTCCGGCGAGCGCGTCGACGCGTGGACGCACGGACGCAGCTGCGGGCAGCCGTTGAAGCGTTTGATCAGCTCGGAGCCGCCGGGTGGGCCGACCAAGCGGCGATGGAGCTGAAGGCAACCGGCGAGACCGCAC
Source organism: Kribbella sp. NPDC050470 (assembly GCF_044458365.1). Classification (NCBI taxonomy): domain Bacteria; kingdom Bacillati; phylum Actinomycetota; class Actinomycetes; order Propionibacteriales; family Kribbellaceae; genus Kribbella; species Kribbella sp. NPDC050470. Next base: position 71,379 of record NZ_JBITHV010000007.1, on the reverse strand, counting down.
GGCGGCGCGTGCCGAGTACGGCGGATGAGCTGACCCCTCAGGAGCGGCAGATCGCACTGCTGCTCGCCGACGGCCAAAGCATCCGCGAGGTGGCGGCCCGGTTGTTCCTCAGCCCGAAGACCGTCGAGTACCACCTGCGCAAGGTCTACACGAAGCTCGGCATCCACTCCCGCACCGAGCTCGTGGACACGCTGAACAACCGGTGAACGCCCGCTGAATCACATCGATGGGATTGTGGCCGGTTTGCCTGCGGATGGCATCCTTGGCCGGGTGACGGAGTTGATGGAGGCAGCGCGACAGCTGCTCAGTGTCGCAATGGCCTCGCATTGGCTGCTGCTCGTGCTGTTTCTGGCGGCCGCGATCGACGCGGTCTTCCCGGTGATCCCGAGCGAGGGTCTGGTGGTCACGGCCGGCATGGCCGCCGCCGCGGGACACCAGAACCTGCTGCTCGTGATCGTGCTGGCGATGCTCGGCTCGGTCATCGGCGAGTCCGTCTGCTACTTCATGGGTCGCGGCTCCGGCCCCGCCCTGCACCGCTGGATGAAGCGCCAGGAGCGCCGACAAGCCGTCTACGACAAGGTGTCCGCCGCGTTGCACTCCCGCGGCGGACTGATCCTCATGACGGTCCGCTACGTCCCCGGCGCGCGCATGGTCGCCACGCTGGCCGCCGGCGCCACCCGGTACTCGTTCAAGAAGTTCTTCGTCTTCACCTTCGCCGGCGTCACCATCGCCTACACGTACGTCGCTCTGCTCGGCTACCTCGGCGGTGACGCGTTCGCGCACGACTCGCTGAAGGCGCTCGCCTTCAGCCTGAGCCTGGCGTTCCTGATCGGCCTGGTGATCGAGACCTCCCGCCGGATCGCCGTCCGGCGCCGCGCGGCCAAGGTCATCGCCGAGTAGCCAACTCGGCCACCGCGGCGGCGACCAGCTCCACCTCCGCCTCGGTGTTGTAGTAGTGCGGCGACAACCGCAGGCACCACTGGACGTCCTTGTCCCCGAAGTCGTACTGCGCGAACTCGCGGAAGCTCAGCGCCGAGTTGATCCGCCGCCGGTCCAGCTCCGCCTTGAACGGCGCGCTCTCCCAGCCGGCGATGGTGAACGTCACCAACGCCGCCGGGTCCGGTCCCTGGTCGAGCACAGCCACGCCTGGCAACGGTGTGAGCTGCTCCCGAAGCACGGCCGCCAGCCGTCGGGCCCGGCTGCCACCGGCCTCGATCCCGACCTGCCGTGCGTATCGGACCGCCTCGGCACACCCGAGCAGCGCGGCGTACGGGAACTCCCAGTCCTCGAAGCGAGCCGCGGTCTCCACAGCCTGGTAGCTGTCGGGTCCGCTCCACTGCGCGCCGTACATGTCGATGTACTGCGGCTCGTGGCCCGCGCGCAGGACTCGGTCGGACACGTAAAGGAAGCCGGTCCCGCGCGGTCCCCGCAGGAACTTGCGCGGTGTCGCCGTGAGGAAGTCGCAACCGATCTCCTGTACGTCGATGGGCAGCTGACCGACCGACTGGCACGCGTCGACCAGGTACAGCAGGCCGAGCTCGCGGCAGTGCTTGCCGATCTCTGCCACCGGCTGGACCAGCCCGGAGTTCGTCGGCACGTGAGTGGCGGCGACCAGCCGCGGCCGGTGTCTGCGCATCAGGTCGGCCATCGCGGCCACGTCGACGCCGCCCTCCGGCAGGTCCGGGGCGTGGATCACCTCGACGCCGCGCCGGCGCCGCAGGGACAGGAACGCGATCTGGTTCGAGACGAAGTCGTTCCGGGTGGTCAGGATGACGTCGCCCGGTGCGAAGTCGATGGCGGACAAGGCGGTCGAGTAGGCGTGGGTTGCGCTACTGGCGAAGGCGATGTTGCTCGGAGCGGTGTTCAGCAGTGCCGCGACCTCGGTGTAGAAGCCGCGGACGGCATCGGACCGCTGCGCAGCGGCCTCGTAGCCGCCGATCGTGGCCTCGAGCTCGAGATGGCTCTGGACTGCGGCGAGAACAGACCGGGGGAGCAGACCGCAGCCGGCGTTGTTGAAGTGGACGACGTGCTCGACGCCCGGGGTGTCGGCCCGAAGCGAGTCCAGTAGCAATTCTTCAAAGGAAGCAGTAGCGCTATTGTTGGCTCTCATGAACGACAGTACCACTTCGGTCGGCGCGTTGGTTGGTGAGCTGCGCCGCACGGTCGCCGGCCTGCGCCCGGGGGATCGGTTGCCGGCCAGTCGCGAGCTGATGGCTCAGCACGAGGTTGGTCCGGGCACGGTGTCCCGGGCGATCTCGCGGCTGGTCGCCGAGGGCCTGGTGGTGGCGCGTCCAGGCAGTGGCACGTACGTCGCTCCACGCCGCCAGGCCGCGAAACCGGCCGATCTGGGCTGGCAGTCCCTCGCGCTGGCCGATCGCACCATCGACACCAGGTCGGTTGCCGACGATCTCGGCGTACCGGTGGTAGGGGCGGTGATGCTGGACGGCGGGTACCTGCATCGGTCGCTTCAGCCCGGCAAGGCGATGACGGCGGCGCTGGTGCGGGCGGCTCGGCGGCCCGATGCGTGGGACCGGGCGCCGATCAGCGGCCTCGCCCCGCTGCGGTCGCTGTTCGCGGCCTCGGTGGACGCGATGCCTGAGGACGTCCTGATCACTGCAGGCGGGCAGAACGCGTTGTCGATCGCGTTCCGGGCGCTGGCTGCTCCGGGCAGCCCGGTTCTGGTCGAGTCACCGACGTACCACGGGGCCCTCGCGGCGGCTCGGAGCGCTGGGTTGCGGCCGGTTCCGGTGCCCGTCGACGCGGACGGCGTCCGGCCCGATCTGCTCGCCGAGGCGTTCGAGCAGACCGGTGCACGGGTCTTCTACTGTCAACCGGCACACCACAATCCCACCGGCGCGGAGCTCACCGTTGAGCGGCGGGTGCAGGTCCTGGACATCGCCCGGGCGGCGAATGCCTTCGTGATCGAGGACGATGCCTCCCGGCTGCTCAGCCACGGGACCAGTGCGCCGCGGCCGCTGCTGACTGACGATGCGCAGGGCACGGTGGTGTACCTGACCTCGTTGACCAAGCTGACTGCGCCCAGCTTCCGGATCGGTGCGCTGATCGCGCGCGGGCCGGTAGCGGAGCGACTGCGTGCAAGTCGGCACGTCGACGACTTCTTCGTTGCTCGGCCACTGCAGGAGGCTGCGGTGGAGCTACTCGGCTCGTCCGGCTGGGATCGGCACCTTCGCTCGTTGGCACCTGAGCTGCGGCATCGCTGCCGCGCCCTGGCCACCGCCCTCGGTGAGCTGCTGCCCGGGTGGACCGTGGACCGGCTGCCGACGGGCGGACTGCATCTCTGGGTGCGGTTGCCCTCGGCCGACGATGAGCTGCGGCTGCAGGCGGAGGCATCGGCGCGTCGAGTGGTTGTCGGTGCCGGTGCTCGGCACTTCGCTGCCGAGCCGCCGGGCGCGTACCTGCGGCTGAACTTCGCGGCCGCTGCCAGCGAGGCCGAACTGGTGGAGAGCGTGCGCCGTTTGGCTGCATGACACGTCTGTCCCGACTTTGCTGCAATGGCGTGTCACTGACCAACCTGACTGGTCCGGTATGCGTCAGTAGAGACGTGGTGAGGCCTGGGGCGAACCTCCTCGGCGCCGCTGCGATCGTGGCGGCGCTGGCCGTCGGGTGCGCCCAAGCCATCCAAACCGGCGCCCAAGCAGTAGCAGCTGCACCGGTGACCAGGACCTTCCCGGCGCGGCTGGCGAACGGGAAGCCGCCGCTGCTCGTGGTCGTCTCGTTCGACGGCGCCGGCGACCTCGCGCTGTGGGCCCGCTGGCGAGCCGTAGCCAAGCAGGTCGACGCCCGGAACAGAGCTCCAGGCGTTCGACCACATGGTGCGGACCGGTCCGCAGAAGGCTCCGTTCGACCCGGCCACGGTCAAGGGCATGCGTACGCCGTGTCTCGAGGGCAACCGGCCGGCGTACCGGCAGGCGATGGCACAGCGCGGCATGCTGTACGACGCCTCCGAGCCCGGCTACCTCGCCTGGCCGACGAGGTCCGGCGGGCAAGCAGACGCTGACGATGGACTACAACCTGTGGTTCACCCAGACCGGCGCACGCACCGTGCCGGTCGCGCAGGCGCCAGTGCTGAAGGCACAGGTGCTCGCCACCTATCGCCAGGCGCTCGCGAAATCCCGCGCCAACGGGAACCCGCCGCTGTTCCTCGGCAACCACTTCAACCGCTGGAACAACAGCGTGTACTCCGACGCCCTCACCAGCTTCGTCCAGGAGACCTGCAAGCAGCCCGATGTCCGCCGCGTCAGCAACATCGAGCTGGCGAGCTGGCTGACGAATTACGGCGTACCGCGGTCGACCTAGAGCCGCAGGTACCCGTACGCGCTCTGCCAGGTCCCGCCGGACTTGATCCGCCCGACCACCAGCCGCTGCAGCGTGGTGTCCTGCGGCAGCTCGTCCAGCTTGTCGAGGCCGTGAGTGCGGAAGGTGAAGAAGATCGCGCCGTCCTGGCTGTCGTTCGCTTCGCCGTACGGCGTGAAGCGGCGGCCGAACCGGACCATGTTCGACTCCGGCGGCAGGTTGTCGAGCAGGTACGGGTCGATCAGCCAGGACCACAGGTTCGCCGTCCGCACCGGGTACTCCGGGAAGTAGCGCGGGAAGAACTCCCGGGCCTGCGCGAAGCTGTCGTCGACGAGCTCGGGGGTCAGCGGCCCGATCTCCGGGATGTGCACACCGATGATCCACTCACCCGGCTCGGTCCCAGGCACCGGCTTGTCGGCCGGCACCTGGTGCAGCAGGTACTGCAGTCGGCCGAGCGCGTAGAGCTGGCCGGTCCAGTGGATCGTCATCCACCAGTGCGTCTCCAGGCCGTACTCGCCGAAGGTACGGCGATGCACCTTGAGCTGCTGCCCGAGGTCGGCCAGCGAGGCCCAGCTGATGTCGTCCGGGATCCCGCGCTCGGCGTGGTAGCGCCGGATGTCCGGCAGCGTCTCCAGGAACGCCTGCACCGAGTTGCGCGGGTCCTCGGGCATCCGCAGCTGCGGTTCGGCGCCGAGCTTGCCGAGCTCCGCCCGCAGCTGGTCGGCCAGGTCCTTCACCACGGCGGGGTCCGCCTGGAAGGCCTCCGCGGCCGCGCGGTCCTCGTCGCTGAACCCCAGCAGGCGGTACTCCTCGGCAGTCGTCACTCGCCAACGGTATCCGATACCGGCCAGTCAGAGACTTACCGCTCCTCGGCCAGACCCAGGTAGAGGATTTTCGGATCCGCCGGGCTGAAGGCCAGCGATGGGGCACAGAGCTTCAGAGCCACCACTGACGGTGGCGGACCCACGACATGACGTGAAGCGGCCATATCGTGAACCAGTGGTCGCCTACCTCCGCGTTCCTCCACCCGACGAGCAGCGTGACGTCGTCGAGCACTACTGGATGGTCGAGGCTGCCGGATCCAGCGAGGTTCAACGGGAGATCCTGATCCCGAACGGCCGCCCGGCCCTTGCGGTTGCGTTGGCAGAACCCGGGCGGCGGCACGATCCGGTGAGCGGCGCGCAGTGGGTGAACGACGGCTCCCTGTTCGGGATCATGACCAGGCCGCACGTCCTGACGCAGTCGGGCCCGTCGAGCTACGCCGGGGTGGAGCTCAAACCCTGGGGAGTCGCGGCACTCGGCATTCACGGCGGGTTGGTCGACGACGTGGTGTCACTGGACAGCTGGCTCGGTCCTGGTACGACGGACAGCCTGATGCGGGCGCTACGGCAACAGGAGTTCGGTGCGGCGCGGGCGGCCGAGCTGGCGGCCTTCCTGCAACCGCAACTGCGTCCGTTGCGTACCGATCTGGTCGATCGGACTGTTCAGCTGATCGACGAGAGCCGCGGAGGTCTGGCAGTGGCGACGCTGGCGGCCGAGCTCGGTACGTCGTACTCGACCCTGCATCGCGTGTTCGGTGCGCTGACCGGAGTCGGTCCGAAGAGGTTCAGTGAGATCGTGCGGTTCTTTCACTTCGTCGGTGGGCTGCTCGGTGGGCCGTCCGATGCCGCCGCGACGCTGGCAGCGCTGCACGGGTACTACGACCAGGCGCACGCGGCGCGGGACTTCAAGCGGTACACCGGGGTCAGCGCGTCGTCGTTCCGGGACGTGGAGAACGGGATCGCCGCACTGATGCATGAGAGATCTGTCCAAGACGCCGGGGGCTGAGCGGGACAAGCTGAGGGCACAGAACCTCGGACACCAAGGGAGTGCATGGTGGGACGGATCATCCATGTCGAGCTGACCGCGACCGACCTGGATCGGGCGGCGGCGTTCTACGCAACGGCTTTCGGCTGGACGACGGAGGCGTCGCCGTTCGTCGGCGACTACCTGGTCGCGTCGACCGGGCCCGGCGACGGGATCGACGGCGCGATCATGACGCGGGAGTACCAGCAGCAGCCTGCGATCCCGTGGATTCTGGTCGAGGACCTCGACGCCACGCTGCGCGCGGTGGCCGACGGCGGTGGGGCGGTTGCGAGTGACCCGCAGCAGCTTCCCGGGGTCGGGCGGCTCGCGTACGTCCGCGACCCCGACGGCAACCTGCTGGGAGTGCGCCAGCCGGCCGGTTGAGTCAGCCGGCGGCGGTGTCGATGTGGCGGGCGAGGACGAGGTCGTTCTCGGTGATGCCGCCGGCGTCGTGGGTGCTGAGCTTGAAGGTGATGGTGGTCCAGCGGATGTCGATGTCCGGGTGGTGGTTCATCGACTCGGCCAGCTGGGCGACCGTCGCGACCAGGCGGATGCCGTCCAGGAACGTCTCCCGCTTGATGCTGCGGACCAGCGCGTTGTCCGCGAACTTCCACAGCGGCAGGTGGTCGCGGATCGCAGCGTCGATCTGGTCATCGGTCAGCAGTTCAGCCATGCGCCACACTCTAGTCCGAATCCACCCGGCGCACTCGACCCGCACGCATCCTCGAAGTTCGAAGACACTCGAAGTCAGGACCGACTGCTGTCCGGCAGGCGGAAGACGAGTACCAGGACGCGCAGCACCAGGACCACGCAGATCACCAGCAGGTTGTAGGCGAACAGCTGGTACAGCGTGATCGTCTCGGTGATCTTCGGGCCGCCCGGCGTGCCGAGCAGCAGCACCGCCATCAGCCCGGCGGTCGCCCCGAGGACGGCGAGCAGCACCTGATGCAGCAGCGTGGTCATGTGCCGGCGGTCCCGGTCGTCGGCGAATAACCGGACGTTCAGCCCGAGGCGTCCACTCTCGGCCGCAGCGGCGATCCGGTCGATCCGGCGCGGCAGTCGCCGCAACATCGGCAACAACGTGGCGAGCTCCTCGGTCGCCGTACGGCGCAACGCGTCCGGGGCCAGGCGGTCGGTCACATGCGCCGCGGCGAACTGGCGCGACGCGGCCACCAGGTCGAAGCCGGGGGAGATGCGCGAGATCGTGCCCTCGATGGTCGCCAGCGCACGGAACACCGCGGCCACCTCCGGAGGTACGCCGAGATCGTGCGACGTGATGATCTTGAACAGGTCGTTGAACATCGCCGGCCCCAACGCCACCCCGGCGGCGAGGTGCCGGGTCATGAACTGGCCGACGGCGCGTTCGAGGCTGCGCTCGTCGATCACGTCCGGGCGGTAGACGATCTCCAGCAGGGCGTCGGTCGCGGCGACCGGGTCGCCGTGGTCGATCGCGAGCAGGAACCGCTGCAGCGCCTCGCGGGTGGCCGGGTCGAGCCGGCCGACCGAGCCGAGGTCGAGCATGCCGATCCGGCCGTCGGCCAGCAGCAGGAAGTTGCCGGGGTGTGGGTCGGCGTGGAAGACGCCGTCGATCGCGACCTGGCCGAGCAGGCAGTCGAACAGGGTGCGGCCGAGCCGGGCCGGGTCCAGGCCGCGGTCGGCGATCGCCGCCGCGGCGTTGCCGAGACCGATGCCGTCCAGGCGCTGCATCGTGAGCACGCGCCGGGTGGAGGCTCGCGGATACAGCTCGGGGACGACCAGGTCGTTGTTCGAGGCAACCGATTGACCGGCCGCCACGGTGGTCATGTTGCCGGCCTCGACGGTGAAGTCGAGCTCCTCGCGCATCGCGTCGGCGAACCCGTCAGCCAGTGCGCGGACGCCCATCGCCCGGCCCCAGTCGGTGTTCCGCTCCAGCAGCCGGGCCAGGCGCCGGACGATGTCCAGATCCCGCTCGACGACCGCGCCGATGCCGGGCCGCTGGACCTTGACCACGACGTCGTGTCCCTCGGGCAGCCGGGCCTTGTGGACCTGGGCGACACTGGCGGCGGCGAGCGGCTCGGTGTCGAAGCCGGCGTACACCTGATGTAGTGGTGCGCCGAGCTCCTCGGTGAGGACGGACTCGATCTCCGGCCACGGCGCCGGGGAGACCTGGTCCTGCAGGCGACTCAGCTCGTCGGCGACCGACGCCGGGATGATGTCGCTGCGGGTGGAGAGCACCTGGCCGAGCTTGACGAAGGTGACGCCGGCCTCGTCGAGCGCCAGCCGCAGCGAGCGGGCGAGCTCGGCCTGGCCGGCCGGGTTCTCCCGGCCGGGGCGGCGACGGCCGCGCAGGTACGGGCCGAGGCCGTGCCGGATCGCGATCCGCAGGATCTGCACGTAGCGCTTGGTGCGGGCGATCCGGCCGCCCAGGTCGCGGCGCAGATCGCGGGCCCGGGGCAACGATCCGGTCGGGACGATGGCCTCGGCGAGCACCAGGAAGATCAGCCCGGACAGCACCGAGCACAGCGTGGTCAGGGCGAGCAACGCGAACGCGGCCCCGCCGGACCCCTCGAACGGCGGCGGTCCGACCAGCCCGCGCGCGATCGGGTTGAACAGCGCCAGCGTCAGCCCAGCTCCCACCGCCAGCCGCACCAGCCCGAACCGGACGCCCAGCAACCGCTGCGCCACCGGGACGAAGATCACCATGAAGATGACGATGTTGATCAGGCCGAAAATCACCACGTCCATGCCTGGAACAGTAGATCCTGCGAGGGTTGCGCCGGATCACCCGCGCGATGGACGTGTCCCTGAACCGGGCAGCGGAAAACCCCCGGTGCGGGACCGGGGGCTTCCGGGTGACTCAGGCCGGGCGGCGGCGGATCTTGTTGCCCAGCCAGACCAGCGGGTCGTACTTGCGGTCGGCGACGCGCTCCTTCATCGGGATCAGCGCGTTGTCGGTGATCTTGATGTGCTCCGGGCACACCTCGGTGCAGCACTTGGTGATGTTGCAGTAGCCCAGGCCGTGCTGCTCCTGGGCCGCGTGCTGGCGGTCGGCGGCGTCGAGCGGGTGCATGTCCAGCTCGGCGATCCGCATCAGGAACCGCGGACCGGAGAAGTTCTCCTTGTTCTCCTCGTGGTCCCGGATCACGTGACAGGTGTCCTGGCACAGGAAGCACTCGATGCACTTGCGGAACTCCTGCGAGCGCTCCACGTCGACCTGCTGCATCCGGTACTCGCCCGGCTTCAGGTCCACCGGCGGGGTGAAGGCCGGGATCTCGCGCGCCTTGGTGTAGTTGTAGGAGACGTCGGTGACCAGGTCCCGCATCACCGGGAAGGTGCGCATCGGGGTGACCGTGACGACCTCGTCCTCCTCGAACGTGTTCATCCGGCACATGCACATCAGCTTCGGCATGCCGTTGATCTCGGCGCTGCAGGAGCCGCACTTGCCGGCCTTGCAGTTCCACCGGACCGCGAGGTCCGGCGCCTGCGTGGCCTGCAGCCGGTGGATCACGTCGAGGACGACCTCGCCCTCGTTCACCTCGACCTCGTAGTCCTTGAGCTCACCGCCCTCGGAATCTCCCCGCCAGACGCGGAATTTCCCCTTGTAGCTCATGTGGCGGGCAGCTCCTCATCCGTGAGGTACTTCTTCAGCTCGTCGAGCTCGAACAGTTCGAGCAGGTCGTCGCGCATCGGGACCTGCTCCTTCTCGGTCACGTTCACGCCGCCGTCGGCGTCCAGCCCGCAGACCAGCAGCTTCTTGCGCCACTCCGCCGACATGGTCGGGTAGTCGTCGCGGGTGTGACCGCCGCGCGACTCCTGCCGCTGCAGCGCGGCCTTGGCCACGCACTCCGAAACGGTCAGCATGTTGCGCAGGTCGAGGGCCAGGTGCCAGCCGGGGTTGAACTGCCGGTGACCCTCCACCGTCATCTTCGCGATCCGGCCGCGGTACTCGGCGAGCCTGCCGAGCGCCTGCTCCATCTCCTCTTCCTTGCGGATGATGCCGACCAGGTCGTTCATCGACTGCTGCAGTTCCTGGTGGATCGAGTACGGGTTCTCGCCGCCCTCGAGCTCGAACGGCGCCAGCGCCTCGCGCGCCGCGGTGTCGATGTCGTCCTCGGCGATCTTCGGCCGGCTCTCGAGCGAGTCGACGTACATCGCCGCGCCCATGCCGGCCCGGCGGCCGAACACCAGCAGGTCGGACAGCGAGTTGCCGCCCAGCCGGTTCGAGCCGTGCATGCCGCCCGCCACCTCACCGGCCGCGAACAGGCCGGGTACGACGGACTGCGCGGTGTCCGGGTCGACCTCGACACCACCCATCACGTAGTGGCAGGTCGGGCCGACCTCCATCGGCTCGGCGGTGATGTCGACGTCCGCGAGCTCCTTGAACTGGTGGTGCATCGACGGCAACCGGCGGGTGATCTCCTCGGCCGGGAGCCGCGACGACACGTCCAGGAACACGCCGCCGTGCGGGGTGCCGCGGCCGGCCTTCACCTCGGAGTTGATCGCCCGGGCCACCTCGTCACGCGGCAGCAGCTCCGGTGGGCGCCGGTTGTTGTCCGGGTCCTTGTACCAGCGGTCCGCCTCGTCCTCGGTCTCCGCGTACTGCGCCCGGAACACGTCCGGCACGTACTCGAACATGAACCGCTTGCCCTCGGAGTTCTTCAGCACACCGCCGTCACCGCGGACCGACTCGGTGACCAGGATGCCCTTCACCGACGGCGGCCAGACCATGCCGGTCGGGTGGAACTGGATGAACTCCATGTTGATCAGCGTCGCGCCGGCCCGCATCGCCAGCGCGTGCCCGTCACCGGTGTACTCCCACGAGTTCGAGGTCACCTTGAAGGACTTGCCGACACCGCCGGTGGCCAGCACCACGGCCGGGGCGTCGAACAGGATGAACCGGCCGGACTCGCGCCAGTACCCGAAGGCGCCGGAGATGGCGTCGCCGTCCTTGAGCAGCTCGGTGACGGTGCACTCGGCGTACACCTTGAGGTTGGCCTCGTAGTCGCCGGTCTCCCGGAAGTCCTCCTGCTGCAGCGAGACGATCTTCTGCTGCAGGGTGCGGATCAGCTCCAGGCCGGTGCGGTCGCCGACGTGCGCCAGCCGCGGGTAGGTGTGGCCGCCGAAGTTGCGCTGGCTGATCCGGCCGTCCGCGGTCCGGTCGAACAGGGCGCCGTACGTCTCCAGCTCCCAGACCCGGTCCGGGGCCTCCTGGGCGTGCAGCTCGGCCATCCGCCAGTTGTTCAGGAACTTGCCGCCGCGCATCGTGTCGCGGTAGTGGACCTGCCAGTTGTCGTTGGAGTTCGCGTTGCCCATCGCGGCCGCGCAGCCGCCCTCGGCCATCACGGTGTGCGCCTTGCCGAACAGCGACTTGCACACGATCGCGGTGCGCTTGCCCTGCTCGCGGGCCTCGATCGCCGCCCGCAGGCCGGCGCCGCCGGCCCCGATCACGACGACGTCGTAGGTGTGTCGTTCGAGCTCAGTCATGACAGAGAAAGTCCGTATCAGTTGAAGAAGCGCAGGTCGGAGAACCAGCCGGCCGACAACGCCATGATGTAGGCGTCGGTCAGGATCACGGTGAACAGCGACGTCATCGCGAAGGTGCCGTGCTTGGGGTTCAGCTTGGACACGAAGGTCCAGTACCGGTAGCGCAACGGGTGCTTGGAGAAGTTCTTCAGCCGGCCGCCGACGATGTGCCGGCAGGCGTGGCAGGACAGCGTGTACAGCCACAGGAAGACCAGGTTGACCCAGATGATCACGGTGCCCAGGCCGATGCCGAAGCCGCCGTCCTTGCCGTGGAAGGCGAGGATGCCGTCGTACACGTTGAGGACACCGAAGACCAGCGCGCCGTAGAAGAAGTAGCGGTGCAGGTTCAGGGCGACCAGCGGGAACTTGCGCTCACCGGTGTACTTCTTGTGCGGCTCCGGGACCGCGCAGGCCGCCGGCGCGAAGAACAGCGACCGGTAGCCCGCCTTGCGGTAGTAGTAGCAGGTGCCCCGGAACCCGGCCAGCACCGCGAACGTGATGATGCTCAGCGGCAGGAACACCGGGAACTTGGGGAACCAGGTGCCCAGGTGGCTGGAGCCCTCGACACAGGAGTCGCTGATACAGGGGGAGTACAGCGGGGTGAGGTAATGGTATGCATCGACCCAGTACCACTTGTTCATGAAGATCCGGACCGTCGCGTAGACGATGAAGAAGACCAGGATCACTCCGATCCGCAGCGGCGCCAGCCACCAGCGGTCGGTTCGTGCGGTCTTCAGCCCGATCTGCGCGCGACCGGGCGCGTCAACTCCAGTCGCCATCAGGGGGCGTGCCTGTCCGGCGCGCCGAAGCCTTCGTGTTCCGCGTCGGTCCACATGGACGCGTCATACTCCACGTCGGGAATCTCCTCGAGTTCCTCCGGAACGGGTCCGGGTCTGTGACGGGGGTCGGGCGGGCCTAGCTCGGCCAGGTCGTCGTTCAGCCTGGCCACGTCCGACACCAACCGGCGGATGCCGAGAGTGTCACCGTACTCCTGGCTCAGTTTCCCGACGGCCGCGTGTAGCGTCTCGAGCGCGCGGACGACTGCGGCAACGCTGTTGCCCCCAGTGTTCAACTCAGCACCCATGCCGACTCCAGTGATGGTTTTGTAGCTGTCAGTATGCGCACACTTTGCCTTCGCCGAGCGCGCAGGGGAAGACCCTTCGGTACGGCGTGTTTCTACTAAGGCTTACCTCAGTTGCCGAGCGCGGTCGAGTGCAGTAATGGAATGAATCCGGCCTTCAGTGCAACGAGATTCGCCGGTGGCGTGAGTACGGCGACCTCGTGCAGCCCGGGTGGCCGGACCGGATCGCCGTACCCCTCCCAGGACCAGGGCAGCACGTGGTGGTCGAGGACGAGGGCGGGCCGGCCGTCGAACCGGATCATCGCTCCGTCAGGGAGTTGGTCGAGCTCCTGGATCGTGGTGCGTTGCTGCCGGGTGCGCGAGTCGACGCGCTCGAGGTGGAGCTGTGCGTCCATCGCGGTGGCGCGCGGCCGCTCGTCGAGACCGCGACCGCTGGCCCAGGCGCCGGCGTACCGGAGGTAGTCCCTGCGGCGGCAGTAGGCGCAGGGGCGATGGCCGGCCGCGAGGGCGACGGCCTCGTCGAAGAAGAACAGCGCGGTCCACCGGCCCGGCGGCATCGGGTCGCGGCGCACGCCCTTCCAGTCGAGCACGCAGCAGATCCAGGCCTTCGACCGCCAGCGGGTGGTGCCGAGCCGGCGGTCGGGGCCGTGCAGGGTGCCGCGGTTGCCCATCAGCAGGCCACGGCCCGGCTCGGCGACGATCTCCTGGGTCGGCAGGACCCTGTTCTGCAGTGGCACGACCAGATCCTCTCGCGCCCCACCGACAGTTCGTCTGGCACAGTGCGTGCCCGTGGGTGAACGGCAGGTGGTGATCGGGGTCGCGGTGATCCGCGACGGCAAGGTGCTGGCGGCGTTGCGGTCCGGGCCGGACGGCGGCTGGGAGTTCCCCGGCGGCAAGGTCGAGCCGGGGGAGACGGAGCGTGCCGCGGGCGCCCGGGAGCTGGCCGAGGAGCTGGGTGTGCGGATCGAAGTCGGGGAGTCGCTCGGCGTCGCCGTACCGATCAACGAAACGTATGCGCTCCGGGTCTACGCGGCCGAGCTGGTGGCCGGGGTGCCGGTCCCGCACGAGCACGGCGAGCTCCGTTGGGTCGGCGCCGGCGAGCTCGACGGGCTCGATTGGCTGCCCGCCGACCGGCCGTTCCTTCCCGCAGTCCGGAAATTGCTCACGTTTCACTCGTGAACTGCTCAGTTGCCCACCCTGAACAGTCACGATTCGGTGACTAGCGCTCCCTTCGGTTGGCGTCCACACTTCGAGATACGTAGGGTTCCCGGGAACCCCCGGGAGGTCCGGGGGCGGCTGGGGGTGCACTCACAGTTGAAGGGGCGAGGTGACGTTCAATGACGCTGGGGGTGTCGGAGGCGCAGAGCCCGGATGAGGGACTGCCGGCAGATCATCTTGCCGAGACCACCGAGGCGAAGCAGATCGAAGGACGATCGCTCGGCCAGATCGCGTGGGCCCGGCTCAAGCGGGACAAGATCGCGGTTGCCAGCGCGATCGTGATCCTGCTGATCATCGCGGTGGCGGTGTTCGCGCCGCTCATCGTGAAGCTGAACGGGTTCCCGCCCGATCAGTTCAACAAGACCAACGCGGCCGGCGAGCCGCTGCTGAACACCCGGGACGGAGGTATCCCGATCGGTGGGCTCTGGGGCAGTGGCACCAGCAGCGAGCACTGGCTCGGGGTCGAACCGCAGAACGGCCGGGACGTGTTCTCCCGGCTGGTGTACGGCACCCGTGTCTCGCTGCTGGTCGCACTCGGCGGCACGATCATCGCCGTGATCCTCGGCACCGTCATCGGCATGGTGTCCGGGTACTTCCACGGCTGGGTCGACACGCTGCTGAGCCGGCTGATGGACATCATGCTGAGCTTCCCGACGCTGCTGTTCATCATGGCGCTGACGCCGGTGATCGCAGACCGCGGGCAGGCGATGTTCGGCATACCGGACGACAACAAGTTACGTATGGGCGTGCTGATGTTCGTCCTCGGGTTCTTCGGCTGGGCCTATCTGGCCCGAATAGTTCGAGGGCAGACACTGTCGCTCCGAGAACGGGAGTTCGTCGAGGCGGCCAGGTCGCTCGGCGCCGGTCCGATGTACGTGATCTTCAAGCAGGTGCTGCCGAACCTGCTCCCGACGCTGCTGGTCTACACGACCCTGCTGATCCCGAGCTACATCACCGCCGAGGCGGCGCTGTCGTTCCTGGGTGTAGGGATCAAGGAGCCCACCTCGTCGTGGGGCCGGATGATCGCCGACGCTTCGGACTGGATCGAGAGCAACCCGCTCTACCTGTTCTTCCCGGGCATCGCGCTGTTCATCACCGTGCTGGCGTTCAACCTGCTCGGCGACTCGGTCCGCGACGCTCTCGACCCGCGCGCCGGAAGGGGCTGACCGATGGGCCGCTACCTGATCCGCCGCCTGTTGCAGACGGTGCTGATCCTCTTCGTGATCAGCGCGATCACGTTCTTCCTGTTCTGGGCGACGCCGGCCAACCCGGCGCTGCTGATCTGCGGGAAGAACTGCAACGCCGAGACGGTCGCCCAGGTCAACGCGACGTACGGGTTCGACGACCCGCTGATCGTCCAGTACGGCACGTACATGCAAGGCCTGGTCAGCCCGGGTGGCCGCACGATCGGCTCCGAGGGCAGCGAGCGGGAGTGCGCGTGGCCGTGCTTCGGCGAGTCGTACCAGAACGGCATCCCGGTCTGGGACTCGATCTCCGACTCGTTCCCGGCGACCCTCTGGCTGGCTGTCGGAGCCGCCGTCATGTGGCTGGTGGCCGGCGTGATGCTGGGCCTGATCGCGGCGCTGCGCAAGGGCAAGTTCATCGACAAGCTCAGCGTCGGGATCGCCCTGTTCGGTGTGTCCTTCCCGACCCTGGTGTTCGGGTACCTGCTGTTGTTCACCTTCATCGTCAAGCTGCAGTGGCTGCCGTTCCCCGACACGGCGAACGCGGCGCTGTTCACGGTCGGCCCAGTGAAATGGGCGCAGTTCTACATCCTGCCGTGGATGACGCTGGCACTGGTGTACGCGGCGCTCTACACCCGGCTCACCCGGGCCAACATGATCGACACGATGAACGAGGACTACATCCGGACCGCACGGGCCAAGGGCCTCGGTGAGCGGAGCGTGGTCTTCAAGCACGGGCTGCGCGCCGCGCTGACGCCGATCGTGACGATCTTCGGCCTCGACCTCGGCGGTCTGCTCGGCGGCGCCGTGATCACCGAGCAGATCTTCAGCATCACCGGGCTGGGCAAGTTCGCGATCGACTCGGTGCTCGGCAACGACCTGCCCGCGATCATGGGCGTCGTGCTGTTCGCGGCGATCTTCGTCGTCCTCGCGAACGTGGTCGTCGACATTCTGTACGCCATCATCGACCCGCGCGTGCGGCTGTCCTGAGCAGGCCGGAGGATACGTAGTGACCGAGTCCGTGATGAAGGCGGAGCCGCGCGAGCCCGCGGTTGGCAAGCCGTTCCTGGAGCTCAAGGACCTGCAGGTGCACTTCCCGACCGACGACGGTCTGGTGAAGGCGGTGAACGGCCTGAGCTTCACCCTGGAACGCGGTAAGACGCTGGGGATCGTCGGCGAGTCCGGCTCCGGCAAGAGCGTGTCCAGCCTGGCCATCATGGGCCTGCACAAGGGCAGCCGGGCGAAGGTGTCCGGGGAGATCTGGCTGGACGGCGCCGAGCTGGTGTCGATGTCGGTGGAGGAGATCCGCCGGCTGCGCGGCCAGCAGATGTCGATGATCTTCCAGGACCCGCTGTCGGCGATGCACCCGTTCTACAGGGTCGGCGATCAGCTCACCGAGGCCTACCTGGTGCACCACGACGCCCCGAAGGCGGTGGCCAAGAAGCGGGCCATCGAGCTGCTCGACCGGGTCGGCATCCCGTCGCCGCAGAAGCGGTTCGACGACTACCCGCACCAGTTCTCCGGCGGTATGCGGCAGCGCGCGATGATCGCGATGGCGCTGATGTGCGACCCGTCGCTGCTGATCGCCGACGAGCCGACCACGGCGCTGGATGTCACCGTGCAGGCGCAGATTCTGGACCTGATGCTGGATCTGCAGAAGGAGTTCAACTCCGCCATCATCATGATCACCCACGACCTCGGCGTGGTCGCCCAGATGACCCAGGACGTGGTGGTGATGTACGGCGGCCGCGTCGTCGAGGCGGGCAACGTCCGGGACATCTTCTACCGCCCGGAGATGCCCTACACCTGGGGCTTGCTCGGCTCGATCCCGAAGGTGAACCGCAGCGGCGACCAGCGGCTCAAGTCGATCCGCGGCACCCCGCCGTCCCTGATCAACCTGCCCAAGGGCTGCCCGTTCCAGCCGCGCTGTGACTATCAGCAGCACGTCGTGGGGCATTCGTGCGCCAACGAGCTGCCCGAGCTGCTACAGGTCGACACCAGCGGACACCAGGTCCGCTGTCATATCGACTCCGAGCAGCGGAAGCAGTTGTTCGCCGAGCAGATCAAGCCGAACCTGTGAAGCGCGAGGAGCGATCGTGAGTACGACGACATCGGCGGACCAGGCGCCGGCCGCGGAGTCCAAGCAGAGCGAGCTGCTGCTCGAGACAACCGGTCTGCAGCGGTACTTCCCGGTGACCCGCGGCATCGTCTTCCAGAAGCAGACCGGCGCGGTGAAGGCGGTCGACGGGGTCGATCTGGCCATCCACGCCGGCGAGACGCTGGGCGTGGTCGGCGAGTCCGGCTGCGGGAAGACCACGACCGGGCGGCTGGTGACCAGGCTGGACGAGCCCACCGGCGGAACGATCAAGTTCCTCGGCGAGGACATCACCCACCTGAACCGGGCCAAGATGCGGCCGCACCGCCGCGAGATCCAGATGATCTTCCAGGACCCGTTCTCCTCGCTGAACCCGCGGCAGACGGTCGGCGCCATCATCTCGGCGCCGTTCGACATCCAGAAGGTCAAGAGCGAGGGCGGGACGAAGAAGGCCGTCCAGGCCCTGATGGAACGCGTCGGGCTGAACCCGGAGCACTACAACCGGTACCCGCACGAGTTCTCGGGCGGCCAGCGGCAGCGCATCGGCGTCGCGCGGGCCTTGGCCCTGCGGCCCCGGCTGATCGTCTGCGACGAGCCGGTCTCCGCGCTGGACGTGTCGATCCAGGCCCAGATCGTCAACCTGCTGGAGGACCTGCAGGACGAGTTCGGGCTGGCCTACCTGTTCATCGCGCACGACCTGTCGGTGATCCGGCACATCTCGGACCGGGTCGCGGTGATGTACCTGGGCAAGGTGGTGGAGACCGCCGAGCGCGACGAGCTCTACAACCACGCCCGCCACCCGTACACGCACGCCCTGTTGTCGGCGGTCCCGGAAGCCGACCCGGATGCAGCGCTCGACCGCGAGCGCATCCGGCTCACCGGGGACGTGCCGAGCCCTCTCAACCCGCCGTCGGGTTGCCGGTTCCGGACCCGGTGCTGGAAGGCACAGGAGATCTGCGCCGAGCAGGAACCGCCGCTCGTGCAGATCGGCGCCCCCGGTCACAAAGCGGCCTGTCATTTCCCGGAGGAACGCGATGTGATCTGAGCATTACAGACAGCATTCGTGAGATTGAGGCACGGCACTGAATGGGTCACGATCCGGTCAAACCGGCTGAACTCGATTGCGCCACTTGTGAATACGTGAGTTGATCACCGCGACATTGAGGAAGAGAACTTTCTTCAAGCCGCCGTGACCCGGCGTCGATTGTCATTTACAGGAAGGAACACTGGCCATGGAGCACGTCAAGCGAACCGGGGTGGCGATCGCCGCGGGGTTCGCCCTGACCCTGACGGCAGCAGCCTGCGGCGGGGACGAAGGGGGCAGTAGCACCCAGAGCGGGCAAGACACGGCCGGTGCCAAGGGGGGCACCGTCACCGTTTACCACGTGAACGACGTGGAACACCTCGACCCCGCGCGGAACTTCGTCACCGACTCCAACATGATCGGCAAGCTGATCACGCGGACGCTGACGGACTACCGCTACGACGCGAAGTCGAAGAAGATCATCCTCGAGAAGGACCTCGCCGAGAGCTACGAGTCCAGCCCGGACTTCAAGACCTGGACCTTCAAGCTGAAGGACGGCCTGAAGTACGAGGACGGCACGCCGGTCAAGGCGGCCGACATCAAGTACAACGCCGAGCGCTCGTTCTCCGCCGACATGGCCGAGGGTGCGCCGTACGCGCACGAGTACCTGGACTGCCCGGGCTACAAGGGCCCGTACGTCGCCGGCAACAACGGCGGCAAGGGCTGCACCGCGATGGAGGTGCCGGACGACAAGACCATCATCTTCAAGCTGAACCGCCCGGTCTCGTCCTTCGACGGCACCACGAGCATGAAGGTCTTCTCGCCGGTCCCGGCGGCCAAGGACACCAAGACGGCGTACGACAACCGTCCGGTCTCCACCGGTCCGTACAAGATCGAGACCTACACCCGCAAGAAGCAGCTCGTGCTGGTCCGCAACGACCAGTGGGACCAGAAGACGGACCCGCTGCGCAACGCGCTGCCGGACAAGTTCATCTTCAAGTTCGGTGACGCCGAGGCGACCGTCGACCAGCGGCTGATCGCGGACGGCACCGCCGACAAGAGCTCGGTGAGCTTCGCCGGTGTGCAGCCGGAGAACATCGCCAAGACGAACCAGGCGAACGTCAAGGACCGCGTGGTCGAGGGCACCGACATCTGCCGCCGGTACATCGCGTTCAACGAGCAGAAGCCGCTGCTGAAGAACCAGAAGCTGCGCGAGGCGCTGTACTACGGCCTCGACCGCACCAGCTACCGCGACGGTCGTGGTGGCGAGCGGCTCGCTGCGGTGGTCGACTCGATCATTCCGCAGGACATGGAGGGCTACAAGGCGGAGGAGCACTTCAAGGCTCCGCCGGAGGGTGACCCGGCGAAGGCCAAGCAGCTGCTGACCGAGTCCGGCTACAAGGGCGAGAAGCTGGTGCTGGGCACGGCGGACTCCGGTCTGGCCGTGAAGGCCGCCGAGGCCGCTCAGGCGTCCTGGAAGGCTGTCGGGATCAACGTCGACATCCGCAAGATCCCGGGTGACAACTACTACTCGACGCAGCAGCAGGACTCCGGCGCGACCGACCTGATCACCGCGGGCTGGTGCTACGACTGGGCGAGCCTGACCACGATCGTTCCGTCCGTCCTCGGTGCGGACACGAGCGCCCCGGGCAAGGCCGCGCAGAACAACTACGCTCGTAGCCAGGCCGGTTGGGACAAGCTGGCCGAGCTGGCGAAGGAGTCCGACAAGGCCAAGGTCGAGTCCGGCCTGTCCGACCTGTACGCCGAGATCATGAAGACGGCGCCGCTGGTGCCGACCGTTCAGGACCTCAACGTGTACGTCGTCGGCTCGAACATCTCCAACGCGGTGGCCGACCCGAACACCGGTGGTCTGCCGGACCTGACCCAGATCGGCCTCAAGCAGGCCGGCTGATCTGAGTCGCTCCACAACTGAACAGCAAACCGGAGAGGGCGGTGCCTGGCGGCGCCGCCCTCTTCTGCTGTCTCCGGCCCGTTGCAGGGCACAGTTGTATGGGTCATCTGTATGGGTTGTACCTGGTGACGGAGCGTGCCGGGCGAAAGAATCTCACTCCGAGCCCTTGGGGAGGAGTGAGCGATGCCGGTCTACCAGGTCGTCCCAGCGGTGCGCAGGGACGACGCCGCCCCGGAGATCGTCTGCGACGTCTACGAGCTGGGCGCCCGCCGCCGGACACCGGTGGCCGTGAAGGAGCTGACCAGCCGCCAGGTTGCGATCGGCCGGATGATGTCGACCGGCGCGAAGGACGCCGCGATCGCCCGCGAGCTGGGGCTGTCGCTGCGGACGGTCCGGGCCGAGATCAGTGCGCTGATCGCCGGTCTCGGGGCCAAGTCCCGCTTCCAGGCCGGCTGCCTGCTGGTCCGCCGCTTCGGCTGAGCCACGCTCCGTTGCCGGGCCGGCTGTCGGCGGCCCGACGTAGGCTTTCGCCATGAGTGAGCTTCCTGATCGCCGGCTGCTGCTGGTGCACGCCCACCCGGACGACGAGACGATCAACAACGGCGTGACGATGGCGAGGTACGTCGCCGAGGGCGTCGGCGTGACGCTGATCACCTGCACGCTCGGCGAGGAGGGCGAGGTGCTCGTCCCGGAGCTCGAGCACCTGGCCGCGAGCCAGAGCGACCAGCTCGGCGCGCACCGGATCGGCGAGCTGGCGGCCGCGATGGCCGAGCTCGGCGTCACCGACTACCGCTTCCTCGGCGCGCCCGGGAAGTACCGCGACACCGGGATGATCTACAACGAGGAAGGCAACGCCGACGTCCCGCCGCAGACCCGGCCGGACAGCTTCTGGCAGGCCGACGTGCTGGTGGCGGCCGACGACCTGATCCCGGTCATCCGCGAGGTCCGGCCGCAGGTCCTGGTGACCTACGACCAGTACGGGAACTACGGCCACCCCGACCACATCCAGGCCCATCGCGTCGCGACGTACGCGGCCGCGCTGGCCGCCGCGCCGTCGTACCGGGAGGACCTGGGCGAGGCCTGGGACATCCCGAAGATCTACTGGAACGCGATGTCCGAGTCGAGCCTGCGGGACAGCCTGCGGAAGCTGCGCGAGTCCGGGGACCACACGACCTTCGAGGGGATGGACCCCGACGGCCCGATGGGGCCGTTCGTCACCCCGGACCGGTTCATCGCCTGCGTGATCGACGCCGGGCAGTACATCGACCAGAAGATGAACGCGATGAAGGCGCACGCCACCCAGATCACCGTCGACGGACCGTTCTTCGCGCTGTCGAACAACAACGGCAACGAGATCTGGGGCTCGGAGGCGTACCGCCTGGTCAAGGGCACGGCGGCGCCGGGCCCGGACGGCCTGGAGCACGACCTGTTCGCCGGGCTCTGATGCCGGCGCCCGCGGAGTTCCGTGCGGCGCTCGGGCGGTTCGCCTCCGGCATCACGATCATGAGCACGCTCCAGGACGGCGTCGCGCACGCGATGACGGCCAACGCGTTCACATCCGTCTCGCTCGACCCGCCACTGGTGCTGGTCTGCGTCGACAAGGGCGTCCGGATGCACGCTGCCGTCCTGGAGTGCGGCTTCTGGGCGGTGTCGGTGCTGGCAGGGGACCAGCAGCCGATCGCCGACCGGTTCGCCCGCTCCGGGCGCGACCTCTACACCCAGTTCGACGGCATCGCGACGGTGCCCGGCCCGAAGACCGGCTGTCCGGTCATCGAACGCTCCCTGTCCTGGCTGGAGTGCCGGACCTGGGCGACGTACGACGGTGGCGATCACACGATCGTGGTCGGCGAGGTGCTGAGCCTCGGCGTCAGGGAATCGGGTGATCACGGAGCGTTGATCTACTACGACAGTGATTACCGAGAGCTACCAGATGGGTAGCGCGGAGGGGCAGCCCGGGGCTGCCCCGAGGGTCGGACTGGGCTGCCCCTTCCCGTAGGATGTGCCCTTGTGCCCCGTGCGGGCGCGGCCCGAATACGGCTCGACAGGAGGACTTCGTCCGGTGGGGAGACAGCAGCTCGCGGGGATCATCGCCGCGGCGGGCCTTGGCGTGCTCGTGGTGGGGTACGGAGCGGCCTTCGCGTTCGCCGGTGACAGGATCCCGGGTGACAGCACCGTGCTGGGCGTCCCGGTCGGCGGGCTGTCCGAGGACGACGCGAAGTCGAAGCTCGAGGCCGGCCTGAAGGACCGGCTGACCCAGCCGATCACGCTGAAGGCCGGCGAGTCGTCGTACAAGGTCGATCCGGTCGAGGCCGGGCTCAGCGTGGACGTGGACGCCACCGTCGACGCGGCGGGTGCGGGGCGCAGCCTGGCCCCGGGCCACATCTGGCATGCCCTGACCGGCGGCGACGAGATCCAGCCGGTGATCAAGAAGGACGACGCGAAGCTGCAGGCCGCCGTCGCCAAGCTGGCCAAGCAGGTGAACCGGCAGGCCACCGACGGCACGATCACGTTCAAGAACGCCGAGCCGGTTCAGCATGAGCCCGCCGACGGCCTGCAGATGGACAACGGGAAGGCGACCAGCACGCTGCTCGCCGCGTACCCCGCCGAGACCACCCCGGCCGAGCTCGCAGTCACCGTGACCAAGCCGCAGGCCGACGCGGAGGCGATGGCCAAGGCGATGTCGGACTTCGCCGAGCCGGCCATGTCCGGCCCGATCCGGCTCACCGTCGGGTCGAAGTCGGTCGAGCTGACCCCGTCCGAGCTCGCGCCCGCGCTGGCGGTGACCGTCAAGGACGGCCAGATCACCCCGTCGCTGAACGCGAAGACGCTCGAGCCGCTGTTCCAGGAGCGGTTCAAGGCACTGGAGACGCTGCCGAAGGACGCCACGGTGCAGATCGTCGGCGCCGGCCCGACGGTGATCCCGGCCGTCGACGGCCTGGTGGTGGACCGGGCCAAGGTCGGCCCGGCAATCCTGTCGGTGCTGCCCAAGCCGGTCGGCGAGCGCCGCGCCCAGGTCGGCCTGGCCCCGACCAAGGCCAAGGTGACCACCGAGGCGGTCCAGGCGCTCGGGATCAAGGAGGTGATGGGGGAGTTCACCACCCAGTTCCCGCACGCGCCGTACCGCAACGTGAACATCGGCACCGCGGCCCGCAAGATCAACGGCACGCTGCTGAAGCCGAACGAGGAGTTCAGCCTCAACAAGATCGTCGGTGAGCGGACCAAGGAGAACGGGTTCACCGAGGGCAACATCATCAGCGGCGGCAAGTTCGTCCTGGACCTCGGCGGCGGTGTCTCGCAGTCGGCCACCACCACCTTCAACGCGGCCTTCTTCGCCGGGCTGAAGGACGTCGAGCACAAGGCGCACAGCGTCTACATCAGCCGCTACCCGATCGGCCGGGAGGCGACCGTCGCCTGGCCGTCGGTGGACATGAAGTTCCTGAACGACTCCGGCCACGGGATCCTCGTGCAGACCATCTTCAGGGCCTCCACGCCGGGCCGCCCGGGCAGCATCACGGTGAAGATCTGGGGCACCAAGGTCTGGGACATCACCGCGGGCCAATCGGGCAAGACCAACCCGCGCCAGCCCGGGATCGTCTACAACACCAAGCCCGACTGCAAACCGCAGGCGCCGACCGCCGGCTTCGACATCACGATCTACCGGTACTTCGCCCAGAACGGCGTTCGGAAGAAGACCGAGTCCTTCGTGACCAAGTACAACGCGGCCGACGACATCCGCTGCGGCCCGAAGCCGGGCACTACGCCGCCGCCCGCGTCCACCACCCCGCCGGGCATGAGCAAGCCGACCACGACCACCCGCCCGCCCGGTTAGGCCTGCAGCTTGTGGAGTTCGGCGGCGACCTGGTCGAACAGGTCCTCGCCGATCACCGCGCCTTCCCGGCGTACCTCGGCCGGGTCGATCCGGAGCACCCGGTCCAGGCGCACCTCGCTGCGGCGGCCGTCGCGGTCCCACGCGCCGCTGCCGATGTCCAGCCAGACCCGGCCCCAGCGGGCCTCGTCGGCGGCGTCCCGGTCGTGGTCCTTGCTGGTCAGGATCAGCGCCAGCAGCCACGGCCCGTCCGAGCCGACGACCAGGACCGGACGGTCCTTGCCCCGGTTGTGGTCCTCCTCGAACGGCACCCAGGTCCAGACGATCTCGCCCGGGTCAGCCACCCCGTCGTCCGGGTGCGGGGTGTACTCGACGTGCACCGTCCCCTCGAAGTCCCCCGCATACTCCGGCCGCTCCGCCACATGATCCGCCATGGGACCTGAGGTTAGCGGGTGGTCAGATACCGGTAGCGATACGCGGGTTGGTAGCTGAGGTGCCTGCAGGCGGTCACGGCGGGTGTGTTCTCCTCCAGGACCTCGAGGTAGGTACGGCGGCCGCCCAGCGGGCCTGACCACCGCGCCAGCCCCTGCAGGAGGGCCGTTCCGAGGCCCCGGCGACGGTACGACGGGTCCACGCGGATCGCATCCACCCCGAGCCAGTGACCGGTCATCGAGCCCCGCCCGACGGCGACCGCCCGGCCGTTCAGCGTGATCGACGCGAACACGGCCTTCGGCGCGCCCTCCATCACGGTCGGCGCGGGCTCCGGCACCGGCCCGTCGAAGGCTGCCGCGTACCAGGCCGAATCAGGGTGCTCCGCGACCAGTACGTCGTACGCCGGAGCAGCGTTCACGTGGTCGAGGGTGGTGTGCATGACTAGGACGTCGGACTGCCCGGGACGGGCGTCGGTCCACCCGCAGGACCGGAGCTCCGCCTCCTCGGGGCTGCCGAGCCGGACGAGCGCCAGCGGTGGCAGCCCACGCTCGTCGTAGAAGGCCTCAGCGTGCTTGAGCGCCTCCGGCACCGCCATCCCGGGATTCCCCGCGGGCAGCAGCGAATTGGCCCGCCCGGTCCATCCGGACGATGCCCGCAGCAACCACTCCCCGAGGTACGTCGTCTCCACCGCAGGCCGGCCGAGGGCGGTGGTCAGGAACAGCTGCTCCACGTCCACCGGCCGCAGCGGCAGCTCCGGGATCGTTTTCGCCGCCGTCACGTCACTGACACGAATCTCGTGCAGACTGCTGTCAGCGTGCCGAACGACAAGGCCCTCGGGGTCCCCGGACTGGAGCACGCCGATGACGTCGGTCAGGCCGCCGGGGATCCGGTGCCGGACGACGACACGGTGGCCGATATCACGGGCACTGAAGCCTGACACGATGCGGACTCCTGGCAGAGTGGGCGAAGTACTACCGTGATACTAGATACCTGCATCACAGCATCGCAGCACCCCAAGCCAGCGCTGCGCTTGCCTGCCATAGGAGGAGTAGCAGTGACCTACGTCATCGCGCAGCCGTGTGTTGACCTGAAGGACCTCGCCTGCGTCGAGGAATGCCCCGTCGACTGCATCTACGAGGGCAACCGGATGCTGTACATCCACCCGGACGAGTGCGTGGACTGCGGAGCGTGCGAGCCGGTCTGCCCCGTGGAGGCGATCTACTACGAGGACGACACGCCGGAGCAGTGGAAGGACTACTACACGGCGAACGTCGACTTCTTCAACGACCTGGGCTCGCCGGGTGGCGCGTCGAAGATGGGCAAGATCGACAAGGATCACCCGTTCATCGCCGCCCTGCCGCCGCAGGAGCACGACGAGTAAACAACCAGCTACTGAGCGGGGCGGGGCGCCGGTGGTGCCCCGCCTCGCGTCTTGTGGGCGGCGGTTACTGCTCGACCACGTCCACGTGGACGTGGTCGAGGTGGCGGAGGATCGTGGCGTCGCCGGAGCGCGCCGGCGGGGTGTAGTCGCGCCAGCCGCTGTCGGAGCGGCGGCCGGCGGTCCAGATCTTGTCGCTGAAGATGACCGTGCGGATGTTCAGCACCTCCGCCCGGGCGACCAGGTACTGCGCCATCGCCCACCCCTTGGTGGTGTTCGCCGCCGAGATCGGCCGCACGAACACGTCCACCGCCCGGCCCTCGTAGTGCGCCGACCCTTCCATGTGCCCGGACCGGATCCCGCCCGGCGCGTACCCACCGGTCGACAGCTTCCCGAACGTCGCCAGCAGATCACGCCGTACGGCGTCCGCCCGCGGCGTCAGCCCGTTCCGGCCGAGCGTCTGCGCCTCCACTGTGTCGGGATCGACGGTGCAGCTGAACACGGCCTTCGACTGCCCGGTCAGCGCCGACGCGAGGATCCGCGCATCGGCCTCGTGGTCCGCGTAGGCGTTCGGGAACGCGCTGCGCTGGACCCGGTCGGCCGCCACCGTGACCGCGAGGGTCTGGTAGTTCCTGATCTTCACCAGCGCGTCGTAGAACTTCCCGGCCGCGTAATGCGGGTCGCGCACCTGGGCCGCCGTACCCCAGCCCTGTGACGGCCGCTGCTGGAACAGCCCCAGCGAGTCCCGGTCGCCGTGCGCCAGGTTCCGCAGGCCCGACTCCTGGTATGCCGTCGCCAACGCGATCGTCGCCGCCCGCGCCGGCAACCCACGCCGTACGGCGACACCGGCGATCAGCGCGGCGTTCTCAGCCTGCTCCAGGTCCACTACCACGGTCGCGCCGCCGACGGTGGCCTCGCACTGCTCCTTGGGCGGCAGCAGCGACGGGAGGTCCTGGTCGCCGACCCAGTTGATCGCGACGCCGACAGCCAGCGCGAGCGCGGCGAAGGCGCCCACGGCGATGACGGCACCCCGCTTTATCGGCATACCGCTCCCAACGTTCGGGAGCGGGGCCGAGGTTCCTGACGATGGGTCACGAAGTGGTTGACGCGCTGGACGTGCCGCTGGTTCACGCGTTGGCGTGAAGTGCCTCGTTCAGCGCGATGCCCTCACCCGTCCGCGGGCGGGCCTCGACGGCGCCGGTGACCGAGTTGCGCAGGTACAGCAGGCCCGGCTGGCCGGACAGCTCACGCGCCTTCACCACGCTGCCGTCCGGCAGGGTGACCTTGGTGCCGGCGGTCACGTACAGTCCGGCCTCGACCACGCAGTCGTCGCCGAGCGAGATCCCGGTGCCGCCGTTCGCACCGAGCAGGCAGCGCTTGCCGATCGACACGACCTGCGTGCCGCCACCGGACAGCGTGCCCATGATCGACGAGCCCGCGCCGATGTCGCTGCCGTCGTCGACCACGACCCCGGCCACGATCCGGCCCTCGACCATCGACGTACCGAGGGTGCCGGCGTTGAAGTTGATGAAGCCCTCGTGCATCACCGTGGTCCCGGCGGCCACGTGCGCGCCGAGCCGGACCCGGTCGGCGTCGGCGATCCGGACCCCGCTCGGTACGACATAGTCCGTCATCCGCGGGAACTTGTCGACGCTCGTGACAGTCAGGTACTGCCCGGCCGCCCGCGCCCGCAGCCGGACCTGCTCGATGTCCTCGACCGGCACCGGACCGAGCGAGGTCCAAGCGTTGTTCGGCAGGGCGCCGAAGATGCCGTCGAGGTTCACGCCGTGCGGGCGGACGAGCCGGTGCGACAGCAGGTGCAGGCGCAGGTACGCGTCCGGGGTGCTGCCGTCCGGGGCCTCGTCCAGGGCGATCTCGGCCGAGACGACCTCCCGCCGCACCTGCCGGAGCTCGTCGTTCCCCTCCGCGGCGATCAGCTCGGCGGGCGCCTTCGCGTCCGCCGGCTTGCTGCCGAGCTCAGGAGCCGGGAACCAGACATCGAGCACGGTCCCAGCAACAGTGACGGTAGCGAGGCCAAAGCCCCAAGCATGCGTGGCATCCATACCTCAAAGCCTGCCAGACCCCCCAGCGCCGGGTTGACCGGGACCGCCATCCGGGAAATCCCGAGGCGAGGGTCGGGGGGCTGTGGTCTACTCGTCGGATGCTTCCGACTTGGCTTGCGGTGGTGTCTGGTCCGTTGTTGGAAGCGACAGAGGCGCCTGGGGTCGGGGCGTTGCATGGGGAGTTGCTGCGGCAGTGGGGGTCGTCGGAGGTGTGGCGGCTGTCTTACGGGCTGCGGAGTGTGATCGCCAAGCGGGGGACGGACGGGCAGGCTGACGAAGCGCGGGCGTACGAGCGCTTCGTCGTACCGCTCGGACTGCCGGCACCCCGACTGATTCACAACCATCGCGACGACGACGCCGGGGTGATGATCCTGGCGGATGTCGGCCGGGTGACGCTGGAGCAGGAGCCGAGTGCCGACGGGTTCGCCGCCGCGGCCGAGTTGCTCGCGACGATCCGGCAGCGGCCGGTGGACGGTCCGAGCGAGTTCCCGGCGGAGCGGGTGAAGGAGCTCGCGGACCGGATCGGCCGGATCGACTTCGACCTCGCGCCGCTGACCGAGGCTCTCGCCGCGCTGCACCGGGACGCCCCGGCCGCCGTCGTCCACGGCGACTTCGTGCCGAAGAACCTGGTCACCGACGGCGCTCGCTGGACCGCGATCGACTGGCCGGGCGCCTACCTCGCGCCGCACCTCAGCGACCTCTACACGCTGATCCGCGACGCCGTTGCCCTCGGCCACGAACGCGAACCGATCCTCGCCCGCTACCTCGACGCCACCGGCGCCGACCCGGCACTCGTCGACCGCCAGTTCCTCGTCGGCGGCGGCTGCTTCTTCCTCATCGCGCTGCGCTTCATCGTCGAGGAGGGCTTGCGCACGATCCCGGAGTCCAAGAACTGGATCGCCGGCCTGCTCAGCGAGCTCGAAGACGTGGTGACCCAGCTGTCATGAAGCTCCTCGTCCTCGGCGGCACCAAGAACCTCGGCCGCCACGTGGTCGAGGCCGCCCTCCGCCACGGTCACGACCTCACCCTCTTCAACCGCGGCCTCACCAACCCGTCCCTGTTCCCCGAAGTCCGTCGCCTGACCGGCTCACGATCCGAGCCGGACGCGCTGGCGACGGGGGAGTGGGACGGCGTCATCGACATGTCGGGCTTCCTGGTCCACGACGTACGGCGCTCCGCCGAGCTGCTCCGCGACCGCGTCGGCCACTACACGTACATGTCGTCGATCGCGGTCTACGCCAGCAAGATCACGCCCGGGATGACCGAGGACGCCCCGCTGCTCCCGTGGCCGGACGGCGCGCCCGAGGACCACTTCACCATGGACCTCTACGGCCCCTCCAAGGTCCGCTGCGAATCGTTGCTGACGGCCCAGTTCGGCGACCGCACCTCGGCCGTCCGCTCCGGCTTCGTCGTCGGCCCCTACAACCCCGACTTCGGCAATTGGGGCGAAGCCCTCGCCCACGGCAAGCCGCTCGAGTGCGCCGCCCGGCCCGACCAGCCCATCCAGTACGTCGACGCCCGCGACCTGGCTGCCTTCCTCCTGCACGTCACGGTCGACCGCGTTCCCGGCCCGTTCAACGCGGTCGGCCGCTCCACCGCCATGTCGGACCTGGCCGACGCCTGGCGCTCCGTCGTACCCGATCCACCTGTGATTGACTGGTCACCGGCCGAGGACCGCTTCCACCTCCCGCACGACGGCACCAACGACGGCACCTTCCAGCTCGACAACTCCCGGGCCCTCGCAGCCGGCCTCACCCTCCGCACCAACCACGAGATCGCCCGCGACTACCTCGCCTGGGTCCAAGCTGGGAACACCCCACCTCCACCGCCGCACTGATCCGTAGCATTGCGCGGGTGATCATCGAGACAGGTGGAGGTCCGGTCGGCGGCCGGACCAGCCCGAGCGGCGTCGGTTTCAGCAGCGTCAACGCGACCCGGTACTCCGGTACGACCGGCAACCGCGAGGAGGCTGCGCTCCAGGCGGGCGACCACCTCGTGCGGCCGGGGGACCGGCTGCGGTACCTGATCTACCCGGAGCTCGACGTGCAGCTCGAGTACTCGGCGACGTACGCCGCTGTGGACCTGGTCTTCACCGACGGCAGTCGCCTGTCCGAGCTCGGCGTACTGAACCAGTACGGGATGCCGTTCGACGCGGCCGGCCAGGGCGCGTCCAAGATCCTGTACGCGAACCAGTGGAACGACGTCCAGGTCGACCTGACCGCGGCCGCCGGGCGCACCGTCGACCAGGTGGTGCTGACCGTCGACGCACCGGACGCCGGCACGGAGTTCGAGGGCTGGATCGACGACCTGGAGATCGGGCCGGCCCCGGCGCGGCTGGACGGCTCGGACCTGACGGCGTACGTCGACACCCGGCGCGGCACCAACGCCAGCCACGACTTCTCCCGCGGCAACACGCTGCCGATCACCGCCTGGCCGAACGGCTTCAACTTCCTCACCCCGGTGACGGACGCCTCGACCCACCGCTGGCCGTACGAGTACCACCGGGCCAACAACGCCGACAACCGCCCCGAGCTCCAGGGCCTGAGCTTCTCGCACCAGCCGAGCCCGTGGATGGGCGACCGCGACCAGCTGTCGATCATGCCCGTGGCGGCCGCCGAACCCCTCGGTGACCCGGCCGCTCGCGCCGCCGCGTTCAGCCACGACGACGAGATCGCCCGCCCGGACCTCTACTCGGTCCGGCTCGCGAACGGCGTCAGCGCCGAGCTCGCGCCCACCGACCACGGCGCGATCTTCCGCTTCACCTTCCCGGCGGACGCGGCCGGCCGGCACCTGGTCTTCGACACCATCGACGAGCACGGATTCTTCGAGTACGACGGGACCGCGCTGACCGGCTGGGTCGAGAACGGCTCGGAGTTCGGCCGCACCCGGATGTACTGCTACGGCATCTTCTCCGTCGCGCCGACCGGTTTCGGCCCGACCGCCGGCGGCCGGTCCAACGCCCGAGCGGTCAGCTTCGACGCGGCCGACGACGTCACCCTGCGGATCGCGACGTCCTTCATCGGCGTCGACCAGGCGCGACACAACCTCGAGCTCGAGCTCGCCGGCCGATCCTTCGACGACATCCAGCAGGCCGCCAACGCCGCCTGGAACGAGCGCCTCCAGGTGATCCGGCCCGAGGGCGCGACCGAACCGCAGCTGCGCACGGTCTACGGCAACCTCTACCGCCTCAACCTCTACCCGAACTCCCACTTCGAGAACGCGGGGACGGGGGAGGTACCTGACTATCGCTACGCCAGCCCAGTCGTGCCCGTTGAAGGTCCGGCGACCGACCGCGAGACCAACGCCGTCGTCAAGCCCGGCAAGATGTACGTCAACAGCGGCTTCTGGGACACCTACCGCACCGCATGGCCCGCCTACGCCTTCCTGTACCCGGAGTTGGCGGCCGAACTGGTTGACGGCTTCGTCCAGCAGTACCGCGACGGCGGCTGGATCGCCCGTTGGTCCTCACCGGGGTACGCCGACTGCATGACGGGCACCAGCTCGGACGTCGCCTTCGCGGACGCGTACCTGCGCGGCGTCCCCCTGCCCGACCCGTTGGCGACGTATGACGCCGGCCTACGGAACGCGACCGTCGCTGCCGAGGCGACCGAGGTCGGTCGCAAGGGCGCGGCGACCGGCTTCTTCGCCGGCTATGTCAGCACCGACACCGAGGAGAGCGTGTCCTGGGCGCTCGAGGCGTATCTCAACGACTTCGGGCTCGCGGCGATGGCCGAGCGGCTGGCCGACGACCCGTCCGTGCCCGGCGAACGACGGGCGCGCTTGCGCGAGGAAGCGTCGTACCTGCGTCGTCGCTCGCTGAACTACGTGCTGCTGTTCGACCCGGCGATCGACTTCTTCCAGGGCCGGCGGCCGGACGGGCAGTTCGCGAAGACGCCGGAGGAGTTCGACCCGTGCGAGTGGGGCGGCGACTTCACCGAGACCTGCGGCTGGAACTTCGCGTTCCACGTCGCGCACGACCCTCGCGGCCTGGCCAACCTGTACGGCGGGCCGAGTGGGCTGGAGGCGAAGCTCGACGAGTTCTTCGCGACGCCGGAGCTCGCGGTGAAGAAGGGCACGTACTCGATCGTCATCCACGAGATGCTCGAGGCCCAGGCGGTCCGGATGGGCCAGTTCGGCTTCAGCAACCAGCCGGCGCACCACATCGCATGGATGTACAACTACGCCGGTACGCCGCACAAGACGCAGGCGATCGTCCGTGAGGTGCTGCAGCGGCTGTACGTCGGGGAGCAGATCGGGCAGGGGTACCCGGGTGACGAGGACAACGGGGAGATGTCGGCCTGGTACCTGTTCGGTGCCCTCGGCATCTATCCGCTGCGGGTCGGGGCGCCCGAGTACGCGATCGGCTCGCCGCTGTTCTCCCGCGTCGTCGTGACGCCGCTCGGCGGCACTCCGATCGAGATCACCGCCCAGAACCACGAGCACCCTTATGTGCAAGACGTTCTGGTCGACGGCAAGCAGTTGTCCGTGGCCTCCATCACCGACGCCGCGTTGCGCGCCGCACGCCGCATCGAATTCATCCTGGGCGCGGCCCCATCCGACTGGGCCACCCTGGACACCCCACCATCCCTCACCACCGACGACACCGTCGCCACCCCGCTGGTCGACCTCATCCCCCGCCAGGACCACCCCCTCTTCGACGACACCTCCACCACCTCAATGGTCGTGGACGCCCCCATCACCTGGTCCCTCCCCGAACCCGGGACCGCCACCTTCTACACCCTCACCTCAGGCGAGACCGCGTCCTCATCTGTTGCGTGGCGCCTGGAAGCCTCCACGGACGGCTCCACCTGGACCGTCCTGGACGAACGCCACAACGAATCCTTCCCCTGGCCCCACCAAACCCGCCCCTTCCAGATCCCCACCCCCACCCCCCACCAGCACTACCGCCTAACCCTCACCCCCACCACCCTCACCCAAGTAGAACTCCTCGCCTAACAACACCGTCAGGAGGCGGTCGTCCTTCGGCCGCCTCCGGCGGTGCGCGCGCCGGCATCCCGCCTCGCCGCGGTCGACGCGGGCTCCCGCACCAGCCGAGGCGGTCATGACCGTCCTATGAATCGCCTCCTTCGGGATTAGGCGTACCAGCGATCGGCCAGGAGGGCCAGCCCGAGCAACAGTCATTGGCCGACTCCGGCAGTGCGTACTTACAGGTGTCACGCGCGCACCCGGCAGGTGCCACGCGCGCACCCGGTCAACGCTGAATCACGCGACGACTGATAGCTATTCCCAGTCAGCGAGGCCGGCAAGCTATCGAGCGACGGCGATATCAGGCGAAGACATCAGGTGCGTGCCAAGACCACAACGGCGTCCGGCATCAGCCACACCTCCCGGATCCCACCGTTGCATCCGGCAACGACTACAGCCGGAGGTGTGGCGCTCATCGTGCCTGCCGGCGTGACCGTCTCCGCCATGAGAGCGTCTCGTCCCGCGGTACGCCGCGCCTTCTGAAGTGAGTATGCAGCACAGCCGCACCTAGAGAGTGTGATGTTTCCCCTTGTGGATAAGAGATTCCAGCCTCTTCTGAGTTTGTCCCACGCGCCGACGTGGCATAGAATCGAGCACATGTTCGAAGGAGATCTGACGTCCCTCCCGACGGCCGACCTGCTGGAGTCGGCCGCCGCGCACCGCGCCGAGGCCAACCGCCTCGACGCGCGGTTGTTGGAGCACGCCCAGGTCTACGCCGACCACTACCACCCGAGCGCCTGCTCACCCCGCCCCACCCGCCGCCCCAGCGACGGCCGCGAACGCGCCATCGTCCTGGGCGGCGAGGGCTGCCCGGAGATCGCCGAGTTCGCCCCGGCCGAGTTCGGCGCGATGATCGGCATCTCCGCCGGTGCCGCCGCGGACTTCATCGGCCAGGCCCTCGCGCTGCGGCACCGGCTGCCGCTGACCTGGGCGCGCGTGCAGTCCGGTCAGGCGACGCCGTGGAAGGCCCGCAAGATCGCCACCGCCTGCCTGGACCTGTCCGAGGACGCCGCCCGTACCGTAGACCACCGCGTCGCGAAGGTCGTCGACACCCTCACCCCCGGCCGGCTGGACAGGATCGTCGAGGCCGCCAAGAAGCACGCCGACCCCGAGGCCGCCCGGGCCAAGGCCGCGGAGAGGGCCCGCGAACGCGGCGTCTACCTGGGTCGCTGCGACGAGCACGGCACCAAGAAGATCTTCATCCGCACCGGCTCCGGTGCGGCGATCCGTTTCGACGCCCGGATCACCAGCATCGCCGAAGCCCTCAAGATCCTCGGCGACACCGCCTGCCTGCAGCGCCGCCGCGCCGACGCCGTCGGCATCATCGCCGACCCCCGCTACACCGAAGAACTCCTCCACCAAGCCCACCAACACCTCGCCCCCACCCCACCGCCCCCACCCACCGCCGCAGCCGACGCCGCCCTCACCACCGCCCTAACCAGCCGCCCCGCCGCTCCAGCCGTCACCCCGGCCGCGGATCAACCCCCAGCCCGGACCGCTGACGCAACCACCTGGTCTGCGGCTCCACCAGTCACCCCGGCCGCCGGTCAAGCCCCAGCCCCGGCTGCCGCCGCAACCCGCCGACCCGCGGCTCCAGCAGTCGGCGCGGGTTCCGGCCAAGCTCCTGCCCCGATTGCTGACGCCAGCCGGTCCGCGGCTCCAACAGCCGTCCTGAACGGCGATCAGGCCTCAGTCCCGAATGCCGACGCAACCAGTCGGGCCGCGGCTCCACCAGTCACCCGGGGAACCGATCAAGGCTCAGTCCCGAATGCCGATGCAGCCAATCGGGGCGCGGCTCCACCAGGCGAACGCCTGGCCGAGCGTTATGCCGAGCGTGGTGCTGGGCACGGTGCCCAGCGCCGTGATCGTGCCCGCGACGGCGACCCCTGCGCTGGCCGGCCAGGTGACGACGGCCTCCTGACGGACTGGGCCGAGCCCGGCCCGCACGACGAGGCCGACCGCGACGCGCCCCACCCCAGCGACAGCGACCTCCCCGACCCGCTCGACACCCCATCCAAGGAACCCATCGAGGCGTTCGACCCCGGCCTGTGCCCCGACCCCGACGACGACGGCCGTCCGATGGACGCCGCCGCCCGCCGCGCCCTGGACGCCCGGCTCGCCCAGATCCGCCACGACGCCCACACCACCCACGCCTCCCCGCGCTCGGGGCGGCCAGGCAGCCGCCTGCGGCCCGGGCAGACCGAGGTCTACGTACACCTCACCGACCACACCCTCGCCACCGGCACCGGCGTCCTGCGCGCCGAGAACATCGGCCCCCTGCTCGCCACCCAGTTGAGCGAACTCGTCGGCCACGGCCCCTACACCGTCAAACCAGTCATCGACCTCAACGACGCCGTCAGCGTCGACGCCTACGAAATCCCCGACCGCATCCGCGAACGCGTCCGCCTCACCCACCCCGTCGAACTCTTCCCCTACGGCACCCGCGAAACCCACCCCGCCATGGACCTCGACCACATCCAGCCCTACCACCCCCTCGGCCCACCCGGCCAAACCAACACCACCAACCTCGCACCCCTGCGCCGCCTCCCCCACAGAATCAAAACCCACGGCCGCTGGACCGTACACCGCCCCAACCCCACCACCATCCAATGGACCACCCCCAACGGCTTCACCTTCACCATCGACCCCACCGGCACCCACCGCACACCCCAACCCACGCCCGATGCATGACAGATCGACTCCGACGCGTCCGGTACCGTCGTCAGCCAGGCTGTATCGGTCCGACTCTTCGAACGCGCCACCTGTCGGCCGTTAGGCATCGGATACTGCGCGGTGGTGGCAGCCTCATCGTGCTTCGGTCGATGGCGCCGCCGAAATGATGGAGCGCTATGCCCCTCTATGGTGGCCGCGGAGATGCGTTGTAGAAGCAACGAACCCTTCAATGGCCGAGCGCCGACCCGACGGTGATCCGGCAGTACATCTGGCGGACTCCCCACGGCCCTCAAAGGACCTGTGATCCCACGCGTACCGTCGGACCGTTCTCGACCGACCTCGAGGCGCTGCGTCGGTGGACTCACCTCCGCGCCCCGGATGCCTAGCTGTGCTCTGTTGGTTGCGGGCGGCTGGGTGGTTGGCCACAGAGTGCGGCGGCGGTCGTGGTTGCAGTGCTCGAGCCAGGGTGCTCCAGTGCGGACGGAGGCATCCGATGCGAGGTTCTCGCTGAGTCTCAGGACCTGGTGCCTGTCAGTTGCTTGCCATAGTGCCGCCGCCTCTCCGCGGGAACCATGAAGGGTCGCACTGACTGCGCAGCGCCGCGACACCGAACTGGTCAGGCTGCAGCGCCGACGGCGGGACACCGTCGGACACCTAGAGCCGATCGGGCTACCTGTGGAGAAATAGTCGATCGGGCTACCTGTGGAGAAATAGTCAAGACCTGTGGATGAGTTGTTGTGTTCTCCTCGGTCTGGGTGACTACTTCGGGTCGTCGGTTTGCCAGGGGCAGCGGAACTGTTCGGGGTGTAGGTGCCACGCTTCGAGGGTGGTGGTCAGGTCCGGTTCACCGATGACGGTCGCGGTCTTGATCAGGATTGCTCCGCTGTCGTAGTCGAAGCCGTCGAGGCGGTCAGCGGCGTAGTCCCAGTGTTGCAGTGTGAAGGTGCGGGCGTGGTCGGCTCGTTTCCAGCCCTGGCTGCGGGCTTCGGTGTCCGCTGCGGTGATGAGCGGGGTGATGTCGACGAATGCTCGCCGCCCGGGCCGGGAGGCTGGTAGCTCGGTGGCCAGTCGCTGGCCGAGCCGCAACGCGGTCAACGTGTCGGTGGGCCACTGCCGCGTGCTGCCGGTCGGGTGGGATGGCGTGCTCACGAGGCCACCGCCTCTTCCGGCCGCTCGACGAGCTGGCCGTTGTCGAAGCGGGCGCCTGCGCGGACGAGCGCGACGAGGTGAGGTGCGTTGACCGCGCGCCAGCGGGCTTGTGCGGACTCGATGAGCTTGAACGCCATGGCGAGCCCGGCCGCGCGGGAGCCGGGTCCCTTGGTGACCTTGGTGCGGTGGCGCACGGTGGCGAATGTGGATTCGATCGGATTGGTCGTGCGCAGGTGAGTCCAGTGTTCGGCCGGGTAGTCGTAGAACGCCAGCAGTTCCTCGACGTCGTCGGTGATTTTGGCGACCGCTGTGGGAAACTTCGCGCCGTAGGCGGCCTGGAACGCGGTGATCGCGCCCAGTGCGTGGCGTCGGTCCTCGGCGTTCCAGATCTCAGCCAGGGCCTTCTTTGCGCCTGGTTGAGCGGATTTCGGCAGCGCGGACAGGACATTGCTGATCTTGTGGAACCAGCAGCGCTGCTCGCGGGTGGCGGGGAAGACCTCGCGGAGCGCGCCCCAGAACCCCAATGCGCCGTCGCCGATCGCCAGCAGTGGGGCGGCCATCCCGCGCCGGGCGCAGTCGCGCAGCAGATCGGCCCACGACTCGGTCGATTCGCGGTAGCCGCCGGCCAGCGCGACGAGCTCTTTGCGACCGTCGGCGCGGACCCCGATCATGACCAGCAGGCAGAGTTTGTGTTCCTCCAAGCGGATGTTGACGTGGATGCCGTCGGCCCACAGATACACGTAGTCCACACCGGACAGATCCCGCTGGCTGAAGACGCGTTGTTCGGTCCTCCACTGCTCGGTCAGCTTGGTGATCACCGCAGCGGACAGCCCCTTCGCGCTACCGAGGAACTGCCCCAACGCTGGCACGAAGTCCCCCGAGGACAAGCCGTGCAGGTACAGCAGTGGCAACACCTCAGTGATCTTCGGGGTCTTACGCGCCCACGCGGGCAGGATCGCCGAGGCGAACCGCTTCCGCTCGCCGGTGTCGGGGTCGACACGCTTGTCGTTGACCCGCGGCGCGGTCACCTCCACCGCCCCGGCGCTGGTGAGCACCTCACGCGGCTGGTGGTAGCCGTTGCGCACCACTAGTCGGTGGCCGTGCTCGTCGCGCTGGT
Source organism: Kribbella sp. NPDC050470 (assembly GCF_044458365.1). Taxonomy (NCBI): domain Bacteria; kingdom Bacillati; phylum Actinomycetota; class Actinomycetes; order Propionibacteriales; family Kribbellaceae; genus Kribbella; species Kribbella sp. NPDC050470. Next base: position 33,580 of record NZ_JBITHV010000007.1, on the reverse strand, counting down.
CGGCGTACGCGGCGATGTAGGCGTCGACCTCGGCCCGCAGGGCCTCGGCCAGCATACGGCGGGCGCCCTCCCGCACGATCTGATCGATCAACGACATCTCGCCCAGGGCTGGCTGGTCGCTGTCATCGGATGCGGGGTCGGGGACTACTGTGAGCACGGGCGTGCCTTCCCAGCCAGCGTTGCAGCGCCGGCCTGCTTGAGACCTCTACTCGATCACCGGGAAGGTACGCCCTTCCTCGGCCGATCCACAGGTCTCAAGCATTGCTCCTACCTGTGAACCCGGTCCGCGCAGGAAGGACTGTCGTTGTGTAGAGGTGTCCCCATCTCCATCCATCCGCAAGTTCACCTGGCGCCAAGTGCGTCGGCGCGGGATACCGTCCTGCGCCTGCTGCCGGAGGCAGCCAGTAGAGCAGCCGCCGTGTAGCGGTGCCCATCCGCGTTCATTCGCGAGTTGATCACCTGGCGCCGAGTGCGTCGGCGCGGGATATCGGCCTGCGCCTGTCGCCGGAGGCAGCCAGTAGAGGAGCGGCCGCGAAGCGGTGTCCTTTGAGGTGCTCCGGCTACTTCTTGCGGGGTTTGCGGGGGGCTGAGGTGGCTCGGATGTGGAGTTCGGTTCGGAGGGTGACGGTGGATGGAGGGCGGCCGGGGGAGGCTATGCGGTCCTTGAGCAAAAGGCCCGCGGTGCGGCCGAGTTCGTAGGTGGGTTGGGCGACGGTGGTGAGGCTGGGGACGACGAGGTCGGCCCAGGGGATGTCGTCGAAGCCGACGACGGCGATGTCGGCGGGGGCGCGGACGCCCTTCTTGGCCAGGCATTCCAGGGCGCCGACGGTCATCAGGTTGTTGGTGACGAACAGGGCCTCGGGTGGTTCCGGGAGCTCGAGCAGGCTTTCCATCGCGGCGTACCCGCCGGCCTCGCGGAAGTCGGCGTGCCGGACCAGGTCCTTGTCGTAGCGAATCCCACCGGCCCGCAACGCCGACCGATAACCCGCCAGCCGATCCATCGCCGTGCTGACCTTGCGCGGACCGGTGATGCACGCGATCCGCCGATAGCCGCCGTCGATCAGATGCTTCACGCCCTCGTGCGCACCGTGCTCGTTGTCGACCAGCACGGTGTCGGCTTCGACCCCGTCGACGCGGCGGTCGATCAGCACCATCGGGAGTTTCGCGTCCGCGAGTTGCAGTACGCCGTCCGCCGTACTGGTCGGCGAGATCACCACGCCGGCCATCTGCTCGGTCAGTACGGCGGAGGCGTAAGCGGCCTCCTTGGCCGGGTCCTCGTCGGAGTTGCACAGGACGACGTGGTAGCCCTCGGTCTGGGCGACGTCCTCGAGACCGCGGACCAGCGAGGTGAAGAACGGGTTCTCGATGTCGGAGATGACAACGGCCAACAGGTTCGTCCTGGATTTACGAAGGTTTCTGGCCACGCCGTTCGGCCGGTAGCCGAGCTCGGCCACCGCGGCCCGCACCTTCTCCGACAGCTCCGGATCCACGTTGCGCCGACCGCTCAGCACCCGCGAGACGGTGGCCGGAGACACGCCGGATCTACGCGCGACGTCGTAGATCGTCGTCATGCCCGCTCCCCGCTGGAGTCCAGTAGATCGTCTGGATCGCACTCTAACTCCGATCCGGGGAAAAGGATCTCACGACGTGGGTGGACCCACCGGAAAGGCCGCGCCATCCAGCAGGGCGAGGGCGGTCGCGCGGTCGGGAGCCGAGTCGGCCGCTCCGTTGACTGTGGTCGAGAGAGCACCGGCTGCGTTCGCCAGTCGTACGGCGTCCACCAGGTCGGCACCCGCGGCGAGTGAGGCGGCCAGGGACCCGCAGAACGCGTCGCCGGCGCCGACCGTGTCGACCGTCGCGACCCGATGCGGCTCGATCCACACCTCCCCGGCGGTCCTGCCTGAACGGTCGACGACGAAGGCGCCGCGCGACCCGAGCGTCACCACGCAACCACGCAGGTCCCACTCGTCGGCGAGCTTCCGGGCGATCACCGGCACCTGCGACTCGTCGTCGCAGTCCAGCCCGGTCAACGCGGCCGCCTCGACCTCGTTCGGCACCAGGATGTCGACGTACGACGCCAGCAAGCGATCGACCGGGCCGACCGGAGCCGGCGTGAGGATCGTGGTCACACCCGCGGTCGAGGCGAGCTGGAGGGCAGCTCGGCTCGCCTCGACCGGGAGCTCCAGTTGGACGCTGAGCACCGAGCTGGCCGTCAGCACCTCAGCGGCCGCCTCGACGTCGGCGGACGTGATCGCAGCGTTTGCGCGGGAGACGATGATGATCGAGTTGCCGCCGTCCGGCAGGACCAACGGCAATCCGACCCCGGTTCCGAGCGAGGGGTGCCGGACGACCCACGAGGTGTCGACCCTGTCGGACTCGAGCAGCTCGAGGAACTCCTCGCCGTACCGGTCCTCGCCGATCGTCCCGACGATCGCCGTCCGCGCGCCCATCCGCGCGGCCGCGATCGCCTGGTTGACGCCCTTCCCGCCGAGGAACTCGGCGAACCCGGTGCCGTGCAAGGTCTCACCGGGCAACGGCCGCCGTTCCGCCGAGGCGACCAGGTCCTTCATGAACGAGCCGAGCACGCACACGTCGTACGAGCTCATGCGTCTTCTCCCTGCAGCCGCCGGCCGAGTGCTCCCGATGGATGAAACCGGGCGAAGTCGTGGTGGCTGAAGTCCCGCAGTACGACGAGCGCGCAGGCGAGCGCGTCACCCATCGCCAGGGCGGCAGTGGTCGACGCGGTCGGGGCGAGGTTCAGCGGATCCGCCTCGCGCAACACCATCGTGTCCAGCGTGTACGTCGAGATCCGGGCCAGCGTGGACTCCTCGTTGCCTGTCATCGCGATCACCGGGATCTCCCGCTCACGCAGCATCTGGGCGAATGCACACACCTCGGCCGTCTCGCCGGATGCGGACAAGGCGAGGACGAGATCGCGAGAAGTCACCGCACCCGAGTCGCCGTGCAGGGCGTCGCCGGAGTGGATGAACGTGGCCGGCGTCCCCGTGCTGGCCAGCGTGGCAGCGATCTTGCGGCCGACCAGACCGGACTTGCCGAGGCCGGTCACCACCAGATGGCCCTCGCAGCCGGCGACCGCGATCAGCACATCCAGGAAGACCCCGTCCAGCCGGTCCGCCAGCGCCGACACGGCCGCTGCCTCGGTCTCGATCGCGTTCCGCGCCGCCTGCAGCCCCAACGCGACCAGATCCCGTGGTGCCTCGACATCGCCACGGTTCGGCACAACTGGCATCCCGAAGCCCTCTCATCTCAGAAATCGATTTCCGCAGACTAGGCAGCGGGATCGGGCAGTGTCAACGTCTGCACCCAGGTCGAAACCCCCACCTGCACGAGGAAATCGGCCGGTTCGGCCACATCGACATCGGCTCGCCCCTTGACCGGCCAGGTCGTCACTCGTAGATTGCGAGAAATCGATTGCCCCAAAAACCGTTCGAACACGGTCGGCGTACGAGACACCCCTGGAGCACCTGATGGCCGCAACATCCTTCCCTGCCACGCCGGTCAGCCGGCGCACGATCCTGCGCGGCGGACTCGGCGCACTGGCTGCCTCGGCGGCCGGCGTACCGCTGCTGACCGCCTGCGGTGGTGACGAGTCCGGCGGCAACGCCAAGGAGATGTCGTTCTGGAACTTCTACGGCCCGTCCGACGACCAGGGCCCGCAGAGCAAGTGGTTCGTCTCCGTCGTCGAGGAGTGGAACAAGAACAACGACGTCAAGGTCAAGCTGCGCTACATCCCCGGCAAGGACTACCTGAACGGGACCACGCTGCAGACCGCCTTCCAGTCCGGCCAGGGCCCGGACATCTTCCTGATCAGCCCGGGTGACTTCCTGCGCTACTACAACGGCGGCGTCCTGCAGGACCTCGGCCCGGCGCTGTCGGACGAGTCCAAGGCGGACTACCTGCCCGGCCTGCTCGAGGCGCGCAGCGTGGACGGCAAGGTGTACGGACTGCCGATGGAGATCGAGCCGCTCGCGATGTACTACAGCGAGGCCGCGTTCGAGAAGGCCGGCCTGTCCGAGGCGGACCTGCCGAAGACCTGGGACCAGACCATCGCGGTCGCGCAGAAGCTCACCAACAAGAAGCAGTACGGCGTGATGTTCGAGACGCTGCCCGGCTACTACCAGAACTTCACCTGGTACCCGTTCCTCTGGCAGGGCGACGGCACCCCGATCAAGGACGGCAAGGTCGCGTTCGACTCGCCGGCCGCCGTACAGGCCCTGAAGTTCTGGCAGGACACCATCAAGAACAAGGTCGCGCCGCGCAAGGCGCTCGGTGACGGTGGCGGTGACGTGGTGTCGAACCTCGGATCCGGCGCGGCCGCGATGCAGCAGAGCGGCATCTGGGCGGTCGCGGACATGCGGGCCAAGGCGAAGAACTTCAAGTACGGCATCATCCCGCACCCGACGCCGGAGGGCGGCAAGCCGGCCACCGACCTCGGCGGCTGGGCGTTCGTCGCCAACGCCAAGGGCAAGAACCCGGAGGCGGCGGCCAAGTTCATCGCCTGGGCGCTCGGCTCGACCGATGCCGCGGGCATCGAACGGCAGCGGCAGTGGAACACCGTGGTGAAGACCAACGTGCCGCCGCGCAAGTCGGTGCAGCAGGCCGCGGACGCCAAGGGCGCCTTCGCCGAGGGTGCGCTGAAGCAATTCGTCAGCGAGATCGCGCCGACCGGCAAGCCGGAGCCGCGGTTCCCACCGGAGGTGTACCAGCCGATCGCGGATGCCATCCAGGCCTGCCAGCTGAACGCGGCCGACCCGGGGAAGGCGGCGGCTGACGCGGCGTCGCGCATCGACACGTTCCTGAAGACCTACCAGGGCGCGCCCATCAGCTGATGGTGACCACAACTGCTCCGCCCGACAAGCCCCTGGTGAAGGCCTCGGCAACGCGCGGCAAGACCGGGATGTCCAGGAAACGGCGCGAGGCGCTGGCGGCGTACGCCTTCCTCGCGCCGGACACCCTCGGCCTGCTGGTCTTCGTCGCGCTGCCGATGGTGCTCGCCTTCGGGGTCGCGTTCTTCAAGGTCGACGGCTTCGGCAACTACCAGTACGTCGGTCTGGCCAACTACAAGCTGATGGCCGGTGACGACCAGCTCTGGGCGTCGCTCAAGGTCACGGCGACGTACGTCGTCACGTTCGTGCCGATCGCGTTCGTGGTGAGCTTCGCGCTGGCGATGCTGGTCCGCAACCACTTCCGCGGGATCGGCTGGGTGCGGTCGGCGTTCTTCCTGCCGCACGTGGTCAGCCTGGTCGTGGTCGGCCTGATCTGGCAGTTCCTGCTGGTCGACAAGCGCGGTGCGCTCTCGAAGCTGCTGGCGCCGTTCGGCCTGAGTGACGTGTCGTTCCTCGGCACCCCGTCGCTTGCTCTGGGCACCTATGTGGTGATCAGCGTCTGGTTCGTGATGGGCTACCAGATGCTGGTGCTGCTGGCCGGGCTCAAGGACGTGCCGAAGGAGCTCGAGGACGCCGCGCAGATCGACGGCGCGAGCACCTGGCAACGGTTCCGGTTCGTGATCTGGCCGTTGATGCGGCCGACCAGCTTCTTCGTCGTGGTGAACTCGACGATCGGCGCGGTCACCGGTCTGCAGGCGTTCGACCTGGTCTTCGTGCTCACCAAGGGCGGCCCGGCCCGGGCCACCAGCACGGTCGTGCTCTACATCTACGAGCAGGCCTTCACCTTCAACAACATGGGGTACGCCGCCGCGCTGACCACCGTCGTGGTCGCGATCCTGGTGGCCTGCACCGGCCTGATGTTCGCGTTCACGAAGGGAGGCCGGTTCGATGAGGAGTAGGTTCGTACTTCCGGCCCTGGCCCATGTCCTGGCACTCATCGCGGTGGCGCCGCTGCTGTGGATCGTGATCAGCGCGCTGAAGCCGGTCGAGGACGTGTTCGACTTCGGCTGGCCGACCCGGTGGACGCTGGACAACCTGCAGTACGTGCTGTTCAAGATCCCGATGCCGACGTTCCTGATGAACAGCGCGATCGTGTCGGTCGTGGTCACCGTGGTGGCGCTGTTCTTCCACTCGATGGCGGCGTACGCGCTGGCCCGGCTGCGGTTTCCCGGCCGCGGGCTCATCTTCTCCGGCATCATGTCGACGCTGCTGGTCTCGCTGCCGGTGATCCTGGTGCCGCTGTTCCTGGTCGCCAAGCAGCTCGGCCTGCTGGACAGCTACGCCGGCCTGATCGTGCCGAGCATCTTCCACGCGTTCGGTGTCTTCCTGCTGCGCCAGTACTACCTGAACATCCCGCGGGAGCTCGAGGAGGCCGCCGACCTGGACGGGTGCGGCTACTGGCGGCGGTACTGGAGTGTCATCCTGCCGCTCAGCCGGCCGGTGCTCGCGTCGCTGTCGGTGCTGTTCTTCCTGGCCAACTGGAACGCGTTCCTCTGGCCGCTGACCATCACCCGGAGCCCGGACCTGCGCGTCATCCAGCTCGGTGTCTCCGGCATGCAGGGGCAGTACGCCTCGGCGTGGAACCTGATCCTCGCGGCCGCCGTGATCGCGGCCATCCCGACCGTCGTGGTGTTCGTCGCCGGCCAGCGCCGCCTGGTCGACGCGATGAAGACGACCGGTCTCAAGTGAAGGGCTTTGCGATGAAACGTGGGGCTTTGCTTGCCGTGCTGCCGCTCGTCCTCGGCTCGGCGGCACTCGTGATGGACTCCTCCGAGCCCTCTTCTGTGGTTGCTTCGAGCAATTACATTGGTACGGCGCAGGTCGAGTCCAAGGGCACGCCGAGCGCGAGTGACGGCGACCTGTGGCCGTCCTGCTGGGCCGGGAACGACAAGCTGTACACCGCGAACGGTGACGGCAAGGGGTTCAGCCTGGACCAGGACTTCTCCGACATCGCGGTCAGTGAGGTGACCGGATCGCCGGGGAGTCTGACCGGTACGACGATCTCGCGCGGTGATCAGGTGGGGTCGATCTGGAGCGGTGCCGGGTACAACCGGAAGCCGACCGGGATGGTCTGCGTCGGCGACACCCTGTACCTGGCAGTCCAGGATCTGGCGCTCGACTTCAACGACGTACCGGCGGCGACGATTCTGAAGTCGACCGATCACGGGCGGACGTGGACGTGGGACAAGCGGAAGCCGATGTTCTCCGACCACGTGTTCACCACGATCTGGTTCGCCGACTTCGGGAAGGGCGGCGCGCTGGCGCCGGACGGGTACGTGTACGCGTACGGGCTGGACGGGAACTGGCGGGACTCGTTCGACGACACCGTCGCGGACCCGCAGAGCGTGTTCCTGGCGCGGGTGCCGAAGGGGAAGGTGCAGGACCGGGACGCGTGGAAGTTCTACACCGGATCCGGGTGGAGCGCGAAGATCGCGGACCGCAAGCCGGTGCTGACCGACCAGCGGCGGCTGTACGCCCAGACGTACGGGACGAACGCGTCGAACCTGAGCGTGATCAGCCAGGGCGGCGTCACGTACCTGGAGAAGCAGAAGCGGTACGTGTACACGTCCTGGACGGAGTACACCTTCGAGTTCTACGAGGCGCCGACGCCGTGGGGACCGTGGAAACATTTCCTCAGCAAGGACTTCGGCGGGTATCCGTGGTCGACCTCGAAGTACGGCGGGTACGGCGTGACCATCCCGTCCAAGTTCGTCCAGCCGGACGGGAAGACGATGTACGTGCAGGCGAACGTGTGCCCGTGCGGTGGTGGCGGGATCGGTACGTCGGTCTACAACTTCAACCTGCGCAAGCTGGTGCTGACGCCCTCCGTGCCGGGGTCCGCCGGCAACCTGCCCGGGGATGCCAACCTGGCGACTGGTGCTGTGGCGATCTCCAAGTCGACGCAGTCGGGAAGTCTGGCGCTGATGAACGACGGGGCGCTGACCGGGAGCGAGACCGACTTCGACGACGAGGTGAAGGGTGCGTCGTGGTGGGGGTACACCTGGCCTTCTCGGCAGCGCGTCAACCGGGTCGAGTTCACGTCCGGGGCCGTGTCGGCCGAGGGCGGGTACTTCACCGGTCGGCCGCGGGTGCAGGTGAAGGTCGACGGATCCTGGGTCGAGGTTGCGGCGCAGACTGTGTCGCCTGCGTATCCGGGTGATGCGTCGGCGGGCGCCAACAAGACCTACACGATCACCTTCCCGGTGCAGGAGACCGATGGGGTGCGGGTGATCGGCCTGCCTGGCGGGACCCGCAGCTACACCTCGGTGTCCGAGTTGGCGGTCAAGTACGTCGCTCAGCTCGCGGACGGAGGCTTCGAGGGAACAGGTGGTGGGAAACCGGCCTGGCTCTTCGAGGGTACGGCGGCCAATGGCGTCGACCGCGGCCTCGGCTTCGCCCACTCCGGCGCGAACAACGGGTGGATCCGGTGTACCTGCACCGGCTGGAGCGCCCTGTACCAAACCGTCCCCATCAACCCGGGAACGACGTACACCTTCGGCGCCTGGATCAACGCCTCCGCCGGCCTCCCCGCCGACCAGGGCCGCTTCGGTGTCCGCCTCGGCACCCAAGACCTGGCGGCGAAAACCTTCGGAGCCTCCACCGGCTACGTCCACCACGAGGTAACCGTCACCGTCCCACCCAACACCCACGAACTAACCGTCTACGCCGGCTTCAACGCCCCCAACACAGACACCTGGATCCAACTGGACGACTTCACCGTGAGCTAAGGCCAGGGGAGGAGTTCGGGGGTTGATCCTGTGATCGGGCCGGGTGGGGTGCGGCCGGCGTACCAGGCGGTGAGGTCGGTGAGGGCGCCGGTCAGGATGACTTCCTGGCCGGCGCCGTTCTGCCAGGTGGGGCCGTCGGTGGGGTGGAGGGTTAGCTGGACGCCTTCGGGGGTGCGGGGGCGGAGGAAGTCGAGGAGATGGAGGCAGAAGGCTTCCGACCAGCCTGCGGCAGTCGGCCCCAGGTCCAGGTCGACGGTGTGTACGGCGAGCTCGCGCCACGTCGCGTGGATGCCGGCGGCGAGGTTGCTGTTGCGGTGCATGATCGGGCGTTCCCAGTCGTCGGCGCCGACCTTGTCCCACGCGGCGATCAGTGCAGCGGTCGCCTCACGGAGATGCTCGACGAGTTCCGCGGCCGGGTGGCCGGCGCCAGCCTCGATCCCGGCGTCACGCGCCGGCCGTCCGCCGTCGTACACCTCGATCAACCGGCCCTGGAGCGCCTCGTCGACCTGCCGCTTCATCGCCTCCGAGAAGTTCGCGATGTGCGTGATCACGTGACCGCGGGACCACCCGGGCAGACCTGACGGACCGCGGACGACCGCCTCGTCCGCCGTACTCACGGTCTCGTTGACGAGTTGAGCAGCCGCCTGCACCTCGGGCCGGATGTCACGCATGTCCGCCAGCCTAACCAAACAGGTGTTTGTCGGTCGTCCGGATTAGGGTTGGCGGCATGAGCGTGGCCCGGTTCAAGGACCTGTGCGTGGACGTGTCATGTCCCAGCGCGATGGTCGCGTTCTGGGGGCGGGTGCTCGGGCTGACCGCTCCGGCGGACAACCCGAACGTTCTCGTCGGCGACGTACCGCAGAAGACCATCTGGATGTGCCAGGTCCCCGAGACGAAGGCCGCCAAGCAGCGGGTCCATCTCGACGTGCAGACCGGCGCGATCGAGGACTTGCTGCGCGAGGGCGCGACCGTGCAGACACCCGCCACGGACGAGCAGCACTGGACCGTGCTGGAGGATCCGGAGGGCGGTGAGTTCTGCGGCTTCGTTCGCGACACCGTTCCGGCGTACCGGCTGGTGGAGCTCGTGGTGGACTCGGTCGACCCGGAGGCGCAGGCGCGCTGGTGGTCCGGCGTGGTCGGCGGCGACTTCCGCAGCAAGCCGGGCCGGCCGTACGACTGGCTGGAGGACGTGCCCGGCCTGCCGTTCCAGTACTGGGTGTTCGTGCCCGTGCCGGAGCCGAAGACGGTGAAGAACCGGATCCACTGGGACGTCACCGCGCCCGCCCTGCAGCCGGTCCTGGACGCGGGGGCGACGCTCCTGCGGCCCAAGGACGACGAGATCGGCTGGCACGTCTGCGCCGACCCCGAAGGCAACGAGTTCTGTGTGTTCCTACCACCGGCAGAGGAATCCTGATGGCGAAGCTCGACCTGTCCGTGCCCGGCCCCGACCTGTGCGAGGCGCTGGTCAACCTGCAGTCGGTCAGCGGCGCCGAGGAGAAACTCGCGGACAAGATCGAGAAGGCGCTGTCGGCGTACCCGCACCTGAAGGTGTTCCGGCACGGCAACACCGTGGTCGCCCGGACCGATATCGGCCGCGACGAGCGGATCGTGGTCGCCGGGCACATCGACACCGTGCCGCTGAACGACAACCTCCCGGCCCGGCGCGCCGACGGCCTGATCCACGGGCTCGGCGCCTGCGACATGAAGGGCGGTCTCGCGGTCGGGCTGCGGCTGGCGGCGACGCTGCCGGAGCCGAACCGGGACGTCACCTACGTCTTCTACGACTGCGAGGAGGTCGAGGCCGAGCGGAACGGCCTGTTCAAGCTGACCCGGTCGAACCCGGAGCTGCTCGAGGGCGTCTTCGCGGTCGTGATGGAGCCGTCCAACGCGGTCGTCGAGGCCGGCTGCCAGGGCACCATGCGGATCGAGGTCAGCACCCGCGGCGAGCGGGCGCACTCGGCCCGGTCCTGGATGGGGTCGAACGCGATCCACGCGGCGGGCGAGATCCTGGCCCGGCTCGCGGAGTACGAGCCGCGCCGGGTGCCGATCGACGGCCTGGAGTACCGCGAGGGGCTGAACGCGGTCGGCATCCGCGGTGGGGTCGCGGGCAACGTCGTACCGGATCTGTGCACGGTGGAGGTCAACTACCGGTTCGCGCCGAACCGGTCGGAGGCGGAGGCCGAGGCGCATCTGCGGGAGGTGTTCGAGGGGTTCGACCTGGTCGTCACCGACTCGGCGCCGGGTGGGCTGCCGGGGCTGGAGCGGCCGGCCGCGGCGGCGTTCCTGGAGGTCGTCGGGGGAGAGCCGCAGCCGAAGTTCGGGTGGACCGACGTGGCCCGGTTCTCGCTGCTCGGCGTACCGGCGGTGAACTACGGACCCGGTGACCCGCTGTACGCGCACAAGCAGGACGAGTTCGTGCCCGAGGCGGAGATCGAGGCGTGTGAACAGCGGCTGAGAGCCTGGTTGACGGCGTAGGTACACCTCGTGGCGGGCCCCGCGTCGGCAGGCCCGTTGTCACTGTCCGCACTAATCTGGAGGTATGGAACAACCCTCGATCCACCCCGACCGTCCGATCGGCCAGCAGCAGCGCGGGCCGGTCGTGATGCGGCGCAACCAGGTGCAGCAGTCGACCTCGGAGCAGCGGCTGCTGGACAGCCGCGGGCCGTCGGACTGGGTGCACACCGACCCCTGGCGGGTGCTGCGGATCCAGTCGGAGTTCATCGAGGGGTTCGGCATGCTGGCCGAGCTCGGCGCCGCAATCAGCGTGTTCGGCTCGGCCCGGACCAAGCCGGACGACCCGATGTACATCGCCGCGGAGGAGCTCGGGGGGAAGCTGGTCGGCGCCGGTTACGCGGTGATCACCGGTGGTGGACCGGGCGTGATGGAGGCGGCGAACAAGGGCGCCTCCGAGGCCGGCGGCGTGTCCGTCGGGCTCGGCATCGAGCTGCCCTTCGAGAACGGCCTGAACGAGTGGGTCGACATCGGGATGAACTTCCGCTACTTCTTCACCCGCAAGACCATGTTCGTGAAGTACGCGCAGGGGTTCGTGGTGATGCCGGGTGGGTTCGGCACGCTCGACGAGCTGTTCGAGGCGCTCACGCTGGCGCAGACACGGAAGGTGACGTCGTTCCCGGTCGTGCTGTTCGGCACGTCGTACTGGAGCGGCCTGGTCGACTGGCTGCGCGAGACGATGCTGACGGACGGGAAGATCTCGGCGGCCGACCTCGACATGTTCGTGGTCACCGACGACGTGGACGAGGCGATCAGCTACATCGTCAAGGCCGGTGAGCTCGCCGACGCGGCGGCCGAGGAAGCAGCTGCGGCGGCCGCCCGGGACGTGGCCGAGGCGGACAGCCCGCTGGCCCGCGAGCGGCGCGAGGCGCACCGGCTGGGCTCTGACGGGAGCTGAGACTCCGGTTCCTGCCGGCTTCGTGCTTACGCCGAGGGCCGAATCGGTGTCCGATTGTGCGGGTGACTTCGTCGGCATGGCACGATCGGTCCCGTGATGTGGTTCTTCGGGCTGATCGTGGTGCTGTTGATCGGGGCTGTCGCAGTAGTGGCCTCGGGTCGTTGGGGTGCCATGAGTACGGCGTACGACGACCGGCCCGACCTCAGCGTCCCGGCCCGGCAGGCGCTCACCGCCACGGACATCGAGGCCGCGCGCTTCGGCGTCGGCCTGCGTGGCTACCGGATGGACGAGGTCGACACCCTCCTCGAACGCGTCGCCCGCGAGGTCGCCGAACGCGACCGCCGCATCGCGGACCTCGAGCGAGCCGTCTCCCCGATCGTCGACGGCCCCGGCTTCACCGGCACCCCCGACGAGACGACCACCGACTTCGACGACACCGGCACCCAACAACCAATCCTCGTCGGCGGCAACTTCCCAGAACCCTCGACCGACTCCCCGACCGACTCGCCAACTGAACCCCCCGCGGCGGACCCCGACGCGACTGGTCCCGGCGCACCCGACTCCGGCGCACCTGAGCCCGTCGCACCCGAGTCCGGCGCATCCATGTACGGAGCATCCGAGTCCGGCCCAGCCGGTTTCGGAGGATCCGAGTCTGGTGCATCCGAATCCGGAGCAGGCGAGCGCGGCCCGACGGGTTCCGCAGCATACGAGTCTGACCCGGCCGGTTCCGGAGTCGGCGGGTCCGCAACGCCCGCGCCCTCGGTGCCCAGGCCCGAAGCGACTGCGCTCGCGGCAGGCGCCGCGGCTGCAGGTGCGCTGGCCGGCGCTGCGGCCTCTAACTCCTCGGCAAACGATCCTGCTGCCCGTGATGACCAGCCAGCCGATGCACCAGCCACCCCCGCCCCGACGGCGCAGGCTCCAGCACAACACCCACCAGCAGCAGACGACTCAGACACCCAGGAAGTCCCAGTAACCGAGCCCTCCGCCGCTGCCGGCGAGTACGAACGCCTCCAGGCCGAAGCCCGAGCCCTCCTGGACGCCCAGTCCCACCCCACGCCCCAGCAGAACGACGCACCACATCCTCAGCCCGACCCCGCCCAGGCCGAGGCACCGCCAGCCCAGTCCACGCCCAGCCAGGACGACGCTCCGCAGGTGTGGTCGATGCCCACTCAGGACGACGCACCGCAGTCCCAGTCCGCCGAGGATGACGGTCCGCAGCCCACCCCCACTCAGGACAACGGACCGCAGTCCTGGACAACGCCCAGCCAGAACGCCGGCCCGCAGTCCCAGTCCGCACCAACGCAGGACGAGGCGCCGCAGGCGCAGTCCGCGCCGACGCAGGACGACCCGGCGCAGGCCTGGTCGATGCCCGGTCAGGACGCTGGCCCGCAGGACCAGCCCGCGCAGGGGTGGGGCGACACCGCGCAAGCCCAGTCCGCGTTTGGCCGGGGTGACGCTCCGGAGGCGCAGTACGTGCCTGGACAGTCCGACTTCGCGGAGCAGCCTCAAACCATCACGCTGCAGCAGCCTGAGTCCGCCTCGTACAACCCGCAGCAGCCCGAGTCCTACGCGCCGCAGGAGTCGTTCGAGTCATCCGCCTACCCGCAGCCGCAGGCGGACCCGTACGCCGCCGCCCAGCAACCCGAGCCCTGGTTCCCCGAGGACCGACCACCGGCCAACGCCGAGCCCAACGCAGTCCCCGCCGCCCCAGAGCACCCAGCCGGCTCCGTCGACCCTGCACGCACCTCAGGAGACCTCGACCAAGAGCAAGCAGCCGATCGACGCGACACGCAGGGTGCACCCGACCCAACTCAGTCGGCCGATCCGGCTCAGTCGGCGCATTCGACCGAGGTGACGCAGGAATTCCCCCTGACCTCACCGCAAGACGCCCAGCCAGAGCCTCACCGGACCCAGCAGGAGAACCCGCAGCCCGACCCCGCACCCCAGTGGGTACTCCCGGAGCCCGTACCTCAGTGGCAGCAACCACCCACCCAGCCGTACCACGAGCAGCCGACAGACCAGCCGCCGTACGACGCCCAGGCCGCCGCCCCACAGTGGCAGCCCCAGTCCCCGCCCCACGAGCAGACCTACACTCCTCTCCCGCCCAACCAGCAGACCCCGCACCCAACTGCCGCCCAGCCCCACCCCGAGCCATCGAACCAACCGCAGCCACACCAGTTCCTGCAGCACCAGGCACCGAGCCAGCAGGATCCAGAGGACGAGGACTACCCGACACAGGAGCAGCAGTACCCGCACCTCCAGGAGTACGCCCAGCAGGAGCAGCAGTACCCGCAGGCGCAGGAGCACGCGCAACAGGCGCAGGAGCACCAGTCGCACCACCAGCCTCCGATGCAAGCTCAGCAGCCCTCCCAGCAGGAGCACCCAGTGCAGCCGGCGCACGCCCCGCAGGCACAGGAGCTCTCGCAGCAGGAGCAGCCCTCGCAGCAGGAGGAGCAGTACCCGCGGCAGGTGCAGGCGCAGCATGAACACCTCGCGCAGGCGCCGTACGCGGTGCACGAGCAGCACCCGCAGCAGGAGCAGTACGGCCAGGAGCAGTCTGCGCAGCAGGTGAACCCGGCTCAGCAGCAGTACCCAGCTCAGGAGTCGTACCCGGCTCAAGGGGAGCAGTCTCCGCAGGGTGGGGCGCAGTACTCGGAGCAGGGTGGGCAGGTGCCTGCGCGGGAGCAGGCGCAGGAGCAGTGGCAGTTCTGGCCGCCGGCAGATCAGCAGCCGACACGGCCGCAGTGGCCGGCCCAGCACCAGCCACCGCAGAACGGCGGCTACGCGACCCCCGAGCAGCCCAGCCACCAGCAGTCCCAGCAGGGCGGCTACCCGGCGCAGCAGCAAGGCGGCTACCAGGCCGAGCAGACACCGCAGAACGGCGGCTACGCAGCCGAGTCAGGCCCGCACGAAGGCGGCCACCCGGCGCAGGAGCAGGGCGGTTACCGACCCGAGCAGACGCCGCAGAACGGCGGCTACGCATCGGCTGAGCCGGGTCCACAGAAGGGCGGCTACGCGGTCGAGGAGCAGGGCGGCTACCAGGCCGAGCAGGCGCCGCAGAACGGTGGCTACGCAGGATCTCAGCAGGGTGGTTATCAGTCCGACCAGGGTGGCTATGGCGGCCCTGAGCAGGGCTACCCGGCGCCTCAGCAGGGCGGACAGCCTGGTTCGCAGCACGGTGGTCAACCGGCGGCTGACCAGGGCGGACGAGCCGGTCCTCAGTCGGGCGAGTATCCGGAGCAAGGCTACGAGCAGGCGCCGCAGCAGGGCGCGTACCAACGGCCGAGCTGACAGGACCGCCCGTACGACGCCCGACGGCAAGGAACGCCGCCCAGCGTCTCGTCATCGTGGGTCTTGATGCCTCATGCAGGGTGGCTGCAGGAGCCTCAGCAAGGTGGTCGGGCTGGTGGGTTCACAGCCGGGTGGCTACCCGGCGGCCGAGCATGGCGGATGGGCTGCTTCGCGGCCGGAGGGCATCTGGAGTCGCGGTACGAGGCTGCGTTGGAGCCATGTGATCGTCGCCGGCCGGGCTGACGGGCGGGCCGGCAACTCAGCTCGGTGGGCGCTCAGCGCCTCAGCAGGGGAATAGCCGGTGTATGAGCAACGTGCGCGGGGGAGGCACCGCTCGGCTCAGCGGTTGGTGGGCCTCTGCACGGTGGCTGGTGGGTCTCGGCGCGGTGGCTGGTCGGGCGGCTGACCGGGGCGAGCGTGGTGGGACTCGGCGGGGCGGGGCTCGGAGCCGGGGGTTGAGCAGGTGCCGGAGCAAGGTGCCGATTAGCGGCCGAGCTGACGGGGCCATTGGCTCCCCGGCACCTCAGCATGGTGGTGGACGGCGAGTGCCTTGGCAGGCGGATGTCTGCCGGCTGAGCATGCTGGGCTGGGTGGTTCTTGGTGGGACGGTTGTTTGGGGCTGAGCAAGGTGGTCGGGGCTGAAGCTCGGCGGGTGGGTGTCAGGTGCCGGGGCTAGGTGCTTGTCAGTGGGCGAGCTGAGATGAGGGCTCGGGACCTCGACGGTAGGTACGCCTGCCTCAGCTGGGTTGCTGCGTGGCGCTTTGGCAGTGGTAGGCCGGGGTTCACGGGGGTGTTACGCCGTGGGGCAGAGCCGGGTGGGTGTGCTGAGCGTCGGCAGGGTGGGTGTGCGGCCGGGGATGGGCTGAGAGCGGCTGGTCGTGTTGGGGGCGGGCGTGGATGGGCAGGGGAGCGGGCGGGGTGCTTGTGGGGTGGGGATGGGCTGCGAGCCCGCGTGGTGCTGTTCACGCGAGGGATGGGCAGGGAGCGGGGCGGGGTGCTGTTCACGCAGGGGATGGGCAGGGAGCGGGGCGGGGTGCTGGTGGGTGGGGGATGGGTGCTGGGCGGGGTGGGGTGCTTGTTGGGGGGATTGCTGGGAGGGTCGGGGCATGAAGGGTGCGCGGAGTTGTCATGTTGAGGCGTCGGTTGGGTTGGCGTTGGGGGTGGAGGAGGCTTGGGAGGTGGTTGTCGACTGGGAGCGGCAGTCGCGCTGGATGTTGCTGACTCGGGTTTGGGGGACGGAGAACGGTGGGGTCGGGGTGGGGGGTGGGGTGGCGGCGCGGACTTCTGTCGGTGGCTTGGGGTTCACTGACGACATGGTCATCACACACTGGGATCCGCCGCGGGAGTGCACGGTGAAGCATCTGGGCACCGTCGTGCGCGGCACGGGGACGTTCGCCATCAGTCCCGTCTCGACCAACCACGCGGCCGGCATGTCTGCCGGCAGCGACGCCGCGGTATCGACCGACCGTGCACCGGAGACGTCTGCGGGCAGCGACGCCGGGGCATCGGCCGACCGCGCTGCCGGCACGTCTGCGGGCAGCGACGCCGCGGTATCGACCGACCGTGCACCGGAGACGTCTGCGGGCAGCGATGCTGCGGCATCGGCCGACCGTGCAGCGGGGACGTCTGGGGGTGCGAGCGTTTTTACGTGGTCGGAGGATGTTGTGCCGCCGTTGGGGAAGGTGGGCGTTGCGGTGTGGCCGGTGGTGCGGCCGGTGTTCGAGGTGTTGATGCGGGTGTCGTTGCGGCGGCTGGTGCGGGAGGTGGAGCGGTGACGGTGATCGGGCCGGACGGGCAGCCGCGATGCGGGTGGGCGACGTCGGCGCCGGAGTACGTCGAGTACCACGACAACGAGTGGGGCAAGGAGATCCGCGACGACGTCGGGTTGTTCGAGCGGATGACGTTGGAGGGGTTCCAGTCGGGGCTGTCGTGGATCACGATCCTGCGGAAGCGGGAGAACTTCCGGGCCGCGTTCGCGCACTTCGACCCGGCGGTGATCGCGAAGTACGGCGCCGACGACTTCGAGCGCTTGATGGCGGATACCGGCATCGTCCGCAACCGGCTGAAGATCAACGCGACCATCTCGAACGCGCGCGCGTTGTTGGAGCTGGACGAGGGGGAGTTCACCGAGTTGCTGTGGTCGTTCCGGCCGGCCGAGCACAAGGCGCCGAAGACGCTGGGCGACGTACCTGCTACGACGCCGGAGTCGGTGGCGATGTCGAAAGGCCTTAAGAAGAAGGGTTTCGTGTTCGTTGGTCCCACCACCGCTTACGCGCTGATGCAGGCCACGGGGATCGTCAACGACCACTTGTCGACCTGCATCGCACGCTGACGCGCCGCGGTGATTGAGGGAGAAAGACGTGCATAGGCCGCCAGGTGAACAGGGCCTGACCGGCATAGCCCGCTAACCGGAATGTCCAGGTTGACTCGGTGCACGTGCAGCTAGCTCGTGCATCTGCAGAGTGCACCGAGGAATGTTGAAAATAAGGGGAACACAAACGGCTGAACGAGTTGTGTTCCGGGTGCTGTACGTGATGAGGTATTCACCGGGCTCCCCGGCTGTCAGGTGGTTGTCCGGCCGTGACTCGCCCGGCCGGAACGCGGTCGGGGGGCCCACCAACGGTCCGGGCGCGGAGTTCTCGCGGGCCGGGCTGAGGAAGCGGTGCATGGTGAAGCAGGCGGTCTGCGGAACCCGTGAGTCCCGACACCTGCAGGCCGGTCTGCGTCGTCGTCAAGTAGGCGTTGGCTTCAGCAAACGGATCACGCGCCGGACTCCCCCGGGCACGCGAGGTGTCGAGGTCGTGGTGGTCCGGCGCGTCCTGCACCGCGAGTGCGTGGTGAACGTTGCTGGAGGCATCAGTTGCGATGCCGCCGTATCCGGTTGCGGCCGCCTTCAGTCGCAGGTACGTCGCCTTCAAGTTGTCCTTGCCGAAGGCACCGAGGACCTAGCGGCCCTTGAAGGTGGGGGTTTGTTTGGTGACGAAGGCGGTGACTGCGTTGCGGTGGTCTTCGGTGTCGCCGGTCAGCTCCATCTTGCCGGCCTCGAACACGAGCGCCTCGGCCAGCGTGTGGGTGGCCGAGTAGCCGACCGACTGCCGTACCGCGCCGTACGCGACCGTCGGCCCGGCCGCCAGCTTCGCCGCGAGTTCGCCGACCGCCGCCTCGAACTCGGCCGCCGGTACGACGCTCGTCGCCAAGCCGAGCGTCAACGCCTCGTCGGCGCGTACCGTCCGCGGGAAGTAGAGCAGCTCGAGCGCCTTCGCCCGCCCGATCAGCCGGGGGAGCGTCCACGAGATCCCGGTGTCGCAGGACAGCGCGATCCCGGTGAAGGCGAGGTTGAACCCGGCCGTGTCGGAGACGATCCGGAAGTCGCACGCGAACGCCATCGACGCGCCGGCCCCGGCCGCGACCCCGTTCACCGCCGCGATCACCGGCTTCGGCATCTCGGCCAGCGCCAGCGCGATCGGCGCGAAGTGGTCTGGGACGGTGCTCCACAACGCGGCCGTGTCGTTCGCCTCGAGCAGCCCGATGTGCTCCTTCAGGTCCTGCCCGACGCAGAACGCCCGGCCGGTCCCGGTCAGGACGACGACCCGGACGGCGTCGTCTTCCGCGGCGGCCAGCACGCTGTCGCGGAGCAGGACCTTGGTCGGCGTGTCGAGCGCGTTCATCGCGTCCGGCCGGTCCAGCGTGATGGTGGCTACGCCGTCGGTCACGGCGTAGGTGACGGAGTCACTCATCGTGGTCAGCTCCTTGACAGTCGGTGACGGAAACTCAGTGAAGCGTCAGGCAGTCGTCGACGAAACGCCCGGCCGCGGGGCTCAGTCGTTCGGCGTGGAAATCGAAGAACGCGGCCGCCCTGGTCCCGGCCCAGCCGGCCGGCAGCAGCTCGGCCGGCAACCCCGGGTCCAGGAACAGGAACTTGCGCCACTCGTGCACCAGTTCCGACCGGACGGCGAAGGCCTGCTCGTCGGTGGTGTCGTCGCCGGCGCCCTCGACCAGCGCCTTCGCCTCGATCAGCCAGGCGTCGTACGACGCGCCGAGCTCGTCCAGCTTCCAGACCCGGCGGGCGAACTCCACCGCGCCGTCGTCGACCGGGGCCCGGAACCGGTCCGCCGCGATTCCCTCCGCGCCGAGAATCTGGTCCACCTCCGCGTCGTTGCGCAGGCCGACCCAGGCGCCGTCGGACAGCGGAGCCCAACCCAGGAAGGCGAGCTGGCTCGCGAGCTGCTCGCGGCGGCGGGCGTTCGGCACCTCCCGGAGGATCCCCAGGTGCCAGTGCCGGTCCCAGTCGCCGGCACCGCCGCCGGAACCGTTGCCAGCGGCTCCCTCCGGCGGAGTGCGGTAGATCCGGGCGGCCGCGTCGTCCAGCCGGCGACGCGCCCGGGCGGTCAGCTCGTACCCGGGCTGGCCGTCGATCCGGACGGGCTCGAGCCAGGCCTGGCGGACCATCCGCGACACCGCCGTACGCACCGCGGGCGGCTGGACGCCGAGCGGTGCGAGCAGCCGGACCAGGGCCGCGACTGGGGCCCGGCCACCTCGCGCGCGCAGGTGGTCGCCGTACAGGTCGAAGAGGGCAGAACGGGCGTGCACGTGCCTGAGTCTGCCGTATGGTGCGCGGCTCTGGCCTGTGATCGGGAATAATGGGTCCTGATACACACTGCGATACGCGCCGACGGCGCATCACCGCACGCGCCGGAGACGGTACCCAGTGCGGTGTCGTCGCTCAACACCGACACTGGGAAGGGGTGCGCGCATGGCGGCGATGAAGCCGCGGACGGGCGATGGTCCGCTCGAGGTCACCAAGGAGGGGCGGGGGATCGTGATGCGGGTTCCGCTCGAGGGCGGCGGTCGGCTCGTCGTCGAGCTGAACGCCGACGAAGCGACCGAGCTCGGCAACGCGCTCAAGGCCGTTGTCGGCTGAGCGCTCTCCCCGGGGTGCCACGCACTCCTTGACATATCTACAACGACCCCGGTGGGTGCCTTTTGTGGCACCGGCCGGGGTCGTTACGGTTGGCCGGGCGTTTACGACAACTTTTGATCAAACAGTGAGGTCCTCCTAGTGGCTCGCCGCAGCAGCAAGTTCGCGTTCCCCACCCTTCCGGTCGTGGCGTGGCAGCCCGGGCTGCCGGTGCACGGCGCCTCGACCTGGGTGATCGTGGTCGGCGAGAGCGGCCTGCCGGCCGCCGCGAAGGACGCCGGCGAACGCCTCGGTGTGGACCTCTCCCGACTGCTGGAGGCACAGCAGGCGACCGGCTTCGGTACGACGGCCGGCGCGACCGCGTCGTACCCGCTGCTGACCGGCGAGGTGGCCGAGATCCTGCTGGTCGGGGCCGGCGACGGCAGCGCCAAGGACCTGCGACACGCCGGTGCGGCGATCGCCAGATTCGGCCGCGGCAAGGACGACCTCACCACAGTAGTTGCCGACGGCATCGATGACGCGGTGCTGCAGGCCTTTGCCGAGGGCGTCGTACTGGGGTCGTTCACGTACACCCTGAAGACGGTTGATCCGGGGAAGCCGGTGGTGGCGCGGGTGACCGTCACCGACGGCTCCGACGACGACCGGCAGATCGAGCTCGACCGCGGGGCCGTGATCGGCCGGACCGGGTGGCTGGCCCGGCAGTTCGCCACCACGCCGTCGAACGAGAAGGACCCGGCGTGGCTGGCGGCTCGGGCCACGGAGCTGGCTGCCGAGTCCGGTCTCGACGTGACGGTGTGGGACGAGAAGCAGTTGGCGGCGGATGGGTTCGGCGGGATCCTCGCGGTCGGGAAGGGGTCGAGTCGGCCGCCTCGGTTCATCCGGCTCGACTATGTCCCGGTGGGGGCTGGTGACGACACGCCGTACGTCGTACTCGTCGGGAAGGGGATCACCTACGACACCGGCGGTCTGTCGCTGAAGCCGCGCGAGAGCATGGTGTCGATGAAGCGAGACATGACCGGCGGCGGGTCGGTGATCGCCACGCTGTCCGCTTTGCGTGACCTTGGGGCTCAGGTGCGGGTGACCGGGTTGATCTGTGCGGCGGAGAACATGCCGTCGGGTACGGCGTACCGGCCGGACGACGTGATCCGGCACTACGGCGGGCGGACCACCGAGGTGAAGAACACCGACGCCGAGGGTCGGCTGGTCCTCGCCGATGGGCTCGCGTATGCGGTCAAGGAGCTCGAGCCTGACGTCATCGTCGACATCGCGACGCTGACCGGCGCGATCAAGGTCTCGCTGGGGTCGATGTTGTACGGCGGGTTGTTCGCGACCGACGACGCGTTGGCCGACAACCTGGCGGATGCGGGGCGGGTGTCGGGGGAGGAGCTTTGGCGGATGCCGCTGGCGCCGGAGTACCAGGAGCTGATCGCCACTCCGATCGCGGACTCGGTCAACAGTTCGAAGGGGCCGGGGTCCATCACCGCCGCCCTCTTCCTGAAGGCCTTCGCGGGGGACATCCCGTGGGCCCACCTCGACCTCTCGTCGATCGCGGAGTCGCCGGCCGACCGCCTCGAGTACACCCCCGGCGCCACCGGAGCCGGCGCCCGCCTCCTCACAACCTGGCTGACCTCCCCCACCCCCACCGCCGGCATCAACTGAATGGTTGTCACGGAAGCTGAGATTGCTCAGGGTCTGGCTGGGTTGGGGCTGGACTCGGGGGCGGCGGTGGTTGTGCATGGCTCGTTGCGGTCGTTTGGGTGGGTTGAGGGTGGGGCTGACGCCGTCTGTCGGGCGTTGGTCGGGACCTGTGGGACCGTGATGATGGTCGGCGGGAGTTGGGAGCTGACTGGCTTGCCCGCTCCGCCGGGGCTGGTTCGGCCGCACAACGCGTACTACAACGCAGAGACCTGGGCAGCCTTCGACGACGCGGTGGAGAAGGCGGTCCCGTTCACGCCGGACCTGCCGGTCGACGGATGGCTTGGACGCATCCCCGAGGCGTTGCGCGTGGGCTATGAGCACGAGCGGGGCACACACCCGCTGTTCTCCTTCCTTGCGGTCGGCGCGCATGCGCGTGAGCTGATCGCGGCTCAACGGCTGGACTGGCCGCTCGGACCGATCGAGGCGCTTGCCGAGCTGGGTGGCCATGTCCTGCTGCTCGGTGTCGGCCACACCTCGAACACGACCATCCACCTCGCCGAACAGCACCTGGGCCGGTCGCTGTTCTACCGGTACGCCAAGGCGGGCCCCGGCGCGTGGATGGAGCTGTCGAACGTCTCCGGCGAGAGCCACCGCTTCGACGAGATCGAACCCGAGCTGCGACCCCATACGCGCGAGTTGCGCATCGGCAACTGCCGCGCCCGCCTGATCGCCGTCCGGGACGTCCTGGCATGCGCCACCCGCCTGATCACCGCTGACCCGGCGGCGCTCCTGTGTGAGGACAAGGACTGCCGCTGCGGCGCGGCGTTCGAGCAGCGGTTGGCTTTCCTCCAGCGTTGAGCGTGGGCGTGGCGAGCACGTACCGGTGGGGTGTAGAAGGTGGGGAATGGCTACGGTGTTTGAGGCTGCGGGTGGGGCGGCGGGGATGTTGCGGTTGGCTCGTGCGTGGCATGAGCGGGTGATGGCGGACGAGGTGGTGAGCCACGCGTTCAGCCATGGGTTTCACCCGAAGCACAGTGAGCGGTTGGCGGCGTACTGGGGTGAGGCGTTGGGTGGGCCGCCGACGTACAGCGAGGACTACGGAGATGAGACGTACGTCGTCCGGTTGCACAGCGGGAACGGGCCGCATGAGGAGATGGACCGGCGGGCGATCGCCTGTTTCGACCAGGCGTTGAGCGACACCGGCCTGGATGCGGACGAGCGGCTGCGCGCCGTACTGCACGACTACTTCGCCTGGGCGACGACGGTTGCGATGGCGAAGTACCACTGGTCAGCCGACGACGTTCCCGCCGACCTGTCGATCCCCCGCTGGTCCTGGGACGGCCTGATTATCGGGTGAGCGTGGTGTAGAGCTCGACGGTGCGCTCGGCGACCGCGTCCCAGCCGAACTCGGACACGGCACGTTCGCGGCCCGCCTTGCCCATCGCCGCGGCCTTGGCCGGGTTGTCGATGAGGTCGTTGATGCCGGCGGCGAGGCTGTGCTCGAAGGCGTCGATGTCGTTCTCGTCGTACCGGACCAGGGTGCCGGTGACGCCGTCGTCGACGACCTCCGGGATGCCGCCGACCGCGCTCGCGACGACGGCCGTCTCGCACGCCATCGCCTCCAGGTTGACGATGCCGAGCGGCTCGTAGACCGACGGGCAGCAGAACGCCAGCGCGTGCGTCAGCACCTGCCGGACGTCCTCGCGCGGCAGCATCTCGGAGACCACGAACACGCCGTCCCGGGTCGCCTTCAGGTCGTCGATCAGCGCGTCGGTCTCGGCCTTGAGCTCGACCGTGTCGGCCGCGCCGGCCAGCAGCACCAGCTGGACCGACGGGTCCAGCCGCAGGCCGGCCCGGAGCAGGTGCGGGACGCCCTTCTGCCGGGTGATCCGGCCGACGAACGTCACGTACGGGCGGTTCAGGTCGACCCCGAGCCGTTCCAGCACGCTGGTCGAGGGGTCGGGGCGGTAGAAGTCGGCGTCGATGCCGTTCGAGATCACGTGCACCTTGGCGGGGTCGATCGCGGGGTAGCAGTCCAGTACGTCGTCCCGCATCCCGCGACTGACCGCAACCACGGCGTCGGCGGCCTCGTACGCCGTACGCTCGGCCCAGCTGGACAGGGCGTAGCCGCCGCCCAGCTGCTCGGCCTTCCACGGGCGGCGGGGCTCCAGCGAGTGCGCGGTCACCACGTGCGGGACGCCGGACAGGAGCTTGGCCCAGTGGCCGGCCATGTTGGCGTACCAGGTGTGGGAGTGCACGAGCTGCGAGTCACCGACCGCGGCGGTCATGGTCAGGTCAGTGGACAGGATGCGCAGCGCCGCGTTCGCCTCCGGCATCCGCGCGTCCTCCTCGGAGTGCGCGATCGCGCCCAGCCGGGGCTCGCCCATGCAGTGCACGTCCACGTCGAGCAGGCGGCGCAACTCGCGGACCAGGAAGTCCACGTGCACCCCCGCCCCGCCGTACACGTCCGGAGGAAACTCACGCGTCAGGATCGCCACCTTCATGAGCCCGACCCTAGGACATCAGGCGACATGTGTCGGTACCCAGAAACGCAGCTTTCCGTGTCGCTCGTCTTCCAGCTCGCCGCCGGCGGCCTCGATCACGCGCCGGGAGCCGAGGTTGTTCGTGTCACAGGTGACCAGGGCGGGGTCGATGCCGAGGTTGGCGGCGAGGGGGAGGGACTGGACCAGCATCCGGGTTCCGTGGCCCTGGCGGCGGGCCGACGGGCGGACGCAGTACCCGATGTGGCCGGCGACCTCGAGCAGCGGCGGGGTCAGCCAGTGCCGGATCGACAGCCGGCCCAGGAACTCGACGCCGTCGACGTACCAGAGCACCGTCTGGTGCACGATACCGGGCGGGAGCTCGGTCGCCGGGTCCGCCTCGGCCTTGATCGCCTCGACCAGCCGGTGGAACTCTGCCGGGTCTTCCGCCTGCTCCCGGGTCCACTCCTCGTCGTCGTTCGCGATCGACTTGGCGCCCATCCACCGCTCGTGGACCGGCCCCAGCTCGTCCCAGGCCGCCAGGAACGAACGGTGAACGGCGACGGTCGGCACGATGAGGATTGGCATCTACACAGTGTCGCGACACTCGCAAGCGCTTATGCCTCGGGGGATCGCGGACTAAGGTGCGGACATGGCAAAGGCGCCCAAAGTTCTCGGAATCGTCCTGGCTGGTGGCGAGGGGAAGCGGCTGATGCCGCTGACGGCCGACCGGGCCAAACCCGCGGTGCCGTTCGGCGGCAGTTACCGCCTGATCGACTTCGTGCTGTCGAACCTCGCGAACGCCGGCTATCGCAACCTGTGCGTGCTGACCCAGTACAAGTCGCACTCACTGGACCGGCACGTCACGCTCACCTGGCGGCTGTCGACCCTGCTCGGCAACTTCGTCACCTGCGTCCCGGCCCAGCAGCGGCTCGGTCCGCAGTGGTACCAGGGCAGCGCGGACGCGATCTACCAGTCGATGAACCTGATCAACGACCACAAGCCCGACATCATCGTGGTGTTCGGCGCCGACCACGTGTACCGGATGGACGCCTCCCAGATGGTGGCGGCGCACCTGGAGCGCGGGAACGGCGTGACCGTGGCCGGGATCCGGGTGCCGCGGGTGGAGGCGACCGAGTTCGGAGTGATCAAGACCGGGCCGGACGGGCACGCCATCGAGGAGTTCCTGGAGAAGCCGGCCGACCCGCCCGGGCTGCCGGACTCGCCGGACGAGACGTTCGCATCGATGGGCAACTACGTGTTCAGCGCCGACGTCCTGGTGGAGGCGCTGCGCAAGGACGCCGCCAACCCGGCGTCCCGCCACGACATGGGCGGCGACATCGTCCCGATGCTGGTTGCCGAGGGCAAGGCCGGGGTCTACGACTTCAAGGAGAACGACGTCCCGGGCGCGCTGGACCGGGACCGCTCGTACTGGCGGGACGTGGGGTCGCTGGACTCCTACCACGAGGCGCACATGGACCTGGTCTCGATCCAGCCGGTGTTCAACCTGTACAACTCCGACTGGCCGATCTTCACCTCGCACCCGCAGCTTCCGGGCGCGAAGTTCACCGACGACGCCACGGTAGGCGAGTCGATCGTCTGCCAGGGCTCGGTGGTGACTGGGGCGACCGTGGAGCACTCGGTGCTGGGCTCCAACGTGATCGTCAGCGCCGGCGCGTCCATCGAGCGCGCGGTGATCATGGACAACTGCCGGATCGGCGCGAACGCCGTGCTGAAGAACGTCATCCTGGACAAGAACGTGGTGGTCCCGGACGGGGTCGAGATCGGCGTCGACCCGGACTACGACCGTGAGCGCGGCTTCACCGTGTCCAAGGGCGGCGTGACCGTGCTCGGCAAGGGCCAGGTGATCGAGCCGGCCCGGGCGAAGGACGAGGTCGCCGGGGCGTGAGCGCGCTGGAGGAGGAGGCGCTGAAGCTCGATGCCGCGGACCCCGGGCACCGGGACCTCTTCGATGTGCCTCCGGCCCAGGGCGGCAGCTACCCCGAGGTCGCCTACTTCGCCGGGAACTCGCTCGGCCTGCGTCCAAAGGCGACCCGGACCGAGCTGCTCGAGGACCTGGACTCCTGGGCCGCGCTCGGCGTCGAGGGACACCTGGACGCGGACCGGCCGTGGCTGCCGTACCACGAGCTGCTGACCGGACCGACGGCCCGCCTGGTCGGGGCGCTGTCGAGCGAGACCGTGGTGATGAACTCGCTGACGGTCAACCTGCACCTGCTGATGGTCTCGTTCTACCGCCCGACCGCGTCGCGGCACCGGATCGTGATCGAGGACTCGGCCTTCCCGTCCGACAGCTACGCGGTCCGTTCCCAGGCTCGTTTCCACGGGTACGACGCCGACGACGCGATCATCCGCCTCCGGCCCCGACCCGGCGAGGACACCCTGCGTACGTCGGACGTCGTCGAGCAACTGGGGGGCGACGTGGCCCTGGTGCTGCTCGGTGGGGTGAACTACCTGACCGGTGAGTTGATGGACATCCCGACGATCACCAAGGCCGGTCACGCGGCCGGCGCGGTCGTCGGCTGGGACCTGGCCCACGCGGCCGGGAACGTGCCGCTGTCGCTGCACGACTGGGGTGTGGACTTCGCGGCCTGGTGCTCGTACAAGTACCTCAACTCCGGGCCCGGCGCGCTGGCCGGGGCCTTCGTGCACGAGCGCCACCTCGGCGGCGACCTGCCGCGGTTCGAGGGCTGGTGGAGCACCGAGCCGTCCACGCGGTTCGAGATGGCGCCGGAGGCGCGTCCGCCGGCGTCCGCAGACGCGTGGCAGGTCTCGAACCCGCCGATCTTCTCGATGAGTCCCGTGCGGACCTCGCTGGAGCTCTTCGATCGGGTCGGCATGGTCGCGTTGCGCGAGCGCAGTCTGCGGCTGACGGCGTACCTGGAGAAGCTGCTGGCCGGGGTCACGATCGGGCGGGTGATCACGCCGACCGACCCCGCCCGGCGCGGCGCGCAGCTGTCGTTGCGGATCGATGCTGCGATGACGGCCGGTGAGCTCGCGAAGCGGCTCAGGTTCGAGTACGGCGTGATCGCGGACTCCCGCGAGCCCGACGTACTGCGGTTGGCGCCGGTGCCGCTGTACTCGACGTACCACGACTGCTGGCGCGCGGCGTCGGCACTGACCCAGGTGGAGCCGGAGTGAAGATCGCGATCGTGGGAGCCGGGCTGACCGGGAGCCTGCTCGCCTGCTTCCTGGCCCGGCGCGGCCTGGAGGTGACGCTGTACGAGCGCCGGCCGGATCCGCGCATTGGTCAGGCCGAGCGCGGCCGGTCCATCAACCTGGCCATCTCCGAACGCGGGCTGGACGCGTTGCGCCGGATCGGGCTGGTCGAGCAGGTGATGGCCGACGCGCTGCCGATGAAGGGCCGGATGATCCATCCGGTCGACGGGCCGCTGGACTTCCAGCAGTACTCCGCCGACGGCGAGCGGGCGATCAACTCGATCAGCCGCGGCGCGCTGAACAACGCGCTCCTGTCGGCGGCCGCGGCCGCCCCCGGGGTGTCGGTGGTCTTCGAGCACCGGCTGGTCGAGCTGGACTCAGCCGCCGGGCGGATGGTGTTCGCGACCCCGTCCGGGAAGGTGGCGGCCGAGGCGGATGTCGTGCTGGGCGCCGACGGCGCCGGCTCGGCGGTCCGTGAGCAGATGCTTGCTGAGGGCATCGTTGCCGAACACGTGGACTTCCTGGACTACGGGTACAAGGAGTTGTCGATCCCGGCCGCCGGCGGGGACTTCGCGCTGGACCCGGGTGCCCTGCACATCTGGCCGCGCGGGACCTCGATGATGATCGCCCTGCCGAATCCGGACAAGTCGTTCACCTGCACGCTGTTCTGGCCGGCCGGCTCCTTCGACGCGCTCACCGACGCCGCCGGGATCGAGGCGCACTTCCGCGAGCACTACCCGGACCTGTTGCCGTTGGCACCGGACCTGGTCAGCGATTATCTGAACAACCCGGTCGGGGTGCTCGGCACCGTGCACGCCCTGCCGTGGCAGGCGCACGGCCGGACCGCGCTGATCGGCGACGCAGCGCACGCGATCGTGCCGTTCTACGGGCAGGGCGCGAACTGCGCCTTCGAGGACGTGGTCGAGCTGGACCGCTGCCTCGGCGACACCGGTGGCTCGTGGGCCCGGGCGCTGCCGCTGTTCGAGGCGCGCCGCCGGGAGAACACCGAGGCGATCGCCGACATGGCGCTGGCGAACTTCGTCGAGATGCGCGACAAGGTGGCGTCCCCCGTCTTCCGGCTGACCAAGCGGATCGAGCACGCGCTGGAGCGCGCCTTCCCGGGGCGGTACGTCTCCCGCTACGAACTGGTGTCGTTCTCCACGACGCCGTATGCCGAGGTACAGCAGCGGGTACGGCGTCAGCACCAGGTCCTGGGGGTCGGAGTCGCGTTCACCGCCGGTCTGCTCGCCGGGCTGGCTAGAAGGAGGCGGCGATGAACCTCTGGAGTCCCGATCTCCTGGCCGGGCGGGTGTCGCAGCCCGGACTGCTGCGGAACTTCGTCGACGGCGCGTTCGACGAGGGCGGATCGACGTTCGCGAAGCTCAGTCCGGTCACCGGCGAGCAGATCTTCGACGTCTGTGAGGCGTCCGAGGAGACCGTGGACGCGGCCGTGCAGGCCGCTCAGGCTGCCCTGCGTGGTCCGTGGGGACGGATGAGCGAGCAGGAGCGCGCCGTCGTACTGCGCCGGGTCGCGGACGGGCTCGAGCGACGGTTCGAGGACCTTGTCGCGGCCGAGGTCGGCGACACCGGGAAGTCGATCAGCCAGGCGCGGACGCTCGACATCCCGCGGGGTGCGGCGAACTTCCGGGCCTTCGCGGACTTCGCGACGACTGCGCCGACCGAGTCGTACACGACCGCCCTGCCGGATGGCCGGCGGGCTCTGAACTACGCCGTACGCAAACCGGTCGGTGTCGTCGCGATCATCGTGCCCTGGAACCTGCCGTTGCTGCTGCTCACCTGGAAGGTCGCGCCGGCGCTGGCCTGCGGCAATACGGTGATCGTCAAGCCGTCCGAGGAGACGCCGGCCTCGGCGACCGTGCTGGCCGAGGTGATGGCCGAGGCCGGAGTACCGGCTGGGGTATTCAACCTCGTGCACGGCTTCGGTCCGTCGTCGGCGGGGGAGTACCTCACCCGGCACCCGGGGATCGACGCGATCACCTTCACGGGCGAGTCGGCCACCGGTACGGCGATCGCGAAGGTGGCCGCGGACCGGGTGAAGCCGGTGTCGTTCGAGCTCGGCGGGAAGAACGCCGGCCTGATCTTCGCCGACAGCGATCTGGACGCGGCGGTCGAGGGGTCGGTGCGGTCGGTCTTCACCAACGGCGGCCAGGTGTGCCTGTGCACCGAGCGGCTGTACGTCGAGCGGCCGGTGTTCGACGAGTTCTGCACCCGGCTGGCGCAGCGGGCATCGGAGCTGACTTACGGCTGGCCGGCCGACGAGGCGACGATGAACATGCCGCTGATCTCGAAGCAGCACCGCGACAAGGTCCTGTCGTACTACGACCTCGCCCGGGCCGAAGGTGCACAGATCCTGACCGGCGGCGGCGTACCCTCGTTCGGCGATGCCCGCGACGGCGGCTGCTACATCCAGCCGACCGTGGTGACCGGGCTGCCGCCCGAGGCCCGGACCAACACCGAGGAGATCTTCGGCCCGATCTGCCACATCGCCCCGTTCGACACCGAGGACGAGGCATACGCGCTGGCGAACGGCTCCGACTACGGGCTCGCGGCAACCGTCTGGACCCGCGACGTCGGCCGCGCCCACCGGGCCGGCTCGGCCCTGGACGTCGGCCTGGTCTGGGTCAACACCTGGTTCCTCCGCGACCTCCGCACCCCGTTCGGCGGCATGAAACTGTCCGGCATCGGCCGCGAGGGCGGCCGCCACTCCCTCG
The DNA here is from genome assembly GCF_044458365.1 of Kribbella sp. NPDC050470. Lineage (NCBI taxonomy): Bacteria > Bacillati > Actinomycetota > Actinomycetes > Propionibacteriales > Kribbellaceae > Kribbella > Kribbella sp. NPDC050470. Next base: position 3,300 of record NZ_JBITHV010000007.1, on the reverse strand, counting down.
ACTTCTACTCCGAACCCACCAACGTCTGCGTGGAGCTCTCGTGAACGAGCGAAGCGAGTTCACCATCAAGCACAGTCCGCTTCGTGTCTCATCGGCGCCCGGAGCGAAGCGAGGACGTCGATGACCGTCGTACCGGGGAAGGCGGTGCCGCGGGGGCGGTTTCCGCATGTGAAGGTCGTCAACGGGTTCGCGTACGTGTCGGGTACGTCGAGCCGGCGGCCGGACAACTCGATCGCCGGGGCCTCGGTGGACCCGCTGGGCACGGTGGCGCTGGACATCCGGGAGCAGACCCGCGCCGTACTGGAGAACATCCGGGACATCCTGGCCGCGGTCGGCGCCGGGCTCGAGGACCTGGTGAGCGTCACGACGTACCTGGTGTCGATGAACGACTTCGGGGGGTACAACGAGGTGTACGCCGAATTCTTCGACGAGTCCGGGCCGGCCCGGACGACCGTCGCAGTCCATCAGCTGCCACATCCCCAGCTGCTGATCGAGATACAGGCCGTTGCGGCCATCCCACCAGGACACAGCCCGCAAAGGAGCGAGTGATGGTCAATCTGGAGTCGACGAACTTTCCGCAGTGGATCGAGGAGAACAAGCACCTGCTCAAGCCGCCGGTCGGCAACAAGCAGATGTTCCCGACCGGTGACGACTTCATCACCATGGTGGTCGGCGGCCCGAACCAGCGCACCGACTTCCACGTCGATCCGTACGAGGAGTTCTTCTACCAGATCAAGGGACACCTGCACGTCAACGTGATGACCGAGGACGGACCGGCCCGGGTCGACATCGACGAAGGCCAGATGTGGGTGCTGCCGCGGAACATGCCGCACTCGCCCCAGCGCGGCCCGGACTCGATCGGCCTGGTGATCGAGCGCGTCCGCGAGCAGGGCACGCTGGAGAAGTTCCGCTGGTACTGCGAGAGCTGCAACGCGATCGTGCACGAGGTCGAGCTCCAGGTGAACGACATCGTCGCCGACCTGCCACCGGTCTTCAACGCCTTCTACGACAGCGAAGAGGCCCGCACCTGCCCGAACTGCGGCGCGATGCACCCAGGCAAAGGCTGATGACGGTTGATGTTCACACTCACCTGGTGCCGAAGGGCTGGCCGGATCTCTCGGTAGCGTGCGGCGGCTCCGGCTGGCCGTGGCTGCGGATCGACTCCGAGCGGGCCGCGATGATCATGGTGGGCTCGGAGGAGTTCCGGCCGATCGGCCCGCAGACGTGGGATCCGGCCGTCCGGCGGGCCGATATGGATGCCGACGGCATCGATGTCCAGGTGGTCTCGCCGACGCCGGTGTTCCTCGCCTACGACCGGCCGGCCGACCAGGCGGTCAAGGTGGCCCGGATCTTCAACGACCTCACCCTGGAGACACTTGCCGGGGACAACCGGTTCGTGCCGTTCTGCCAGGTGCCGCTGCAGGACCCGGACGCCGCCTGTGCCGAGCTCGACCGGTGTCTCGAGGCCGGCCACGCGGGCGTGGAGATCGGCAACCACGTCGGCGACAAGGACCTGGACGACGCCGGGATCGTTGCTTTCCTCAACCACTGTGCCGAGGTCGGGGCGCCGGTCCTGGTGCATCCGTGGGACATGCCGGGCGGGCCGCGACTCGACCGCTGGATGGCCCGCTGGCTGACCGGGATGCCCGCCGAGACACACCTGTCGCTGCTGGCGATGATCCTGGGCGGCGCCTTCGACGCGCTGCCGCCGTCGCTGCGGATCTGTTTCGCCCACGGAGGCGGGAGTTTCGCGTTCTGGCTGGGACGGGTGGAGAACGCCTGGCACCGGCGCGGTGACATCGTGCGTGGTTGCTCGCAGCACCCACCGTCGTACTACCTGGACCGGTTCTTCGTCGACACGGTGGTGTTCGAATCGGCATCATTACGGCTTCTTGTGGATACCGTGGGGGAAGACCGCGTTCTGGTCGGCAGTGACTATCCCTATCCACTGGGTGAGCGGCCGGTCGGGGAGGTGGTACGGAAGGCCGGTTTCCTGACCGCGGACCAGCAGCACAAGCTGTTCTCCACGAACGCTCTGCACTTTTTAGGAGATAAGCACAGTCTCGGGAGGTCTGAATGAGCGAGGACCGATCGGTGCTCACGCGCGAGGCGCGCGAGCCGGACGAGCAGTTGCGGTACGGCGACCACGAGGACCACGTGATCGACCACTGGCACGCCAAGGAGTACCGCCCACTCGTCGTCTTCGTGCACGGCGGGTTCTGGCGGCCGGACTACGACCGGGTGCACGCCCGCCCGCTCTGCGAGGCGCTCGCCGACCTCGGCTGGCCGGTGGTGTCGCTGGAGTACCGGCGCGTGCCGGGCGATCCCGACGCCACCACGACAGACGTGCGTACGGCGCTGGACAGTCTGCCGGACCTGGTCGACGTACACGCCGGCTACCTGCTGGTGGGTCACTCCGCCGGCGGCCAACTCGCGCTGTGGGCGGCGTCGACGTTCAACCCGGTCCGGCTCCGTGGGGTGATCGCGCTGGCCCCGGTGGCGGACCTGCTCATGGCTGATCGCCTGGGGCTGGACGATGGCGCCGTACAGGACTTCATCGGCAGCGGCGTACGCAACGATCTCGACCCCGTGCACCTACCGGCCTCGATCGCCCCCGTCAGCCTCATCCACGGCACCACGGACCTCCGGGTCCCCATCACCATCACCGAGTCCTACTTCTCCGCCCACCCCACCGCCCGCTTCCACCGAGTCGAAGGCGCCGGCCACTACGAACTCATCGACCCCGAGTCCGAAGCCTTCCACGAGGTCACGGCCGAACTCACCCGCCTCAGCGGACACTAGAGCCTGAGGAGGGGGTTGGCATGCTCAACGGTGAAGTGGTCGTGCCGAGACCGGGTTCTGGGAGCGTGACCAGGGGACGCTGCTGATCTGGGACCGGGACGACGTGATGGTCGGCCACATCGAGTTCTTCCGGCAGGTCAGCTACTGGGACGCCTACGAGCTCTCGTACCAGCTCTACAGCACCGAGTACGCCGGCCGCGGCTACACCACCGAGGCAGTCCGCCTCCTGGTCGACTACCTGTTCTCGGCGAAGAAGGTGAACCGCCTGTCCCTCGTCATCGTCCCCGAGAACGCCCCCAGCCGCCGCATCGCCGACAAGTGCGGCTTCCAACTCGAAGGCACCGCTAGAGGAGCCTTCTTCAACGCCGGCCAGAACACCGACGTCCTCATCTACTCCCTCCTAAGCCTCGATCCACCGATCGGCTTGGCGTGAGGCGGTGATTCCGGATTGGCTTGGTGCTGGGCTATGTGGGCGTGGTGGGGTGTCCCGCCTCGCTG